>CAUDUM010000001.1 GCA_958452575.1 uncultured Eggerthellaceae bacterium
CGGTCCCATTCCGAACCCGGCAGTTAAGCCCGCCGTCGCCGAGAGTACTGCGGTGGAGTCCGTGGGAGGGTAGGGAGTCGCGCCCATGGGGGATGCTTCGCGTTTTGCGGGGTCCCCCCGGGGGCGGGGCGCCGCCGGGGGTTGCCGATTGTCGATTTGACAGCTATTTCGATACGAGAGAGAGCCGAGAGGCTCTTTTTTTGTGCATGAGGTTGTTGGATATACCGTCGGAGGGCTTGTTTGCTATCCTCGGATATGAAGCGGAGCTTGGTTGGAATTGTCTGGATTCCGCATGCCTCATGGTTAAGGCTGTGTTTTCCAAGCTCCGCTTCACTGTCTCAATACTAGCAACAATACCCACCCTTGATTCGCTACTTTTGGTTGTCAATCGCAACCTTTGGTTGTTGATCGATTCCTTCTATCTGGATTTTAAAGGAATCAATATGGGGTGAATCTTCCATTTATCTGGGTTTATGCCTGCTCTTTGCCCTCTATTGGCGCTTCCGGGGCCATCTCTTGGTAAAATATCCAGGTTATGTGCATCCGCATCCTATTTTGTTTTTATGCATGGATGATGCGTTTCGCGCGCATTAATGGTTGCGTGTCAGGAGTTGAGTGATAGGTTTCGAACAGGGGCTGATCGTGTTTGCCGTGGCGGCTGTCGTCACGTATGCCATGGTGCCTGTTTCCAAGCGTATCGCGCATAAGCTTGGCGCCATCGACTATCCCAGCAATCGCCGCATCAACACCGAGCCGATCCCCCGATGCGGCGGCATTGCCTTGTACTGCGGGTTTTTAGCCGGATGTTTTACCGTCTATCTGGGCAATGTTTTCTTTGGCTGGGGCGCTGATGATCTGTTCGCTATGCAGGAGATCGACTATCGGCTTCTGTTCGTTGGCATGACGTGTATGTTCTGCGTGGGGCTTGTTGACGATATCGTCCAAATCGCGCCTCTTCCTAAATTCGGCGGTCAGGTGGTGGCGGCTTTGATCGTCGTCGCGTCCGGCGTTTCCATCGGCGCGGTGCGCCTTTTGGGCAACGACTACCTCGAGTTCAACTGGATCGATATTCCGCTCACCGTCCTCTATCTTGTGGTGTTCGTCAACGTCATCAATCTTATCGACGGGTTGGACGGGCTCGCCGCGGGTATCGTCGCGATTGCGGGTATCGGGCTGTTTGTGCTCACCGCGTTTCGGGGAAGCACGTTTTTGGCGTTGGGCTGCCTTTCGCTGGTTGCCGCCTGCGTTGCGTTCCTCAGGTTCAACTTTCATCCCGCGACGATCTTCATGGGTGATTCCGGAGCTCTCTTATTGGGATTGATCCTCGGCGTCATCTCCGTCACCGGCGTGGTTCGCACGCAGAGCTTCGTCGTGATGCTGGTTCCTTTTGTCATCGCAGGCGTTCCTGTGCTGGACACGCTGTCTGCCATTGTGAGGCGAAAGCACGAGCATCACTCCATCGGAGAAGCCGATCTGGGGCATATCCATCATCGGTTGGTGCGTTTCGGGATGAGCCAGCGCACGGCGGTCGTCGTGCTGTATGCCCTTACCGCCGCCTTGGTGGGGATCGCTTGCTTCCTTATCGGCGCTCCTGTGCGTGTTCAGGCGCTTGTGTTCGCGATCCTGTTCGTCGTTGGGTTGATCGCCGTATGGTCACTCGGTCTTGCGCATCCGGTGTTGAGACACCACTACGAGGGCCGCGGCAAGAGAGGCCCTCGCGTCCCGCCGAACCAGGATGCGCAGCCTGCGGATAAGGGAGGTCGCTGATGGGCGCTCCTGAGACCGTCGCGGCGCGCAAGCGCGCTGCCATCGCCGTTGCTACAGTCGCCGTATTCATGGTGCTGTGCCTTGTCGTCGTTGAGATCGTCGGAGCGGTCGCAGCTTCGATGGGGATCCGCGAGGGTGTGAAGATATCCGATGGGCAGGGCGCCGCCGTCGCGGATGTCGAGCTGCCCGCCGACCCGTTCTACGTGCTGCTGATCGGCTCCGATTCGCGCAAGGGGACAGCGCTTTATACCGGCAAATCCAATGAGCACGCGCAGGTGGACCAGCACTCCGACATCATGACGTTGTTGCGCGTGGATCCGTATACGCCGCAGCTCACTTTGGTGACCGTTCCGCGCGATACGGTGCTCGAAGGCTCCGGCGCCAAGATCAATGAGGCGCTTGCCGCAGACAACGATCCGCATGCCGTTGTCGCCCAGGTGGAGAAGCTGACGGGCGTTGAGATCGAGTACTACGCGATGACGACGTTCATCGGCTTCGAGCGCTTGGTGGACGGTATCGGCGGCCTTACGATCGATGTGCCCATGACCGTTACGGTCCCCGATCCCTCCAATGCGGAGGACGTGCGCGTTACGGCGGGGGAGGACAAGCACCTCGACGGCTCGGAGGCGCTGGTCGTGGCGCGAGCGCGCAAGGAGTACAAAGAGGATGAGGATGCATTGCGCCAGGCAAACGTCCGCAACCTCGAAGAGGCGATCATCTGGAAAGGCATCTCGGCGTGCTTGGATTCGGGATCGAGCGGGACCACCTTCTCGCGGATGATGGACGCGCTGCTTGAGAACGTGACGACCAATATGGATTCTAATCTTATTCGCGAGTTGGTCAGGGTTGTTGCCGAGGGATCTGGCCAGCTTGTCATCTACAGCTGCACGGGTCCCCATGAGGGGGGAGTCGATGATGGAAGCGATCTGTGGACCGTGAAGGAGGACAAGCAGGCTTGGGCCGAGTTGATGGAGATCGTTGACGCAGGAGGGGATCCGACGGGCTTGGTGGAGGTTCCGGAGTTTCCCGAGAGATAGCCCCAGCCAGGCGCGAGGACGATCGCGCTGTAGTAAAGTGATCGGGTTGCGAGTGAAGCCAATCGACTGCCGGTCGGTTCGATTGAAAGGTAACGAGAGATAGTGTTGAGCGCATTATCGACCATCCTGAAGGACAACTGGGAGTGGCGAAAGCAGATCAGCCGCTTGGCGTTGTTCGAGTTGGTGAAGAAAAGCCGCGGCGCTGTGCTGTCGTGGGCGTGGTTTTTCATCAAGCCGGCGATGTACATCTTCTGCTTCTGGTTTGCCCTTGACGTGGGCCTGCGCACCGGCGAGGGAATGGCGGACTCCGGCGGCGGTCCTTACATCCTGTGGCTTTGCGCCGGTCTTATCCCGTGGTTTTTCATGCAGGACATGCTTGGCGCGGGAATCGACGTGTATCACCGATATCCGTATCTGGTGAACAAGATCAAGTTCCCCTTGAGCGGCATCTCCACCATCTACACCGGCGCGATCATGATCGTTCAGCTCATGCTGATGGTGGTGCTGTTCGCCATCTACTTCCTCTGCGGGATGGCGCCGGATATCTACCTTATCCAGGTTCCAATCCTTTTGGTGTTGATGTTCGTGTTCTGGGATATGGTGTCCATCCTGTTCTCACAGCTATCGGCCATGAGCAAGGACGTCGCCAATCTGATGCACGCGATGTCCACGCCGTTCTTTTGGCTGTCGGGCATCATCTTCAACGTCAAGGCCATCCCGATCGACTGGATCCAGGTCATCCTCTATTTCAACCCCATCACGTTTTTCGCGACATCGTTTCGCGGGGCGTTCTATGACAAGACGTGGTTTTGGGAGGATCCGGTCATGTTGGGCGGTTTCGTGTTCGTGTTCGTTGCCACGCTGATTCTGATGGCCGTTGTGTACAAGAAGCTGCACGAGGAGGTCGCCGATGTCCTCTGATGATCAGAAAAAGGCAGGCGAAGGTAAGCTTTCCGATGCGCGCGACCTGCATAAGACGAGCGTTAGCGACGAGGTGGTCATCCGCTTCGACCATGTGACCAAGACCTATAACCTGTACAAAAACGACCGCGGCCGCTTTTTGGGCATCTTCAACTACAAGAAAAAGGGGATGTTCCTGGGCAGCGTGGATGCCAGCAAGGACCTCTCGTTCGAGATCAAGAAGGGCGAGGCGGTGGCGTTTCTCGGGCGAAACGGCGCGGGCAAGAGCACTGCGCTCAAGATGGTCACGGGCGTGACTACCCCGACGAGCGGCACGGTGGAGGTGAAGGGCCGCGTGAGCGCTTTGCTGGAGCTGACGGCGGGCTTTGACATGCAGCTCACCGGGCGCGAGAACATCCAGCTGCGCGGTCAGATTCTGGGCCTTACCAAAGACGAGATCGCCGAGGTGGAGCCCGGCATCGTCGAATTCGCAGAGCTGGGCCTGTACATCGATCAGCCGATGCGCACGTATTCGAGCGGCATGAAGGCGCGCTTGGGCTTTGCGTTCGCGGTGGCCATCGATCCTGAGATCCTGGTGGTGGACGAGGCGCTTTCGGTGGGCGACCGTGCGTTCCAAAAGAAGTGCATCGCGCGCATCCGCGAGATTATGATGGACGAGAACGTGACCGTGCTGTTCGTCACCCACGCGAGCGCCACGGCCAAGGAGTTCTGCAGCCGCGGCATCGTGCTGGACAAGGGCACGAAGGTCTACGACGGCACGATCGAGGATGCGACGGCGTATTACGAGGCTAACTACTAGGGATTTGCGAAGGGGACTAAGATGGGCGATCACAACGCATATGCGGCGATTCTCGCGGGCGGATCGGGCACGCGCATGGGAAACTCCGAAACGCCCAAGCAGTTTTTGGAGCTGGGCGGCAAGCCGATTCTCATCCACACGATCGAGAAGTTCTGCATCGCCAACTGCTTTGATGCGGTGATCGTGTTGTGTCCCGAGCAATGGATCCGCCAGACGCGCGATTTGTTGAAGAAGCACTGCCCGCTGTTCGCGGAGTCGGTCGTCGTCGTTGCCGGCGGAGCGACGCGCAACGACACCGTGATGAACGCGATTGCCTGCATAGAGGACAGCTACCAGGTCGATGAGGACACCGTCATCGTCACGCATGATGCCGTGCGCCCCTTCGTCTCGCAGCGTATCATCCAGGAAAACGTCGAGATGGCGCGCAAGCGCGGAGCGTGCGATACGGTCATACCCGCCACCGACACCATCGTCGAAAGCCGCGATGCGGCGGCCATCTCCGCGATTCCCGACAGGCGCAACCTGTATCAAGGGCAGACGCCGCAGTCGTTCAACCTGCGAAAGCTCAAGTCGCTGGTGGAGAGCCTGACCGCGGAGGAAAAGGGCATCCTCACCGATGCCTGCAAGATCTTCGTGCTGCGCGGCGAGGAAGTGGCGCTTGTGCGCGGCGATTCCTCCAACATGAAGATCACCTATCCCCAGGACATGCGCCTGGCGCAGGCTCTGCTGGAGGGATAGCATGCTGAACTGCGTCTACAGGTTGGTCGCCCCGCGCTCGTTCGAGCCGGTGCAGGTGCAGGTGCCCGAGCAGGGGCTCCAGGTGGTCGTGCGACCGACGCATCTTTCCATCTGCAACGCCGACATGCGCTACTACCTGGGCACGCGCGGTGCGGAGGCGTTGGCGAAGAAGCTGCCCATGGCGCTGATCCACGAGGGCATCGGGCGGGTGGTGCTGGATACGACCGGCATGTTCCAGCCGGGGCAGCGCGTGGTGATGCTGCCCAACAATCCCCACGAAACGGATCCGGTGACGGCGGAGAACTATCTGCGCTCCAGCGAGTTCTGCGGCAGCGGGTTCGACGGCTTCATGCAAGAGTGCGTGTACCTTCCCGTAAGCCGCGTGCTCGCTCTTCCTGACGGGATCGTTGACGAGGTTGCCGCGTTCACTGAGATCGTGAGCGTGGGCACGCATGCCGTGACGCGCTTCGAGCGCATTGCGCACGAGCGGCGCGATTGCATCGGCGTGTGGGGAGACGGCAACCTGGGCTTCATCGTGGCGTTGCTGCTGCGCCTGCGCTATCCGGATGCGCGGCTGGTCGTCGTCGGCCGCAACCGCAGCAAGCTGGCGGAGTTCACGTTTGCCGACGATGCGATCGTCTCCTACGATCTGCCTTCGGATATGCTGGTTGACCATGCGTTCGAGTGCTGCGGCGGGGACGGATCGACGGCGGCGATCGATCAGATCATCGATGCCATCCGCCCCGAGGGCACGGTGTCGCTGCTGGGCGTGTCGGAGAACGCGGTGCCCATCAACACGCGCATGGTGCTGGAAAAGGGGCTGCGCCTGTTCGGCAGCAGCCGTAGCGGGCGGGCTGACTTCGAGGCGACGTTGGCGTTCTATGGCGAACACCCCGAGGCGCTTGACTACCTGTCGCGCTTGGTGGGCCAGGTCCATCGGGTCGAGACGGTGGCGGAGATGACAAGGGCGTTTGATTCCGACACCAACAAGCTGATGGGCAAAACCATCATGGAGTGGAACGCGTAGGCCGCGCATGGGCGCGCTGAAGACGGTTGCCGTGCATGTTGCGGCAGGGGCGTTCAACGGGCTGTACAAGCTGTTCTGCCTAGGTGGACGGCGCGACGAGGCGCTGTTCGTGTCACGTAAGGCCAACAAGCCCTCGTACGACTATCTGGAGTGTGGCGCGGCGTTTGAAAGGCATGGATTGGCTCCCGTGTATCTGGCGCAGAAGCTCGGCGCCAAGACCGTGCTGCCGTATGCTTGGTTGGCGCTCAAGGAGATATACCATCTCGCTCGGTGCAAGGTGTGCGTGGTGGACCGGTACGATCCCATCGTCTGCCTGATCAACTTCAAGTGCGATGTCGTTTCTGGGCGCGAAGCCGAAGCGCTGCATCATGATTTCCCCTCGCAGCCGATCGTCATCCAGCTGTGGCATGCGTTCGGCGCGTTCAAGAAGTTCGGCTACCAGGCGCTCGACATCGCCGAAGGGCACTCGACCCAGGAGGCGATGCTGTTCAAGATCCATCGCAACTACTCCTGGGTGGTGTGCTCGGGGGAGGGTGCCCGCAAGGGGTTCGCGGAAGCGTTCGCCTGTCCCGTTGAGCGCGTGGTGCCGCTTTCGCGTCCGACGCAGCGGCGTTTGAGGGAGCTGGCAGGGGAGGCGCGTCGCTCGAACGGAAAGCCTGTCGTCTTGTTTGCGCCCACCATCAGGAAATACGACAAGAGCGTCCATCCGGTGCAGGATCTGATGGAGCGCGAAGGGGAGCTGTTCTCCGACGAGCCCTACGAGGTGCGTTGGGCGCTGCATCCTCTCGAATCCGGCAAGGAGGCGGCGGGCGGCGTTCCCGAGCACGTTCTGCAGGCGGATTACGTGGTGACCGACTACTCGTCCATCGTGTATGAGGCGTACCTGCTGGGAAAGCGCGTGGAGTTCTTCGTGCCCGATATCGATTACTACCTGGAGTCGCCAGGATTGAACGTTGATCCGACGAAGGTGTGCCCTGGGCTCTGCGCGCAGGACCAGGAGACGCTGCTGCGGAAGCTGCGCGCATGGGCGGAGGATCCCGCATCGTACCCGCAAGGGGAGCTGGATACGTTCGTAGGCGGGATGTTCGAGGGATCCGGTGACGATCCGGCGGAGGATCTGGCGCGGTTTGTGATGGGGAAGCTTTCCGACGGTGGGGGAGATCGATGAAGCAGCTGATCAAGCGCATTATCAAAGCGGTGACGCTGAGTTTTTGGTATCCACTCGTTTATCGCCGGCATGCCAAGAAGCCCGTGGAGACCGGCTTGGTGGTCTTCTTCGAGACGAAGGAACTCGAGATGCCTGGCAGCTTCGATCTGCTGCATGAGCGTTTGTCGGGCGATCCCTCCAAGAAAGTCGAGTACATCACGCTTGCTCAGAATCACGTACCCCGACTCAAGTACTACCTCAACGGCGCAAGGTGCCTCAGGCGCCTTGCCGTCGCCGAGGTGATATTCCTGGATGATGCCTCCGATCTGGTGAGCTGCCTGCCGATGCGTCCTGAGACTAAAGCGGTTCAGCTATGGCATGCGTGCGGCGCGTTCAAAAAGTGGGGCATGAGCACGGCGGATCTCAAGTTCGGCGGGACGCGGGAGGAGATCAAACGTCATCCGTTCTATGGGAACCTCTCCCTAGTCACGGTCAGCAGCCCCGAAGTCGCGTGGGCGTATGTCGAGGCGATGGATCTTGAGGGGCGGGAGGAGATCGTGAAGCCCCTCGGCGTCAGCCGCACCGATGTCTTCTTTGACGAGGGTTTTCTGACGCGAGCGCGTGAGAGGATCGAGGAGGCGTTCCCTCCTGCAAAGGGGAAGAAGATCCTGCTGTACGCGCCCACGTTTCGTGGGCATGTGAGCACGGCGACGGGCCCGGACAAGCTTGATATCTCTGCAATGAAGCGTGAGCTCGGGGGTGAATGGGTGCTGCTCATCAAGCATCATCCGTTCGTGAAGCGTCCTGCGCCCGTGCCGGCAGGGTGCGAGGATTTCGCCTACCTGGTTAAAGGAGACCTTTCCATTGACGATCTGCTAAGTAGCGCCGATGCTTGCATATCGGACTACTCCTCCATCGTGTTCGAGTACTCGCTGTTCCTGCGCCCGATGATCTTCTTCGCGTACGATCTTGACGACTACAACGATTGGCGCGGGTTCTACTACAGCTACGAGGAGTTCACGCCTGGCCCCGTCCTGACCGCCAGTGAAGAGGTCGTGGATTACCTTGTTCATCTCGAGGAACGTTTCGACTCAAGTGAAGTCCAAACATTCCGCGACAAGTTCATGAGTGCTTGCGACGGGCGTGCGACGGATCGGGTGCTGGAGTGGATGAGGAGGCGCAATGATAGATAGTGCTCGAATATTCATGTGCAGCGTGTAGTAAAACGAACATACTGATGTTGCCGAAATAGGGAGAATGTCCTACGCGTTTCATAAGTGCATTTTGATTATTCCGTGCAAGAGGCATCTGGTTGCGATACCTCGCAAACGAAATAAAAGCCTACTGCATTCATTGGAATGGGTTTGAAAGAGCCATCAAAGGCAGCCTGTCGATAATATACCTAAGGGTTCGCTAGGGTGGTGCCAATGATAGGCATACGTGTCTGCGCTCGCTTGCGATTAACACTTCGCTTACAATAAACAGTTACAAGAAAAGCACATCGGGATGTCTTTGCTTCTGCCTTGATTGCGGAATGAGGTTAAGTATGAAATGCGAACTTCGAAGTTATGCAAAACCCCAGGGGATGGACGATTGGGGAGAAGACGCCATCGAACGTTGGGAGAGTAACACTGACAACGTGATGGTTACAGTCATCTGCATCTCTTACAGACATGAGGATTTCATTGCCCAGGCATTGGATAGCTTCCTTGCACAGAAAACGACTTTTAAATTCAGGGTATTCGTTGGCGAAGACTGCGGGGGAGATGGCACTGCGGATATTATCCGAGAATACGCAGAGAGATATCCGGATGTGATCGTTCCTTTTATCCGGGAAACCAACATGGGTGCCCAAAGGAATCTTATCGATCTTTGCAAACATGCAAATAGCCCATATATCGCTTTCTGCGAAGGCGATGATTATTGGGTAGATAATTACAAGCTTCAAAAGCAATACGATTTTATGGAAGAGCACCTAGAATATAGGGTGTGCACCGCTCGGACGGAAATAGACGCTCCAGAGGACTGGCATCTGCGGTCTTGGTATAAGCCCACCGAAGGCGGTAGGCTTATCATCCCTGATAGCATTCCGGGATTCAAAAACAAATCAGAATACACACCAGGGGATATCATCGGCATTAACGTCGCGCACACGTCTACCCACTTTTACAGATGGGACAATTCTATAGTCATCCCTGATTGGTATTACGAAGGGATCATCGGCGACACTCCTTTGCTACTTCTGCAGTTGGGCAATTCAAACCTTGCTGTTTTACCTGATGTTGTGTCTGTGTATAGGATCAACGAAGGCAGCATCTTTTTTGATAAAGATAGGGAGTCCAATTTCCTAAGGACGAGACTGGACTATGTGCATTATTTATGCGGCTTGCTTGACTATGTCGAGGATCATTTCGATGATTACCCCTTCACGTCGCTTGAAAACAGAATAAAGGTGGAGACTGGAAACTATTTGCGACTTGTGGTTAAACAAAACGATGTCGACAAGATCGAGGAGTTTTTTTCAAATTATCCACGTGCGGGAAGAATGTTTTTGGAGGCAGCCATTGCCAATTATTTCGATCAGCGCAGCTTGACGTCGTCCTTAGGTTGGAGCGAGTATAAAACCCTGGCGCGAGATAGGTCTTTTCGCAAGGACCTCAAGCCATTCTTGCGCAAGTATAGAAAAAAGCAGTCTTTCATTCGCGTACTCCGTCGGAAAAAACGTACGGCAAAGTCTATATTCAGATACTGGAGGAACACTTTCAAGCCGAAAGATAATTCGGTTTGGGTGTTTTCTGGATTTAAAAAGAAATCGTATTTGGACAATACTAAGTATCTATATGAATTCGTTGTTGAGAATCATCCGGAAATTCAAGCATTTTGGGTCACCACTGACGATTCTTTAGTTAGTGAGCTCTCTGCTCGATCGATGCCTGTCGTAAAAATGAATTCGAAAGAAGGGAGGGAATTGATTTCGCGTGCAGGCGTTGCCTTTACGGATCATTTCCGGATGTCAGATTATAACGCAATGGATGGCTTGAATGACAGATTGAAGATAGTTCAATTGTGGCATGGCGTTGGGTTAAAAGCAATTGGCGATCTCGGCAATACGGATGTTCCCGGAGTGAAGTTTTCTGACGATATTATTACCACGTCGGCAGATGGCTTCGTCAAAAAAATAATCAAACGTATCCGGTATGTTATCTACGCACCTCATCGTGAGCTATTTGAGCGTTACTACGCATTGGTTTGCCCCGGGGAGGAAAGGGTTCTGCAAATTGCTGATCCATGGCACATCCCGCATGAAGCGTGTCTGTTTTCCGGACACCCCAGGAACGAACTGTTGCATAGAACTAGCCCTAGCAAACACCCCATCAAGGTCATATATGCTCCCACCTATCGTTGGAATGTCAGGTGTGAAAAGCGAATGATCAAAATGCTTGTTGATGCGGCACCTGATATTCAGAAGCAGATGGAGAAGCTGGGCGGAGTTTTAACGGTGCGCCTGCATCCGCACACGTGGCGAGATTACAAGTACATGCTGAAGCGACTGGCTGATCAGTACGATCACATTCTTCTTGATGAGGAGAAAGACATCTATTCTAATTTGGGGGAATACTCGATTCTTGTCTCGGATTACTCTTCTATTGCTTACGATTTTGTTTTGGTCGATAGACCAGTAGTCTTTTTTGCATTTGATTTGAGTGACTTTACCGAACAAGAATGCAAACTTAATTACGACTATGAAAGCTATTCTCCCGGTTTCCATACTTCAAATTGGCAGGAAACCTTGAGTGCGATAGAGCAGTATGTTAATGACCCTTCTGTTCATTCGGAGTGGAGAAATGCCGTGCGCAGCGAGTTCTATGACATGGAACGCAACGATGAAAACAATTCGGAAAGGATAGTGAGCGAACTCAAAACTCGTCTTGGACTTAGTTAATGCTTGTTGGTGAGGCGGTTCTGTTGTGAATTATGCAGTAATTTTTGCTGGAGGAACAGGTCAGCGCATGAAAAACTCCTCCAGACCAAAACAGTTTTTGGAGTTGCATGGCAAGCCCATCATCGTCTACACGCTTGAGGTGTTTCAGGCTCATCCGCAAGTTGATGGGATTGTTGTTTCATGTGTGTCGGGGTGGTTAGATCACCTATGGGGGCTGAAAGATCGGTTTGGCATCAGCAAGCTCATCGACATCGTTGAAGGGGGGAGGACGTCCCAAGACTCTAAATTGCACGCTCTGAGGAGGCTGGCTTCAATAGCGAATGCCAGCGATTTGATTCTCATGCACGATGCGGTTCGTCCCCTTGTTACGGAGCAACTAATTACCGATAACCTTGAATGCGCTGGACGTTATGGCAATGCGATTACGGTTGATCCTTTTACTGAAACAGGCGTTGTGAGCGAAGACGGCGTTTCGGTTGAACAGGTGATTGACCGACGCAAGCTGTACATTGCGAAAGCGCCTCAAACATTTAGATTTGGCGACGTTCTCTCAGCTCACGAGAAAGCGGTTGATATGCCTGACGAGGTTACTATTGATACTTGCACGATCATGACGGAACTCGGGGTAGAGCTTCATTTCGTGCAGTGCGATGATACCAATATAAAAATCACTCGACCGGAAGATTATTACATTTTTAAAGCGTTGTATGATCTTCGAGAGAGTCGTGCAGTTTTGGGGTTTTAGGAGGGGTTTGTGAGTCCGTCGGATAAATCAATTGAACAGCAACCCATCAAGAGGATGGGCGAGTTTGATGTCTGGAAACTCGTTTTTGCAGTTGTGATCGTCATCCACCACACGTATTTACTGCCCACGGACATTCCGGAAATTCCTTTGTTCCAAGGGGGAAGTATTGGCGTAGAGTTCTTTTTTCTCGTCTCCGGCTTCCTGCTTGCTAGAAGTGCGAGCAAAACAGATCTGAACCCAAATCTTGGGCATCAAACCGCGCGTTTTATCGTTAAAAAAATCAAGTCATTCTTCCCATATATGGTTTTCGCCTTCGTGGTTACCTTTATCTTTAAAGCGTTATCTTTGGATTGGGGGGGAGTGACAACAGGAAAGAACTTTTTTAATAGTATAGTCGAACTGTCGTTTGCTCGAATGTCGGGTATGGGAGATGCGTTTTTTAACGTGCCTACTTGGTATTTATCGACCATGGTTTTGTCATTGATGGTCTTGTACCCTTTGATTCTGAAATATAGGGGCGTGATGACAAAGGTCATCTTTCCGGTTGTCGCAGTCTGCATTCTGGGTTATCTGTTTCAGAAATACGGGCAACTTAGGACTCCTGACGCATGGGATGGGCTACTGTACAAGGGAACGCTTCGTGGATTCGCGGAAATTATGCTCGGTTCCTTTGCCTTTGAGATATGCGAGTGGTTCAAGAAATACAAGTTTACATTTGCGAGTCGGCTATTGCTGACAATTTTTGAGTACGGTGTGCTGTTGTTTATTATCGTTTATTCCAATGAAGCGAGTTGTTGGGACTTGGACTGCCCCTCTATTCTGCTCATGGTGCTCTGCGTTGTGATTATGGGTGCCAATGCAAGCGTGTTTGCCAACGTGCTGGGGCGCAGTCAATTCGTTTCGCTTTGCGGCAGGTTTTCCCTGATGCTATATTTGAACCACCTATATTGGATATACATTTTCGATGTTTTGGGTCTTCAGATGGGATATTACGAGATGACGGCGCTATTTGTTGTTGCCAGCGTTGCGTCTTCGATTGTTTGCTGGCTGGTTGCTGATGCAGTAGTCAAGTTCTTGAAATTAGATGCGGTGAAAGCTTTGTTTGTTTCGAAGTAGTTTTGTCGAACTGCTTGTTTCAAATGAAGAACTTTTTTGAGGTGGGTGTGGGTATTATGAAGAACATTTCATACAAAACAGAGTTGAAGGTCTGCTTGGGAGACACTGCCATTCCTTGGGACAAGCTAAATGGGGCTTCTGTATTGGTGACGGGTGCGACTGGGTTGATTGGATCATGCTTGGTGAGGGTTTTGTCCGAGTATGCCCGGCGATCAACGATTCCCCTTACAATTTTTGCGCTTGTCAGAGATCGAAAGAAAGCAGAGGTGCTGCTCGCCAACTGCGTAAAACCATGTAATTTGGTCTTGCTGGAAGGGGATGTTTGCCGTCCGATTAAGTTGAACTCTTCTGTCGATTATATTGTCCATGCCGCTTCGCGTACTGATAGCGCTGGATTTGTTACCGATCCAGTTTCGGTGATTGACACGACAATTAGCGGAACCAAAAGTATTCTTGAATTTGCGAAAGATCATGGCACTCGTGGTGTCGTGTTTCTTTCAACCATGGAGGTATATGGTTTAAATTCCAAAGGCGGGCGTATTGTGGAGAGCACCTACGATTCTCTCGACCCGCTTTCCGTCAGAAATTGCTACCCTATTTCGAAATGCATGGCAGAAAACATTTGCTGCGCATATCACTTGCAATACGGCGTTCCTGTGACGATAGCCCGTTTAGCTCAGTCCTTTGGCCCTGGCGTACAACCTGGAGACGGAAGGGTGTTCTCGTATTTCGCTAGGTGTGCGTTGGAGAACCGGGACATCGTGCTGAAGACGAAAGGGGAGAGTAAACGCGTCTATGTCTATACGTTGGATGCGGTGTCTGCGATATTGATTCTGCTAATAAAAGGGGCGCGAGGCGAGGCGTACAACATTGCCAACGAGGAAACCTATTGCTCCATTCGGGAGATGGCTGAAATGGTTGCCAGTAGGGTTGCAGATGGGCGTATCTCAGTGAAAACAGAACTTGAGGATTGCCCACAATATATGCCACCCCACTTTCTCAATCTGTCTTCGGCTAAATTGCGCAAATTAGGCTGGATGCCAAGGTATTCTTTGGAGGGCATGTACAGAGAGCTGATACGATACTTCGAGTTTACCGAAAGTGGAAAACAGGAGGCTTAATGTGGATATGATAAAAGCGCTTGTCTTTCCCTGCGGATCAGAAATCGGGCTGGAGATTCATGAAGCGCTGAAGAGCATTCGCTTTGTGGAAGTTCATGGTGCATCCAGCGTTCGAGATCATGGTGCGTTCGTTTACCAGAATTATCATGAGGGGCTTCCGTACCTCACGGATCCGCGATTTAAAGAAGAGTTCGTTGGGCTGATTGAGGAGTTAGGGATCGATGTTGTTTTTCCGGCACTGGACAGTGCTGTGCTCGAGCTCTCTCGAATCGCGGACGATCTTCCCTGCAAAGTGATTTCGTCTTCGTATGAAACCGCCCAAATTTGCCGTAGCAAAGAGCTAACCTATCAGGTGTTCCATGATTGCTGGTTCAATCCGAGGTCATATGCTTCTCCTGAAGAAGTCGATGGCTATCCGGTGATTATTAAGCCTTCTGTTGGTCAGGGCTCGCAAGGTTTCAAGATCATCGAATCCGAGGACGAGCTTGTGTTTGAACTGGAGGATCGCGCCGATAAGCAGGTGATTTGCGAGTATCTTCCTGGCGAGGAGTATACGATCGACTGCTTTACGGATAGACATGGTTCACTGAGGTATGCGTCGCAGCGAGTAAGGCATCGCACCAAAGCGGGAATCAGCGTTAATTCATACCTTACTAAGCCGGATGATTTGGTTTGGGGGATTGCTGAGTCGATCAACCAGCGCATGAATATGCGGGGTGTTTGGTTCTTCCAGCTAAAAAGGAATGCTTCCGGCGATTATCGCTTGCTGGAGATTGCGCCCCGTGTTGCAGGGACCATGTGCCTCGAACGCGCGATAGGCGTTAACCTCCCGTTGCTCTCTATATTCGATGTGCTGGATTACGACGTTGACATTCTTCCTCAGTTTGCCGAATGTGAAGTTGACAGGTCCTTTTATAACGTTTTCTCGGTGTCTTGCGATTACGATCACGTCTACCTTGATTTTGACGATACCCTTGTGTGCGATGGGAAAGTAAATATTGACGTCGTTTCGTTTGTGTACCAGTGCGTCAATAAAGGCATTCCGATCACGTTGCTGACAAGGCATACAAAGAATATCAAGGAGAGTCTGGCTGCCGCTAAGGTTTCCGAAGATATTTTCCAGCGTATCGTAGTGTTGGATGACGACCAAAAGAAAAGCTCTTTCATCGAAGGCGATAAGGTGTTGTTCGTCGATGATTCCTTTGCCGAGCGAAAGGATGTTGCTCAAAACACCAATGCCATCGTCCTTGGTCTTGAGTCCCTGGACGTCGTGATGGACAGAAAGGCGTAATGTGCTTGACGCGCCGCGCGTTACCGTTGTTTGCATAACGTACAACCATGAGGCTTTTTTAGGAAAAGCCTTGGATAGCTTTGTGTCTCAGGCGACCGATTTTCCCTTCCGGATTTTGGTGGGAAACGACTGCAGCGCCGACGGAACCGCTGAAGTCTTAGCACGGTATGCGTCTAGGTATCCGGATCTCATCGTTGCTTACAATAGAGATGAGAATATGGGTGCGCAAAGTAATTTGATTGATCTTTGCAGTCGCGCCGAATCGGAGTACATCGCCTTCTGCGAAGGCGATGATTACTGGATCGACAAGCGGAAGCTGCAAAAGCAATACGATCTTATGGAAAGCCGTAAAGATTTGCGGGCTTGCTTCCATGATACGGAAATCGTTTTCGATGAGCTTGGGCATAACTGGTTTCTCGCGAAGGATTATTCAAATACAGCAGATGGCAAGTTAAGGTGGAGCACCGGTCATAAGGCGTTTTCGGTGAGGGAATCGTACGAACTAAAGGACTATATTCCTTGCGGGTTTGTCCATACGTCGTCTATGTTCTTCCGCTGGGATTATTCGCTGACGATTCCTGAGTGGTATTTTCACCACTATATCGGCGATTATACGATCTGGGCATTGCAGGTCGGGCTGGGTCGGTTTGGGTATATCAACGAGACGATGTCCGTGTATCGCAAGAACGCTGGGGGATGCTACGATTTTTCTTCACGTGAGGATTTTTGGAATCAGACAAAAGAAGACTGGATCTCGATAGATGATGACCTATGGAGCTATTTCCAAGAGCTGGGAGCTCCTGACGATCTTCTAAACGCGATCGCGAAACGCAGGGACGACGATCTCGTAAAGCTATTGAAAGCGAAATATAGAAAGTATGATTTCGAGGGACTTGCTAATGCGTGTTTCAAAAACAAAGAAGCTGTTGAGCGTTTGTCTGGTTTGTCGGTTCCCCTTGACGCGGGCTTGATCAAGAAGAGCCTATTCCTCTGCCGCGTTTCTTCTGCGTTGAAGTTGCGACTTCGAGGGAATAGGCTCAAACGCTTGGTGCGAAAGCTGATCAAGTAGCCTTCTTTGCTATCCGATCGTTTCCTTTACGATTTTGGAGATTCTATCCACGTCTTCGATCGGCAGATCGCTGTAAAGGGGCAGGGTGAGGATTCCGTTTGAGAACGCCTCTGCGATTGGCGTCGAATTGGGTTTGAACTGTTCCATGCAAGAGAATTTGCTGGTGATGGGGTAGAAGTATTTCCTTGCCGAAATGCCTTCTTTCGCGAGTGCCTCGATTACGTCGTCGCGAGTGCAGCCGGATGTCTTGCTGTCGAAGAACACGGGGAAGTAGGCATAGTTTCTCTTGATGTTTTGGCTTATTCCTGGCAAATGTACTCCCTTTTCGTAGAGTGGAACAAGATTGTCTTGGTAACGTTCGAAAACGCGACGCCGTTTTTCGATCTCCTCATCGAGATGCCTCAAGTTGCAAAGGCCCATGCAAGCACAGAATTCGTTCATCTTTGAGTTCCCGCCTGCTTTTTCAATGGTCTCTGCATCTCGCATCCCGAAATTTCGCAGAGCGATGATTTTCTCCCGGTAGTGTTCATCTTCGTACGTCAGCCCTCCGCCCTCAATCGTGTTGAAAACCTTGGTTGCGTGGAAGCTGAATGCGGAGATATCGCCGAAACAGGCTGCCGATACCCCGTTTTTCTCAACGCCGAAAGCGTGTGCTGCATCGTAGATGACCTTGAGGTCATGTTTGTCGGCAATGTCTTTAATCGCGTCAACGTCGCATAGGTTGCCGTAGACATGAACCGGCATGATGGCACAGGTGTCTTCGGTGATCAGCTCTTCGATCTTTTCTGGATCGATAGTCAAGTCATCCGGTCGAATGTCGCAAAACACCGGCTTGAGGCCTTTTCGGATGATGGCGTTGGTCGTCGATGCGAAAGTAAAGGGGGTGGTGATTACCTCTCCTTTCAAATCGAGCACTTCGAGAGCGCATTCGATGGCATTGTGCCCGTTTGTGAAAAGAGAGACGTACGGTACTTTGAGGAATTCGGACAGCTTGCTTTCGAGTTCTTGGTGTTTGGGTCCCATGTTCGTAAGCCAATGGGACTCGAAAACATCTGCGATTTCTGCAACGTATTCATCCAAAGGAGGCATTGATGAGCGTGTCACAAGAATTTGGTCGGACATGAGGTAGCCTTTCTGAGCTCATTTGGGAGTGGCGCCGAATCGCCTATCGGCATTATATAGCGCTTGGTGAGGTTCTATAGATGCATATATCGGGGTTGCTTTGATAATATGTACCGAAGGCAAAACGAATCTGTTCTGACGAGCTGTTGATTGGGAGGATTCATGAAAGGCATAGTTCTGGCGGGCGGCTCCGGTACCCGGTTGTACCCCCTGACCACGGTCACTTCAAAGCAATTGCTTCCGGTGTACGACAAGCCCATGATCTACTATCCGCTGTCCATTTTGATGATGGCGCAGATTCGGGAGATTCTCATCATTTCGACGCCTGAAGACCTTCCCAATTTCAAACGATTGTTGCAGGATGGATCCCAGTTCGGCTTGAAGCTTTCGTATGCAGAGCAGCCGGAGCCGAACGGTCTTGCTCAGGCATTCGTGATCGGCGAGGAGTTCATCGACGGAGAGCCGTGCGCCTTGGTTTTGGGCGACAATATCTTCTACGGCAATGGCTTGGGTCGTCATTTGGTTAAGGCTCGCAATACCGAGCGCGGTGCCACGGTTTTTGGCTATTACGTCGAGGATCCCGAGCGATTCGGCGTTGTCGAGTTCGATGAGAGCGGCAGAGCTATTTCCATCGAGGAGAAGCCGGAGCATCCAAAATCCAACTATGCGGTCACTGGGCTGTATTTCTACGACAATCGCGTGTGCGAGTTCGCCAAGCGGGTCGAGCCTTCTGCTCGTGGCGAGTACGAGATCACCAGCTTGAACCAAATGTACCTGGAGGACGGCTCTTTGAATGTGGTCACGCTTGGGCGCGGCTATACGTGGTTTGACACTGGCACCATGGATTCACTCTTCGAGGCTGCTGAGCTCGTGCGTGTCGTTGAGAACTCGCAGCATCTACAGATCGCTTCCATCGAGGAGTTGGCGTACCGCCACGGCTGGATTTCGCTGGAGACGCTTGCGGAGTCAGCCCGAAAGTACGGTAAGTCCCCTTATGGCGCATACTTGCAGAAGGTTGCCGACGGAAAGATCTATGTTCCCAAGCAAGACGATTAGACGATAGGCGGCGGACGGGATGGTCGTCCGGTTGACGCGAGAATCACGAAAGGCGTTTGCTATGTCGACGACATATTTGGTAACTGGCGGTGCTGGATTTATTGGTTCGAATTTCGTCCTGTACATGCTCAAGAAGCATGACGATATTCGCATTATCAACGTCGATAAGCTGACGTACGCTGGCAACTTGGAGAATCTGAAGGAGATCGAAGGCGACGAACGCCATGTGTTTGTCCGCGCTGACATCTGCGATGCTTCGGCGATGGCGCAGCTGTTTGAGAAGTGGAATCCTGATTACGTGGTCAACTTCGCCGCGGAGTCGCATGTCGACCGCTCCATCGCCGATCCGGGGATTTTTGCCCAAACGAACGTTATCGGAACGATCGTTTTGCTTAATGTCGCACGTGCTGCCTGGGAGCAGGCGGAGGGCGACTTCGGCAACCACAAGTTCCTGCAGGTGTCCACTGACGAAGTGTATGGTTCGCTGTCTTTGGACGAGCCGGACTCTTTCTTCAGGGAGGATACGCCTCTCAATCCGCATAGTCCCTATTCTGCAAGCAAGGCGTCTGCGGACATGTTCGTGAAGGCGTATGGCGATACGTACAAGATGCCCATCAACATCACGCGTTGCTCGAATAATTACGGTCCGTTCCAGTTCCCGGAGAAGCTCATCCCGCTGATGATCAACAACGCATTGGCGCATAAGAGCCTTCCGGTGTATGGCGACGGTCTGAACGTTCGCGATTGGTTGTATGTGGAGGACCATTGCAAGGCGATCGACATGGTGCTTTCCGACGGCCGCATTGGCGAGGTCTACAACGTTGGCGGGCACAACGAACGACCGAATATCTTCATCGTCAAGAAGATCATCGAAGAGGTTCGCAATGCTACGGGTGACGATCTGATCACCGAGGAGCTGATCCAGCACGTTACCGATCGTAAGGGGCACGATCGTCGTTACGGCATCGCTCCGGATAAGATCAAAGCGGATCTGGGCTGGTACCCCGAAACTCGTTTCGAGGACGGCATTGTGAAGACCATCGAGTGGTACCTCGCGCATCCGGAATGGATGAAGCGAGTGACGAGCGGCGAATACCAGGCGTACTACGAGACGATGTACGGAGGACGGTAGGGGATTCTGCCGTGCGTTTCAGGGGTGACAATGGGAAGTAAGGATAACGCGGCTAATCACGGCGGCGGCAAGTCTCCGAGCAGTCAAAAACCTGTTAAGGGAACGACTCAGCATCAGCGTTCGGGCAATGGTCCTAGCCTTCCGGAAAGTCAAACTGCAAGTAGGACCACGAAGGTTAACTCTCGTGCAAAACGAAAATAATAATTGCCCCGACGCAGGCAAAGAGAATCGTCGCGATTTCTCGGAGGCCGACACCATTGATTTGGCAAGCCATATTGCCAGGCTAGCTGAATTGTCTTTTCGGATGGAGGCCGACAGGCGAGAGTCGCTGGCTGCTGCATCGGGAAGGTTGTTAACTTGCATTTCGGTGTTATCGATTGCCTTGTTGACCGCTTTGCCGGTTTTGATGATGTCGCAATTGGCCTGCCTAATAGCTATTGAGTACGCTTTCGTCTTTCTCCTCGCTCTTGCGTCTTTTGGTTTTGCGTTAGTTGCTCAGTATAGATTTAAGTATCGCGAGCCCTTGTCGCCTCAAATGCTGGCAAATCACGTAATGACGGAAAAAGATGCGTTTCGCGAGGCGGAAGATACGGCTACGCAGTACGCCGGTATTTTGGAGGAGCCGTATCAAAGTATTCGATGCCTTAACGATAGGCTCAGCAAGTTGCTCAGAGTTTCCACTATTGTATTGGGCATCTCGATTGCGCTTGCGCTTGTTTTTGGCGTGTTGGATATCGCCTTACTTGTTGTTATTTGTTGAGCTAGGAGAGGGGGCGAGTAAACGGGCGGCTCCAACGGTCTCTGCATTTCGTCCTCTTCTCTCTTGTGGACATTTGCGCAAAAGTGCCAGCGGTGCTTTGGGGGATAGGGCTGGAGCATGATTGTCGATCGGCTCAAAGTCCCTCCTCTATTCGTTCAACGCGCTGTACTGCGTCATGTGTACCGAGTGGCTAACGCGCCTGTTGCCGCATTTGCGCTGTCCTTTTGTCATTTGTATTGAAATTGGGATTTGCTTCGATATACTGTAATCAATTAATTACGTCTAAAGGCAGGCGCATGAAAACACCGGCTCAAATATCCCTGTTTCTATCGCAAATGAAGAGGATCGTCGAGGAAAAGGGTTTCATCTATGTAGATAGGGACGCGAGCAATCAGTTTCTTGCCAGCAGGGGTTATTCGCACAGGGATTTGACCTCGCTTATCCTGTCTCTTGAAGTCGAGGATTGCTTCGACGGGCCGGAGCCGGACAGGGATGTTCGATACAGGGATAAATGGACGGTCGCGGAATTCGCTCCGGTATTCCGTGGGGAGAAGCTGTACTTGAAGATGTCGATTAGGGTGGATAGCGGAACCGCAAAATGCTTGTCGGTGAAACTGTATGTCGAAAGGGTGGAAGGGCGATGAGCGATCTTTTCGCTACATATTGCATCGAATGCGACAGGCCCGTCGATGCCGCCATCGAGCAGAGGACGGAGGCCCTGGCTATCAGGGGCGAGGACGTCTCCTATATGGCCGAGGTCGCGGTGTGCCCGCATTGTGGCTCCGTGATAGGCGATTCCCGTTTGGAGGAGGGCAATCTCGATCGGGCCTACGAATCGTATCGGGCGTCGCATGATCTGGTCTCCGCCAAGGAGATATCCGCCTTGCGCGAGGACATGGGCCTGTCCCTGAGGGAGTTCAGCAGGTTTCTGGGCTTTGGCGAGCAGACGGCCGCTCGATACGAAAAGGGCGCATTGCCCGATCTCCTCCACAGCAACACGGTGAAAATGGCCTCCAACCCTGATGGGGCGGCTCTTCTTCTGGAGCTGAACGGCGCGGCTCTTTCCGACGATTCCCGCAACAAGGTGAAGGCGTATATCCGGAAGCTGTCTTCGGGGTCGTGGTCTGCGCATTCCTTGATAAGTCTCTCCCCGCTTTTCGGCGAGGATTCGGTTCCTTCCCGGATCAACGGCTACAGGGAGCCGAGCAGAGAGCGCATTGCCGCATTGGTCGTGAGGCTTGCGGAAAAATGCGACAACCTTTTCAAGACCAAGTTGCAGAAGGGGATGTTTTTCTGCGACTTCTTGAGCTGCGAGCTGCTCGGGCGGTCGATCACCGGCCTGCGGTACGCGCATGCGGATTACGGGCCGATCATGGACGGCTACGAGATGTATATCGCTTATCTGGAGAAAAGCGGATATGTGCGCCTGGTGCCGAACGGTTGGGGCGAGGTTGTTTCGCCGGTAGGGGACGCGCCGCAGGTCCTTTCCTCGAAGGAGGAGGAGCTCATCGACAAGGTGGCGCGATTCGTCAACTCGTTCTCTTCGGCAACGGAGATATCCGAGTACTCCCACACGCTTTCTGCTTGGTCCGATACCAACAACGGCGAGCTGATCGAGTACAACGCGAACCACGGGGAAATAGCGGAGGCGATCGAGCGCAGGATGAGAATTGGATAGGCGGGAGGCGATGCTACTGCGGCGGTCGGTTATTTCAGGGAGGAAGAGAAGAGCAAAGGCTTGCGCGTGCTTTTCAACGTCGATACAAGGATGATCTAAAGGGCTTTCTGCGCTTACTTGGCGGAAGCGAAATGGCCGTGCCGGGGACATATGAGGAGACCTGGAAGCATGCAGAGGCCGGCGAGAACTCGCTGAAAAGAGGGTCCAATCTTCATCTTGCGCTGGGCGTAGGACCCGCCGACTCGTTTCCCGTCTAATACTCAATCTCATACAGCCGCATGTCGCCTTCGCTGAGGATCAGGTTGAAGCCGGGGGTGTTCTCGGTGATCGTCTCGATGCCGGTCCAGTTCTTCTCCTCATAGCGCAGAGCAAGCTTTGTGGGGTTGTCGCCCGAGGGGTCGTCGAGGAGCATGACGTAGTGCGCGTCCAGATCCTCGAGGGTCTGCTGGACCTCTTCGTTGGTCGTCACGTTGCATAGTTGGGTTCTGATCAGCTCGGCTTCCTGGGCGTCGTCTCTGCTGCCGGTGTTGGAGGAGCGGCGGTAGAACGTGTTGAGGCCCTCTACGCCGTAGCTCCAGCAGCTTCCGTCCGCCGGGACGTTGATCACCATCGCGTCTTCGGGGATGGCCTCCATCACCTTGTCGATGAAGGCGTCCTCCTCGGAGGTGAGGGTTTGGTCCCAAGAATAGCGCGTCGATATTTCCTGGTTGATGTTCACGAGGCCCAGATGGATCTGACGGTCGCCGTAGCCCACGCTCAACGGCAGGAACTGACAGAGGGCGAACAAGGCCGTCATGATGGCTGCGGCGATCGCGCCTGCGCGGGTGCAACTTGCGTTGGCGGATGCGGCGGTGCAAGGCGCGGCATCGGACGAGGCAGAGCCGGAGGGAGTTCCAACGATCGACCCTTCGTCCTTGGGCGTCGGCATGATCCGCGCTCGATCCTTGCTCATGCGCTTTTCCAGCAGGCCCTTCAACCATGCAACGCAGTTTGCGAAGCCCACCGCAGCAAGCGGGATGGCGAACAGGGCCGCAAGCGCGCCGGTGCGGTTGTAGTCCGTGTACCAAAATCCGGTGAGGATCTGCTTGACGGCTCCGTCGGTCGATACGCTGATGACGTAGAAGGCCAGCGCCGCAAGGTATGCGACGGAGAGCCAGAGGTGGCGTCGGTGGCGGCAGGTGTACACGATGCCGACCAGCACCATCACGCTCAGGAACGGCTGGACGCCCTGACGCACGGTGAACATGAACAGAGGACCGCTGATGATGGCCTCGAGGGGCGACAGCGTGGCGCTCCATGTGGTGTTGACGACCGCTTGCATGAACGGCGCCAGGTACATCGCACCCCAAAGCGCGCAGGCGGCCGCGAAAACCACGATTGCGATGGCAACGCGCTTAGCATCGACGGTCGCCCGCTGCGCGCCCGGCTCGAAGAACACGCGGCTTATCGCATAGAGCACCGCGAGGATGCCGAACGTGAATGCCCCGTTGGGCTGGGCTATCGCCACGGCGCATAGTCCCACGACCGCGGCAAGCAGCAGCTTGGCCTTGTCGCTCGCACGTGGAGCGTCCAGCGCTTCCATGAAGGGGACCAGCGCGAGTGGAACCATCATGAACGAGATCATGTTGGGCAGCAGCTGCCCGAACACGACGAAGCCCCAAGGGAATCCGCTGAACGCGACGGAGAACAGCGCCCCCGAAAGGACGATCGTGCGATTCTTGCCGAACAAACGCCAGATCAGCAGGCAGATCGCCAAGGGGAACACCACGATGTTGAACACGGCGATCGCCGCATTGGTCGCCAAGGAGACGTCGTTGCCGAACAGGGAGGCGACAACCGCCACCAGCACGTGCCATGCTGCGGGGTAGAAGCCGCCGACCTCGCCTTGATCCAAAAACGAGCTGGTGTGCAGGGTGGAGAACGTCCCCGTGTCGAGGAACCCGCGGGCAACCGAGAGGTGGACGGTCGTGTCGTCGTTGCGCGAGAACGAGTCAAAGCCGTCGAGCGCGCCCAAAAAGACGATCGACGTGATGACGAGGGCGACGCCTATGTAGAGGGCGGCGGCTTTCCAGATGCGCGCATCCGCAGGGATGGGAATCAGCTCGGTGGAAGGCGTCCGGTTCGCGCGGACGTTGGAGGCATCGTTGCTCTCGGAGGAGGAGCGATCGCCTGCCTTCGCCGTAACGTTTCTGACGATCCGGCAGATCAGATAAACCGCCAAGCAGAGTGCGATCAACGCGCCAGCAAGCGCCGGGGCGGGGCAGGGGTTGACAAGCTCATAGGCCGCGACGCCGAGCAGGGTGAGCCCCAGAATCGAGAACGTCGGCGCAAGGGCGGCCGACGCGAATCGCGAGAACGGGAACGAGCGCGCCAGCAGGTATCCCGGAAGGTACAGAACGGCCAGGCATGCGATCATCGCGCCTATGAATGTCAAAGTCATGTCGATCTCCAATATGGGTCAAAGTGCGTTGCGCAAATGCAGCCGTCTTCGTTGCCAACAGGTGCTGGCTTGCCGGGTTCGACAGTCGCTTGTCCGGCATCCGTGTGCATGCTGTCGGGTTTGCGGGGCGGTTGCCGCTGTGTGCTACGATACCATGGTTATTGGCCAATCGAGCGAGGGAAAGGCATACGTGGCTCGCAGGAACACAGATCGCATCCCCGGGTCGGATCCCCGCAGGGGGTACGGCAACCCGGCGCATCGGCGCAACGTGCCGCGAGGCGGCGCGCATCGCCAGGGCTACGCAAATCCCTACGGCTCTCAGCAGCCCGGCCAGTACGCGCCGCAGCAGTACGGAGCTGCGCATGCGCCCCATCAGGCTGGAATGCACGCCGCTATGCACGATTCCACGCTGATCGCCGAGCGTCGCAAGCAGCGCCATCGCCGTAAGATCCTCAGGAACATCGCCATCGTCTTGGCGGTGCTGATCATCGGCGTGGGGGCCGCCTTCGGGATCTACGCGATGCAGCTGGACAGCAAGCTGGCGCTCGATGATCCGTCTCAAACCCAGGCGATCGACGATGCCCTGGTGTCCGCCGAGCTCAACCAGCCCTTCTACGCGCTGGTGATCGGGTCGGACTCGCGCGAGGGCTCGGGGACTTCGAGCAAGGCCGACGAATCAGGCGACAACCAGCGCTCCGACGTGATGATCCTCGTCCGCGCGGACATCCCCAATCGCCAGATCACCATGGTGAGCATCCCGCGCGACACTCCGCTGCACTTGGATGACGGCAGGGTGGTCAAGATCAACGAGGCCTACAACATCGGCGGAGCCGCCTACACCATCGAGGCGGTGTCCGAGCTGACGGGCGTGCCCATCTCCCATTACGCCGAGGTGCATTTCTCCGAGCTGCAGACGCTGGTCGACAAGCTGGGCGGCGTGACGGTCGACGTTCCCATCGAGCTGTCGTATCAGGACGCCCTCACCGGCGAGACGGTGACGCTTCAGCCTGGCGTGCAGACGATCAACGGTCAGCAGGCGCAGATATTCGCCCGTGCCCGCCACGAATACGGCACCGACCAGGACGAGAACCGCCAGAACGCCGTGCGCCAGCTTGCCGAGGCGATTCTGAAAGAGGCCCTCGATCGGCCAATCTACGAGCTGCCCGGCACCGTGCTCGACTTGGCGGATTGCGTGGGCACCGACATGAAGACCGCGGATCTGGTGTCCCTGGCCACGGCGTTTGTCGGAGGCTCCGGCGATATGACGGTGTACAGCGGCAGCGGCCCCACCGACGGCGATATCAACGAGGCTGCGGGCGGCTTGTGGCTGTGCTACGAGAACCCCCAGGGATGGGCCGATCTGATGTCGGTCGTCGACTCCGGCGGCGATCCGGAGGGGATGGATCTTTCGTCCACCGCGACCGGCCCGATGATGCCGACCAACTGACGCGCGACGACAAGGTCGAGCGCTTTCGATACGAAACGGCCCCGAGTTAGGAATCGAGTGTGACCAACATGGAGCAGAAACAGCATGCGGGCATCAAACGTTTCGCCGTGATCGCGATACTCGCGGCGGCGATCGCCTCGCTGGCGCTGCTGGCGGGATGCCAGTCGTCCCAGCCTGCCGAGCTGCCCTCCCAGAAGATCGAGACGGAGGCATCCGACATCGCCGAGGGCGTCCCTGCCGACCCGTTCTACGTGCTGCTCGTGGGCAACGACTCGCGCACCGGCACCGTCGAGATCGCCAAATCCGAGTACGCCGACGGCAACGCCCGCTCCGACACGATGATGCTCGCGCGCATCGATCCGCAGACCTACAAGGTGACGCTGATCACGGTTCCGCGCGACACCACGATCGATTTGAACGGCAGCCCCGCCAAGCTCAACAACGCCTACCAGGCGGGCGGCATCGAGGCGAGCGTCGAGCAGGTCGAGCTGCTGACCGGCGTCAAGATCGACTACTACTTTGATCTGGGCTTCGTCACGTTCCAGAAGTTCGTCGACGCGCTCGGCGGCCTGTCGGTCAACGTGCCCGTCACCATGGAGATGCAGGACATCGTCGGCGGCGAGGACATCTCGGTCGCGGCGGGCCAGCAGGATCTGAACGGCGCCGAGGCGCTTGTGGTCGCACGCACGCGCAAGGCGTTCGCGGTCGATCAGGATGCCTGCCGTCAGATCCAGGACCGCGCGTTGGTGGCCGCTGCGATCTCCAAGGTCGCCCAGGACTCCGGCATGATCGACACCGCAGTCGCCGCCTTGATGGACAACGCCGAGACTAATATGAGCTCCGACGTGCTCAAGCAGCTGGTGACCTCCTTCGCCGACAACGCAGGCTCGCTCACCATCTACCAGGCGACCGGCCCCTACGGCGGCGACATCAACCCGGCGACGGGCGAGTGGCTGGCCACGCGCGACGAGGCGACGTGGCAGCAGATCATCGCGACCGCCGACGCGGGTGAGGATCCGTCCGGGATCGTCGCGTTGCCGCAGATCGTTCCTGCTGGCTAGCGACTGGGCCTTCCATGGATGCAACTGACGATACGATGAAGCGCGCCGCGATGAACGATGATGCGCGCGAAGTCGGATGCGCCGCTCCCGCGGTCTCCGTCCTGGTGCCCGTCTACAACGTCGAGCGCTACCTGCGCCAGTGCCTGGAGTCGCTGCGCGATCAGACGCTCGCCGACATCGAGGTCATCTGCATCAACGACGGATCGACGGACGGTTCGCGCGACATCATCGAGGGGTTCCTGTCCGATCCGCGCTTCCGCGTGATCGACAAGCCCAACTCCGGCTACGGCGCGTCGATGAACCGCGGACTCGATGAGGCGCGCGGGCGTTACCTGGCGATCCTCGAGTCGGACGACTTTCTGGATGCGCCGGCCTTGAAGCGGCTTCTCGTGCTTGCGGAGGACAACGACGCGCAGCTCGTCAAAGCGGATTTCTATCTGCATTGGTCTCAGCCCAGCCCGCGCGACGAGCTGTTCGGATTCGTGTCGCCTTCCATGGCCGATCGCGTCATGAGGCCCGACGAGGACCCTCGCGTCTTCTACCGCAAATCCTCAATCTGGTCGGCGCTGTACCGCACCGACTTCCTTCGAGCCAACGACATCCGTTTTTTGGAGACTCCCGGCGCGTCGTATCAGGACACCGGGTTCAACTTCAAGGCGCTTGCTTGCGCCGAGCGTGCGGTGTTCACGCAGGAGGCGTTTCTGCACTACCGTCAGGACAACGAGTCCTCGTCGGTCAACTCGCCGGGCAAGGTGTACTGCGTCTGCGACGAGTACGCTGAGATCCAGAGGTTCCTCGACGCGCGTCCGGAGCTCAAGGAGCGCCTGCTGCCCATCGCCATGAAGATGAAGTACGACGCCTACATGTGGAACTACGAGCGCTTGGCGCCCGAGCTGCAAGGCGAGTTCATGCAGCGTATCGCTGATGAGTTCTCGCGGCATGTGGAACGCGGCGAGTTCGACCCGGGTTTCCTGGAGCCTTGGAAGGCCCAGGATCTTCGCCGCATCATCGCCGATCCCGCCGCCTACCATGCGCGACGCGCCCGCTTCGCCAAGCTGGGGCGTGCCGGCAAGGCGCTGCATTATCTGGCGATGTGCGGGCCGGGCATGATGCTGCGCATCGCCCGCCAGCGTAAAGAAGAGGAGCTCTAGTCATGGGCGACGCAGCTGGTGCGCATGCGACGGGGGAGGGCGCAACCTCCGCTCCGCTCATCTCGATCGTCGTTCCCGCGTACAACGTCGAGCGCTACCTTGAGGAGGCGCTGGAGTCCGCGTTGTCGCAGTCTTTCGCGAATATCGAGGTGATCTGCGTCGACGATGGCTCGACCGACGGGTCGGCGGAGATTTTGCAGCGCATCGCTGAGCGCGATGGCCGCGTCCGCGTCATCTCCCAGGCAAACGCGGGGGTGTCGGCGGCGCGCAACGTCGCATTGGATGCGGCGCGTGGCGGCATCGTGATGTTCCTCGACGGTGACGACCTTCTGCGCAAGGACGCTTGCGAGCGGGTGGCGTCCGTGTTCCGGGAAACGGGCTGCGACATTGTCACGTTCGGCGCGCATTGCTTCCCCGAGGGCGCGGCGCCTGTGCATCTCGTCGAGTGCCTGAAGCCTCGCAATAGGGTGTACGAGGGATGCTGCGACGACCTGCTTTTCAAGGAGAACTCGCGCCCTTATATGTGGCGCAGCGCGTTTTCACGCGAGCTGTTGGAGCACGGGCGGGTCCGCTTTCCGGAAGGGCTGTCGGTCGGCGAAGACCAGGTGTTCTACTTTCTCGCATATCCCCGTTCGCGCAAGACCGTCTTGATTTCGGACGAGCTCTACGAATACCGCGTCGATCGCGAAGGGTCGGCGATGACGGAGGCGGAGGCCGACGACGCCGCGCGCGTGGCGCAGCATGTCGATGCCGCGGTGCTCATCATACGCGAGTGGTCCGCGCAAGGATGGTTCGCCCGGTTCGGCTGGCAGACGCTCGGATGGTTGATGGAGTTCGTCGCGCTCGATCTGGCAGCGCTTCCCAATGCCGAACGGGCCTCGCTTGCGGGCCGTATCGGCGCGGAGCTGTCGGCGGTGCTGCCGCGAACGCAGGACGGGCATGTGGCGGAAGAGGAGCTTCCGTTCGGGCGTGCGACGCTGCGCGTTCTGCGGTGGCTGACGGGTTCCGAGGAGGCGCCTGCGCCGGGGAAGGCCACGCTGTATCGGTTCTATCTGGAGCGGAGGGGTCTCGCCGCATGCGCGAAGCGCGCGCTCCGGTTGTTCGGAAGGGGATGAGCCTGATGAGCTGCGATTCCATCGAGGTGTCGGTCCTGACGCCGGTCTACAACGTTAAGTCTTACCTTCGCCAATGCTTGGATTCCCTGCTGGCGCAGGATCTGCAGGGCATCGAGTTCATCTGCCTGGACGACGGGTCGACCGACGGCTCCGGCGACATCCTCCACGAATATGCCGAGCGGGATCGCCGCCTGCGTGTGATCGACAAGGACAACTCCGGCTACGGATCCACCATGAACCGCGGTTTGGATGAGGCGCGCGGCCGCTATGTGGGCATCGTCGAGTCGGACGACTTCGTCGAGCCTTCCATGATGCGGCGGCTGTATGCGCTGGCGACCAAGCTGGACTGCGACCTTGTGAAGTGCAACTACTATGCCCATTATGACGGCCGCAGCCATCGCTTCGCCTGCTACAAGGGGTTCCCCTACGGCAAGCGCTTCGACCCGGCGGATATGCCGCGCGTGGTGTGCACCGTCCCTTCGATCTGGGCGGGCCTCTACCGACGCGAGATGATCGAACGCGAGGGAATCCGCTTTCGCGAGACGCCGGGTGCGATGTTCCAGGACACGGGCTTCACCCTCAAAGCGTGGTTTGGCGCACGGTCGTGCACGCTGCTGCGCAAGCCGCTGCTGCATTACCGGATGGACAATCCGGGATCATCATCGGTGGCGGTGTCCGAGAAGCCGTTCGCCGTGGTCGACGAGGTGGCGGATGCCGAGCGGTTCTTGCGGGATCGCCCTGATCGCGCAAGACGGTTCTTGCCTTGGTTCAACGTTGATAAGCTGGGGAAGTACCGCTGGTGCTACGAGCGCATCGTCCCCGAAGAACGCGGACGGTTCGCCGCGCTCATGCACGGCGAGTATGGACGCGCCCAGGCGGCGCGGGAGCTCGATATGACGCTGTTCGCGCCGGAGGATCGAGCTTTGGTGGAGGAGCTTCTCGAGTGTGGAGCGGAGGAGTTCGCCGCTGCCCATCCTGATCGATTCTGAGCGCGGCGGGCCTAGCGGTCGCGGATCATCGCGCCGATCTGTCCGGCGAGTCCCGAAACCCCTATCTTTCCGATGCGGTGGCAAGCGACCCAGAGATATTCCCAAGGGTTCTTGCGGCAGGGACGTCCCGTCTCGCGTTCGCGTTCCAGGCGGCGCAGGCACCATTCGACATCGGCGTGCAGTGAAAAGAACGAGCGCGGGTGTTCGTCCAGTTCCAGGGCCGGCATCCCTCCCTGGAATAGCGCGTTGATCAGTTGCGCGCGCTCCGGCGTGCCTGAAGGCAGGCTCTCGATGTTCCAGCAGGTGTAGTTAAGCGCCCAGTTGAGGAATCCCCATTCCAGCTTGCGCCATGCGTCGGGGTGGGCCTGCAGGTTGGATTTGAGCATCTCGATGCCCTCGTAGAAGCTCATCGGAGCCGCAAGACGCGAGTTGGAGGTGGAGCCCGAGCGCTTCACGCGGTGATGGATGAGCACCTCGTCGATCACAACGATGCTTTGGGCTTGGCAGAGAGCTTGGTAGACGAAGGGGAAGTCCTCGGCGTTGGGAAGGTCGGGGAAGTTCAGTTCTCGACCCTTGATGAACGAGGTGCGGTAGATCTTGTCCCAAGGCCATCCCATGAATGCCGAGAAGGGGCAGGCGGGCGCATCCGTTGCGGCAAAAGTTGGCGCGTTTTGCGGAAGCAGCTCCGTGCGGATGGTCCAGCCGGTCGAGCGGCTTTTGCCGCTGTCGTGGTCGAACTCGTCGGCGCGGCAGATCGCCATATCGGCATCGGCCTGCTCGATGGCGTCGACCATGCGTGCGAACAGCGTGGGTTCGAAGCGGTCGTCGGCGTCGAGGAGCATGAGGTAGGCGCCGCAAGCTGTCTCAATGCCGCGGTTGCGCGCGGCGGCGGGGCCGGCGTTTTCTTGCGAGATGAGCTTGAACGAAGGAAACGCCCCTGAAGATTCGGCTTGCTTGAGGACATCCGCGGACCCATCGGTGGATCCATCGTCGACGCAGATCAGCTCGAAATCACGGAACGTCTGCGCTTTGATGTCGTCGAGGCAGGGCGCAAGGCATTCGCCCATGTTGTACACGGTGAGGACCACGGAGAGAGAGGGAGCGGCCTGGCTCGTCGAGGCGGGTCGAGCTTCCTCTGCGGTGATGCGATCGGAATCCATTGTCAGCTCCTCTTTCTGAGGACGGCTTTCAGTTTGCCCTGCAGCGCCTGGGGAGCGGCAACCACGGCGTGCCCCACTTTCCATGTTGTCGAGTCGTAGAACACGCGAAGGGATTCGGCTCGCTGCGCCACGTCGATCTGGAACGCGACCACATCACGTCCGGATAGCTTTTCGAGGAACGCGGCCTTGTCGCCCCCCTCGACGTCGAAGAGGTAGTCCCGTGCGCATACGTCCAGGTAATCGTTGAGACGATGCGCCATCGTGCGGACGAAGTCGCGGTCGAGGTTGTCGGCGTGCTGGTCGAGCCAAGATCTCATCCAGCGGATGGATACGAGATGCCCCTCGATGTTGCGCATCGTGCGGTGCTTTGACGCCATGGTGGAGCCAGAGCGGATGCGGCGGCGGTACAGCGGCTCGTTGAGAAACGAGGAGCGCTGGGAGCACACGAGCGTTTGGAGGGTGAACAGCAAGTCTTCGTGGATGATGCCTTCGGGGAAGCGGATGGCGTTGTCCTCGATGAGGCTGCGGCTGACCGCGCGCAGCGCTCCGTGGGGGAAGAACTGGCCGCGATCCTCGAAGAACGTGAAGAGCTCCATGCCCGTGGCCACCCCGTCGAAGCTGTCACGGCCGGAGAAGTCCTCGACGACGCGGTTGTACGCTTCTGCATCCTCGTAGAACGACTCCGCGTTGAAGTAGAGGTCGTCAAGCTGCTGCTCATTGAAACGTTCGGCAATATGCTCGAGCGCGTGAGGGACCAGCAGGTCGTCCGCGTCGAGCAGGACGACGATGCGTCCGCGGGCGGCTTCGAGCGCGACGTTGCGCGCCGCGCCCTGCCCGCTGTTGGCGGGAGTGGAGAGGAAGCGGAAACGTTCATCGTCAGCGACTGCGGTCTTGGCGACGCGGAGTCCGTCATCGGTGGAGCAGTCGTCTATGACGATAGCTTCGAAGTTGTCGAAGCTCTGCGCACGCAGGGATCCCAGGCACTCGGCGATGTAACGCTCGCAGTTGTAGAGCGCGACGATTACGGTGAAGGTGAGGGTGGTGTCGCTCATTGTGCTGCTTCCAGTCGGGGGCCGGAGAGGCACGCCTCTCCGGCCCCGGAGGTTGAACGGGGATTAGCTGTACTGCGGGATCAGGAACTTGAGTCCGGTGTCGTATTGGGAGATGCCAGCATAGCTATAGAAGTTGCTCATAACGCCGGCGATGCCGGTTGCCCAGGTGGGTGCAGTGGCGTATTGATGCCAAACCGCTCCCTCGTTCGCCGCTTGCGTGTAGTTCCAGCGCATCTTGTACAGGGTGTTCTGGTTGTACTTATTGTTCAGGTAGTTCTGGGAGATCCACTGCGCTGCGCCCTCGATAGCCTTGGCGGGTGTGTTCCAGCCGTGCTTCTTTGCGAGGGCGGCACCTCCGTTGTAGGGGTCGACGTCATAGGCGCCAATGCCGAAGAAGTTGTAGTACCCGCTGTAGCCGTCAACCCTGCCGGTGGAAAGGTGCGAGCATCCCCATGCGCTTTCGATGATCGCATGGGAGAGCAGGTAGACCTCGTTGACGTTGTACTTCTTGGCTGCAGCGATGATGGTGCTGCCCATGCCGCGAAGCGTGCTGGTCACGCCGTAGTTGGACTCCTGGTAGACGCAGTTCTTCGCGATGAAGTTATCGATTTGGGAAGCGGTCGTCTTGCCGGAGTAGCCCTGGTCGAGAACGGCGAACTGATAGTACGCCGAGCTGCTGGAGCTGACTTTGGAAGGATCGATGTAGGAAGTGGAGACGCCCTCCAGCTTTGCCATGGCGGAAAGGCTGATGCCGGTTTCCTCGTACGTGGTGTTCATGCCGAGGCCGCCGACGATCTGATTTCTAATGCTCGTAGGGATAGCGATCGTTCCCCCGAAGAACCTGATCGAGGAGATCGACCCCTTGTGCGAGGCCGCGGCCGAGATGGTGGCGCTGGAGGAGTCGCCCACCAGCAGCATCACCGAGCGGCTCTTGCCCTGCAGCACCGAGCCGGCCAGCGCGTCGTAGGGCTCGTAGCCGGTGGCGAAGGCGGCCGAGTTCCACGAGAAGCCCTTCTCCGAGACGGCCCACTCGGCGACGGCGACGCTGGTCTCGTACTGCGCCTGGCCCCACAGCCTCTTGAACGACCCGCCGTTGGCCCGCGCGAGCGAGCTGAGGTAGTCGCCCGTCGCGCCCGACACCGCGAGCGTGCCGCCGGCCACGACGATCTCCCGGAAGGAGCCGTCCTTGGCGCCCGCCGCCAGGGCGTTCTTCTGTGCCTTGTCGAGGCCGCCGTTGCGCGAGAGGAAGATGGGCGTTTTGGTCGCGAAGGCGACGGGGGACATCGACAGGGTGTCCCCGAAATGGCCTCCGGTCGCGACGATCGCCATGCCGGAGCTCCACAGGCCGTTTTCGACGCCGTACTCGTAGATCTTCATCTGGGTGTCGTAGCAGTCGGTGCCTCCGAGCCTCGCCTTCAGGGACACGCCCGCCGCCTTGAGGTCGCCGACGACCTTGTCGGAGACTGCGAGGGGCCCGCCGACGATGATGGCGTTCTTCACGCCGAGGTCGGCGAGCGCCTGCTTGGTCGAGGGGTGCAGGTAGTCCGTCTGCGTGAACAGGATCGGGCAGTCCAGCCCGCCGGCGAGCCCCGCGGCCGCCAGGGCGTCGACCCACGCCTCGCCCGGCCCGGCCAGGATGACCGTCGAGCAGCTGGAGTAGGCCGCCTTGGCCTGCGAGACGGCGGTCTCGTACATGGTGGCGCCGCCATAGGTCACGGCGCTGTTGCTTCCGGAAAGCGCGAACGTGGATACCGCGCTGCGTGCGCTGCGGGCAGAAGAGGAGGCGTCGCCATCGAGGCCATGCAGCGCCTCGGCGATTTGATCGTCGGTGATGTTGCTGCCGGTCACGCTGGATTCATCGATAGATGTCGAAGCGGTTTCTTCAGCATCTTCAGACTGAGCCGATTGTCCGTCAGCGTCGGACTCGACATCCTCCGTCTCTTTTTCCTGACTCGTTTCGACTGAGTCGGCGTCGGGGGCATCCGTCCCGACAGAATCTTCGTTGTCCGCGTCGTCGAGCAAGGTGGAGGAGTCGCTATCCGGCGCTATGATCGCGGAGACGCTGTCCTCGACTTGAGCGGGCTCCTGCTGCGTGATCTCGCTTTCGGCCTTCTCCTCATCGGCGAAGGCCGAAAGCGGCGCTGCGCATGTGCCGGCGACCAGAGTTGTGCTGAGCGCACAGCACAGAGCCGAGTGGCGAATGCTTGACGCTTTTGGTTCGTTTTTGCTGCGTTCGTAGCGTCGTGTCATCGTTTTTTGCTCCTTTATTCGACGATACCTGCTGCTATCTGTCGTGCGATTTCCCCTTTTCGGGCTTGGTATTGATTCATGTCCGACCAATTATCGATGAAGCAGACTTCCAACAGCGTCGCGGGAAGCTGTCCACCCAAAATCGCCACTTCCTGTGTTTTCTTGCCACGATCCGTCAACCCGACACCGTTGATGAGGTAGGGGTGGATCTGGAACTGCCAAATCTGCGAATACTCGGCAGCGTTGTAGCTATGGCGAAGCGATTCGGAGCCGGTTCCGCCTCCGGCGTTGAAATGGATCGAGACGATAGCGTCGCAACCGAGCTCTACCGCTTCGGCGTGGCGGTACTTGTAGGGGCCGCCGTTGTCGTTGACGTAAACGTTGACCCCGTAGGTGTTTCGAAGCTCACTGCCGACCAGATTGGCAAGTTCTCTAGTGAGGGTTGCCTCTTCGTATCCATTGGCGCAGGCGCCCGGAGCATAGTACCCGTTTCCGGTGTCGTTTTGACCATGTCCTGCATCGACGTACACCTTGAAATCAGGCAGGGCGGCGTAGGGAGCGCCGAACGCGTCAGCGATTGCCATGCGCGAGCTGGGCTGCACTGCAAGTTTGCCCCCGAAGAACCTGATCGAGGAGATCGACCCCTTGTGCGAGGCCGCGGCCGAGATGGTGGCGCTGGAGGAGTCGCCCACCAGCAGCATCACCGAGCGGCTCTTGCCCTGCAGCACCGAGCCGGCCAGCGCGTCGTAGGGCTCGTAGCCGGTGGCGAAGGCGGCCGAGTTCCACGAGAAGCCCTTCTCCGAGACGGCCCACTCGGCGACGGCGACGCTGGTCTCGTACTGCGCCTGGCCCCACAGCCTCTTGAACGACCCGCCGTTGGCCCGCGCGAGCGAGCTGAGGTAGTCGCCCGTCGCGCCCGACACCGCGAGCGTGCCGCCGGCCACGACGATCTCCCGGAAGGAGCCGTCCTTGGCGCCCGCCGCCAGGGCGTTCTTCTGTGCCTTGTCGAGGCCGCCGTTGCGCGAGAGGAAGATGGGCGTTTTGGTCGCGAAGGCGACGGGGGACATCGACAGGGTGTCCCCGAAATGGCCTCCGGTCGCGACGATCGCCATGCCGGAGCTCCACAGGCCGTTTTCGACGCCGTACTCGTAGATCTTCATCTGGGTGTCGTAGCAGTCGGTGCCTCCGAGCCTCGCCTTCAGGGACACGCCCGCCGCCTTGAGGTCGCCGACGACCTTGTCGGAGACTGCGAGGGGCCCGCCGACGATGATGGCGTTCTTCACGCCGAGGTCGGCGAGCGCCTGCTTGGTCGAGGGGTGCAGGTAGTCCGTCTGCGTGAACAGGATCGGGCAGTCCAGCCCGCCGGCGAGCCCCGCGGCCGCCAGGGCGTCGACCCACGCCTCGCCCGGCCCGGCCAGGATGACCGTCGAGCAGCTGGAGTAGGCCGCCTTGGCCTGCGAGACGGCGGTCTCGTACATGGCGTCTCCTGCAAATTGAGACATCGATACAGGAGAATAGACGCCTCGTGCCGACAACGTGGAGATGCCGTACTCCTCGGCTCCCTCATTGGGGTCTTCGGTGAGGATTTCTCCGCTGGCTATCGCTGCGGCGATCTCCTCATCGGTTGCAGGGGTTTGGTCTCCCTCGATGGTTGCCCATGCGGGCGTGGCGAAAACCATCGATGCCACTACGGCGGCGGAGACAAGGGTGCTTGCTAGTGCCGGTTTGCGCATGATTCGTCCTTTCGTGCTGCGTATCTGATAAGTATAGGACTTTGCGGATGGAGGTTGCTACCGACGGGCGCGGATTACGTCTATTATCCGCGTGGGGATTCCGAGAAGGATTTTGCCCGCTTTGAACGTTGTCGAAGAGCGGATTTCGTCAAGCGACGCTTCGGCATCCGTTGCTCTTCGCTCAAGCACCTGGATCCTCTCTCTCAGATCGTCGATCGCGTTGGTGTATGAGATTTTGAAAGCATCGTCGGCGAGGGAATCTCCTTCGGAGAGGGCGGGAAGAACCCTTTCCTGTTTAAACGAGTCGATGACTTCTTTCCAAAATGCGGTTTCGTCGAAGCGCAGGATGGGCGCGACGTCGTCTTGTGCGGCCTGCCCGAGCTTTATGCGCAGCTGGGGGTTTTCGAGGATTCTGGCGCATGCATTGGCGGCGGCACCGACATCGCGGTGCGCGACGGACTCAACGCCGCCGCGGATTCCGTTTTTCGCAAGCTCCAAGAACGGTAGTTCGTACATAACGCAGGGGAGGCCCCAAGATTTCGCTTCGAGCAACGACAGGCAGTATGATTCAGTAGCTGATGTATGCAGATACAAGCTTGCTTTTTCGTAGAAGCGCGTGACGTCGCTCTGGCCGCCATGCATGATGACCGAGTCTGATACCCCCAGATTATCGGCCTCTTGTCTGACGCGTTCCGCCCAGTCGCCTTCTCCCGGTCCGACCATGTCGAGTACGGCATCGGGGACGCGCTGCTTCACCTTTGCGAGGATCTGCACCGCATCGAGAGGCCTTTTCTCTTCTGCGATCCTGCCTATCCAGACGATGCGAGGGGCGCTTGCTGCCGCATTCTCGCACTTGCTGTCGGTTTCGCTCGGGTCTAGGGCGCTTTGGCCAGCTGCTCTGCGATTCTCTTCGCTCGCATCCAGCGCGAAAGGGGATTTGTAGCAGGTGAGGAACACGTTCGGGTTCCTCCTGCTCCAAAACGCCTTGTCAGCGGTGCTGGCGCAGATGACGGCCTCAGCTAAGGACAGCGTACTCGGCAGTTCGACGAGCCTTTTTGCAAAGTCTGCGGTTTTCCAAAGTTCGATCAGGGGGAACGAGTAGACGCCGTGCATGCACACCGCAACGGGGATGCTGCGCAGTTTGGCGATGAGCATTTCCCACAATGCGGTGTCGCAAAGCCATTGGTTGTAGATCAACGCGTCGACGTGGTTGTCAGCTAGGCAGCGATCGAAGGCGGTCGCTCGCTTCGCGTACTCCTCCGGGCGCATGCCTTGGGAGGTGGTCAGCAGGCAGTGGGGAGGGTTCCCCAGCTCGTCGAGCGTGCCTTGGGGAACGGGGTTGTCGGTGATCAAGACGGTATTGAAACCGAGAGCTGCAAGGGTCTCCAATTGGGTTCGGGCGACTTCGTCGGCTCCGCCGCATCCCAGCTGCCAGTAATATACGGCAACCGTTCGAATCTCATCGGATGCCGACAGGGTATGGTCCCCCGAGCGTATGGCGGCCGCCACCGCTCTCGGGTTGCCCCAATATCTCTTTGCCAGATCGACGACGTCGTCGACTGTCTTCACAGCCAAGGCATCACTGCTGTCGTCCGAAACGCCATCCCTCAAAGAACGCGAGGAAAGGCGGATGGGGATGCTTCTCATCGATCCGCTCCGGATTCGCCCTCTTTGAAGCGCGGGTTGGAGCAGAGGGATTTGGACAGAAGCGTCTTGTCGAAATCCGTGTAGCGCAATGAGCTGCCAAGGAACAGCAGATGGCCGGGAGGCTCTTCCATGTGCTTCAAGAGTTCGATACCGTGAGCAACTTCGTCGAGACTCTGGATGCTGATCAGGATGATCGGCGTTTGCAATCTTCCAGCAAGCGGTCCGATCAGGTTGTTGTCCATCTCGCAATACGGGTCGGTGATCAGGGCGGTGCGCTCGCCTCCAGATGCGCCGCCGAAGTTGTGCGAGGTTTTCAGCCAACGGTTGACTTCGTCGTTCGTCCCGCAAGGATCCGCTTTGGGGAAGAAGACGATTTTGTGCGAGGCTTCGTTTACGAGATCGTTCGGCAGGCTATCTTCGTCGAAGCCCACCGCTATGATCTCGTCGAATGCGTTAAGGGCTTCCCCGATAGATTGGTCGGAAGATTTCTCGTCGAGATAAAACACCGGGGCCTTTTTGGCGTATACGAAAGGTGAAAGGGAGATCATCGCAGCGTCGAAACCGTCGCGCGCGAGGATCGCTGCATCGCCCCATTGCTCACCCGTTTCGAGTCCAAGTTGATATGCGTCGATGCCGTAGACATCCTCACCCGTCTCGATGCGGTGGATCCGCGCATGGGGGCAGAGCGACTCGAGCTCCGAGATGACGCTTTGCTTGATACGGCTCTCGTCCCCGAGAACGATGATCTCGCTGGGCTCCTCGTGTCGAAGCTCCTGCTGCAGAATATCGGGGATCTGCTCGGAGCGGGTGGCGGCAAGCGATGCGTCAAGAAGCCCCGCAAGGCTGCAGGCAATCCTTCCTTCGCGCTCGGATTCGCCGTTGGTGAGGATGTAGGTGTGCCGGGGGGCATCCGCAAGGTTGTTGAGCGCAGTTGCTGTTCCGTAGAAGTTCTCACCGAACACGCAGCTGTGGATGTTTGCGGGAAGCTTCAGATCGATGTCGACAGCTTCGAGGATGGTCTTTTCCGCTTCGGGGGATCCGGGACGACCTCCGATGGCGCGGTAGAGGTCGCATACCTCCTTGGCAGCGCCGATGGCGCGCAGATGGCCCTTTTCGATCCATACGGCCTTGTTGCAGAGCCTCTCGATCTGCTCGTTGCTGTGCGAGACGATCAGGACGGTGACGCCGTGGTCGTTGATCAACGACTGGATGCGGCGCTCGCATTTCTGCTGGAACAGGAAGTCGCCGACCGACAGCACCTCGTCGACGATCAGCACGTCGGGGACGATGACGGTAGCGATGGCGAATGCGATGCGGGCGACCATGCCCGAGGAGTAGTTCTTCATCGGCATGTCGAGGAAGTCCCTCACCTCGGCAAACTCGACGATCTCGTCGAAATGCTCCTGGATGAACTTTTTCGAGTAGCCCAGCAGCGCGCCGTTGAGGTAGATGTTCTCGCGCGCGGTCAACTCCAGGTCGAATCCGGCGCCGAGTTCGATCAGCGGTGCGATGCTGCCTTCGACGGCGCAGCTGCCCTTGGAAGGCTCGAGCACGCCGGCGATGATCTTGAGCATGGTGGATTTGCCCGAGCCGTTGGTGCCCAGGATGCCGAACACGTCGCCCTTTTTGACTTCGAACGAGACGTCATCGAGAGCCCGGAACTCTTTGAAGCGCAATTCACGCCTAGTGAGGGCGATCGCGTACTCCTTCAGACTATTGAGCTGCTCGCTTGCGATGTTGAAGATCATGGTGACATGGTCAACCTTGATCATGGTTTTGGCGGAGGGGTCGTCGATAGGCATCGAGAGCGTGCCCAGAAAAGACGTGTTGTTCATCTTCGCTGCGCCTCCTAGACGTACAGGATGAACCGTTTTTGAAGCTTTTTGAACACCAGCAGCCCCACTGCAAACGTGACGACGGCAAACAGCAGGCAGAGCAGATTTTCCTGTATTCCGGGGTTTTGGCCCCACAGCACGATGTCGCGGAAGTACGTGACGTAGTGGTACATGGGGTTGAACTGCTCGATCGCCACCATCCATTCAGGCAGGATGCTGACGGGGTAGAAAAGCGGCGTGGCGTACGTCCAAGCGGTGATGACGACGCTCCACAGATGGCAGACGTCGCGGAAGAACACCGCGAGCGCGGAAAGCAAAAGGCTCAATCCCGCGCTGAACACAAGAACGTAGATCAGCAGAAGCGGCAGGAAGAGGATGTTGGGCGTGGGAACGACTCTGAAGAAGATCATGACGGCAACAATCGCGATAAGCGAAAAGCAGAAATTGACTACCGCGAAAAGAACCTTTTCGAGAGGGAAGATCATCTTCTCGATGCGAATCTTTTTGATCAGGGATGACGACTCGATAATCGACATCATGGCGCCGGTCGTCGAATCGCTCATGACCGCGAACAGGGTATTTCCCAAGATGAGGTACAGGGGGAAGTTCTCGATCTCGCCGAAACGCAGGAAAAAGCTGAAGACCGCAGCGAGCACGCACATCATCAGCAGCGGGTTGAGAACCGACCAAACCACGCCTAGCACGCTGCGACGGTACTTGAGCTTGAAGTCGCGTGATATGAGCGAGGTGAGCGTGAACCAGTTTCGCTCGAACGCTTTTTTCGAAGTCGCGTCCATTGCCATGCGAATAATCCTCCAAAAGGGCTCGCGAGCATCCCGTGGGTAAGTGCTCCCAATAATGTGAATCCAAACCTCTTAAGTTTACCGGTTCGGAGATAGGAGGGGAATCCCGCTTGGCGTACCCACGAAAAAGGCAGAGCCGTTGCAATCGGGTGTGCTACTGACAATGCAATTTCGAGCGGCATTCTTGTGGGCTTGTTCGGGGTTTAGCTGGCAAGACCCGTCATGCGGCTTGGAACAAAGGATCTTTGGTCTATTATTGCCATCAAAGCGTTAACGATCTTAAGAGGAAGGGCGACCGCAATGCCTCGTTTTTCGATAGTGATTCCTTCTTATGGTAATGCTTGCTATTTGAATTCCGCTTTGCAGAGCGTTCGTGATCAGTCATTTTGCGATTGGGAGGTCATAGTTGTCGATGACGCTAGCGTGGATGGATCTTTGGAGATCGCAAAGAATGCTGCCCGCGAAGATGCGCGAATTCGCGTGGTGAAAAAGGAGCGGAATGAGGGTCTTCACCTAGCGAGAAAAACCGGCGTTGCTGCGTGTTCTGGCGAGTTCATCTTATTCTTGGATCCTGACGATGAGATGGTGCCAGGAAGTTTGGAGAAGCTCAATTGTCGACTTCTTGGGGCAGAGGGCTCCGTGCTTCATTTTGGAATGGAAATCATTCCTGTCGAGGGAGTTGATCCGGTGACCGCTGAGTCGTTTTCTGATGCGGCTAATGCTCCGTTTGGCGCATTGCGTGACTCCGATATTCTTGAAGCGTCGTTCAATCCTGGTCATGGCTATGTTCATGATTGGCGAGTGACGCAAAGGGCGTTTCCAAGTGCCTTGGCAAAGCGGGCGTTTGATTGCATGATCGACGAACGTTTAGAACGTGCCGAAGATGCTTACGAGTATTTTGTGATGGCTTGCATGGCGCGGACGGAGGAAACGGACAACGATATCGTCGTGTATCGGTATAACCTTGGTAGAGGCGTTACGGGTTCTAAAGAGCTATCCGTAGACGAGTTTCTCTCGTCGGTGCGTCGATTTAAAAAATGCTACGAAGCTACGTGCGCTTATGCGTCGGGCAGGGGCAAGCGCATAGAAATGTCTGCTGCTGGTTTGAAAGACAAACTAATCGAGGCGCTTGCGAACGAATGGCATGAGCGCGTTGCAGATGAGTACAAGCTTGAAGCAGCTCGGCAACTCGCATCCGTTATCGGGGGCGTACAGGTTGCCGCTCAGGTCATGCGTTTTGTTCGCGACGATTCCTACGGTTTGATAGCAGGCGGTTACGATGAAGCACGCCATGACATGCTTCTTTCGTGGAAGCGCCTCGCCGAGGAGCTGGTCGAAAAAGGCGATGACGATCGGGACTCCTATCGTCTGTTTTCTCGTACTGCGGATTATTACTTGGATCAGCTTGAAAATAGGCGGCGTTTAAAGAACGAGAGCCGCAGCGACATTCGGATATTCGTTTCCACGCATAAAGATGCCGACTATTTTGATAGCGGAATACTTCAGCCTGTTCAAGTTGGGTCTGCGAAGGCGCCTTTCCGTTTTGGTGGTACTTTCCACGATGATCGAGGCGAGAATATCTCGGATCTCAATCCCATGTACTGCGAGTTGACCACACAGTATTGGGCATGGAAGAACGTCGATGCGGAATACTATGGATTTTGCCACTATCGTCGCTATTTCGATTTTTCCCCGGTGCGCCACTCGGAAAACGTGTATGGCGAGATCATCGATGAATATATCGACGAGGAAACTCAGAAAAAATACTGCCTTGACGATGCCTCGATCGAGAAGATGGTCAGGCAATACGATGTGATCACTACCGAGATCAAGGATCTGCGAAAATTCCCGGGAGATGCTGGAACGCCCCGTGCGCAATACCATGCGGCACCACGTCTCGTAGATGCCGATCTTGATAGGGTTATCGACATTTTGAAGGAGATGCATCCCGAGTATGCCCAGGACGCGGATGCTTTTTTGGATGGGAACCGCTCGTGTTTCTGCAACATGTTCATCATGCGCAAAGATATCTTCTTCGATTACTGCGCATGGCTGTTCCCGATTTTAGAAGAGTTTGTTGCCCGGACCGATATGTCGCATTACAGCAAAGAGGCCCTGCGTACTCCGGGGCATCTTTCTGAGAGGCTGTTCAATATCTACTATCAGCACCACGATCGCATTGGATCGGGCTGGAAGACAAAGCAGCTTCAATGCGTCCGTTTCGAGCGCCCGGATCGGGTTTATGACCTTTTGCCACCTGGCGATTCTGGCCTTATGCCCATCGTGCCCGTGGTGTTTGCGGCAGATGGAAACTATGTTCCCATGCTGGCGGCAACCATCCATTCAATGCTGGCCAATGCTTCCCCAGATTACTACTACGATATCTTCGTACTTGAAAGGGGCATTTCCGGTGAAGATATGCGGATCATGCGCGAGGTTTATGCAAAGCCCGGAAAGGTGTCGCTTTGCTTCTGCGATGTGGGCCGCATCGTAGAATCTTTTGAACTATCGACGAACAACGCACATATCAGTATCGAAACCTATTATCGTTTCCTTGTACAGCAGCTGCTGCCTCACTACGACAAGGTCCTCTATCTCGATTCTGACCTGATCGTTCAGGGCGATGTGTCTCAACTGTTCGAGACGGATCTGGGCGACAATCTGCTTGCTGCTGTGCGCGATCTGGATTTCCTGGGCAATGTCAATATGAAAAACGGGGAGCGTATGCAGTACGCGAAGACTGTTCTGGGGATGAAAGATCCTTATTCGTATTTCCAGGCTGGCGTGCTGGTGCTCAACACTGCCGAACTGCGAGCCTTCCATTCCGTCGAGGAGTGGTTGAAATTCGCGAGCGATCCTCGCTATATCTACAATGATCAGGATATTCTCAACGCCGAGTGCGAGGGCAGAGTCCATTTCCTCGACTATCGTTGGAACGTGATGACAGACTGTGCGGGGCGAATCGCCAATGTGTTCTCGTATGCTCCCAGTGAGGCATACGAGGCGTTTCTCGCTTCGCGTGGGGATCAGCTGATCACGCATTACGCCGGATTCGAGAAGCCGTGGAAGTTCAAACATTGCGATCGATCGGCCCTCTATTGGAAGTATGCGCGTGAGACGCCGTTTTACGAGAGGCTTGTCAGGATGTTCTGCGGGCAGGCTGAAGACGATAACTACTACGATGATCATGAGTATGCGATTGACAAGAACAATCCGATGAGGAAGTTCATCGATCCGATCATGCCGTACGGATCCCGTCGTCGCGAGATGGTCAAAGCGGCGGTAAGGAAGGTCCGGGGGAGGAAATAGACGGCAATTTCGAGGAGAAAGGCCTCGGACCCGGCATTGTGCTCTTTTGCGACGAGCCTCATTGCGAGGCTCGTCGCGCTTTATTATCAGCAGGCTAGTCGATCGCTATCTCGTAGAGCCTCAGATCGCCGTCGCTCAATACGACTCGGAATCCTTCCGTCTCGTCTGTGATCGAATCGATGCCCGCCCAGTCGCTGGAATCCCATTCGTTCCTATCGTAGTTGCTTTTCGGATCCTGATGAAGCTTGAGGACGTATTGAGCATCTGTCTTCTCTACGGCTTCTTTTACCTCGTCATCGGACGCGATCTCGTCGAGGTCGTTTCTGATGACAAGGCTTTCCTCCGTTTCGCGAGATTCGTTCAAGTGCGATTTGTAGTAGGTGTTGATACCGCCGGCAGCCCATGCGTATACGCTGCCGTCGTATGGCATGTTGATGATAAGGGCGTCTTCGCCTACCGTTTCTCGAACTTCTTGCACAAACGACATTTCCTCGGCGTCTAAAAGAAGGCTGTGCTCTGGGATGTTTGCGAGCTCCAATTCGGCTTCGGTTATTCCGAACGACGTCAGCTCATCCGGGTTATAAATGCGGGCGGATTTGAAATTGACGTATCCAAAAATCACCAGCACAGCGATGAGGCATGACCCCATCACAAAGGAGGTTCGGCTATGCAAACGAGGTAGATTTGAGAAGGGCAGGGATATCACTTTGGCAACCAGATAAATGCCGCTTGAAGTGATTGGGACAACAGCGATGGCTACCAGGGCGGAAGTCCTTTCGGGATCTGTGTACCAGAATCCTGCGAAGAGTCGCTTGATTTCAGGATCTCCACATGCATTGGCGAAAAAGATCGTACAGAACAGCAGAGCGCTTACCGCTACCCACCGGTAGTCTTTCTTGCTCAGGCAGTAAACAAGACCGATGACGAAAGCGCCTCCGAGAAGATATTGAGGGGTTTGAAGCCTCAATCCCAGAGTGATGGTGAATGTTAAGGCAGAAAGGGGATCCACGGTCCAATCCCAAAGGAAGTGAGTGAGCGAATATAGGAATCCCGCATTCAGCAGAAGCATCCAAAGAGCGCAAGCGAAAACAATGAAAGCTGCCGTGATCGCTATGGTCGCTATAGTTCGCTTCCTCTTGTCATTGAAAGCGGCATTGCATGCTGATGGGATGATCGTCAAAAGGATATAAGGGAGAAATAGAATTCCGCATGCGAAAACCGTGCTTGGATGAATGAGGGCGATCCCCACGAGGCAAAGGATCGAGCATTCGATCCATAATGGACTAACGATGCGCTTGCCGCTGTCAATGCGTTTCGTATAGCACTGAATAAGCGCGAATGCCGTGACGGGGATGCAAGCGAATGATGCAATGCTCGGATAAATCTGGTGGACCACCAACGGCCTGAGCGGAAACGCCACGCATGCCATTGCCAACACTGCGCCTGCGTAGATGATGGGTTTGCGCTCCTTGAAGACGATCTGCATGAGCGCTGAAACGCCCATCGGGTAAACGATGGCGGTGAAGACATAATTGGACGCGTTTTCCGCAAGGCTTGCAGGCGCTCCGAGTAGGGAGACGGGAAGGCTGGTAACGATATGCCATCCGGCAGGATAGTATCCTTGATCCTGGAAAGGAATCTGCTCACTGGGCAGCGTGTCGGGATACGCGGTGGTCGAAAGCGTTGAATAGTTTCCGCTGGCAGCGATGCTATTGACAAGGTTTAGATGTGAGTCGTTGTCGCCGAACTGGACGAATGAATCTGCGCCATCGAGGTTCTTCACGAACAGGAAGCCCATTATGAGCATCCCGGCGACAATGTAGAGTGCAAGGATCTTCCAATCGATATCACACCGCAGGATGTCCGCGCCTTTTCTTTCTGCGAGGACCAGTAGCGTTCGCGCGGGGAATGCAATGACGATTGTGAGCGCTGAGGTGCAAAGCAGCAGGGGTGCGACGCCGTGGGCGCCTATCGCATCAGTTAACACTCCTGCCACAACATAGAGAGCGACGGATACGAGGGGAGAGCATGCGACGCCGGAGCATCTCGGCATCCCCGCAGCGACTAATACGATTGTGCCGGGCAGTATGAGCAGGGCGGCTATAAGCGCCAACGACAAGCAGAACATGAACCACATGATGATCCTTCAGAATACAAATAAATCCGTTCGGGTCAGAGAGGCATTATAGCTGCGATACCTTTGACTTCTGTCGGAGGGGTTCCGATAGCCTTTATATTCTATATTGTGTCGGCATCCATTTTGGTTGGCGACATCCTCCTCGCTGCTGAATTGCCGGTATACTTGCCATTGCCGCGTCAACTGCGAGGAACGAATGAGGGGTGCTGCTGCGTGCTGCGGATGCAAATCGATTCACCTATAAGGCTGCCGTAGGGTTTGTCGCGTGCTCTGCGGCAAAGTGAAGCAATGAAGACTGGCATCTCATGTGGTTCGACTTCGGCATAACCGTTGCGCTGTGCGCGGCGTTTCTGTACCTTCCCGGGTGCTTGCTGCTGCGCGGGGCGGGCTTCTCGTGGCTTGCTGCCATTCCGTTTGCGGCTGTGCTCGACGTGACCGCGTACAGCTTGCTGGCGATCGTCTACGCCAAGGTGGGCATCGCGAGCTCGTGGGCGACGCTTGGGATTCCCGTTGCCGTCATCGGCGCGGCTTTGCTGGCCTTGAGGTTTGCCCGCTGTTGCTCTAATCCTGCCGACCTGTTCGACTTCGTCTCGCGCGCTGATGCGGGGGAGGCGCATGGGCGCTCTCTATCCAGCAGCCGATGGCTTCAGCCCTCGTCATTGGTGCTTTACGTCGTTGTCGGAATCGCCGTTTCGGCGCTTGTGTATGGCACTTCGATGGCTACTCCCGATGCGTTCGTCCAAGAGTACGACAACCTCCACCATCTGGGCACCACCTACAGCTATCTCCAGTGGGGCAACTGGTCCTCGCTCGAGAACACCATCTACTCGTCTCCCGCGGACGACGCGTACGATCCGTTCGGCTATTCGTCGTATTATCCTTCCGGGTGGAACTGCATCGCCGCCATGGCCGCTCAAATCAGCGGCGTTTCGGCCTCGGCGGCCAACAATGCGATGAACTTCGCCACCACGGCGTTCGTGCTGCCGATCAGCTTCCACTGCTTCATGCGCACCGCGTTTGTCGATCGACCTTCGGTGGTGCCGTTCGGCGCCTTTGTCTGCACGGCGTTCACGGCGTTTCCCTGGGCAATGCTCATCTTCGGGCCGCTGTATCCCAACATGCTGGGGTTCTCACTGCTTCCCGTCCTGATGGCGGCGTTCATGGCGGTGTTCCGTATGAGTGCGCGGCGTTCGGATCGCGTCGCCATGGCAGCGCTGTTCGTCCTGGGTGTTGCAAGCTGCGCTTTCACCCAGCCCAACGCGGTGTTCGCGGCGGCCGCGTTGCTCATCGCGTTTTGCGTCTCCCGCATCTCCGAGTGGATCGATAGCCTCGGGCTTTGCCGCTCGCGACGCATCGCGCGCAAGTTGCTGCTGTGTGTTGGCTTTGTCGTTTTGGCGGCAGCGGCGTGGGTGGCCTTGTTCAACCTACCCTTCCTCAAGGGTGTCACGTCGTATTACTGGCCTCCGCTTCGCTCTCCGATGGAGGCAGTGGACGATGTGCTCACCCTGTCCTACCGCCTTGATTCGCCTCAGTACGCGCTTGCCGCGCTGGTGCTCGTGGGCGCTGCGGTGACGCTGTTCCGTCGCAGGTACCTTTGGATGACCGTCTCGTGGCTCTTCGTCGCGGTCATCTACATCACGGATGCGGCGTATGATGGGGTGATCAAGCAGCTGCTCTCCGGTTTCTGGTACTCCGACTCGCTGCGCGTCGCCTCCCTGAGCGCGATCGCGGCGATGCCCCTTGCTGCTTTGGGTCTTTGGGGGGCCGCGAAGGCGTTGTCCGCAGCGGTGCGAAAGTCCGCAGAGGCGATCAGCCGCTGCGGTTCGTCGGCTCCTTGTCGCAGCGGACGCTTGCATGGCGTTGTCGCTGTCGTTGCTTCGCTTGCGATCGCGGCGCTAGCTTTTGCGATGGTGTTCCGCCCCGATGCCATCTTGTCGAGATCCTTGGACGGTACGGGCGCGTTCACCCATATGATCTCCAACCTCGACTGGATGTGCGACGCGGATCGCGACGACGTCTACGATCCCGACGAGCGCGCGTTCGTCCATAAAGCGAAGGAGATGCTCCCTGAGGGAGCGCTTGTGATCAACGTTCCCGACGACGGCAGCGCGTTCGCCTATGCGGTCGACGATCTCAAAGTCATGTACTGCTATCTGGGCGGATACGGGGGCGCCGACGAGAAGGGCGACAGCAAGTTCATCCGCGACGGTCTGGCCAACATCACGCGCAGCTATGGTGTCAGGCAGGCGGTGCGCGCCACCGGTGCCGAATATGTGCTGCTGCTCGACCAGGGTGGCCAGTCGTATTCACCGCGCGAGCGCCGCTATCTGTTCACGTATTCCGACGGCCAGAACTGGCAGGGGATCCTGTCCATCACCGACGAGACCCCGGGGTTCGAGGTCGTGCTGTCCCAGGACGACATGCGGCTCTACCGCATCACGGCGCTCGATTGATTCTTTACGGTCAGCTTTTGCGCTGGGCCGCTTTGAACGCCCGCAGCGTCGCCTCGGCCGTTTTTGCCCAAGAGAAGTTCTCCCTTACCCGTTCTGCGACATTGCGCCCCTGTACGGCGAGCGTTTCGGGATTGTCGGATATCCGCTTCAACGCTTCGGCCAAGGTGTCGGGCCCCATATTGGACAGGATCGTTCCAAAGCGCTCATCGGGGATAAGCTCGTCGGTTCCTCCGACGTCGGTGACGAGTGCGGGCGTGCCGCACGCGGCGGCTTCCAGCAGCGACGTGGCGAACCCTTCGGATCGCGAGGGGAGGCACATGAGGTCCGCCTGGGAGAGCAGGGCGGCGACGTCGGGGCGCGTTAGCCGTCCTAGCACGTGGAAGCCGTCATGCTCAGCCGCTTTCAGCTGATCAAGCAACGGTCCGTCGCCGCCGAGTACCATCACGACCCGCTTGCCGTCCAGGGATTTGGACGCCTCCGCCATGGCCAAGACGCCCTTTTCGGGGACGAGTCGACCCACCGAGGCCACAAGGAGCGCATCTTCGGGAACGCCGAGCTCTCGGCGGAAGTTGCGATCCGATGCCTCGGACGCATACGCATCGGCGTCGATCGAGTTCGGCAGCTCCCCGCACGAGGAGATCCCAAAGTGGCCGAGCCATCGGCTCGCCTTCTTGGAAACCGCATAGAATGCGGCGGGATGGCGCAGGCATCGGCGCGTCATGAAGTGCTCCACTGCCTGAACACCCTTATCCACCATGGCGCTCCCCATGGTGAGATGCGCCGATCCGTGTTCCAGAAGCACCGGGACGATACCCTTGCGCTCCGAGAAGGCAAGGGCTTGCTCCGACAGAGGATAGAAGCGTGTGTGTACCTCGATATAGTCGATCTGCTGCGATTCCAGCCACTTCCATTGGTCGCGCGCGGCGGTAGGGACGGGGTAGCGTCCGCCGAGCAGCGGGCGACAGGGTAGGCGGAGAACTTCGATCCCGTCTTCGACAACAAGGCCGGGTTCCGCCTGAAGCGCACAGCATACGATGATCACCCTGGAGCCGTGCTCGCGAAACGCGCGCGCGATGCTGGCCGTGTAGGTCTGCACGCCTCCCATGGTGGGGAGGTAGAGTGACGAGAAAAGGCAGATTGTCGGAGCGTCGTTCATGGTGGCCCTTCTAACAAAGGCGGGTTTGCTTTCTCAGATTAATTGGGTGCATCCCGTATCCTGCCATTCTAGCGTACTGGCTCAGGGGGTAGCGGTCTTGTCCCGCGCGGCGCCTGCCTTCCTTTCCGCGGAGATAGTTTTTTGGGTCTTGCATGTAAACTGGGCGATTGCTTAAGTAGATGCATCATAGTAAGGGGGAATGCACAGCGCATATAAGGAGATCGAGGATGGATGCAACTGCTTATTGTCCCAATTGCGATGACGATGTTGCATTGTCGGTCATCATCCCCGCGTACAATGCGGAGCGGTGGATCGAGCGCTGTTTGAAATCCGCTTTGCGTTGTTCGTCGCGTTCTTTGGAAGTGATCTGCGTCGACGATGGATCGACTGATGGAACCTGGGCAGCGATGTCGGCCATCGCTGAAAACGATGCGCGCGTGAAACTTGTCCGGCAGTCGAACCAGGGGAGATGCGCCGCAAGAAACGCGGGGTTGGCCGTCGCGTCGGGCGAGTGGGTCGTGTTTCTGGATGCCGATGACATGCTCATCCCGGGTTCCGTCGATGCAGCGCTTGACGTGTCTGGTGCAGACGCTCCGCTGATCTGCACGTTGGGCACGTATGCGTTCGAAGCGATGGATGGGGAGCCGGCGCGCCGCGCTTCCGGAACGGCGGTCCTTAACGCCGTCGAGGCGTTGAAGTTCCTTCAAGCGCCTGCGGAGATCGCGCAATCGCTTTCCGTCGGGAGTGCGGAACGCCAGACGCTCCAGGCGTATGATCCGATATGGTGCCAAAGCTCCTGCACAAAGCTCATACGTCGTTCGCTTATATCATCCGGATCGGTTTCCTTCGAGCGAGGGCTGAAATACGGCGAGGACATACTGTTTCTGCATGATCTTTTGACCTCGGCCGATTTCAATGTGCTGTTCGTTCCGGTGGCAACGCATTGGTGCGACAACTCGACGCCCGGCACGACCAGAACGTATCGGGAGGGGGATATTTCGGCGCTTCGGCGGACGTTCGCCGCCTGGGATTCTCGACGGCTCGACGGCGAGGCGAGGGACTATGCTGCCTGGCGTTGCGTCGCCGATGCGCTGTACATCTCCATGATGGCAGCGGTTTTTCTGCCGACGTCCCGGGCGAAATCGGAGATATCCGAGCTGTTCGAGGACGATCATCTGGCTGCGTTTTGCGAGAGAGTCCCGCAATCGAAGCTTAGGAACATGGGCGCAGTGGTCTGGCGGTTCTGGTCATCGGCGTTCGATAGATTGAAGGCATCCGACGAGAACGGATACTGGCGAAGCGTTTCGCGGTTGGCTGCGATGAAGAAGGTTCTTCTGCGGTTTTCCCGTCGGTGATCGGTTGCTTTTGTTTGTACGGACTTGGTGGGGAGCCCGCGGATGCGTGCTCGTAGGCGCATCGTGGGGTACAATGTCCGAATCATGGATAAAAGGGTGCTCGCCGTCATACCGGCGTACAACGAACAAGACAACATCGTTTCGACCATCGAGGATCTGCGCTCCAACGCTCCCGAGGTCGACTACGTCATCGTCAACGACGGGTCGAAGGACCGCACTCCGCAGATCTGCGAGGAGCGCGGCTACCATTACCTGTCGCTGCCGGTCAACCTGGGTTTGGCGGGTGCGTTCCAGACGGGGATGAAATACGCCAAGGAGCGCGGCTATGACTACGCGATCCAGTTTGACGCCGACGGGCAGCATTCCGCTGCCTATATCTCCGAGATGCTCGAGCGTGCCGAAGAGACGGGCGCCGATGTGGTGATCGGGTCGCGTTTCGCCAACTGCAAAAAGCCCTTCTCTCCGCGCATGGTGGGTTCGGCTCTCATCACGGCGATGATCCTGCTGACCACGCGCAAGAAGGTGCAGGATCCCACTTCGGGCATGCGCCTGTTCAACGCGCGTCTCATTCCGCTTTTCGCCGACGAGCTGGACTACGGTCCGGAACCTGACACCATCTCGTACCTGATGCGCAACGGCTTCAAGGTGGAGGAGGTGCAGGTCGAGATGCGCGAGCGCACGGCGGGCGAGAGCTACTTGAACTTCACCAAGTCGGTCTCCTACATGCTGCGTATGAGCATCTCCATCTTGCTGGTCCAGTGGTTTAGAAGGAAGATCGGGTGAGCGCCGTGTTCACAATCGTGCTCATCATCGGCGCGGTATGCGTTTTCGCCTACATCCTGCGCAAGATCCGCAAGTCCGAGATCAAGATCGCCGATTCGACGTTTTGGTTCCTGTTCGCCGCCAGCTTGGTGCTGCTGGCGATCTTCCCGCAGATCGCGTATTTCCTCTCGGATCTGCTGCAGGTGCAATCGCCCTCCAACTTCGTTTTTCTGTATGTTATTGCCGTGCTCGTGATCCGAGAGTTCCTGACCACGGTTGAGATATCCAAGCTCCGCGCACGCGTGGCGCTGCTCACGCAGCAAAAAGCGTTGGAGGATCTGGAGGAGCGCGAAGAGGAGGCCCGCGACGTTGCGCGTGATGCGCGCGGCGATCGATAGGGCTTCGGGTCTGCGGGCTGACGGCAGGGGGTGCTTTCGAATATGGAGCGGCTTACGGTCGAAGATATGAAGGGCATCGAGCTCGAGCTTATGGATGAGCTCGACCGAATTTGCCGTGAGCACGATGTGAAGTACTTTCTCGGCTACGGCAGCCTTCTTGGCGCGGTCCGGCATGGCGGTTTCATTCCTTGGGATGACGATATGGATGTGGTCATGTTGCGCGAGGATTACGAGCGCTTCATGGCGGGATTCGACGAATGGTGCCAGGTCGATCGATATAAGCTCATCTCGTACCGCGATGGAGAATCGATCTTCCCCTTCGCGAAGATGACGGATTCCTCCACCAAGGTGTACGAGAACTTCATTGAGAAAAGCCGTTCGAACGGGGTCTGGATCGATATCTTTCCCCTCGACTACGTCGACCCTTCCGACAAGGCGTCATTCAAGCGCGCGTTCAGTGCCAATGCGAGAACGGGCCTGCTCAGAAGCTTCATTTTGGCGGATCCTTCCGTCGGATCAAGTGCGATCGTCAAGTTAGCTAAGCGTGTCGTCTGTCCGTTTGTCAAAGGCCTTGATCCTGTGAAATACTCCCGTAGGCTCGATGAGAACGCGCGCGGAGCCTGTGCGCACGAATCGGACCTCGTGGCGGATTTCCTTGGCGAGGGGAAGCCGGAAAAGCTGTTTCCAATCGAGTTGTTCGAGCCGATCGAGATGCCGTTCGAAGACCGCGTGTTCTATGCTCCGAAAGGATACGAGGAGTATCTGACCATCGAGTACGGCGATTGGCAGACGCCTCCTCCGGAGGATAGCCGACCGATCCACACATGCGAGGCGTATCGCCTGTGATCGCCTTGGGGAAAACGGTCCACTAATGGCGATCGACAAGAAAGAGGGAAGCGCTTCGGTTGCTTCCGAGATGACGGGTGCGGAGGCTGGCAAGCCTGCTCCGCTTTCCGATAAAGCGAACGTTCTGTGGAACTCCGCAGGCTCCCTCACGTATTTGGGATGCCAGTGGCTCACCACGGTTTTGGTCGTAAGGCTGTCCGACGGCTACGACGCCGCCGGCGTCCTGTCCCTTGCCATGTCGGTGGTGGGTATCTTCGGCACGTTTGCCAACTACAAGATGGGCACCTACCAAATCTCGGATATCAATCACGAGAACACGTTGGGGGAGTATCTGGGGTTCCGCTGCCTGACCCTTGCCATCGCGTTTGTCGCATGCATGGTGTACGCGTTCTTCACCTGCGCGACTTACACGCTGGCCACAGTGGCGTTGTTCTATCTTTTCAAGGCGGTCGGACTTGTCATAGACATCTTCCACGGTACTGACCAGCAGAATCGGCGCATGGACTACATCGGCAAATCGTTCATGGCGCAAGGCGCTTCCACTCTGGCGGCTTTCGCCGTCGTTTTCGGCGTGACGCAGGATCTGAACCTCGCGATCGTCGCGATGACGATAGCTGCGCTTGCGGTGATGCTGCTGTTCGACAAGCCCAAGGTCTCCCAGTTCGAGAAGGTGTGCTTCTCCCTTTCGAGGGCCAAGGCGTGGTTTTTCCTCAAGACGTCTTTCCCCGCCGTTCTGGCATCGCTTGCCGCCAGCGCCATCTTCACGGTGCCCAAGCAGTACCTTGCGTTTGTTTCCGGCGAGGCGGCGCTGGGCATTTACTCATCCGTCGCCGCTCCTGCGCTTGTGATCCAAATGGGGGCGATGTATCTGTACGGCCCATTCCTTGATGTGTTCACGCGCCTTCATCTCGACGGCGATCGACGCGGCTTCCTCAAGCTGTTAGCCCGAACTTCGGGAGCGATCGTAATGGTGGCTGTCGCATGTGCCATCGCCTTAGAATTCGTCGGCGCGTGGGTGCTTCAGCTTTTGTTCGGCGAGAGCATCGTCTCGTACGTGTATCTGCTTCAGCCGGTTCTTCTGTCCACGATGCTCACGGCGTTTCTCTGGTTCATCGGAGACCTTCTCATCGCCTTGCGTGACTTCAGGGCGTACTTCATCGGCAATGTCGTCGCGCTTGTCTCGGTCATCCCTTTGAGCGTCTTCTGCGTGAACATTTGGGATATGAACGGGGTGAGCTTCGCGGGTTCCGGTGCCTGCATCCTAGGTGTGATCGTGCTGGCATTTTTCCTGGCACATGCTCTGAAGGATGGTCCGAGGCGCCGCAGCAAAAGGAAGGAGAGCGTGGGGTCGTGATAAGAGTGCTTCACGTCATCGGCGCGATGGACCGCGGTGGCGCCGAGACGATGGTGATGAACCTGTACCGCGCCGTCGATAAGAGCCGCATGCAGTTCGACTTTCTTGTGCACGAAGAACGCGAATGCGATTACGACCAGGAGATCCTCGATATAGGGGGCAGGATATACCGTGCCCCTCGATTCACCGGGGCAAACCTGATCACCTACAAAAAAGATTGCAGGAGGCATTTTGCCGAGCATCCCGAGCATCGCATCGTCCATGGCCATATAGGAAGCTCGGCGGCGATCTACCTCAAAGAAGCCAAACGCGCAGGACGTGTCGCTATAGCCCACAGCCACGCCCAAAACTACCTGCCGGGTGTGGAGGGGTTGGTCTTCGATCTGATCGCGCATCCGACCCGCAATATCGCCGATTGGTTCTTCGCCTGTTCCAAAGAGGCGGGAATCGACCGCTTCGGCGAGAAGGTGGTCGAAGGGGATCGCTTCGCGATCCTCGACAACGGCATCGACGTGGAATTGTACCGTTGCGACGAGGAGGGCCATCGTGCTGCCAAGGAGAGGCTTGGCTTGGCGGGGAAACCGGTGTTCGGCCATGTGGGCCGTCTTTCCCCCGAGAAGAATCACGAGTTCCTTTTCGAGGTCTTCTCGTTGCTGAAGGAGCGCATACCCGACGCGATTCTGCTCTTGATCGGACGGGGTCCGCTTGAGCAAGAGCTCAGGGGGCGTGCTGACGCCATAGGCATCGGCGATTCCGTGAAGTTCCTGGGTGTGAGGGACGACGTGCCTGCGCTTCTCAAGGCGATGGACGTGTTCGTTTTCCCCTCGGTCAAAGAGGGGCTTGCCATGGCAGCGGTGGAGGCTCAGGCGGCGGGGCTTCCCTGCATCGTCTCCACCGGCGTTCCCGAGCATGCGGTCGTATCGGATCGCGTGCGCCATCTGCCTTTGGAGGATGGTGCGGCAAGCTGGGCTCAAAATGCATGGGAAGCCTATGTGGATGCGAAGGTTAAGCCGAGGGCCGATTGCGTAGAGCAGGTGCGCGCTGGAGGGTTCGACATCGCCGCGACGTCGCTGCGCCTCCAATCATTTTACGAACGTCTTGCAAACGGTGAAGAGGCGGTGTTCTAATGGACTACTCATCCGACCAGCTGCGTCGCCTGCAGCTCGTCCTAACTGAGATCGCAAAAGACATCGACCGCGTGTGCCGCGAGAACGGCATCGAGTATTTCCTCGACTCGGGATCCTGCTTGGGGGCGATCCGGCACGCGGGCTTCATCCCATGGGATGACGATATGGACCTGGGGATGCGCCGTGCCGACTACGATCGGTTCCTCCAAATCGCGTCTGCTGCGCTCGGGAACGACTACGCCGTCGCCCATCCGGGCAACGAGCCGCGCCTTGCCGGGCAGTTCTGCAAGGTGTGGCGGCGCGACACGTTGTTCGAGACCCAGGAGACCGTTGAAGCCGGCCTGAAGCAGGGGATCTTCGTTGACGTGTTCCCCTACGACAAGCTGTGCGACGATTCCCAGGCGGCCGAAAAGCAGCTGAAGGATTGCCGCATGTGGCAAAGTCTCTCGTACCTCTACCACGCCAAGAGCATCAATGTGCCCGACGCCGGGTTGAAGGGCGCCGTCGAACGGGCGGGGTGCAAGGTCGTCCACGGCATCGTCCACGCCGCCCTTGACCCGGCGCGTATCCGCGACCGCTTCGAGCAGGTTGCGCAGCAGGGCGGCGGGGGCGATGGGGGAGAATACTTCAACCCCTGCTACGTGCAGGGAGGGCGGTTCCCCGAGGATATTCTGTTTCCCACTTCCACGGTGTCGTTCGAGGGTGTGGAGTTGTCGGCTCCCGCCAAGCCCGAGGCGTATCTGGCCTCGATGTACGGCGACGATTGGGGTGAGCTTCCTCCTGTCGAGGAGCGTCGCAACCACGCCCCGCTGCGGCTCGACTTTGGGGACTAGCCGCCCGCGCGCTGATAGGCGTCCCTTTCGGGGCGCCTTGAAGGGGCGTTAAACGATGTCGCCGGCCCTCCCCGGACCATCCCCCTTTGGGGTATGATTAGCATCTTGTGTTTTTCCGACCGGAGCCTCCCTTGGGGTCCGTGGAAAGGATGCGTCGATCATGGAGCTGCTCGCCCAAGCGCTCAACCTCATAATGCAGCCGTGCTACCAGCTCACCGGCAACTGGTGGCTTGCCATCCTGCTGTTCACCGTCATCGTCAAGATCATTCTGATCCCGATGAGTCTGTGGTGCCAGAAGAACAGCATCGTCATGGTGCAGCTGATGCCCGAGCTCAACCGCATCAAGGTCAAGTACTTCGGCGATCGCGAAACCATCGGCGACAAGCAACACGAGCTGTACAAGCAGCGCAAATACCATCCGCTGTTGAGTCTGGTGCCCCTGGCGGTGCAGATCATCATCCTGTTCGGATTGGTCGACGTCATCCACGGCGTCACCGACCACGGCGCTCCGGGCACGGAGCTTCTGGGCATGGTGCCCTTCGAAGACGGCGGCATCTCGTGGTTCATGCCGCTTGCAGCGGGTGTGTCGGCCATCATCATGGGATTCGCGCAAAACCGTATCAACCCCCTGCAAAAGGAACAATCCCGCGCCGAAAAGAACATGACCAACGGCCTGTCGATCGCGCTGTCGTTCGTTCTGGGCATCTTCGTCGCCACGGGCATGGGCTTTTACTGGGTGTGCTCCAACCTCACCTCCATCGCCATCCAGGCGCTGTGCAACGTCATCATCAAGCCGCGCAAGTACATCGACTACGCCGACTTGGAAGCCAGCCGCCAGGAGCTTGCCGAGCTGGAATCGCTGGACAAGTCCGACCGCAAGTGGTGGCAGCGCGACGCATACGCCAAACGCGAGAAGGCCGATTACAAGCGCTTCTTCAACGTGGTGGGCAAGCACCTGGTGTTCTTCTCCGAGGGCAGCGGCTTCTACAAGTACTACCAGGGCTACATCGACTGGCTGCTGGCCAACTCGGACGTGACCATCCACTATGTGACCAACGACCCCGACGATCAGATCTTCGGCATCGCCGAGACCCAGCCGCGCATCCGCCCCTACTACATCGGCCCCAAGCGCATCATCACCCTGATGATGAAGATGGATGCCGACATGGTGGTGATGACCCAGGAGGATCTGGACAACTACTACATCAAGCGCTCCTATGTGCGCAGCGACACCGAGTACGTGTTCGCGTTCCATCACATGACCAGCACGCACCTCACCGCCACCAAGACCGCCTACGACAACTACGACGCCATGCTGTGCGTGGGGCCGCACCAGATCGAGGAGCTGCGCCGTGCCGAGGAGCTCAAGGGCACGCGCAAGAAGACGCTCGTGCCGACGGGTTACGACCTGCTCGACCGCGCGATCGCGGGCTGGGAAGACCTTAAGGCCCGCCGCGAGCGCGAGGAGGCTCAGGCCGGCGGCGTGTCGCGCAAGCCCACCATCCTGATCGGGCCCTCTTGGCAGGAGGGCTGCATCCTGGACACCTGCATCGACGACATGCTGGAAAAGCTGCTTGGTCGCGGCTACCGCATCGTCGTGAGGCCGCATCCCGAGTACACCAAGCGCTACCGCCCCCGCTGGGAGGCGCTGCAGGCGCGCTACGCGGAGGTTTCGGATGACGAGCTGGTCTTCGAGAAGGACTTCTCGTCCAACGAGACGGTGTTCGCCTCCGATATCCTGTTCACCGACTGGTCGTCGATCGCCTACGAGTTCTCATTCGCCACGGGCAAGCCTTGCGTGTTCATCGACACGCCCATGAAGGTGCACAATCCCGATTGGAAGGATCTGGGCATCGAGCCCACCGACATCTCCCTTCGCGATGAGGTGGGCGTGTCGTTCGACCCTGCCGACCTGTCCAAGCTCCCCGAAACGGTCGCCGACATGCTGGAGCGTCCCGACGCCTGGCGAGAGCGCATCGAGGAGTGCGCGCGGCGGACGGTGTTCAACCTGGGCTCTTCGGCCGAGGTGGGCGCGGAGTGGATCCTGAACCGCCTGCTTGAGCTGCAGGCGCGCCGCAAGTCTGCCGAAGACGCGTCCGGCCCCGCTGCGAGCGCGCCGTCGTCAAAGTCCGAGAAGCGGTCCGTCTCCAAGGCGCCGGCGCGTCCCGTGGGCGCGCAGTTCGCGCGCTTGGGGAAGAAGGCCGCCTCATGGGCGCCCGAGGCGGTCGTCGCCACCGCTCTGGCGTTCCCGTTCCTTGCCGAGCCGGCCTACGCCTATGTGGATCCGTCGGTGATGACCTACACCATCCAGGCGCTGGCGGGTGTGGCAGTCGCTTTGTCGGCGGTGGCGGGCGTGGCGCTGCGCAAGACGCGCAAGAAGCTGTTCGCGCTGCTCAAGATAGACGAGAACGCGCGCAAGGAGGTCGAACCCGACGTCCATCGCGTGGTGGGAGGCTTGATCGTCCCCAACGAGGGCGAGGACGCCGACGCGCTGGCCGTCCAAAGCGCGGCTTCGCGCAAGGGCGCCTCCGAGGCAGCTCCGTTCGATGCCCCGGGATCCGACGCCTTGCGCCGCGGGGTGGGGGCGCGTCCGGAGGAACGGCTGCGTTGGCGCGCCAGATTCGGGTTCGGCCTGGTCGCTTCGGCCTTCCTTGCGTTCACGCTGCTCATCGTGGCACCCTTTGAGCTGGTGGCGGCCAACGCTTCCAGCCTTCTTTTGGGCGTGTACGACATCTGGTGGTGCATGGTGCTTTTGGCGGCGGGCGTGACGCTCGTCCTGGCACTGATCCTCTCCGCTCTGCGTGGCAGGGCGTTCACCGTGGGGTTCGTGCTGGTCTTGGCGGCGGGCGTGTGCTGCTACCTGCAGGCGCTGTTCATGAACGGCGGCCTGCCGACCGCCGACGGAAGCTCGGTGCCGTGGCAGGATTACACCGCTGTCGCGCTAGGCACCGCGCTGGTGTGGCTGGCCGTTCTGGTTGCCGTCGTGGCGGCAAGCAGGCTGCGTCCCCGCCTGTGGCGCGTCGGCGGCGTGGTGGTCGCCTGCGCGTTGGCCATCGTGCAGGGCGTGGGCGTGCTCAGCCTGGTCGCCAACCCGGAGACGGTCTCCGCATCCCAAACCGAGGTCGACCTGACCGAGGAGGGGCTTTTCGATCTGTCCGCCAAGGACAACGTGGTGGTGTTCGTGCTCGATACCTTTGACACCTCCGTCATGGACCAGGTGCTTGCCGAAGATCCGTCGGCGCTGGCGTCGTTCGAGGATTTCACGTACTTCCACAACTCCACCGGCGGCATGATCCCCACGCGCTATGCGGTGCCTGTCCTGTTGACGGGCCAGACGCCTGAGAGCATGGGCACTTTCGACGGTTTCTACGAGCAGGCTTACGAACAGGGCACGTTCTTGACCGACATCCATGATGCGGGGTATTCGATCGGCATCTACTCCGACTCGACGGGCATCAACGACGAAGACGTGTCCGTCCGCCAGGAGATCTCCGACCAGACGCTCAACGTGCATCGCGTCCAGGCGCCCATCGACGTAGCCGGCACCATGAAGATCCTCGCGCAATGCGCCCTGTACCGCGACATGCCCTGGGTGCTCAAGCCGTGGTTCTGGTACTACACCGACGAGCTGAACAACAGCATGGTGGGCGAGACCGCCCAGGAGGGCACGCCCGAGGCGGATGCCTCCACCATCTACCGCATCGACGATCTGGGCTATTACGAGAAGCTGCAGGAGCGCGGGCTGTCGCTTGGCGATCAGGGCGAGGCCGGGGCGTTCCGCTTCATCCACCTGGCGGGTGCGCATTATCCGTACACCCTCAACGAGAGCGCCGAGTTCGTAGGCGACGGCAACAGCTCCATGGAGATGCAGGCGCGGGGGTCGTTGACCATCGTGTCCGAATACCTTGAGCAGATGAAGGAGCTGGGCGTGTACGATTCGTCCACCATCATCGTGACCGCCGACCATGGCAAGTGGTACCTCACCGAGCAGATCGGCGAATCCACCAGCCCGATCATGCTGGTCAAGCCCGCACGGGACGCATCCTCGCAAGGCTCCGAGCGCCAGCCCGTCGCCGTGAGCGAGATGCCGGTGAGCCACTTCGACTTCCATGCGACCGTGATCGACGCGATGGGCGGCGATGCGTCCCAGTACGGGCAGACGGTGTTCCAGAGCGATGATCCCAACAGGACGCGCTACTACTACATGACCGCCGTCACGCCCGAGCAGGTCTACGTTGCCATCAAGGAATACGCCATCACGGGCGATGCGCTCGACTTTTCCAATTGGCAGCTTACCGGCAGGGAGTGGGAGATCCCTCATTGATGACGCCTTGCGCTCGGCGCTAGGTGGCTGCTCGCTCTGATATCGCACCTTTGACCTTCGACCCCCCCCCTCGATTGCATTTCCCGCAATCGAGGGGGTTTCTCGTTTTGCAGCCGAAAGCAGCGCCGGTTGCCCCATTGACGCACACAAAGCGTTCAAGAATTTGCATTCTCTTTACAAAGTTGAACGCATTGCGTATGATCTTCGCATTTGAGTCAAGTCGAAAGAATCGGGGAACATGATCACGCGAAGGAAGTTTCTTCTTGCCACAGCGGTGGGCGTTTGCTCGTTGGCGCTGGGCGGATGCTCGGGTGCCAGCGACTCCACCGTGGTGATCTACTCCTGCGGCGAGGGGGATGCCAACGAGGTCCTCCTCACGGCGATGCACGAGGACCTGCCCGAATGCGATATCCGCCTGCATTACGTGTCGACCGGCGTGTGCGCGGCGCGTCTGCTCAACGAGGGCAAGGGAAGCGAAGCCGACATCGTGTTGATGCTCGAAGGCGGCTATCTGCGCCAGATCCAGCCGATCCTGGCCTCGCTGGATAGTTACGGTTACGACTTTGGAGTGTTCGAGCAGGATCTGCTCGACGGCACCCGGACCTACCTGCCGTTCCGCCGCGAGAGCGCCTGCGTCGCCATGAACGCCGAGGGGCTGGCGGAAAAGGGGCTCGCCCTTCCCGAATGCTACGACGATCTGTTGGATCCGGGTTACAAGGGCATGATCACCATGCCCAACCCCAAGACGTCGGGCACCGGGTACAACTTCCTCAAAAGCCTGGTGAACACCCGCGGCGAAGACGAGGCGTTCGCTTACTTCGATAGGCTGGCCGAAAACGTCTACCAGTTCTCCTCTTCGGGATCGGGCCCGGTGAACTCGCTCGTGCAGGGCGAGGCGCTCATCGGGCTGGGCTTGACGTACCAGGCGGTCTCCGAGCAGAACGAGGGCGCGCCCGTTGCCCCGTATTTCTTTGAGGAGGGATCGCCCTGGACGATGAACGGCGTCGCCGTCGTCGACGGCAAGCAGGGCAAAACCGCCGTGCGCCAGGTGATGGATTGGATGATGGAGACGGGCATCCTGCTGGACAAGCAGCGGTTCGTGCCCGACAAGGTGTTCGTGGACCAGCAGACCGAGATCCCCAATTTCCCCACGGATGTGGACTACGCCGACATGACAGGCATCTTCGATATCGACGAGAAGCAGCGCCTCTTGGAAAGGTGGAAGTACTGATGAGCCAAATCGACGCGGCGCAAGCCGACGGGCGGATCGCGCCCAAGCTGAGGATCAGGGATCTGACCAAGCGCTTCGACGGCAAGGAGGTGCTGCACCATCTGGATTTCGATGTCCATGACGGCGAGTTCCTGTCGATCCTGGGCCCGTCGGGATGCGGCAAGACCACCACGTTGCGCATCCTCATAGGGTTGATCCCCTGCGACGGGGGCTCGATCGAGCTGGATGGCCGCGATATCACCCATGCGCGCCCCAGCGATCGCAGCATGGGCATCGTGTTTCAGAACTACGCCCTGTTCGAGAACATGACGGTGCGCGGCAATGTGGAGTATGCTCTCAAGTTCAAGCCCGAGCTCAAGGAACGCCGCCGCCAGATCGCCGAGGAGATGCTCGTGCAGCTGGGCTTGGAAGAGCATATGGACAAGGGCGTCTCGGAGCTTTCGGGCGGTCAGCAGCAGCGCGTCTCCATCGCGCGCACGCTGGCGACCGGCCCTGATATCATCTTGTTCGACGAGCCCATGAGCGCCCTCGATGTGGAGACGCGCCTGTCGCTGCGCGCCGAGCTCAAGCGCATCCAGCGCGAATCGGGCACCACGATGATCTACATCACGCACGATCAGGAGGAGGCATTCGCGCTCTCCGACCGCGTGATGGTCATGGGGGAGGGGCGCATCCATCAGCTCGCCGCTCCCGAGGAGATCATCTCCGATCCCGCCGATGACTACGTCAACGACTTCGTCGTGCGCAACCTGCGCATCAAGATGGACTCGCTGGCGCGCTTCATGGGGTGCTAGCCATGACCGCCGCTGCAACCGCCCAGACGTCCGTCCTGGGGCGCCGCCGGGGGACGGCAGCCGGGGGCGGCGGGTTCAACGTGATCCGCATCGCCTTGGCCGCCTTTTTCCTTTTTGCCGTCATCATCCCCTTTGTGGGGCTGCTGGCCAACCTTGCCAGCCCCGATGCCCGCGAGGTGTTCGCCAGCGAGCAGTTTGCCTCCGCATGCCTGAACTCCGTGTCGGTGGCGCTTGTGTCCACCTGCATATCCTTGGCGGCCGCGCTTGCGGTGTCGTGGGTGCTGTGCCGCACGCGCATCAAGGGCAAAGGCGCCTTCGCCGTCATCATGACGCTGCCCATGCTCATCCCGTCGCTGGCGCACGGCATGGGCCTGGTGTTCCTGTTGGGCACCAACGGCATCATCACCAACGCGCTGGGGCTGTCGTTCGATCTGTACGGGTTCTGGGGAATCGTGATGGGTTCGGTTCTGTACTCGTTCCCCTCCGCGTTTCTGCTGCTTTACGACGTTTTGCGCTACGAGGACGCCTCGCCCTACGAGGCGGCGGACATCCTGGGCGTGCCCAAGTTCAACCAGTTCGTCAGCATCACGCTGCCGTATCTGCGCAAGCCTTTGATCTCGGCGGTGTTCGCCACGTTCACGCTGGTCGTGACCGACTACGGCGTTGCCTTGATGGTGGGCGGCAAATGCACGACTCTTCCGGTGCTGATGTACCAGGAAGTCGTGGGCCTGCTCAACTTCGACACGGGCATCGCAATCGGATTCGTGCTGCTCATCCCCGCGGTGATCGCGTTCCTCGTCGATGTGCTCAACACCGACAAGGGCAAGCTGTCGTTTGTTTCGCGCGCGTTCGCGCCGCGCCCCAACAAGGTGCGCGACGGCATCGGATACGCGGTCTGTGCGCTGGCGACGCTGGCGATCGTGCTGCCTTTGGGATCGTTCGCGCTCGTCTCGTTCGTGCAGAAGTATCCGATCGATCTCACCTTCACGCTGGCCAACATCGGCCGCTCGCTCAACATGAACGCGGGGGATTACTGGCTCAACTCGGTGGGCATCGCGTTGGCGGTCTCCCTTATCGGCACCGTGGCGGCCTACTTTGCCGCCTATATCACCGCGCGCATGGGCGGGCGCATGTCCAAGCCGCTGCATCTTGTGTGCATCACGACGCTTGCCATACCCGGCATCGTGTTGGGCTTGTCCTACGTCCTGCTGTTCAGGGGTACGCCGTTGTACGGCACGTTCGCGATTCTGATCTTGGTCAACCTGGTGCACTTCTTCGCCTCGCCCTATCTGATGGCGTACAACTCGCTGGGCAAGGCCAACGCGAACCTGGAGGCTGTGGGCGCCACGCTGGGGGCGGGCCGCATGAGCATCGTCAAGGACGTGCTGGTGCCCCAGACGTCGGGCACGATCGTCGAGATGTTCTCGTATTTCTTCGTCAACTGCATGGTCACCATCTCGGCGGTGTCCTTTTTGGCGACGACGCTGGACATGCCGTTGGCGTTGCTCATCACCGACCTTGATTCGCAGCGCCTCACCGAATGCGCCGCGTTCGTGTCGCTGTTGATTCTGGTGACCAACATCGCGCTCAAGGCGGTGCTCGCCGGGGTCAAAAGGGCGATGTGCTTCCGGTCGGCGCACAGGGCACGCTCCTAGGGGCCTTGCTTCGCGGGGCGGGCGTCCGATTCTCATGATCAGCCAATAAGACCGTATTCAGGGGGAATGATGATGAATGCGAAAACCGACGTGCGCGAGGGCGCACTCGATTTCGGCGAGTTCAAGGTTCTTTCGACGCTGGAATCCACGCAGGGCAGCCGCCTGACCCAACGTGAGCTGGCCTCGAAGTGCGACATGTCGCTGGGCGCCGTAAACAAGGCGCTCGGCAGGCTGGGGGACAAGGGCCTTGCCAAAGACGGCGTGATCACCGACGACGGCGTGCGGGCGCTCGAGCCGTACCGTGCCAAACGCGCGGTGCTGGTGGCGGCGGGGTTCGGCAGCCGAATGGTGCCGGTGACGCTCAACACACCCAAGCCGCTGGTGCGCGTGCATGGCAAGCGCATCATCGACTCGCTTCTGGATGCGCTGGACGCTGCGGGCATCCAGGAGGTTTACGTCGTGCGCGGATACCTGGCCGAGCAGTTCGACCAGCTGCTCTACGACTACCCGAACGTGCGCTTTTTGGAGAACACGCTCTACAACGAGGCCAACAACATCTCGTCGTTGATCCAGGCGACGGATCATCTGGAGAACGCTTACGTGATGGAATCGGACCTGCTGCTGCGCAACCCCGACCTCATCACCAAGTATCAGTACCAGTCCAACTACCTGGGGATCCCCACCGACCAGACCGACGACTGGTGCTTTACGATGAAAAACGGCGCGATAAAGGAACTCAAACAGGGCGGTGTGGACTGCGAGCTGATGGTGGGTATCTCGTACTGGACCGCCGAGGATGGAAGAAAGCTTGCCCAGGACATCCCGTCAGTGTTCGCCGAGCCGGGCGGCAAGGAGCGATTTTGGGATTACGTCCCGCTGCGCTACCGCGCCGACAACTACAAGGTGCATGTCCGCGAATGTCGTCCTGAGGACGTCTGCGAGATCGACACGTTCCGCGAGCTTCAGGCGATCGACCCCGCTTACATCGTCTAGGCAAGCTCTTAAAGCCCTTGTCGCTATCATTATGTGAACACACTTAGAGCGACTGATAAGCTTAAGACCAGGTGTTTTACAAATACTTGTTCAAAACATTACAAACACTTTACAAAATTGAACATATAGAGGATAATGCCATGCGCTTCGTCCGGAGGTCGGCCTCCGGGGTTTTGCGCGAAGCGGCACCGATGTGCGCCGAGGTTTCGCGCTTATCAGGAGGAGGAAGCATGGCTTTGACGAAAAACGAGTTCGCGGTGCTATCCGCGCTCGTCGGCGATAAAGGGATAGCATCCCAGCGCGATCTTGCGGATGCGGTCGGCATGTCGCTGGGGACGGTGAACAAGGCGTACCGTTCGGTGGCTGATCGCGGAGAGGTGGACGGCTACCGTCTCACCGATGCGGGCTGGAAGGCGCTTGCCCCCTACAAGGTGGACAACGCCATCATCATGGCTGCCGGCCTGTCCTCGCGCTTCGCGCCTATTTCCTACGAGCGCCCCAAGGGAGTGCTCAAGGTGCGTGGCGAAGTGCTCATCGAACGTCAGATCCGCCAGCTGAAAGAGGCCGGCATCGACGACATCACGGTCGTGGTCGGCTACATGAAAGAGGCGTTCTTCTACCTGGAGGACCTTTTCGGCGTCAAGATACGTGTGAACGAACAGTACGCCGTGCGCAACAACAACTCCACGTTGATGCTCGTGCGCGAACAGTTGGGCAACACCTACATCTGCTCTTCGGACGACTATTTCACCGAGAACGTGTTCGAGCCGTACGTTTACAAGGCGTACTACTCGGCGGTGTTCTTTGCGGACAAGACCGACGAGTATTGCCTTACCTGCGGGGCTGGCAACCGCATCACCCGCGTGACGGTGGGCGGCGTTGACTCCTACGGCATGTTGGGCCACGCGTATTTCGACCGTGCATTCTCCCAGAGGTTCGTGCAAATTCTCGAGGGCGAATACGATCGTCCCGAGACCGCGCCCAAGCTGTGGGAGGACATCTTCTCCGACCATGTCTCGGAGTTCGACATGGTCATGCGCCCCTACGATGCGGGCGTCATCCACGAGTTCGACTCGCTTGACGAGCTGCGCGAGTTCGATCGCGAGTTCATCCTCAACGTGGATTCCGCCATCTTGGACAACATCGTGCGGGTGCTCGGATGCGCACGCACCGACATCGTCGACATCGTCCCCATCAAGCAAGGGCTCACCAACCTGTCGTTCCGCTTTGGCGTCGGTGACGGCGTGTACGTGTACCGCCATCCCGGGGCCGGCACCGACGAGATCATCAACCGCGCCAGCGAAGCGTTCTCGCAGGACGTGGCGCGCCGTCATGGGATCGACGACACCTTCATCTACGAGGATCCCGACACCGGCTGGAAGATCTCGCGCTTCATCCCCGATTGCGTCGAGTTCGACTACCACAACGACGATCACGTCCGCAAGGGCCTGGCGCTGGGCAGGGCGCTGCATGAATGCGGCGAGCGCTCGCAGTGGACGTTCGACCTTTACGAGCAGGCGTGCGGCATCGTCGAGCTTCTGGGCGAGCGCACTTATCCGTCGTTTCCGGATTTCGGGATGATGCAGGACCTTGGCAGAAGGCTCGCCGAGCTCGTCCAGGCCGACGAGGTCGAGCCCTGCCTGTGCCACAACGATTTCTACGCCCCCAACTTCCTCGTCCACGACGACGAGGTCACGTTGATCGACTGGGAGTATTCCGCCATGTCGGATTATGCGAGCGATCTGGGGACGTTCATCTGCTGCTCGGATTACACCGTGGAGGAGGCGCAGCGCGTCATCGGGCTGTACTTCCAACGCGAGCCGAGTGCTGCGGAGATGCGGCATTGCATGGCCTACACGGGCCTTGCCGCGTATTACTGGTTCGTGTGGGCCCTCTACAAGGAGGCCACGGGAGATCCGGTGGGGGAGTGGCTGTACCTGTGGTACAAGGCGACGAAAACGTACGGCGCCCTCGCCATCGAGTTGTATGAGTCGGCGGAGGCCGATGAGTAGCGGGCGTTCCGCTGCGACATCGCCATTCGAAGCTAATCGGAAGGGAATTGCATGGAACTGATAGGAACCATCGTTGTCTACATCATCATGGCGTGCGCCCTGGCGGGTGCCATCGCTTCGGCGATCAAGCCCGAAAGCGAGCTTGGCCAGCAGTTTGTCGCGGGTATCGATTCGATCGGCCCGATCTTTCTGCCCGTCGCCGGCATCATGGCGTCGGCGCCGTTCCTCGAGGCGTTCGTCAGCTCGGTGTTCGGCCCGGTCTATAGCGCCGTGGGCGCCGATCCCGCCATGGCGGCGACGACGTTCATCGCCGTCGACATGGGCGGATATCCGCTGGCCGAGGCGCTGGCCCAGACCAAGGAAAGCTGGATCATGGCGATGATGACCGGCTACATGGCGGGTGCCACCATCGTGTTCACGATCCCCGTCGCGCTCAAGATGCTCGAGAAGCGCGATCGCAAGTACCTGGCGCTCGGCGTGATGAGCGGCCTGCTTGCCATTCCGATCGGCGTGCTGGTGGCAAGCGTCATCATCGCGGTTTCGCACCCGATGATCCGCGAGGTTGTATCCACCAACGCCGAAGCCACCTATCAGCTGGCGCTCAGCTTCGCGCAGATCGGCCTCAATCTGATCCCGCTCGTCGTCATCTGCGTCGCCTTGGCACTGGGCCTCAAGTTCAAGCCCGATGCCATGATCAAAGGCTTCATCGTCTTCGGACGCGTGATGGAGGCGGCGCTCAAGATCGTGTTCGTGCTGGTGGTCATCGAGTACTTCACCGGCATCTTCTCCACGGTGTTCGGCGGGTTCGGATTCGACCCCATCATCGCCAGCGACGGCGACCCCGAGGTGTTCCGAGCGCTTGAGACTTCCGGCGCTATCGGCATGATGCTGTGCGGTGCGTTCCCCATGGTGTACCTGATCAAGCGTTACCTGGCCAAGCCCCTTGCCAAGATCGGCGGCGTGTTCGGGCTCAGCTCCGATGCCACCGCTGGTTTGCTGGCGGCTTCCGCGAACGTGCTGGCAGCGCTCGCGATGGTCAAGGACCTGAAGGCGCGCGACAAGGTGCTGGTAATGGCTTTTGCCGTGTGCTGCGCCTTCCTGTTCGGCGACCACCTGTCCTTCACCGCCAACTTCCAGCCGACGCTGATCGTGCCGGTTCTGGTGGGTAAGTTCTGCGCTGGCGTGTGCGCGATCATCTTTGCCAATCTGCTGGCGGTCAAGAAGGCCCAGCAGCTGGAGGCGGAGGATCTTGCCGCTCTGCCCGAGGATGCTTCCGACAAGCATGCGGCTTTGGAGGATGCTGCCGATCAGCCCGTTCAGGTTGCTGAAACTGTTCGAGCTGAAGCGGCGGGCGAGACTGCCGCAGTCGAACCCGCCAAGGGCTAGGCTGGGAAAAGACAGATCTATCCTGCTGAAATAGGGAGGCGCTGCTCGGTGTTTGCCGGGCAGCGCCTCTTCGCATTCGGGGCTATCGTTATGTTCGACGAATCGCTATTTGGATTCGTCCTCCACGTAGATGCCCTCTTGCTTGAACACCGTGGCGAACGTGCGGAAGAACACCTTCACGTCCAAGGCGAAGGTCACGTTGCGCACGTAGTAGACGTCCAGCGCCAGGCGGTCGTGCCACGGCAGCGAGTTGCGGCCGTACACGGCGGCGTAGCCGGTGATGCCGGGCTTGACGGTGAGCTTCTCGCCCTCGTCGCCTTCGTAGAGCTCGGTCTCGCGGCGCAGGTCGGGACGCGGGCCCACCACGCTCATGTCGCCTTTGAGCACGTTGAGGAACTGGGGGATCTCGTCAAGGCTGGTGCGGCGCATGAACGCACCGATCTTGGTCATGCGCGGGTCGTCGGCTCCGTTGTAGGTCGAGCCGTCCTCCATAACCAGGTCGGGGGCGTTCACGCGCATCGATCGCAGCTTGTACATCTTGAAGTCGCGTCCGTCCTTGCCCACGCGCGGCGCGTTGTAGAACACGGGCCCCTTGTCCTCAAAATGGATGATGGGCGCCAGCACCGCGATGATGATCAGCACGAACGGCAGGGCGACGATGCCGACGGCAAGGTCGCAGATCCTTTTTCCGAAGCGAAGGTACATCTAGAAAACGCCCTCCGATTCAAGCTGCGCCCATACCTGGTGGAAGCATGCCGCGATGTAGTCGACGTCCTCGTCGGAGAGCTTGGTGTGCAGGGGCAGCGTGACCTCGTTTTCGAACTGGGTCAGCGCGTTGGGAAAGTCCTCGATCGCAAAGCCCATGTCGCGATACGCCGTCAGCAGGGGCAGCGGCTTGTAATGCACATTGGCGGCGACGCCCCTGTGCGCCAACCCTTCGATGAGCGCGTTGCGGAACGCCTGCGTTTTGCCGGGCATGCGCGCCAGCATCAGGTGCCCGCTCGAGGAGAAGCCCTCCTCGCCAGCGCGCGCGAGGGCATCGTCGGCATGCGCGGCGTCGGAGCCTCTGCCGTCCTCGTAGTGGCGCAGGATCTCGATCGGCAGGTCGGACAGCGCGTCCTGGTAGCGGGCGACCAGCTGGCGTCGGCGGGCGAGCAGCCCGGGATAGCGTCGCAGCTGCGCCAATCCCAGCGCCGCTTGGATGTCGGTCATGTTGCACTTCCATCCGGGGAAGGCGATGTCGTATTCCCAGGCGCCTGCCTTGGTCTTGGCAAGCGCGTCCTTGGTCTGGCCGTGCAGGGCCATCAGCATGACCTCGCGGTACAGCTCATCGTCGTCGAACAGGCCCGGACGCCATGCGAGGGCGCCGCCTTCGGCGGTGGTGAAGTTTTTGACCGCATGGAACGAGAACGTGGTGAGGTCGGCGATCTCGCCAGCGCGCTTGCCGCGGCGGGACGCCCCCAGCGCATGCGCGCCGTCGGCGACGATGGCGATGTGGCCGATGGCTTCCTGCCGCTCATTGGCGGGCTGGAAACGATCGCCTGCTGCGTCGAGCGCTTTCGCAAGGGCATCGTAGTCGCACAGGCGCCCCGCGATGTCCACCGGGATGATGGCGCGGGTGCGCGGCGTGATCAGCGCATCGAGCGAAGCGTAGTCCATCTCGAAGCTGTCCGGCGCCACATCTGCCAGAACCGGCGTCGCGCCGACGTGGCAAATGGGGGAGCAGGATGCGGTGTAGGTGTAGGCGCTGGTGATGACCTCGTCACCCGGGCCGATGCCGAGCGCGCGCAGGGCGCACTCGAGCGCCGCGGTCGCCGAGGACAGGCAGGCGACGCGCGCCGCTCCGGTGAAACCAGCAAGCTGCCGCTCGAGCTCCTTGGTCTTGGGTCCGGTGGTGATCCAGCCGCTTTGCAGCGCGTCGACCACCTCGTCGATCTCTGCCTGGGTGATATCGGGCGGGGAGAAGGGGATCTCCCTTTTCTCCATCGCGGTTTTCTCTTCGACGATTCCGCTCACGGTCGCATCTCCTTAACGCATCTCTGCCGCATCGCGCAAAGGGGCGGGTGCGGGGCACGTTGCGAGTTTCTATTAATGTCCTTGTCGCGCTCAGTCGTACGAGTCGGCCATGCGCACAGACAATCCATTATTGCGCTGATGGGCTTCCGAACTACCCAAATCGCCCAACCTACAGGAAAAATGCGGTAAACGCCGATGGCGGTTGCCGGTAAGCGGACAGCTGCGCCGAGAGGCTTGACCGCATTCTCGCGGGATCCAAAACCGCTGCCATCGCCATCATCCTGTCCGTTACTTGGTATACTGCCCATCATGGATACCAAGCCACTACAGAACAGCGTTTCGGCAAACGTCGACGCGGACGCGCGCTTCCGCGGCCCCCGCGCCGCGCGCAAGAAGCGCATCGCGGTCGTCACGATGGGCGTGAAGCTGGGGGACGAGACGCGCGGCTACACGCGCTTTAGGTTCCTGTCCGAGCTGTTGGTCCGCGAGGGTTTCGAGGTCGAGCTGTTCACCTCGTCGTTCCAGCACTGGGAGAAGGCGCAGCGCGACACCTCGCGCGAATGCTACCGCACCCAGCCGTACCGCATTTCGTTCATCCAGGAGCCGGGGTATCGCAAGAACCTCGACCTGACGCGCATCAACAGCCACCGCATCGCCGCCAAGAACCTTCGCACGATGCTGCGCGAGCGCTTTGACGCCGATCCTCATGCGTTCGACCTGATATATGCCGAGATCCCGCCCAACGACGTCGCGCGCGTATGCGCCGAGGAGGCCCAGCGCAACCGCATCCCCTTTGTCGCCGACATCAACGACTTGTGGCCCGAGGCGATGCGCATGGTGGTCGATATCCCCGTGGTGAGCGATGTCGTGTTCCATCCCTTCTCGCGCGACGCGCACGAGGTGTACCGCCTGCTTTCGGGCGCCGTCGGCACATCCGACGAATACGCCGCCCGTCCCGCCAAGGATCGCAACGAGCCGTATCCCCATGTCACCGTGTACGTTGGCAACGACCTGTCTCTGTTCGACGCCGGCGTCAAGGAACATGCCGGCAAGATCGACAAGCCCGAAGACGAGGTGTGGGCAAGCTACGCTGGTACGCTGGGCGCAAGCTACGATCTGGCGACGCTGGTTAAGGCGGCGGCCATTCTGCAGGAACGCCGTGCGCAGGATCTCGAAGCGGCCTCGATGGATCCGGGTCGCGTGGTCGCTCCTCCGGTGCGTGTGAAGATCCTCGGCGACGGCCCGGACAAGCAGAAGCTCGAGGAGCTTGCCGCGCAGCTGGACGCGCCGGTCGACTTCCTCGGCTATCAGGATTATCCCAACATGGCGGCGTGGCTTTCCAAATCGGACATCGTCGTCAACTCGCTGGTCAAAACCGCCGCGCAAAGCATCGTCACCAAGATCGGCGACTACCTTGCCAGCGAAAGCCCCATGATCAATACCGGTTCGAGCCCGGAGTTCCGCGGAAAGGTCGCATCCGACGGCTTCGGCGTCAACATCGAGGCGGAGGATCCCGAGGCTCTGGCCGACGCGATCGAGGAGCTTGCGCGCAACTCATCGATGCGCAAGATCATGGCGGCAAAGGGGCGCCGCGTCGCCGAGCAGCAGTTCGATCAGCCCAATTCGTACCGCGCGATCGTGGATCTCATCCGCAAGCTGCTGTAGAGGCGGGATGCTGGTCGGGCGTTTTGCCGTTTGAAGTCGTTCGCGGCGACTGGTCGCATGTGATCATTGACCCCTCGACAGCAAGGCGTTGTTGCCATAAGATAACCCGGTATGGAATTTCGGCTCGGACATAGCATGGGCATGCCCAAGCCTGGGTCTTCCGGCATGAAAGCAGGGGCCCGGGCATAGTTTCGGCGCGGATGCCGCACACCGCGGCGCCTCCGCATGTTCTGTGACGGTACGAGAAACATTTGGGATGCACCATGATAGAGATTCAACACCTGTGCAAAACGTATAACGCGTCGTCTGAAACCGCACATCATGCGCTCAACGACGTCAGCCTCACGATCAACGACGGCGACATCTTCGGCATCATCGGCGCTTCGGGTGCGGGCAAGTCCACGCTCGTGCGCTGCATCAACCTGCTCGAGCGCCCCACGTCGGGCAAGATCCTGATCGACGGGCGCGATGTCACCGACTTCTCCGGCAAGCAGCTGCTGGAGCTGCGCGCCTCCATCGGCATGATCTTTCAGAACTTCAGCTTGTTCCAGCAGCGCACGGTGCTGCGCAACGTGACGTTTCCGCTGGAGCTGCGCCGCGCCGCCAAGGAGGATCGCGAGAAGCGCGCCCGCGAACTGCTCGAGGTTGTGGAGCTGGTCGACAAGGCGGACCGCTATCCCAGCCAGCTTTCCGGCGGCCAGCAGCAGCGCGTGGCGATCGCCCGTGCGCTGGCCAACAACCCCAAGATCATGCTGTGCGACGAGGCAACCAGCGCGCTTGACACGCGCACGACGGTCTCGATCCTCAAGCTGCTTAAGGAGATCAACGCCAGCCTCGGCGTGACGATGGTCGTCATCACCCACTCGCTTGCCGTGGCCCAGAAGATCTGCAACCGCATCGCGGTCATTGACGCGGGCCGCATTGTGGAGGAGGGGATCACCTCCGAGGTGTTCTCCAGCCCCAAAAGCCCGGTCACGCGCGAGCTCATCCAGAACGACTCCTTGGCAAACGTCACCGAGGAGGCGAACTAACGATGGATTTCCTGACTGCGTTCTTCGACGAGTACGGACTGCTGCTTGCTCAGGGCACGTGGGACACCATCGTCATGACGGTCGTCGCCACGCTGGGCGCCTACATCATCGGCATCCCTCTGGGCGTACTGCTGGTCGTCACCGCTCCGGGTGGGTTGCGCCCGCATAAGGCGCTCAACGCCGTGCTGGGATGGATCGTCAACATCGGCCGCTCCATCCCGTTCATCATCCTGCTGGTTGCGTTGATCCCGTTCACGCGCTGGGTCGTGGGCACGTCGCTGGGCGTTCCTGGCGCCATCGTGCCTTTGATCGTGGCCGCCGCGCCGTTCGTCGGCCGTATGGTCGAGCAGAGCTTGGCAGAGGTCGACGCGGGCCTGATCGAGGCGGCTCAGAGCTTCGGCGCCAGCGTGTGGCAGATCGTCGTCAAGGTGTTTTTGCGCGAGAGTCTGCCGTCGCTCATCCGCGGCGTCTCCATCACGTTCATCACGCTGTTCGGCTACTCCGCCATGGCGGGCACCGTCGGCGCGGGCGGTTTGGGCGACATCGCCATCCGCTACGGCTACCAGCGCTACCAAGACGACGTCATGATCGCCGCCGTCATCCTGTGTATCGTGCTCGTGCAGGTGTTCCAGAGCGCCGGCGACATCCTGGCGCGCAAGATCGATCGCCGCAATCGATAGTTTCGGCGGCGCCCATGGCGATGACGGAGGGTTACGCAACCTCCGCTTCGCTGCTCGGCCTTCGGCCTCGTGCGCTGCGCTACAGCAGTCATATTGCGGGCTAATCAGTATGCAGATGGTTGCTACACCCTCCGACATCGCCACGGGCTGGCGGTTTTGCTCCTCAACGTAGCCTCTGGGCGCCGCCGAGGACGCCCCACCGTTTCCGTAGCGATATCGACCGTATTCGAAACCTCTCTGTAACCTTATTTTGCTCGTATGGTATAAGCTGAAACAACTGTTTTAGTGAATAGGAAGGGGATTTCTATGAAGAAGATCAAACTGGCGAAGGCGGTGGCGACCGCGGCGATCGCGGGTGCCGCGCTGGTCGCCCTGGTGGGTTGCGGCGGCAGCTCCCAGAGCGTCAAGATCGGCGTGCCGTCCGACCCGACCAACGAGGCCCGCGCGCTTCTGCTGCTGCAGGACGAGGGTCTGCTGACGCTCGAGGAGGGCGCCGGCCTGCAGGCGACCAAGAACGACATCGCCGATAATCCTCACAACATCGAGATCGTCGAGATGGAGGCCGCTTCGCTGCCCACCTCGCTGCCCGATCTGGACATGGCCGTCATCAACGGCAACTACGCCATCGGCGCCGGCCTGGACACCTCCTCCACGCTCGCGGTCGAGGCGACCGATTCCGAGGCTGCCGACATCTACCAGAACGTCGTCGCATGCCGCGCCGGCGATGAGAGCACGCCCAAGATCCAGGCGCTCGTGGCCGCGCTGTCCACCCAGACGGTCAAGGACTACATCGACGCCACCTACAACGGCAGCGTAGTGATGGTCGCCGATGTCGTCTCCGATGACGACATCCCCCAGGCCACCGGCGATGACACCACCATCAAGGTTGGCGCCTCCCCGGCTCCCCACGCCGAGATCCTGGCTCAGATCTCCGATCTGCTGGCCGCGAAGGGTTGGACGCTCGAGGTGACCGAGTTCAACGACTACATCCAGCCCAACGTCGCCGTCACCGACGGCGAGCTGGATGCCAACTACTTCCAGCACATCTCGTACCTCAACGACTACAACGAGCAGAACGGCACCGATCTTGCCAACGCCGGCGGCATCCACTTCGAGCCGCTGGGGCTGTATCCCGGCAAGACCACCTCGCTGGAGGGCCTGCAGTAAGCTGCCCGCATGTGAGGGATGGCGCCAACGCGCGATGGTCAAGGGGCTCGGTCGTGGACCGGGCCCTTTTTAACGCGCTTGCAAAGTTGTCACGCTATACTGATCGCGTTATCGGTGGGAGAGGGCGTCCCGGTGCGCCGCGCTTTCCACCGCAAGCAGCGCTTTTGAGGAAAGGACCAGGCAATGACCCCCAATCCGCAGCAGGATTTCGTGCTTAAGACCATCAAGAGCCGCGACGTTCACTTCGTGCGCTTCTGGTTCACCGACGTCATGGGCAACATGAAGTCGTTCGCCGTCATTCCCAGCGAGCTGGACAACGCGTTCGCCGACGGCATGGGATTCGACGGCAGCTGCATCGAGGGGTTCGCGCTCGAGGCTGAATCCGACATGCTGGCGTTCCCCGACGCCTCCACGTTCCAGGTCCTGCCCTGGCGTCCCGAATCAAACGCCGTGGCGCGCATGTTCTGCGACATCCGCCGCCCTGATGGGGCTCCGTTCGAGGGCGATCCGCGCCATGTGCTGGCCCGCACCCTGGAGCGCGCCGCGGATATGGGCTACATCTTCAACGTCGGCCCCGAGCTAGAGTACTACTACTTCAAGGATCTTTCGGGCACCGAGGTGCTCGACACGGGCGGCTATTTCGATCTGACCACGCTCGACTACGCAAGCGACCTGCGTCGCGACACCGTTCTGACGCTTGAGAAGATGGGCATCCCCGTGGAGTACTCGCACCACGAGCTCGGACCCTCGCAGCACGAGATCGACCTGCGCTACGACGAGGCGCTTTCCATGGCCGATGCGGTCATGACCTACAAGATGGTCGTCAAGGAGATCGCCATCAAGCACGGCGTCCACGCGTCGTTCATGCCCAAGCCCCTGTCGGATGCGCCCGGCAGCGCGATGCACGTGCATCAGAGCCTGTTCGATCTCGACGGCCGCAACGCGTTTTTCGACCCGAAGGACCCGGAGGGCCTTTGCCTGTCGTCTTTGGCTAAAAGCTACATCGCGGGCCTGCTCAAGTACGCGCCGGAGTTCTGCCTGGTCACCAATCAGACCGTCAACTCCTACAAGCGCCTGGTGGGTGACGAAAAGGCTCCGGTGAGGCTGTCGTGGGCGCGCACCGACCGCACGAGCCTCGTGCGCATCCCGGGCTACCGGCCCAACCGCGAGCGCACCTGCCGCGTGGAGCTGCGCAGTCCCGATCCGGCGGCCAACCCCTATCTGGCGTTCGCCGTTATGCTTGCCGCCGGCCTTGCGGGCATCGAGGAGGGGCTCGAGCTCATGCCCCCCGCCGATGCCGCCAGCATCCAGGACGCGCGCCTGCTGCCCCGCAACCTGGGCGAGGCGATCGAGCTGTTCGAGGCATCGGACCTGATGCGCCAGACGTTGGGCGAGCACATCCACCGCTACCTGGTGGAGGCCAAGCGCGAGGAGTGGGGATCGTACCAAAGCAGCGTCTCCCAGTGGGAGCGCGATCGCTACTTGGCGGTGCTCTGATGGGCGCCGCGGATGAGCCGAGGAGGTGCGCGCGATGAGAAAATCGGTCATATTCGTTGCGGACAGCCTCGATAACGCGCATAAGTTCCAGCAGGTGCTCTCGGCGTTGGACGTCGAGGTGGCTGCGGGGTCGTCTTTGCAGTTCAAGAACCTGCTGGTGAAGCATCCCGGCTACGATCTGGTCATCTACGAGGTTCGCGGCGATGTCGCCGCGGGCGTGTCGGCGGCCGAGGACATGCTCGTCGCCGACGGCAACGGCATGATGCTCGTGATCCTGTCCGAGGAGCAGCTGGCCGATTTCGTGCCGCCGGCGCGCGTGCGCTCGGACTTCGTCATGCGCAACGCGTCCGCCGCCGAGTGCACGGTGCGCGTGCGCCAGCTGCTTTGGCCGGGCAGCGAGCAGACCACCGCATCCTGCGTGACGGTCGACGCCATGACCATCAATCTGGCCACGTACCAGGTCGAAGTCGATGGGGAGCCTTTGGACCTCACCTACCTCGAGTACGCGCTGCTGGCGTTTCTCGCAACGCATCCGGGGCGCACGTATTCGCGCGATGCGCTGCTTCGCCATGTGTGGGGTTTCGATTACTACGGCGGCTCGCGCACGGTCGACGTGCATGTGCGACGCATCCGCGCCAAGCTCGGGCCCGAGCTCGCGCAGCATCTGGAAACGGTGCGCGGCGTGGGCTATCTGTGGAACTGATCGCACCTCGGTCGTCCTGAACCCCGTTTCGCCGCGACTGCCCGATTCGCCGCCCCGTCGCGCTTGTCCCGGCGCGCGTCTGCCCGTATGATGGCGCTAGGGAAGATCGGGAAGGGCAGCCCTTCCCGACAAAGCGCCGGCGATGCGTCGGCAAATGCGGCCGCGGCTGATCGCCGCGCGGCGGAAAGGTGCGGACATGATCGACAAGAAAGCTTTCTACAGCCTGAGTTACGGACTCTACATCATCACCACCGAAGCGGACGGGTTCGCGGCGGGATGCGTGTGCAACACCTTCCAGCAGGTCACGTCCGATCCCCTGCAGGTGAGCGTCGCCCTCAACAAGCAGAACGCCACCACCGATGCGATCCGCGCCTCAAAGCGCTTTGCCGTGTCTGTCCTGTCGCAGGACGCCACGATGGAGCTGATCGGCAAGTTCGGCTTCCATAGCAGCAAGGATGTGGACAAGTTCGCGGATTTCGCGGTCGAGCGCGATGGGGCGGGCGTGCCCTACGTCGCCGAGCAGTCGGTGGCTCGCTTCTCGGCCCATGTGGTCGACGAGCTTGATCTGGGCACGCATATCCTGTTCATCGCCGAGGTCGACGAGGCGGAGGCGCTCGGGGCGGGTGATCCGATGACGTACGCATACTACCATCTCGTCAAGGGTGGTAAGACCCCGCCCAAGGCGTCGAGCTATCTGGGCGCCGACGAGCCCGCTGCGCCCGCAGCCGAGGGATCCGGCGAGACGCGAATCGCGTGGCGCTGCACCATCTGCGGCCATATCGAGTACGTCGACGAGCTCCCCGATGATTTCGAGTGCCCCATCTGCGGCATGGGCAAAGAGGTCTTCGAGAGGATCGAGGTGCCCGCGTAGCAGGCGGCGCTACGGTGCCGAGGCGCTGGCGTTTGCGTTTGCGTGGCGTCTCGGCGCTCGGGTTCGCGCTATTTGCCCCAGGAGATGAAGGCCCAGCTGATGATGCGGGGCCGGACGGTTTTGAGCTTGCCTTGCGGGACCCCCTTGCGATCGGGCTTGCCGGCGTCGGGGTTGGGGACGAGGTTCTGACCCAGCCAAGCGTCCAGGCGCTCATAGGCGGCTTTGCGCTCGATCTCCTCCGCGGCGCTCGCCGCTCCGTCCGGCGAGATGCGCAGCGCGCTGTTGACCATGCGCGTGAAGCTTGCCCAGGCGTCATCGCGGGTGTCGAAGGTGTCGTCGCGCGTGCTCTTGATGTAGGCGACCTCGGGGGACAGGCCTTCGTTGGCAAGGATGTTGAACGCGTACAGGTAGTCGCGGCCCGCCCGTCCCACCAGGCCCAGTTCCGCCAGAAGCTCGTCGTCTGAGCGCGGAGAGGATCCTGTCGACAAGGTGATGCACACGCGTCGGCGTGCGACGTCGGTCAGTCGGAGCAGCGAATCGCGCATGTCGGCGGTGGCGATGGAGCGCGAGGCAAGCGCCACGTCCACGCAATCGGTTCCGATGCCGTGGGCCGTCCAGTCGTCCTCCCAGCTCATTTGGACGAGCCGGGCGTATCCGGTGCTGCCGGCCTCAGACGCGTCCTCGGCGGCGCGGCCGTGCGCGATGCCTGCATCGTCGAGCAGGCCCTGCAGCACGCCCAGCATCCCGCTGGAGAAGTCCGCCGCGCATACGCGATGCCCTGCGCACGCGAGCGGCACGGTGAGCGCGCCGGTGCCGCAGCCCATGTCGAACACGGTCTCGCCGGGACGGATGCCTGCCAGCTCCAGGAACCGGTCGACGTAGGGGTTGGGCGCGTCCTTGGTGCCGAACGTCGCCGAGCGTTTGTCCCAATACGAGGCATCGTCCGCCGCTTTGCGCGAGCGCTGCAGCGCTTTCCACTCCTCGTTCCAATCATACGTGGTCAGCAGGGGGGAGAACGCTCCGCCCGCATTCGGGAAGGCGGTTGCGTTCGAGCCATGCAGCGTCGCCTGGACGGCACGGGCGGCGGCGGTCGATGTTAAGTTTTCGCTCATGGTTGAACTCCCTGCGCGCGTTTCCTACGATTGCGTATCATACTAGCGTATCGGAAGTTGACGCGAGGTATCATCCTTGCGTGCGAATTATATTTTCAGACGAGGAGCCATTCACCATGCAAGTAGAGCTGCTGTACCACACCCCCGACCCCGAGCGCGCCATTGCCACGGCCGCGCGCCTGTGCTATGCGCCGGTGGGCGCCTCCGAGCTGATGGAGACCATGCCCGAGGAGCGCATCAAGAGCGTTCTGACCACTATCATGGCGTCCGGGCATTTCTCCACGCTCGAGCATGCCAGCTACACGTTCGCCATCGACGGCGTGTCGCGCGCGCTCACCCATCAGCTGGTGCGCCACCGCTTGGCGAGCTACAACCAGCAAAGCCAGCGCTACGTGAAATTCAAAAACGGCATCTCGGTGGTGAAGCCCGAAACCGTCGCTGCGAACCCCGAGGCAGAGGCGGTGTTCGACGAGGCCATCGCCGCCTGCGAGGCCGCCTACCAGAAGCTGCTCGACGAGGGCATCCCCGCCGAGGACGCGCGCTATTTGCTGCCCAACGCCTGCGAGAGCAAGATCGTCGTGACCATGAACGTGCGCGAGCTGCTGCACTTCTTCAGCCTGCGCTGCTGCAACCGCGCGCAGTGGGAGATTCGCGAGATGGCTCATCGCATGCTCGAGCTCGCCCGTCCCACGGCGCCGTTCATCTTCGCCGACGCCGGCGCGGGATGCGTGCGCGGCGCCTGCCCCGAGGGCAAGATGTGCTGCGGCAACCCGTATCCGCGTGTGACGAGGGCCTAGCGTGGCGGAGGAGACCGCTGCCGAACCGACGGCGCGCAAGAGGAGCGAGACCGCCCGCGCGTTCGCAGAGGACGGTCCGCGCAAGACGCACGTAGGCGGACAGGCGCTCATCGAGGGCGTGATGATGCGCGGCAAGTTCAACTGGGCCGTCGCGGTGCGCGAGCCGGACGGCGGCATGTACGTCGAGGAGCACGACCTTGCCAGCGGCCGCGCCAAGAACGGCTGGATGCACTGGCCTGTCGTGCGCGGGTGCCGTGCGTTCGTGGAGTCGCTGATGCTGGGGTACAGGGCCCTGGAGATCGCGGCCATGCACGCGTTCGCGGATGAGGATGAGGAGCCGGAAGAGAAGAAGTTCTCCTGGAAGGATGACTTTGGGAATCCGGATGAGATGATCGATGCGTTGGGGGCGCAGCGGACGTTGGAGGTTGTCTGCGCGCCCGAGCCGGAACCTGCAGAAGCCCGCAACGCGATTGCGGAACCCGTCGAGGAGGGGGAACCTTCCGACGAGGGGTTCGGGAAGAAGGAGATGGCAATCTCGATGGTGCTGGGCCTGGTTTTGGGTGTGGCGCTGTTCATCGTGGCTCCGGCGTTCATCACCAACCTGGTGGTGGGCGAGTACGACTCCAATCCGGTGCTGTGGAACATCTTCGACGGCATCCTGCGCGTGCTCGTGTTCGTCTTCTACATCTGGCTGATCGGGCGGATGGAGGAGATCAAGCGCATGTTCAGCTACCATGGCGCCGAGCATAAGACGATCCACTGCTACGAGCACGGCATGCCGCTCACGCCCGCCAACGCGCGCAGCTTCCCGCGCCTGCATGTGCGTTGCGGCACGGCGTTCCTCATCATGGTGATGATCATCGCCATCTTCGTGTACACCGCCATTCCGCTCGACGCGCTCATCGGCGCCTGGGGCGTGCCTGACGGCGCTCCCAAGCTGGCGCTCGTCATCTTCGTGCGCATCCTGTTCCTGCCGGTGATCGCGGGCATCTCCTATGAGATCACGGTCAAATGGGCGGGCAGTCACCCCGATAACCTGCTGGTCAAGGTGGTGCTGTGGCCGGGCATGCAGATGCAGCGCCTCACCACCAAAGAGCCCGACGACGGCATGCTGGAGTGCGCCATCGCCGCCATGCAGCGTGTGCTAGACCGCGAGGAGGCCGAGGCGGCGCGGGCATGACGCCCTTCGTGATTCGCGTCTACTGCAGGTAGTTCAGATAGCTGAGGTACCCCAGGTACGGCTGGGCGCTTTCGGGGACCGAGAGCGTGAGGTCCTGGCCGTAGGCGTTGACGGAGACGTACGACGGGTCGGCGTAGGTGGTGAGCGTGCCGTCGATGCCGGCGGCGGATCCGTCGAAGGTGGTGGCGGCTTGGGCGTCATCGGGCAGGTCGGTCACCTGCCAATCCTGGACGGCCAGGTTGTCGATGCCCTGCTGCACCTCCGCGGTGGAAAGGCCCGTCGCCGCGGAGATCTCTCCAACATGCGATTCCAGCGCGTCCTGGACGCGGTTTTTGGCGCCGCTCGCGTCAAGCGCGGCGTTGGCGGCGGCGTTCTTCGCGCTGTTTGCCACATCGCCGATGATTCCCTCGGAGTTTGACAGCACCGTGATTCCGATGATTCCCACGATCATGAGGACGATCAGTCCCACGAACAGCTTGATGATCTTTCCCATAGCCTGTCCCTTCGTCAGACGGCGGCCCGCCGTTGCTGCGGTAGTGCGGCGTGTCTGCTTCGTTTCGGGTGCGTGCGTGGAGCGTTGGTCGGATCGGTTTCCGACGGCCCGCCTTGCTCCTAGCCTAACCGAAGCCGCAGCGCTTCATGAAACGTCCGCGAGGCGTTCAAATTGTGCGGACGGAAAACCCACGGGAACTCCGTTTCGTAAATGCTATTATACAGATGGCAATTATGGGACGCGATCGTTGGCCGCCCGGCCTACCGGAGGGCGGCGGCGGGCGAGAGGGAAGGAGGCGCGGTGCTGGACAAGAACCTGTTCGCGCTGCCCGGCGCCCGGCGCATGCTGGGCGCGCTCTGCCTGCTCACGCTGCTGAAAGCCGCCGCGGTGGTGGGCCAGGCGTGGACGCTTGCCACCGCCGTCGACCTGCTGCGTGCGGGGTCTGCTCTGGTTGACGCCGCGTTTTCGCTCGCGGGGTTCCTTATCTGCTTCATGGGGCGCCAGGCCATCGCGTTTTTCCAGGATGGGATGCTCGAGCGCTATGCGGGCGATCGCGTGGCGGAGCTGCGCGTCGGCTTGCTGCGGCGCGTGTTCGCCGAGGGGCCGCTGTTCGTCGGCGCCATGGGCACGGGCAACACCGTCGCGCTGGCGTTGGAGGGCGTCGAGCAGGTCGACAACTATCTGCGGCTGGTGCTTCCCAAGATCGCCGGCGTGGTGATTGTGCCGCTCGTCCTTCTTGCATTCGCGTTCCCCTTCGATTGGGTGTCGGGGCTGATCATGCTGATCGTGTTTCCGTTCATCATCTTCTACATGGTGCTGTTGGGCAAAACCGCCAAGGCGGAGGCCGACAAGCAGCATGACGAGTTCAACCGCCTGGCCAACCACTTCGTCGACACGTTGCGCGGCATCGACACGCTCAAGCTGTTCGGTCGCAGCGCCGCGCAGGGCCAAAGCGTGTTCGCGGCGAGCGAGCGGCTGCGCACCGCGACGATGAAGACGCTGCGCACGGCGATCCTTTCGGGGGCGGTGCTTGACCTGTTCGCGACGTTCTCGGTGGCGGCGGTGGCGATCATGCTCGGATTCCGCCTGGTTGACGGGTCGATCGCGTTCTTCCCGGCGCTGCTGATGCTCATTCTCGTGCCCGAGTACTTCAAGCCGATCCGCGAGTACGCGTCCGATTACCATGCGTCGCTGGATGGGAAGACGGCGCTCGAGGCGCTGCTGAAGGTTGCGGCGTCGTCGGATGCGTTGGAGGCGGCGGGTGCGCCGGCCTTGCGGCCGGCGGAGCCGAGCGGGGAGCCGTCCGAGGACTCCGCGACGCGACGCTCCGCTGCTCAGCCTTCGGCTTCGTGCGCTTCGCTGCTGCAATCAGATGAAAAAATAGATGGTGTGCAGACGGTCGCTGCGCCCTCGGCCGGCTCCCCGCTCGGCTCGGGAGAGGGGCGGATGGTCGCTCCATTCGGTCCATCGGCTTGCCAGCCGGCGGAACTAGCCGACGCTGCGGCCTTCTCCGGCACCGCGCCTCGCGGCGATGACGGAGGTTCGCGTACTGAAATGCGCTTCGCCTCCGCCATCCCTGCGATTCGCGACACCGGAGAAGCCTTCGCTGACGTTGCGAACGGCATGGGCGTCGACATCCTTCCGATCTGGTCCGCTGATTCTCTGCTTTCTGCTTGCGATGTGGCGTTCGACTATGCGGATCATCGGGCACTCTCGGACGTTTCGTTCTCGGTGCGGGGGTTCTCCAAGGTCGCGATCGTTGGGATGAGCGGATCGGGGAAGAGCACGCTGGCGAACCTGCTCGGAGGATTCGCGGAGCCTTCGGGAGGCGGATTCCTCGCTTCTTGGGAGGGGGAGGAGCCGCGTGCGTTCGATCTTGCGTCCGATGCGTGGAGGCGGCAGGTCGTCTATATCCCGCAGGATCCGTATATCTTCCATGCGACGCTGCGCGACAACATCGCGTTCTACCGGCCGGATGCCGATGATGCGGCGATCGAGGGCGCGGTGGAGGCGATGGGGCTTCAGGAGCTGGTGCGTCAGCTGCCGCAGGGGCTTGACACGCCGATCGGCGAGGGTGCCCGGGCGCTGTCCGGCGGGCAGGCGCAGCGCATCGCCTTGGCGCGCGCGTTCCTTGATCCGCGGCGTCGTATCCTGCTTTTCGACGAGCCGACGGCGCATCTCGATATCGAGACGGAGCTGGAGCTCAAAGAGCGAATGCTGCCGCTGATGGAGGGGCGCCTCGTGTTCTTTGCGACGCATCGCCTGCATTGGATACACGATATGGACGCCGTCGTGGTGATGGAGGAGGGGCGTTTGGCCGAGTTCGGCGCGCCTGGCGAGCTCCTTGCACGCGAGGGCGCGTTGTCGCGTTTGGCCGAGCGGACGTTGGGAGGTGCGCGATGATGAAGGAATCGAGCATGCGCCGCGCAACCTCCTCGCATGTTGACGGCGCCGGTGCGGCGGTCCGCCGCGATCCGCTTTGGCGGCGCGACACGTGGATCAAGCCGTTCTTCAAACGGTATCGTCGCGCGCTTCTGCTTGCCTTGGCACTTGGCGTCGCCACGTTCGTGTTCGCGGCGGCGCTCATGTTCACGTCCGGATACCTGATCAGCGGCGCGCCGCTCGTTGTGTCGGTCCTTGTGCTCAACGTGCCGTTGGGGCTGGTGCGCCTGTTCGGCGTCGGCAAGCCGATCCTCAACTATTTCGAGCGCCTGGCCAGCCACGATTGGGTGCTGCGCATGACCAGCTCGCTGCGTCTGCGGTTGTACCGCTCCGCCGAGCGCGACGCGATGGCGTTTCGCGCGAGGCGCTCCACCGGAGATGTGCTGGGCCTGCTCGCCCAAGATGTGGGGCATATCCAAAACCTGTATCTGAGGACGCTGTTTCCGCTGGTTGTGGGCGGCATCCTCTATCTTGCGCTCGTGGTGTGCACTGGCGTCCTGTCGCTTTGGCTGGGGCTTGCGCTGCTGGTGCTGACGGGCCTTGCTGCCATCGCAGCTCCTTTGATCTCGGTGCTTGCCAACGCCGCGCGCGAGGCGCGCCGCAAACAGCAGCGGGCGCGGCTGTACGATCAGCTCTCCGACAACGTCCTTGGCGTGGCGGATTGGGTGTTCGCCGGACGCGGCGAGGACTACCTTGCCGCCCATGAGGACGCCCAGCGCTGGTTGCGCGCCGAGCAGCATCGCATCGAGCGGTTCGACCGTGCGCGCGATCTGACGTTGCAGCTCGTGTTCGGCGCGATCGTCGTCGTGCTGCTGGCTTGGGCGGGAACCCGCTTCGGCGGTCTGCCCGACGGCGGCGCCAATTGGGTCGCGGCGTTCGCCCTGGGCTTCTTCCCGCTTATCGAGGTGTTCGCGCCGCTGTCCTCGGCGGCGCAGGAGGCGGGCGCCTACCGCGACTCGATCGAGCGCCTCAACGATCTGCCCGATCCCGATAATGACGCGGACGCTTTGCACCGCGAGCCGGATGCGCCGCTCGATATCCGCTTGAAGGGCGTGCGCTTCCGTTACGAGGGGTCGCAGGTCGACACGCTGCGCGGGATGAACCTTCGCATCCCGTTCGGCCAGAAGGTCGCCATCTTGGGCCGCAGCGGCGCGGGCAAATCCACGCTCGCGGGGCTTGTGCGCGGGGATCTTGAGCCTCGGCAGGGCGAGGCGACGCTCGGAGGGGTTCCGTGCGCCGCGCTTGGTGACGACATGCCCCGCTATCTGGGCGTGATCCAACAGCGCACCTACCTGTTCAACACGACGTTGCTCGAGAACCTGCGTATCGGCAGGCCCGATGCGACCGAGGAGGAAGTCCGCGAGGCGCTCGTCCGCGTCGGGCTGGGCGGGCTGCTGGAGCGCTTGCCTCAGGGCCTGGACACCCTGGTCGACGAGGCGGGGATGCGTTTTTCCGGCGGGGAGCGCCATCGTATCGCGCTTGCCCGCGTGCTGCTCCAAGGCGCGCCGATCGTGCTGCTGGACGAACCCTTCGCCGCACTCGATCCCATCACCGAGCGGGGGCTGCTTGACACGCTGCTCGACGTCTTCGCGGATCGCACGCTGATCCTCATCACGCACCATCTCCAAGGCGTATCGCGCATGGACCGCGTACTATTCGTCTCCGACGGCGTCGTGTCGCTTGACGGACCCCCCGCCGACCTCGAACGCGACAGCGAGCACTACCGCCGCCTGCTCGCGCTCGACCGCGGTACGGCGCGCACCGTGTGAGCGCAACATTCATGGCGTGAGCACAACGTGCATGGCGTGAGCGCAGCGCGCACCGCGTGACGCGCGTCTCTCAACCAGGCTTTCGGGGCTCGATGCAGATTATTCGGAAGAATGCGACAGACCTGCCGCAAAGCGTTGGAATGCTGCAGCAAGCGAATAGCAAACAAGCAGGTAAATACGATTCTCTATTTAGATAATATCTACTTGGCAGCAGGATCCCCTGCTGAATCCGCATCCGATGTCGCATTCTCCTCAAAACATGGCATTCGCTGCGAAAATCCCGGCAGCGCGATTTCGAGAAGGGAGCGGAGCCGCTCTATTCCGCGTTTTTCGGTCCGGAATGCGCCGATCTCGTTGCGCGCGGCGAAAATCGTGTATGCTTACGCACGTTGCGCTTTCGCGGCAGGCCCCGCAGGCGCGACGTATCCCCGCACACGCTAAACAATCAGGTGGGGCAACCGTGTGAACGACCCGCGCCGGCGCTGAGGACGCCGCGCAAGAAGGAGGAACCCCGTGAAGCTGGTGGTTACCGAGAAGAACGACGCCGCCCAGAAAATCGCCGACCTGCTGGGCGCGACCAAACCCAAAGCCGACAAAGTCTACAACACCCCCGTCTACCGCTTCAGCGTGGACGGCGAGGAATGGGTCACCATCGGCCTGCGCGGCCACATCTTGGAGCCCGACTTCACGCCGCAGCTCGTCTACAAAAAGCGCGGCGGCTGGCAGGGCGTCACCGTCGACGGCGAGATCGTGCCCGCCGACATCCCGTCGAGCCTGCCCAAGCCCCCGTTCAAAAAGAAGAAGCCCTTCACCGAGGACGGCGTGGAACTCAAGGGCTGGAAGATGGACGCGCTGCCGTACCTGGTCTACGCGCCCATCGAGAAGCTCCCCAAGGAAAAGGACATCATCCGCTCCCTGAAGAACCTTGCCAAAAAGGCCGATTCGGTCATCATCGCGACTGACTTCGACCGCGAGGGCGAGCTCATCGGGTCCGATGCGCTCTCGTGCATCCTGGAAGTCAACCCCGACGTTCCGGTGAGCCGCGCGCGCTACTCCGCCTTCACGAAGGGCGAGATCACGCATGCGTTCGGCAACCTGGTCGACGTCGACTTCGATCTGGCGAGCGCCGGCGCGTCGCGCCAGGACATCGACTTGATCTGGGGCGCGGTGCTCACGCGCTATCTGACGCTCGTGAAGTTCGCCGGCTACGGCAACGTGCGCAGCTCCGGCCGCGTGCAGACGCCCACCCTGGCGCTGATCGTGGCGCGCGAGCGCGAGCGTCTGGCGTTCGTTCCCGAGGACTACTGGGTGATCCGCGGCCGCTTCGACGCCGCCGCGCAATCCGGCCCTACCGACGGCGAAGGCGAGCTGGCTTTCGAGGCGCCGCACGCCACGGCGCGCTTCAAGGAGGAAGCGGCAGCCAAGGCGGCGATGGCGCATGTCGAGGGCGTGACGTCGGCCCGCGTGTCCGCCGTCGAGAAGAAGCGCCGCCGCGTGGCGCCGCCCGTACCGTTCAACACTACCAGCCTGATGGCCGCCGCATCCGCCGAGGGCCTTTCCCCGGCGCGCACGATGCGCATCGCCGAGAGCCTGTACATGGACGGCTACATCAGCTACCCGCGCGTGGACAACACGGTGTATCCCAGCACGCTGGATCTGCGCGAGACCGTGCAGGCCATCGCCGGCAATCCCGCCTACGCGCCGTACTGCAAGAAGCTGCTGGCCAAAGGCAAGCTCACAGCGACCCGCGGCAAGAAGGAGACCACCGACCATCCGCCCATCTACCCGACGGCGCTCGCGACGCCTGACAACCTGGCACCTGCCGACTGGAAGCTCTACAACCTGATCGCGCGCCGCTTCTTGGCGACTCTGTCGGACGCTGCGACGGTCGAGGGCACCAAGGTGACGCTGGATGTGGCCGGCGAGCCGTTCGTCGCCAAGGGCGACGTGCTGGTGGAGCCGGGCTTCCGTGCGATCTACCCTTATGGCCTCAAGAAGGACGAGCAGCTGCCCGCGCTCGAAGAGGGCCAGCAGATCGCCTTCAACGGCGCCACCTGCACCAAGAAGCAGACCGAGCCCCCCGCGCGCTACAGCCAGGGCAAGCTCATCCAGGAGATGGAGAAGCTGGGCCTGGGCACCAAGTCCACGCGCCACAGCATCATCGAGCGCCTCTACACGGTCAAATACATCCAGAACGACCCCATCGAGCCCAGCCAGCTGGGCATGGCGGTGTGCGACGCGCTCGATAAGTTCGCGCCCCACATCACGCATCCCCAGATGACGGCCGAGCTTGAAGAGGAGATGGATGCCATCGCCGAGGGCGGCAAGACCAAATCCGACGTGGTCATGAACTCGCGCAACCTGCTGTCCGAGCAGCTTGCCAACCTGATGCCCCACTCCGAGGAGGTGAAGGATGCGCTCGCCGATGCCGTGGCCGCCGACGCGTATGTGGGGAAGTGCCCCAAGTGCGGCAAGGATCTGCAGCTGCGCGCCAGCCAGAAGACCCGCGGCATGTTCATCGGCTGCGCCGGCTGGCCCGATTGCGACGTGACCTACCCGCTGCCCAAGGGCAAGATCGAGGCGCTGCCCGAGCCGTGCCCGACGTGCGGCATGCCCCAGGTCAAGGTGACGGCGTTCCGCTCCAAGCCGCGCACGATCTGCATCGATCCCAACTGCGCCAGCAACAAGGAGCCGGACGTGGTGGTGGGCGAGTGCCCGACGTGCAAGGCCAAGGGCGTCTCCGCCAAGCTGGTCGCCCGCAAGAACCCCAAGACGCTGAACCGCTTCATCCGCTGCGAGAACTACGACGAGTGCGGCACCGGCTACCCGTTGCCGCAGTACGGCAAGCTCACCGCCACCGACGAGGTGTGCGAGCATTGCGGCGCGCCGATGGTGATCGTCACGACCAACCGCGGCCCGTGGAAACTGTGCCCCAACTTCGACTGCCCCGGCAAGGAGAAGGACGACGCCAAGAAGTCCTCTGGACGCGGGCGCGGGGGAGCGCGCCGAGGCGGCGCCAAGCGCACGACGCGCAAGAAGGCGTAGCGCCATGAGCGACTCGACCTCGACGGTGGCGCTCAACGCCGCCGAGACCCAGAAGGCCATCGAGCGCGTCGCCCAGGGCAAGACGAAGATGCCGCCTGCGCGCGTGCTCGTGTCAGCCATGCTCGCCGGCGCCTATATCGCGTTCGGCGCGCTGTTCTTCTGCCTGGTGACCTCCGACGCCAGCCTGCCGTTCGCCGTCTCGCGCGTTCTGGGCGGCGTGAGCTTCTGCTTGGGCCTCGTGCTGGTGGTGTGCTGCGGATCGGAGCTGTTCACCGGCAATATCATGATGATGGGAGCGCTCGGCACGGGCACCGTCTCGTGGGGGCACATCCTGAAGAACTGGTCGCTGGTGTGGTTGGGCAACTTCGCGGGCGCCCTGGTGGCGGTCGCGCTCGTGTTCTTCGCCAACATCGGCGCGATGAACGGCGGGTTGGTCGCCGAGACGATGGTGAGCGTCGCTGCCGGCAAGGCGGTGTTCGACGCGCCCGTGCTTTTCTTCAAGGGCGTCCTCTGCAACATCTTCGTGTGCCTGGCCGTGCGCATCGGCTTCTCGTCCCGCGCGATCGTCGACAAGGTCGTCGGCGTGCTCTTGCCCATCACCGCGTTCGTCGCATGCGGGTTCGAGCACTGCGTGGCCAACATGTTCTTCCTGTTCATGGGCTTGGCGCAGAACCTTGCGGGCGTGGGCGCCGTCGGCGCGGTCGATCCGGCGGGCATCGCGTTCAACCTGGTGGTCGTCACGCTGGGCAACATCGTCGGCGGCGTCATCGTCGCGGGCGTGTACTGGTTCCTTCTGGGCACCCGCCGCGAGGAGCGTCAGGAGCGCTAGGGACGCCGGACGTTGGAGCGCCGCCGGACGCCGGGGCGCGAAGCGCGCAAGCGCGCGTGAGGCAGCGTGTGCCGGCGCGGCGGAGCCAGCGTGCGATTCCGATCTGATGGTGAAAGCTCGCCGACGCGTCCGAACCGCGTCGCGAGGGTGTACAATGCGCAGGTCATATGCGGCGGAAGGCGCCGCATCGAAAGGGGAAAGGCTCATCATGGATGTGAAGGAAAAGGCCCTCGAGCTGCATCGCGAGTGGAACGGCAAGCTGGACACCGTGCCCAAGATGGACATCTCCACGCGCGAGGATCTGGCGCTGGCGTACACGCCGGGCGTCGCCGAGCCGTGCAAGGTGATCGCGAAGGATCCCGCCGCGGTGTACGAGTACACCCAGAAGGCCAACACCATCGCCGTGGTGAGCGACGGCAGCGCCGTGCTCGGCCTGGGCAACATCGGGCCTCTTGCCTCCATGCCCGTCATGGAGGGCAAATGCGCCCTGTTCAAGAGCTTCGGCGACGTCAACGCCGTGCCGATCTGCCTGGATACCCAGGACGTCGACGAGATCGTCGAGACCGTCATCCGCATCGCGCCCGCCTTCGGCGGCATCAACCTGGAGGATATCTCCGCGCCGCGCTGCTTCGAGGTGGAGCGCCGTCTGATCGAGGCGCTCGACATCCCCGTGTTCCATGATGACCAGCACGGCACCGCCATCGTCGTGCTCTCCGGCGTCATCAACGCGCTGCGCCTGACGGGCAAGAAGAAGGAGGAGTGCCGTGTGGTGGTCAACGGCGCCGGCTCCGCGGGCATCGCCATCGCCAAGCTCCTGTTGACCTACGGTTTCAAGCATCTGACGCTGGTCGACCGCTGCGGCATCATCAGCTCGCGCTCCGAGGGTGTCAACGAGGCGCAGCACGCGATGCTGGCAACCACCAACCTCGACGACGTCGACGGCACGCTGGCCGACGCGCTCAAGGGCGCCGACATCTTCATCGGCGTGTCCGCTCCCAACATCGTGTCCGAGGAAATGGTGGCTTCCATGGCCGACGACGCCATCCTGTTCGCGATGGCCAACCCCGATCCCGAGATCCTGCCCGACGCCGCCAAGCGCGCCGGCGCCCGCGTGGTGGGGACGGGCCGCTCCGACTTCCCGAACCAGATCAACAACGTGGTGGCGTTCCCCGGCATCTTCAAGGGCGCGCTCAACGCCCGCGCGACGCGCATCACCGAGGAGATGAAGCTCGCCGCCGCCGAGGCGCTTGCCGCGCTCGTGTCCGACGAGGAGCTCTGCGAGGACTTCATCATGCCCGAGCCCTTCGACCCGCGTGCCGTCGACGCCGTCGCGCATGCGGTGGAGGCTGCGGTCTAGCAACGGCTTGCTTTTGGTCTCCCGCCCCAAGTGGGCGGGAGATGGTCCGCTGCCTTGCATCTTGTGTTCAGATCGGTATACTTCTTCCAGCAGGTTTTCTGCGACCTGCTGCATCGCCTTGGATTCCGGCGCATTCTGAGGGGACGATCGTCCTGCTGCCGTCAAGGCTCATCACCTGGTCCGATGTTCTGCATCCATCGAGGCCGTCTTCGGTTTGGCGTTTCTGTCGACGCCTGCCATGCGATTCCATTACGAGTGAACACGACGCATCCGCATGCGGCGCCCGCTTGCGGTTGCATGAAGGAGAACTGCCATGAAGATGAAGATGATCCCCGTTGTTGCCCTCGCCGGCTGCCTGTCCATCGCCGCCCTCGCCGGCTGCAGCTCCAGCCAGCCCGCCTCCTCCGACACCGCCGAGAAGTCCGACGAGGCCGTCGAGCAGATCGAGCTCGAGACCGTCGAGATGCAGAAGATGTCCGCCGCCGACCTGGAGGCCAATCTCGACAACGAGGACTACCTGGTCGTCGACGTGCGCAAGGCCGCCGATTACGAGGCCGGCCACATCCCCGGCGCGATCAGCGCCGACCTCGACGCCGCCGTCAACGGCGACAACGCCGCGGGCGTCGCGTCCCTGACCGCCGCGCTGCTGGAGGCCACCGGCTCCGAGAACGGCGAAGGCAAGACCATGGTCCTGGTGTGCTACAGCGGCAACAAGTACGCCCAGGCCGGTACCGACATCCTCAACTACCTGGGCGCCGACATGGACAACGTCTACACCCTCGACGGCGGCATGAAGGGCTGGACGGGCGAGACGGTCACCGAGTAGCCGTTCGATCCGAACCCCCATTCGCGCTTCGGCGCTTTCAAGCCGGATCCCCTTTATGAGGGGTCCGGCTTGACGTGCGCTGTTCCAAGGATGCGGGGAGAAAGGCACCAGCCCTATGAATCCTAGAATCGCCGTGTGGGTGCAGCGCGGCGTCATCATCGCGGTGGTCGTCGTCGCGCTGGCGCTGTACGCGTTCGCGCCGCCGGTGCGCGAGGCGGTCAATTCGGTGCTCGCGATGTTCGCCACCGGGGACTTCTCCGCCGCCAGCGAGTTCATGGCGCGCTACGGCGCCTATGCCGCCGCAGTGTCGTTTTTGCTGATGGTGTTTCAGTCCATCGCCGCACCGCTGCCTGCGTTCCTTATCACCATCGCCAACGCCAACCTCTTCGGCTGGTGGCAGGGCGCCATCCTGTCGTGGACCAGCTCCATGGTGGGCGCGGCGCTGTGCTTCTGGATCGCCAAGGCGCTCGGCCGCGAGGCGGTCGAGAAGCTCACGAGCAAAGCCGGGCTCCAGCGCATCGACGAGTTCTTCGAGCGTCACGGCAGCCAAAGCGTGCTCATCGCGCGCCTGCTGCCGTTCGTGTCGTTTGATTGGGTGAGCTATTTCTGCGGTCTGACCTCGATGTCGTTCGGGTCGTTCATGGTCGCCACCGGCATCGGCCAGCTTCCCGCCACCATCGTGTACTCCTATGTGGGCGGCATGCTCACCGGCGGAGCGCAGATGCTGATGTATGGCCTGCTCATCCTGTTCGCGCTGGCGATCCTGATCGTGATCGTGCGGAAGGTGTACGCCGAGCGCGTCAAACGAAAGCAGGCCGAAGCCGAAGGGGGGCGGACGTCCTGACGCGCGCATCCCGCCTGGCAAAGCCTCTTGCACTGTGCCTAATCGTCGCGGCGCTCGTCGCCGTCGGCTTCGCGACCGGCGCGATCGATTGGATCGCGGACGGCCGCGCGCAGGACGCCCTCCGGCAGCTCGTCGATCAGGATCGCGCCGTTGCGATCGGCGCGTACTTTGCATTGACGGTCGTCGGGTGCGCGCTGCTCGCGGTTCCCGGGGCGTTGTTCGCGATCGCGGGGGCGGCGCTGTTCGGGCCCCTCGAGGGGACGCTGTGGTGCGCTTTGGCTGCCACGGTTGGCGCCGTCGGGGCGTTTCTGGCGGGGCGGTATTTCTTGCGGGACGCCGTCAGGCCGCGCGTCATGCGCTGCGGCCCCCTGCGTCGCTGGCTGTTCTCGGGATCGCGCCGCAACGAGGTGTTGACGCTGGCGGTGACGCGGTTGGTGCCGCTGTTCCCGTTCAATCTCCAGAACTTCGCCTACGGCATCACCGACATGCCGCTTTCGGTGTACGCGGGAGCCACGTTCGCGTTCATCATCCCGGGCACGGCGCTCTACGCCTTCGGCGCCGCGGGTGTGCTCGACGAGGCGAACCGCGCCCTGTGCCTGGGAGTGACAGCGACGCTGTTGGCCGCCGTGGTCGCGGCGGGCGTGCTGCTCAGGCGGAAAGCCGAAGACGTCGAGACTGCCGAGGCCGCCGGAGCGACGATGACGGCGGAGTCGGCCGAGGCGGTCGAGGAGCGTGGGTGAGATGAGCCTGTCGACCAGGATCGCCCGCCGCGTCATCCTCGCCGAGAAGGAACGCTATCCCTTCAAGAACTACCGCCATGCACGGGGCGGAAGCGTCCTGTTCGTGGGATGCAACGTCGCCTCGCTCTACCCGCGGACCGTCGCGGCGGTGCGCGGGATCTTCGAGGAGCGCTTGGGCGCCGGCTGCGTCTTCGACTGCTGCGGATCGCCGCTGCAGCTGGAGGGCTTCGACGCGCGGGCGCTCCGGGTGCGCGACGGCGTCGTGGGTCGTTTGCGTGCGCGCGGGGTGCGCGAGGTCATCGCGCTCTGCCCCAACTGCGCGTCGATGTTCTCCGACGTGCCGGATCTGCGTGTGACCAGCGTGTACGCTAAACTGCGCGAGCTGGGCGTCGGGCGTGTGCTCGATCCCGACGGTGCCGTGTTCGTCCCTTGCCCCGACCGCGCGCAGCGGACGTGGCTCGCCGATGTGCTCGCGTGCTTCGGCGGAGCGCCTCCGGTGCTCGATCGGGCGCCGTGCTGCGGATTGGGGAGGGGCAGCCTGCTGGACCCCGATCGCTCGCGCAGGATGGCGCGGCGCTGCTTGGAACAGGCGCGCGCGGCGGCCGACGGTCCGCTTTACGTGTACTGCGCCTCCTGCGCGGGCCAGTTCGCCTCGTGCGGCGAGAGCGGCGTGCGTTACGTGCTGGCCGAGATCCTGGGCACGGGGGAGGGGCCCGACGTCGGCTCCTCCCTTGCGAACCGGGCGCGCTCCGCGTTTCTGTAGGCGATGGATCGGCGCTGGTTGGTTTCATTTGGATCGCGGCGCTCGCGTATGGCCTGTGATGCGGCGGCGATGATGGTTGATGGATGAGAAAGGGGGATGCGGGCATGGTGAAAGGGGGATTCGTCCATACTGCGGCCGGTCGCGACGCGCTTGTCATGCTCACGCGCGCCCCTCTGCCCGGTCGAGCGAAGACGCGCATGATGCCGCAGCTCAGCGCCTCCGAATGCGCGGATCTCCAGCGTTGCCTGCTTCAGGATGCGTCGCTTCTGTGCCGCAGCCTCCCGTCATCCGTGGACGTCTTCGTCGCTTATGCGCCTGAGGGCAGTCAAGCAGCCGTCCGTTCGGCGTTCGACGCTCCTGCGGAGTATTTCGCGCAGCGCGGCCGCGACATCGGGGAGCGCATGCTCGATGCGGCGCGCCATGTGCTGTCCGCAGGCTACGGCAGATGCGCCCTGATCGGCTCGGATGCGCCGGAGCTCGAGGCGTTGGACGTCGAGCGCGCGCTGTCTCGGCTCGACGACTGCGATGCCGCGTTCGTGCCGTCGACGGACGGCGGGTACTGCTTGATCGCTTTGAAGGCAGCCGAAGAGGCGCTGTTCTCCTTGGAATCGTACGGGCATGGCGAGGTGTTCCACCAGACGTTGGACGCCGCCTCCGCCGCGGGGCTATCCTGCGACGTGCTCCCTGCGATCGACGACATCGACTGCTGGAACGATGCCGTCTCGCTGCTTTCGCGCGCAGACGCCGATCCGCGCAAACGCGAGCTGAGCGTCGTGCGCTTTTTGCGCGGGATCGAGGCCGCGCGATGAGCGTCGAGACTCGCATCGGTGCAGCGGAGCGTGCGGGCAGCTGTGTAGAAGAGCGTATAGGCGGTGCGGGGGAGCATGTCGACCGGGTGAAACGCCCAGATGAGGCGACGATCTCGATCATCATCCCGACTCTCGATGAGGCGCGCGTCATCGCCGCGCTGCTCGCCCAGCTTGAGCCCCTACGCGACGGATGCGAGATCGTCTTCGTCGACGGCGGGTCCTCCGACGGGACCCGCGAGGCGATCTCGGATGCGGGGTTCCGGCTGATCGACGCGCCGCGTGGCCGCGGCGTCCAGCTCAACGTGGGTGCGCGCGCCTCAAGCGGGCAGATCCTGTTCTTCCTGCATGCCGACAGCACGCTGCCGCCCGACCCCCTTGGCGAGATCCGCCGGGCGATGCGCGGGCGCGGCGTGGGATGCTTCGGCGTGCGCTTCGAGCCTTCCAGCCCGCTGATGCTCTGCTGCCGACTTCTGTCCAATTTCCGCTGCTACGTGCGGCGGATCATGTTCGGAGACCAAGGCATTTTCATCGATCGCGATCTGTTCTTCGAAGTGGGCGGCTTCCCCGACCTGCCGCTCATGGAGGATTACCAGTTCTCGCTCGACCTGCGTGCGCGGGGATTCCGCCCCGCGGCGACCCGCCGCAGGATCGCCACCTCCTCGCGACGTTACGGCACCACGCCCGTCTCGCGCGTCAAGACGATGATCCTCATGGGCCGCCTGCGCCGGATGTACCGCGAGGGCGCGCCCGTCGACGAGATCGCCCGCATCTACGGGCAGGCGCGCTGAAGCGCGAAGAGGGAGACGCGGAGGAGGGAATGCTCCGGCGTCTCCCTCTTGGATGCGCCGCCAGGGGAAGAGGCGGCGCGGAGAGTGTTTGTTCGGCATGCGGCTGCGCGATCAGCGCCTTGCCGCCATGCCGCGCGGTGCCGCCTTACGCCTTGGGCAGCGCGTTGGCGATGAGCTCGTCGAGCTCATCGCCGGACAGGTCGTAGCCGTAGAACGTGGAGTAGTAGCTCTTCGTCACGTCGGCGATGCTGTCGTCGAACTTGTCGGGATACAGCAGGCGGGGCAGCCACTGCATGCCCATGACCTGGTTGACCGTCGGCGGGCTGTTCAGCCAGTTGTACGGGGTGCCAGGGGCCTCGTAGTAGGTGCCGTTGTCGATGGCGGCGATGCCGTCCCATGCCGGGTCGTCGGCGACGGTGTCGTAGATGCTGCCGGAGGCGAACACGATGATGTCGGGGTTCCACAGCGCGATCTGCTCGAGGCTGGTCTCGCTGCCCATGCCGGTGTTGCTGGGATTGTCCATGACGGCCAGGTTGTCGGCCACCAGGTCGACGACCTCGGCCTGCTGGGTGCCCTTGGCGATGACGTTGGTGCCGTCCTCGCCCATCAGGTACAGCACGTTGGCGCGCTCGTCGTCGGAGATGGTGCTCATCACGTCGACGACCTCGTCATAGGCGTTCTGACAGTACTCGGACAGCTCGTTGCCGCGCTCCTCCATGCCCAGAAGTTCGCCCAGCTTCTCGTAAGAGGCGCCGTAGTCGTCCATGTTGGTCTCGATGAACACGCAGGGGATGCCCAGCTCCTCCTGCAGCTGGTCCAGGCCGGAGGCCACATCGTCGTCCAGCACGCCGGTGTCGATGATCACCTGCGGGTCGGCCGCGGCGATAGCCTCTTTGTTCAGGTCGCCCTTGGCGCCGAAGATCGCTCCGAACACGGGCAGGTCGGACGTGTCGACGCCCAGGTACTTCTGCTGATCCTCGGAGAGCTCCTGCGACAGGCCGACCATCTTGTCAGGCGCCATGGTCAAAAGCACCTGGTTGGCGGTGTGGCCGGACGGGGCGATGCGGTCGATGACGGCGGGCACCTCCACGGTGCGGCCCGCTGAGTCGGTGAACTCGCGCGTGTCGCTGGCCTGGCTCGTCGCCTCGGTCTGCTCGCTCGATTGCTGGGATCCTTCATCGGATCCGCCTCCCGACGAGCAGCCGGTCGCCGCGAACGCCATGCCCAGGCACAGCGCCAGCACCGCCAGCACCGACGCGATGCGCGCGGCGCTCTTCTTCGGCAAAGCCTTCATGTTCCCTTCCTTTCCTTTCGTGCCCGCGGATCCTGCCGCAGGCGGGTTACCGTGCGATCTCATTGACAGGCACGCACACGCGCACCTTATCGCCGTAAAGTGAGTTCACCTCCACGTCCACCCCGTAGATGGCGCTCACCAGCTCCGCGGTGATGACGTCTTTGGGGTCGCCGTAGGCGAACACGCGCCCGTCGTTGATTACGAGGGTTTTGTCGGAATAGAGAAATGCCTGGTCGGGCTGGTGCGTCGACTGGACGATGGACAGGCCCTCGCGCGCCAGCTGCCGCACGCATGACAGCACGCGCACGGTGTTGCCGTAGTCAAGCGCGCTCGTCGGCTCGTCCATGATGATGGTGCGCGCGTTCTGGGCGAGCGCGCGGGCGATGAGTACGAGCTGCTGCTCGCCGCCCGAGATCTGCGTGTAGGTGCGATGTGCCAGATGCTCGATCCCGATGCGCTCGAGCGCCGCGTAGGCCCGCTCGATATGGCGCGGCCCGGGGGAGCGCAGCATGCCCAAGTCGGTGCCCGTGCTCATAAGCACGACGTCGAGTACCTCGTAGTCGTACACCGGGGCATGCGACTGGGGGATGTAGGATATCTCGCGGGCGCGCTGCTTGATAGAGAGGGTCTTCATGTCCTTGCCGTTGACGACGATGCTGCCCGTGTAGCGCGGGTTCAGCCCCAGGATGCAGCGGAACAGGGTGGATTTGCCCACGCCGTTGGGGCCGAGCACGTTCACCAGCGTGCCGTCGGGGATGGAGATGTCGATGTCGTGCAGCACCTCGTGGCGGCCGTACGAGAACGACAGGCCCTTGATGTCGATGCTCATCGGCTACACCTTCTTCTTCCTCGTGATCAGGTACAGGAAGAACGGCGCGCCCACGAAGGCGGTGAGGATGCCGATGGGGATCTCGGAGGTGGCGGCCATGCGGGCCACGTCGTCGACGATGAGCAGGAAGCTGGCGCCCAGAAGCATGCTGGTGGGGATGAGCTTGCGGTAGTCGCTGCCCACCATCATGCGGCATAGATGGGGGATGACCAGGCCCACCCAGCCGATCATGCCGGTGACCGACACGCTGGCGGCCGTGCACAGCGTGGCGGCCAGGATGATGAGAAGCCGCAGCCGCTTGGCGTTGACGCCCATGGTGGCGGCCTCGTCGTCGCCCATCGTCAGGATGTTGATGCGCCAGCGCAGTGCGAACAGCACGACGATGCCCATCGCCATGGGAACGAAGGCGAGCGCGATGTCGGACATCTTGGCGCTGTTGAGGCTGCCCATCAGCCAGTAGGTGATCTCCGCAAGGTCGTCGTCGGGATCGGCGACCAGCTTGGTGAACGACACGCAGGCCGAGAACAGGCTGCTGATCATCGTGCCCGCGAGCACGGTCACCAGGATGCGGTTGCCCTTGGCCCGCGCGCTCACCAGCAGCACCAAAAGCACGCTGGCGATGGACACGACGAAGGCGTTGAGCGTGATCCCCAGGGCGCTGAACCCCCATAGGATGGCCAGCGAGGCGCCGAACGCCGCGCCTTGCGAGGCGCCCAGGATGTCGGGGGAGACCAGCGGGTTTTGGAATGTCCCCTGAAACGCCGCGCCGGCGGTAGCAAGACAGCAACCCACCAGGATCGCCAGCACGATGCGCGGCAGGCGCACGTTGAAGAACAGGGTGGCCTGCTGGTCGGTCCAGGTTTGCGGCAGGTCGACGCCGGGGATGGCGTCGATGAGCATCATCAGCGCCTGGCCCGGCTCGATGGGGTAGCGCCCCAGCATCAGCGATACGCAGACAGTGAGCACGAGGAAGACCGCCAGACCGATGATCACGGCGATGGCGCGGCGCGTCGCGGCGCTGGGTCCGATCGCGGAGGCGGGACGATCCGTGTCCGGCGCCCCGCCTCCTGCGACGATGTTCTTCTCGACTGCCATAATCTCCTAAAGGAAATATACGAGAACGTGAATAATACGCGTCCCAGTATATCCCAAATCGACGATATGCAATCGAGAATTATCCTGAAACGAGCAGTTATTTCCGCGCGAGCGAAAGCATCTGGATGGCCTCGCCGAAGAGCTTGCCGGCGCCGTTCTTAACGGCGAAGCGGGTTTTTTCCGGATCTCCCACAACGCTTCCCGAAAGCATGTCGACGCCCCATTTGAACAGGAACGGAGACATGACCACGCTCGGTCCCACCATGATCGTGCGGGCGTTAGCGGTAAGGTCGAGCAGGCGCGGCGCGGTTTTGTTGATGATGGTCACGCCCGTGATGAACGCGAAATCGGTGCCGGGCATCACGTACTCGCAAGCGGGATCGGGCGTGTCGTCCTCAGAGGACACGTTGCGCTCGAGCACGGTGAGGTTGGCGTATTCCTTGATGCGGTCGACATGGGGGAAGTGCCCGACGACGGTGACGTTCTGGCGGCGGCCCTCCTGCTGCTCGGCGGCTTGGACGCGCGGGCGCCACATCTCGAACGCATCGAGCTTGCGGATCGTGCCGTCGGGCAGCTCGACGGGCGCGTCGTACACGGCGCCGAGCGGATCGAGCAGCTCGGGGCGCGTATACCAGGCGTTGAGGGCTGCCACTCCCAGCGTCGCCTCGTTGAAGTTCCATGATTTGGACAGCTCCGCCACCTCGCGCAGCTCCATGCCGCGCAAATCGAGCGTGAACCGGCGCGGAGCTCCGCCCGAGCAGGTGAAGCTCACGCCCATGCCGCATTCGGCCTCCAGGTAGCTCCAGTGCGTGCCCAGGCAGTAGTCGACGACGCGTACGCCATCGGGAATGCCGCCGATCAGGTGGTTGTAGAACTTCCACGGCGTGCTCTTGTCGTCGGTGCCGGGAAACGAGATCGACGTGTTCTCGGGATGGTCGGCGCGGCAGTGGTTGTGGCAGCCCATGGTGCTTTTCCTTTCTCGCGCCCGCTCGGCGCGCTTATCCGACGATTATCCGCAAACGGAAATCTAGTGAAAAAAGTATAATGCATGGAGAGGAATGAAGGTTCGAGGAAAGGTCGGGGAATGCTGTTCGTTTTGACGGGGGGCATCCAAACGGGTAAGACGCGTTGGCTGGGACGCTTTGTCGAGGGGCTCGAGGCTGACGGTGTGCGCTGTGCGGGCGTGGTGGCTCCGGGCGTGTGGCGCGAGCGGAGGCGCGGGGCGGAGCTGTCGGCGGGGGAGCTCGCCGTCGGATCGCGCGCGGAGTCCGAGTACGAGAAGCTCGGCATCGACAACGTTCTGCTCCCCGGAGGCGAACGCGTCCCGTTCGCGCGCCGCGTCGACCTGGCGTGCCAGGCAGGCGCCTACAACAGCCGGAGCCAGTCGGCGCGGGCGGGCCTCGGCTGGGCGATCGACGATGCCGCCATCGCGTGCGTGAACGCGCATTTCCGGAAGCTTGCCGACGCCTGCCAGAACGCCGCCTCTCTGTTGATCGTTGACGAGCTGGGTCGGCTCGAGCTGATGCGGGGCGAGGGCCTCGTCGAAGCGATGGCGTTGCTCGACCGCGGTCCGACCAGGGCTTTCCCGCACGCGCTCGTTGTCGTGCGCGAAGATCTGCTGCCCCTTGCCCGCGGGCGTCTCGCTTTCGTTTGGGGAGCGCCGGTGCCCATCCATCCCGACGATGCGGGCGTCGACCGGGTGCGCGCGGTTCTTGGCGTGTGATGCATGGCGAGATCTTGGGGGAGACGCTTTTAGAACGCTTGCCCAACGCTTGCCCAACGCTCTGCCGACTGCATCCTCTACGCGAAAAAAGTCGCATTCTCCGTATTTCATCCAAACTCGCGAGTATTGGGATAAAATCTCGCGATTGTGACAACGGGAGGCCTGAAACTGGATGAAATCCGGCGGATGCGACGATAATCAGGGCTCGATATGGTCGCATTCGACGAATATCATCCAAGTTGGAGAAAATCGGGATAGAATCCGGCGGATGCGACGATCGTCGCTTGCGGTGCATGGCCCGCTTTCGCTTTGCGCTACAATGATCCGCATGGATACCATCATCACCAAAGAGGCGGTGGCGACCGCCGTATATCAAGCGATTCCGCACCTGGCCTGCGAGCTTCCTGCCGACATCCTGGCGGGGCTTGCGGCTGCGCTCGAGCGTGAGGAGGCACCGCGCGGGCGCGCCGTCCTGTCCCAGCTCGTCGAGAACGCGCGGATCGCACGCACCGATCACGTGCCCATCTGCCAGGACACCGGCACGGTATGGGCGAGCTTGGAGGTCGGCCCCGGCGTGCTCGTGCCCGCCGACGTGTTCGCTGGCGTCGACGATGCCGTGGCCCGCGCCTACGACGAGGCGCGGCTGCGCAAGTCGGTCGTGCGCGACGCGATCCTCGACCGCGCCAACACCGGCGACAACACCCCCGCGTTCTGCGATATCCACCCGGTCGACGAGCCGGGTGTCGCCCGCCTGCGCATCATGTTGAAAGGCGGTGGCTCGGACAACGCCAGCCGCGTGATCATGCTTCCCCCCGGTGCGGGGCGTGCCGGCATCGTCGAGGAGGTCGTGCGCTGCGTGCGCGAGAAGGGCGCCAACGCCTGCCCGCCGCTCGTGATCGGCGTGGGCATCGGCGGCACGTTCGACAAGGTCGCGGGCCTCGCCAAGCGCGCCCTGATGTGTCCGATCGACGAGCCCGCCGAAGACGAGGGCGCTCGCGAACTTGAGCAGGAGCTGCTCGCTGCCGTCAACGAGTCGGGTGTGGGGCCGGGCGGCCTGGGCGGCGCCACCGCCGCGCTCGCCGTGCGCGTGGCCACCGCGCCCTGCCACATCGCCGCGCTTCCGCTCGCGATCAACATGGGGTGCTCGGCGATGCGCAGGATGACGATCGACTTGGTTGCCCAACCCGGGGGAGCCGCCGCTGACGGGGCAGAGGGGTCATCCTGCGAGGGGGGTGGATTGGGGGATTCCGCTCCCATCCGCCTGACGCTGCCGCTCGATCGCGCACAGGTGCGCGATCTCAAGGCCGGTCAGGCGTGCCTGCTCACGGGTCCGATGTACACGCTGCGCGACGCGGGGCATATCCGCCTTATGGAGGAGCTCGCCGAAAACGGCGGCAAGCTGCCCTACGGCCTTGACGGCCAGGCGATCTTCTACGCCGGCCCCACTCCGTCCGCGGCGGGGCGCCCGTTCGGCGCCGTCGGGCCGACCACGGCGTCGCGCATGGACTTTGCCGCTCCGGCGCTCCATCGGGCGGGCATCGCCGCGACGGTGGGCAAGGGCCATCGAAGCGCCGAAGTGCGCGCTGCCTGCGCCGAGACGGATTCCGTTTATTTCGTGGCATGCGGCGGGGCTGCGGCCCTGCTCGCGCGCTGCGTGGCATCATCGGAGACGGTGGCGTACGCCGATCTGGGCACCGAGGCCCTGCGGCGCATCGAGGTCGTCGATTTTCCGGTGTTCGTGGGCGTGGACGCATCCGGAAACGATGTCTACGAGCTCGTCTAGCGCGCACCGTTGCTACGCTTCATCGATTGCGAAAGAGGGACCGTGGATCACGGCATCGACAACATAGCGGCATCCCGTCGCGGGACGTTCATCACCTTCGAGGGCGGTGACGGCGCGGGCAAGTCCACGCACATCCGCTTTTTATCCGAGGCGTTGCACGCCCGCGGCTACGAGGTCGTGAGCCTGCGCGAGCCGGGCGGCACGCGCATCGGCGAGAAGCTGCGCCGCGTGCTGCTGGATCCGAGCAATGACGATCTGTCCGACCAAGCCGAGCTGCTCGTGTTCGAGGCGGCGCGCGCCCAGATCGTCGCCGAGGTCATCAAGCCCGCGCTCGACCGCGGAGCGGTGGTGCTGTGCGACCGGTTCACCGATTCGACGGTCGCCTACCAGGCGTTCGGGCGTGGCCTGTCGCTCGATTTCGTGCGCCGCGCCAACGAGTTCGCCTGTCAGGGCATCGTTCCCGATCGCACGATCCTTTTGACGGCGGGCGGGTCGTCTGCCAGCATCAAGCGCGCCACGCGCCGCGGCGCCGACCGCATGGAGCGCAGCGGGCAGGAGTTCTTCGAGCGCGTCGCCGCCGGCTTCAAGGATGCCGCCGATCGCGATCCTGGCCGCATCCGCGTGGTGGAAAGCTCGGGCAAGCGCGCTGACACGGCGCGCGCGGTGTTCAAAGAGCTTTCGGACCTTTTCCCCTGGATGGCCGATGAGGCGCAGTGCGATGACGCGTTCTTCGCGCTGATCAACCGCCGTCCCCAGGGGCGCGCCGCCAAACGCGATGCGAAGCGAGAGGCGTAGGAGATGGCCGACGCGTTCGAGAACATCCTCGGCCAGCCCAAGGTGCGCGAGTTCCTGCGCGCCAGCGTCATGCACGACCGCGTGAGCCATGCCTACCTGTTCACGGGGCCGACCGGCTCCAACAAGATGCAGGCGGCCTACGCGCTGGCGCAGGCGGTCATGTGCCCCAAAGGCCCCACCGGCCCGCGCGGCGGCCAGTGCGGCGCTTGCGATGCATGCGGGCGCATCCTGCGGCGCAAGCATCCCGATGTGGTGCTGATGAACCCTGAGGGGGCAAGCGGATACCTGGTCGAGCAGATCCGCGAGCTCGTCGCGTCCTCGTCGCTTGCGCCCATCCAGGCCAAGCGCAAGGTCTACATCATCAACGAGGTGGACCGCCTGGGCACCCAGGCGGCCAACGCGTTCCTCAAAACGCTCGAGGAGCCTCCGGCGGACGTGGTGTTCATCCTGCTCGCGCGCATGCGCGAGGGGGTGCTGCCCACGATCGTGTCGCGTTGCCAGGTGGTGCCGTTCCGCCATATCCCGGCAAGCGAGGCGGCGGGCATCCTCGCGCAGAACACCGGTGCGTCGCTGGAAAAATGCCGCATCGCCATCGAATCGTGCGGTGGCTCGATCACGCGCGCGATTGACTTCCTCAAATCCAACGAACGCCTGGCGTTCAGGCAGCGCGTGCTGCAGGTGATGGAGATGCTGCGCAATGCCGATGACTGGGATGTCCTGGGGATGGCAAGCGATCTGGTGGTGAAGTCCAAGGCTCCGCTGGACACGGTGCGCGCCGAGCAGGAGGAGGAGCTCGCCAAAAACGCCGACTTCCTGGCAAAATCCGCGATACGCCAGATCGAGGCGCGCAACAAGCGCGCGCTGTCGGCCAAGTCGCTCGAATCGCTGCGGCAGCTGTCCTCGATCGTCGCGTCCTGGCTGCGCGACGTCCTGGTCATCTGCGCGGAGACGCCCGAGCTGGTCATCAACGAGGACGCCCGTGCCGCGCTCGAAGACGCCGCTCGTGCGACCGACGAAGCGCGCGTCGCCGAAGCGCTGGCGGCTGTGCGCCGCTGCGATGCGGCGATCTCTTATAATGTATCGCCGGAAACATGCATCGACGGCCTTCTGCTCGAGGTGCGCGACGCCCTGTACGGGCCCGGGCGCGCCTAGATGTCCGTCGCTAACACGATAAAGCGAGGTTTTGACTATGACGCGGGTTGCTCCCGTTAAATTGAAGAACAACCACCGCACGCTGTGGTTCGATCCCGGCGAGGTGGAAGTGCGAAAAGGCGACGCCGTGGTGGTGAGCACGGCGCGCGGCATCGAGCTGGGCTATATGGCCGATGACGTGATCGACGTCGAGGACAAGAAGATCAAGGAGCTCAAAAGCCCCCTCAAGCCCGTCGAGCGCAAAGCCGACGAGGCCGATCTGGAAAAGGCCGCCGAGATGGAGCGGCTATCCGCCGAGGCGCTGCCCGTGTTCAAGGAGATGGCGGCCGCCACCAGCGAGGAGATGCATCCGGTGTCGGTGGAGTACCTGCTCGACGGCGAGCATGCGGTGTTCTACTTCGAGGCCGAGGAGCGCATCGACTTCCGCGAGCTCGTGCGCAAGCTCGCATCGCATTTCCACGTGCGCGTCGACATGCGCCAGATCGGCGTCCGCGACGAGGCGCGCATGGTGGGCGGGCTGGGCCACTGCGGCCAGGAGCTGTGCTGCAAGCGCTTGGGCGGCGAGTTCTGCCCCGTGTCGATCCGCATGGCCAAGGAGCAGGATCTGTCCTTGAACCCCCAGAAGATCTCCGGCGTGTGCGGCCGCCTGATGTGCTGTTTGCGCTACGAGTTCGACGCGTACAAGGATTTCAAGAGCCGCGCGCCCAAGAAGAACGCGACGGTGCAAACCCCCGGGGGCGCGACGAAGGTCGTCGACCTCGACGTGCCGCGCGAGATCGTCACGCTCAAGACCGAGGACGGCCAAACGGTCAAGGTGCCGCTTTCCGAATTCGATCCGGCGGCGGAGGGGTCGCGCCCCAACGCCGTGGGAGAGGCGGCTTGGGAGGAGGCGACCGCCCCGAAGGAGCTTTCGCCCGCCGCGACGCTGTTCGGCTCGACCCAGCAGCTTTCCGGCAAGGACAAGCTGGCCGAGCCGGGCGCGGTGCGCCATACCGGTTCGAGCAACGGGTCGGGCTCCTCATCCAAGAAGCGCAACGGCTCGCATGACGACAAGCCCGCCGACACGCGCAAGCCCCGCCGCCGCTCCAAGGTCTCCACTTCGTCGGAGGGGCCGGCTTCGCAATCCCAGCGCGGCAAAAAGCGCGGGCAAGCCCAAGCGAGCGGCAAGGCGTCGAGCCAGAACAAGAAGAAGTCCTCCGGCGAGGGCAAGGCCAAGCAGGCTGCCCAGGGCCAGGGCCAGAAGCCGAAGCGCCGTGCCCAGGCGGGGGCGTCGGGCTCCGATGCCAGGAAGGCGTCCCAGAAGCAGGGGTCGGCGCGTCCCGGCCGCAAGTCGTCGGCGCTGCGCCAGCACGCGCAGCAGGCATCCGGCGAGGAGCGCCGTTCGGGCGAGGAGCGCCGTTCGGGCGAGGAGCGCCGCCGCAGGCAGTCCGCGGACGTGCCGCGCTCTGCCGACGAGGGCGCCGGGCGTCGCAGCAGGCGCCGCAGCCACAAGGCGCACGGCCATGACGAATCCTCCGCAGGCGCTTCTGGCGCTTCGCAGGCAAAAGAGTAGGCGGCACGCGCCCGTCCCGCAGGGGGCGGGCGCGTTCACTTGAGGGAAAGGTTCTGATCGGATCATGCCAACGAAGATCAACCACGCACTGCTCACCGACTTGTACCAGCTCACGATGGCCCAGGGCTATCTGGAGTGCGGCAAGGCCGATACCCAGGCGTGCTTCCATATGACGTTTCGCGACTATCCCTTCAAGGGAGGCTACGCCATCGCCAGCGGCATGGCGCATCTTGCGGATCTGGTGGAGGGCTTCCGCTTCTCCAAGGAGGATCTGGCCTATCTCGCGTCGCTTCCCGCGCCGGGCGGCGGGCCGCTGTTCAAGCAGTCGTTCATCGACTACCTGCGCGATTTCAAGCTGTCGGTCGACATCGACGCGGTCCGCGAGGGCACGGCGGTGTTTCCCCATGAGCCGGTCGTGCGCGTGACCGGCCCCATCATGGAGTGCCAGCTGCTCGAGACCGCGCTGCTCAACTGCGTCGGATTCGAGACGCTGATCGCCACCAAGGCGGCGCGCATCTGCCTTGCCGCCCAGGCTCCGGTGGCGGAGTTCGGCCTGCGCCGTGCCCAGGGGCCCGCCGGAGGCGTGTGGGCGTCGCGCGCCGCGGTCGTGGGCGGATGCGCCTCCACGTCCAACGTGATGGCGGGCAAGCTCTTCGACATTCCCGTCTCGGGCACGCACGCGCATTCGTGGGTGATGGCGTTTCCGGACGAGCTGACGGCGTTTCGCGCGTACGCCGAGCAGTTCCCGAACAACTGCGTGCTGCTGGTCGACACCTACGATGTCGAGCGCGGCATCGACAACGCCATCACGGTGGGGCTGGAGATGCGCGAGCGCGGCGAGCATCTTGCGGGCATCCGCATCGATTCGGGCGACTTGGCGTGGCTTGCCAAGATGGCGCGCCGCAAGCTGGACGAGGCGGGGCTTGCCGACTGCGGCATCGTGCTCTCCAACGATCTGGACGAGCATACGATCCAGTCGATCCGCGACGAAGGCGCCCAGGTTGCGTCGTGGGGCGTGGGCACCAAGCTGGCCTGCGCCTACGATCAGCCCACGCTCGGCGGCGTCTACAAGCTCTCCGCATCGCGCGAGGGCGCAGACGAGCCGTGGCAGGACCGCTTGAAGATCTCCGAGACCGCGGCCAAGCTCACGGTGCCCGGCGTGCTGGACGTGCGACGCTATTACTACGAGGACGGACGCATCGCCGGCGACATGGTGTTCGACGTGAACGCTCCGATGGACGGCTGCGAGACCATCGTGGACCCCTTTGACTCGCTGCGCCGAAAGAACCTCCACGGCAAGCGCTTCGAAACGCTGCTCAAGCCGTTGGCGCGCGACGGCGCGCCGGTGCTGTCCGAGGAGGCGCGCGATGCCAATGCGGCCCGCGAGCGCACCCGCGCGCAGCTTGAGACGCTGGACGAGAGCCAAAAGCGCATGCTCAACCCCCACACGTATCCGGTGGGGTTGGAGCGCGGCCTGCATGAACGCCGCCGCGCGCTGGTGGCGCGAATGCGCGGCATCGCGTAAGATTTGCAAGAAGGATTCCATCCCGTCCGCGCACGCCCGCGGCGTGCGGCGGGGATGGACCGTGATGTTACCCCGACGTTAGGAGACGCTGTGGCCTGTGCGTGCAACCTGATCATCGACTCGTGCTGCGACCTGCCTTTCGAGGTGGTCGACCGCGAAGGCGTTGAGCTGATCAACTTCCCCTACATCATGGAAGACGGCGAGCACGCCGACGACCTGTACCAGACAACCACCGCCCACGAGTTCTTCCAGGCGATGCGCGATGGCGCGCAGCCGACGACGTCCCAGGTGCCGATTCCGGTGTACCAGGATACGTTCAAACGCGCCATCGAAAGCGGCGTTCCGACGGTGTGCCTGGTGTTCTCCAGCGGCCTGTCCGGCAGCTACGATGCCGCGGAGCTCGTCTACTCGCAGATGATGGAGGAGCATCCCGACGCCGAGCTGTACCTTGTCGACACCCGCCTGGCCTCGGTCGCCGAGGCGCTGCTGGTGCACGGCGCGCTGCGCCAGCGCGAGAAGGGGCTTTCCGCCAAGGAGCTTGCCAAATGGGCCGAGGAGGCGCGCTTCTTCGTCGACGCGGAGTTCATGGTCGACGATCTGGAATCGCTGCGCCGTGGCGGACGCATCCCCAGCTCGGTGGCGTATGCTGGCGCCAAGCTGGACGTGAAGCCGCTTCTGACCATCGGCCCCGATGGCAAGCTGTCGCTTTCCGGCGTGGCTCGCGGACGCAAGAAGGGCCTCAAGCAGCTGGCCGACTATTTTGCCAAGCGCGTGGACGACGACGGTCCCATCAAGTACGTGGTCATCGGCAACGCCGACTGCCCCAAGGATGCCGAGCGTCTGAAGGACGCTCTCAGCAAGATCGACGATTCGATCCTGTTTTTGGAAAGCAGCATCGGCCCGGTCATAGGCAGCCATGTGGGCCCGGGCATGATCGCGGTCGTGTTCTGGGGTGGCGACAAGCGCGAGCAGCTTTCGGTGGCGGACCGCATCGCCCGCCGCGTCAAGCAGGGATAAAGGAGCTTAGCGAATGGACAACACGTATCTGTTCCACGGCAACGCCGCGGTGGGCGGCGCCGTTGAGCGGCTTGCCGCCAACGCCGGTTGGCAGCGCGTCGACTCGCTCGGCGACGCCGATGTGATCGTGACCTACTGCACCAACCAGCAGGCGTTGGAGGATGCCTATTTCGACGAGGGCGGATTCGTGCAGAGCGCGCGCTCCGGCGCGCTGCTGATCGATCTGTCTCCCTCGACGCCCGGATTCGCGCGCGAGCTTTCCGCGGTGGCGTTGGTGAGCGAACTGCATCCCGTCGAGGCGCCGATCGCCGTCCTCGATCCCACGTGGGAGGATGCCTTCTCGCGTTCTGGCAATCTGATCTGCTTCGTCGCCGGCGAGGAGGACGACGTTGCTGCCGCCAAGCCGTTTTTGCAGGCGATCGCCGGAGAGGTCGTCGAGGAGGGTCCGTTGGGCTCCGCCCAGCTCGCCCGTGCCGCGCGCACCATCCAGCAGGTTGGCGTGTTGGTGGCGACAGCCGAGTCCGAAGCGCTCTGCCACGCCGTGCGCCGCGCTGCGGGAGCGGCCAACCTCGCCGTAGATGCGCCGCATCCCGTCTCCGATGCTGCGCAAGCTTACCTGGAGGCGATCGTCGAGAAGCGCTTCGAAGGGACCTACACCCTCGAGATGATGATGGGCGAGCTTGCCGCCGCTTTGACGGCCGCCGACGACGCGGATCTGATCGTGCCCCAGGCCGAGGCGTGCATGCATCTGCTCGAGCTGCTGGCGGTGATCGGCGGATCCGACAAGGCTCCGATCGCCCTGTCGCTGGTGTACGGCGAGGAGAAGGCGTGCGCCGATCAGGGATTGGATTGGACCCGTGCCGAGCATTTCTACGGGGAGCAGGAGGGGCAAGCCGACGGCGTGCTGCATGATCATGTGCACGATGACGACTACGACGAAGCCGGCGATTACGATGACTACGACGGCTATTCGGGCTACGACAACGACGGCGTCTATCACGGCGGATACGGCTCCTACTCGCCCAACTAGAAGGATTGGGACGTGCCTTTGAACGAGACGGCGCCATCCGCGCTGCGCGCCGATGCGCGCCGCGGTGTGGGCGAGGGGCGCGATTGCGGATGCGACGACGCCTTGGCAGATAGGCTCTATCTGCCTGAATCGTGCGAGCTTTGCCCGCGGCGCTGCCTTGCCGACCGTCGCGGCGGACAGCGGGGAGCGTGCGGGGCCGACGACCGCTTGATGGTGGCCCGTGCGGCGCTTCATTATTGGGAGGAGCCTCCCATCAGCGGCGATGCTGGCAGCGGTACCATCTTCTTAGGCAATTGCCCCCTGCATTGCGTGTATTGCCAAAACGCCGTCATCGCCGCAGGCAAGGCCGGTGTCGCGGTCTCCATCGATCGCGTGGCGCAGATGTGCTGCGAGCTTGAATCCCAGGGTGCGCTCAACATCAATTTCGTGACGCCCACCCATTACGCTCCTCAGGCGCGCGAAGCCGTGCGCCGTGCGCGGTCGCAGGGCATGGCGCTTCCGATCGTTTGGAACACCTCGGGCTACGAGGCGGTCGAGGCGATCCGCGCGAACGCCGGGATCGTCGACGTCTATCTGGCCGATTTCAAGTACGCTTCCAACGCGTTGGCGGCGCGCTACTCCAAGGCTCCTGATTATCCCGAGGCCGCCCTTGCCGCTTTGGACGAGATGGTAGCTTTGACTGGACAGGCCCACTATGACGACTTCAATGGTCAGCCGCGCATGACGCGCGGCGTCATCGTGCGACATCTCATGCTGCCCGATGCGTTGGAGGATTCCAAGCGCGTGGTGCGCATGCTGCACGAGCGCTACGGATCGTCGATCCGCCTATCGATCATGAACCAGTACACGCCGGTGCTCGCAGATGCTGCGGCTTCAGGCGATGCGTGGGCGGGCCATGTGCTCGAACGCTACCCCGAGCTGGCCCGGCGCGTTCCCGACGAAGAGTACGAGCGCCTGCTCGACTACGCCGACGAGATCGGCGTGGAGGACTATTTCTGGCAGGAGGGCGGCGCGGCGGAGGAGAGCTTCATCCCGCCGTTCGACCTGACGGGCGTGTGATGCATGCGCGCTAATCATGCGAAAGCCGTCGAAATAATCGACCTGCATGAATAATGTGAAACGCCAGGTAAAAAGCAAAATTCAAAAGAGCTGGAATAATTCGATTGGCGCAGGAATGCGTGGAGCCAGTGACAGGAATCGAACCTGCAACCCACTGATTACAAATCAGTTGCGCTACCGTTGCGCCACACTGGCTTAACAAAACACGCCCGCGTATTGTACGCCATCCCGCTCGAAAAGCAAAGCCGCCGTGTTCATATCCAGGCGCGTTCAGAGGGCGCGGAATCCCTTGGGTTGCGGTCGGCGGATCGGGGCTGGTCGCATGCTGCCATGGCCGAGCGCGCGCAGCTATGCCCAAACACACGTGCTTTGCCTGAACGCGCTTCTGCTCGGGCATACGCCCCTATGCCCGCAATGCGACGGGGGAGAGATCGGGGATCGGGTTGACGGAGGTTCTGGCTTGAAAGGCGTCTTCCAGGTCGAAAGGCGAGGTAAATTCCCGCTCCCTGTCGGAAACGAGGTCGATGATGCGGCCCTCCCAGCGGTTGACGGTGACCTCGTCGGCGTATCTGATGGGCTTGGCGGAGGAGGCGTCGTTCACGAAGGAGAACTCGCTTGTCTCCACCACGGTGGTCGGCGCGAAGTCTTTCGGCGGTTCGATTCGGCTGCCTCCGTCCACGTTTGCCAACGCCACCGTCATGGCGTCGAGAAGGTCGTCGCCCGTCACGTAGGAGATCAAACCTACGCCGGGGCTGAACGCCTGATGCTTGTTCCGATCGATGTAGAACGTGCGCAGGAAGCGCCTGCGCTTGCGATCGCGCCTCAGGGAGTCGATGAGCAGCAGCGCCATTGCGACTGCCCAGATGGCGACGACGATCGAGTCAAGGGACGAGGGCGCTCCCAAAAGTCCCGGGACGAGCCACGCGGCAAGGGAGACGAGCGAAAGGAGCGCAAGCGGTGCGAATCGCGTCAAAAGCATTCGCTTGGAAGACGAGCTCATCGGCGCCGTCCTCTGCCGCGGTCGCGCAAGCGCGAGTCGAGCGATGATAGCGCGCTGCCGGCTTGCGCCATGGTGACGTTGAGGGCGACGGCCCCTGCAGCCACGCCGATGAGGCCGACGGCTCCTGCAACATGCAACGCCGTCGATGCGGGCTCGCTCAGGGAGCTTTGCGGAGCTGCGACGCCCTGCGAAAACGCGCTGTCAGAGATGCCGGATAGCGCTTGAAGGGGAGTGTCGGCATCTTCGATGACCTCGGTCGCAAGGGCTTCGTCCTCGGTCTCCGCCTCGTTTTCAGGTGCGAGGGGCTCGCTCGCTGCGGGAGCGGGCGCGTCAGACGCCAGAGGAGCGGTCGAAAGGGGGATTATCGTCTGGCTGGAAGCATGCTCGGCAGCTTCGCCACCCTGCTCATGCGGTGCGTTTTGAACGGTGCCGGAAGGGGGTCCGTCCGGGTTGCCATCGGACGCATGCTCGCCGTCGCCGGGGACGACGGTGCTGTCAGGATCTTCCGCCGAGGGATCATCGGGATCTGAGGGGACGGGATCCTTGTTGGAATCGTTCGGATCGTCGGGCGAGGAGGGGTCATCCTGCCCGGGCGCATCGGGGTTCGGATCGACCGGAGCGTCGGGGTCGGGATCGGGGTCCGTCGGGTCATCCGGATCAGGATCGACGGGGGCATCGGGATCGTCTGGATCGGGTTCGACGGGAGCGTCAGGATCCGAGTCCGGGTCGGGCTCCGGATCGACGGGGACGTCCGGATCAGGGTCCGGATCCACCGGCTCGTCGGGATCGTCGGGGCCTGCCGGCTCGTCGGGGTCCGGCGCAATGGCCTTGGGAACGAGCAGGCCGTCGATGTGCCACACCGTGTCCCATGTCGACTGAGCGCTTTTGACGACGTACCAAACGACCGTCTGCGTTTCAGGGTCGAAGTCGATACCTCCCTGCGCGCAGGCTGCTGCGATCTGGTCTTCCGTGGGGAAGATCAGGATGCGTTCGCTGATGGAGGCGCCGGACAGGTCGTAGAGCTCCTGATCGTACAGGCCGCCGCCGAACTCGGCGAAGTCCGACGCGTTGAAAGCGGCGTCGATGTAGATGCCGGGCGAATACACGCCGGTGAGGATCTTCTGCAGCTCCTCCTCGTTTTGCGGATAGGAGGCGGCGTCATCGTCGACGACGGCGATGAAGAACCCGACGTCCACTTGCGCGTCGAGGGAGCGGATGCTGCCTTCTGATGCGGAGGCGATCTCGTCGGCATGCGCCTGCGCTGTCGACGAGATGAGAAGCGGCGCGGTGATTGCCAACAGCAGGGCGCAAAGCGCCGCAGCCATGCGGGCGAGATGGCGTATGTCGGCTTTTGCGTGCTGCATGGCTCTTCTTCTCAACAGATCGCGGTGCGACGCGGTTACTTGGATGGCGTCGTTGAGCGTATTGTATCGAAGATGTCCTCTATCGGCATGGGCTTGGCATAGAAGTAGCCCTGGGCTTCATCAATGCCGAGGGAGCGGATGAGCTTGTCCTGCTCGGCGGTTTCGACGCCTTCGGCGACGGTGGAAAGCCCCTGCTTGCCGATCATCTCCACCACCGATCGGTACAGGGCGGCAGCGGACTCGTCGTCGACGGCGTTGTCAAGCAGCGTCTTGTCGATCTTCAAAACCTTGAACGGCAAGGCAAGCACCGAGTCGAGGTTGGCGAATCCCGATCCGAAATCGTCCATGCATAGCTTCGAGCCTGCCTCGCACAGCGCCTTGATCGCTTTTTCCATCTTCGCGCCGTAGCGGGTGGAGGCGGTTTCGGTGATCTCGAACTGGAGCAGCGAAGGGTCGATGCCCCAGCGGTGCATGGTCTCGATGGTGGAGGAGGCGAACCCCGCCTCCATGAGCTCGATGGGCGAGAGGTTGATCTTTATCGAGGAGATGCCGCAGGCGGCCAGCTCGTCGGCGTGCGCCGATGCGAAGCGGCAGACGGCCGCCAGCTGGTAGCGGCCGAGACGGGCGATGAGGCCCTCGCTCTCGGCGGCTTCGATGAACTCGTCGGCGGGGATCCTTCCCAGCTGGGGATGGGTGAGGCGGCTGAGGACCTCGAAGCTTGAGAACCGCTCCTCCTTGAGCGAGTAGATGGGCTGCACATAGGTGCTCACAAGGTCGTTCTCGACGGCGTGCACCAGGTAGCGGCGCACTTCGCGTTTGCGCTGGAATTCGGCGACAAGGGCCTGCTGGTCGTCCGGAATCTCGGTGTCGGACTGGATCTTCTCCACGATGAAGTTGACGTACTGCGTCACATCCTCGGCGGTGGAGAACGCTTCAAGGTCGGAGGTAGCGGCCACGACGACGTCCAGATCGACCGACGAGGAGCCCACGGCTTGCGGTTGGGAGAACAGTTCGGCCAGATCGGCGGTCACGCGTCGGCATTCGCGTCGTGAGAACGTCATGAACGCAAAGGCGGAGCTGCGTATGCGGTAGACCTGGCGGGTTCTGCCGATCCGCATCGACGAGCTGGCGCACAGGCGGATCGCCTCGTCGGTCGCCGCTGAGCCGAGGATAGTGTTGAGGGTCGCCAGATGGCGCAGCGTGACCACGATGACGGAGAAGCGGCGGCGGCGTTTGATGAGGTCGGCGGCATGGGCGCGGAACGCGGCGGCGTCATAGGCGTGCGTGAGCGAATCCACGAATTCGAACGGGCTGCCGGCTGTGACGAACACCGAGAGCGCCGCCATCGTCAGGCCGAACGACACGGGATGCAGGACGCCCGGCATCATCTCGATGGCGATGCAGGCGATGAGGACGATCGACGCGCACCAGATCGCCATGACGTCGAGCGTGCGCAGCATCCTGCGGTGGATGACCGAGTAGACGATGCACAGCAGGGGATAGAACGCCATGCAGATATGGACGGCGAGGTTGAGGGATCCTGCAGCAACCGTGCCGGCCTCGTCGATCCGGATAACCGCTCCCGTTGCGAAGGTGGTGATGGTTGCCACGATGGCGAGCGCGCAGGGGATCGAGGTGATGACGACGCGTTCGAGGCGCAGCGGCCCTTCACCGCGGCAGAGCACGGCGGTGTACGAGAACAGCAGGTTGGCGGCGACGCACTGGAGCACGATGACGGCGACGCGCAGAGGAGCGGTGGCTGCATCGTCGCCCGCTCCCAGATACGAGACGAGCAGCGAGCATGCGAGTCCCGCGACGACGGCAAGGCAGGTCAGGGTGCTCAGGGCGGCGAAGAGGCGGTAGCGGCGGGTCTGCCGCGCGCGGTAGCCGAGCGTCGCGTAGATGAAGACGAGCGCGAGGATCGCGGCGGACGCGATATTGAGCTCGGCGGTCGGCCCCATGGGCTCCTCTTCTCGGCGGATGTCGATTTCGGTCGAATTCAGTCGGCATTATAACGCAGCGATCTGCGGATCGGCTCGCCTTTTCCTATCCCGTGTGAGGGGATTTCGAAAGAGCCGGACGCGGGCGGGGCGACGTGGGCGTCGGGCACGCGCGGGCGAGACGGCTTTGGAAGCCGCGTCCACCCGCGCCTCATATTAGAATCCGCCCTGGCTGGCGCGCGGCGGGACGAGCGTCGTGCGCTTGCCCTTGGCCCAATCCCACGAGCGGAACTCCTTGGAGCCGGTCATGACGTCGTGGGACTTGTAGTTCTCCGACCACATGAGGCAGAAGTTGCGCAGCTCGACGAGCAGATCCTCGAGCGGGCCGTCGTATTCGTCCTCGATGTACGCCTTGAAAACGCTGTAAGTCTGGCTCTTGTCGCGGATGCGTTCCTTGACGAAGCGGATCGTCAGCCACATGCGGATGCCGGCGTTGAGCTTCTCGGAACCCGGATCGTCGCCGAACATGAGCTCGATCGGCTTCCAGTACTCCTCGTAAAGGCGTTCCTGCTCCTTGCGCCCCTCGGCGATCAGGAGGTAGTTGCGCACCAGGTCGCCGACGGTCAGCGGGGTGCCGCGCGAGTTGAGCGATTCGAAGATGAGCTGCGGGTTATCTTCTTTGGTGAGGTTCGCCGAGATCAGCAGGAGCTGCTGCATGCCCGCCCAGAGCTCCTCGGGCCTGAAGCCCTCCTCCTCGGTTTTTCCGCAGAAGAACTCGAAGTTGTCCACGACGCGCTCGGAAACGCGCGGAGGCAGGACGGCGCCGTCGAGCAGGGCGAACAGCGTCTTGCGGTCGGTGCGCGAGAGGACCAGCTTGTGATCCCCCTCGACGAAGAGGTAGTTGTCGCGGACGAAGTCGGCGTCGACGGCTCCGATCGAGGCGCCGGTTTTGCGCAGGTAGCGCTCGAACGCCGCGAGGAGCAGGGTGAGCGTGGCGGTGCGCTGCTGGCCGTCGATGACGGACAGATGCGCGATGCCGTCGCCTTCGTCGGGTTCCACGGAGTAGAGCAGCGTGCCGATGAAATGCGTGTTGGACGTGCGGCCGGCGCGCAGGATGTCGCCCCACAGCTCGTCGCATTGGTCGCGGTTCCATGAGTACACGCGCTGGAACACGGGGATGGTGTATTGCGTTTTGCGCGATCCCAGAATGTCGAGGAACATCCTCTGCTCGGTGATCATGCTCTCTCCTTCCAAGGCGCGGCGAAGCGGCGCCCGCCGGGTGCCTGTTTCGAACAGGGGACAGGATACTCCAGAATCGACGGCGTGGATCGATTATTCTCACGTGGCTTCCGCGCGATGGGACCGCGCCCTTGGCGCCGGAGTGCGGGACGGCGGCTCTCGACGCTAATCGAGATCGAACAGGGGCAGCTGGTCCGATCCGGCGGCATTGCCCGGCGGTGGGGCCGCGGGGGTCTCGGGCGCGATGTCGAGGGTGACGCGGGATCGATCCGCGAACGGCGGGGCGGGGGCTCCCTCCAGCCAGGCGCGGGCTTCGGCGGGATCCAGCACGAGCGGCATGCGGTCGTGGATGGGGGAGACGCCGTCGGTCGGCGCCGTGGTGACGATGGAGAAGCGGGGCGGCTCCGCGACGGACCCGTCGGGATTTGCGACGCGGTCGAGCTGGCGGTCGTAGATGCCGGCGAGGAGCAGCGGCGCGCCGTCGGGGGAGGCGAACGCGTACTGCCGCTTGACCGCGCGCCCGGTGCGCGGGGAGATCGCGGTCTCGTGGCGATGCGGCTCGAAGAACGTCCATGCCGGCACGATGCAACGGCGCCCGGCAAAGGCCTCAGACCACATGCCGCCCGCGTCGCCCGCCCGTTCGATGCGCGCGTTGAACACGACATTGCGCTGCCATGGGACGGAAAACCCCCAGATCATCGGAATGGAGACGGTTCCGCCGCCGCGCGCGAGCACCTGGATGAGCGCAGTCGGCCGCGCTTCGGGGCGATCGAGCCGCCCGCGCGCCTGCGCGCCGTCGGGGGCGCCGTCCCAGGATCCGGATTCGATGGCGTCAACGACGAAGCCGAGGTCGTCCTCGCCGACGACGGTGAACCTTCCGCACACGGGCCCTCCTTTCGCTCCTTTGCCTTACGGGCGCAATCTTTCGGTGGTCGATGGCGACGCTGCATCTCCGTTCGCTGCCGAGTGATGGAAACCCTTTCGAGCGTCGGTGCGTCTCCGACGGACACAAGGTACTATATCCCCGCTGCAATGTTCGCTTCATGGGAAAGGTTCTGCATGGATTCCCGATGCCCTATCGAAGAGATCCCCGTTTCGCTGCGAGATGACACGCTTGTCGAGCAGCTTGCCCTGCTTTGGGAGCGCTCGGTGCGCGCGACGCACCTGTTTTTGTCGGGAGACGATGTCGTCGCGATGCGACCCGAAGTGCGCGAGGGGCTGCGCGCGGTGCCGCAGCTGGAGGTTGCCTTCGATGGCGGGGTGCCGCTCGGGTTCGCGGGCGTCGCCGATCGCAAGCTCGAGATGCTCTTCATCGACGACGCGATGCGCGGTCGGGGCATCGGATCGGCGCTCTTGGAGCATGCGGTCGATCGATGGGACGCCGATCGCCTCGATGTCAACGAGCAGAATCCCGCGGCGCGCGGATTCTACGAGCACGAGGGCTTCCGCGTGGCGTCCCGCTCGGATCTCGACGACGCCGGAAGGCCGTTCCCCCTGCTGCATATGGAACGCTGCTCGGGGTAGCGCATGCGGAGCAGGTTTGTGGGATGCGAGCGGCCGAGCGGGCAACCCGACAGGCATGGGGCATACGATCAGGCTTGAAGGTCTGCGAGCCAAGCTTGGGGGTATGCGAACCAGGCTTGGGGGTTTGCGAGCCAAGCTTGTGGGCATGCGGGGCAAGATTGGAGTAGCGCGCTCACCGCATGGCGAATCGCGCTATTCCTGCCGTTTGCTCCATTTGAGGGGTGCTCAAACACCCAAAAGCTAGCCATAGCGTGAATCGTTCTCCTGCAATGATGCGCAATATCTTTAAGATAAGTCTTTGACCTGGTGAAATGCAATATGAGCGCTAGGCCCCATCTTCCCCATGCATAGCGAAACGCGCTATTCCTACCCTTTGGGTCATTCGAGGAACGCTCGATCACCCAAAAGCCGAGAATAGCGCGAATCCCTTCGAATAAAAGGTCTCCGCCGCGTCAACGATAGGCCCTGCATCAGATAGCAGCGAGCCTTCCTTGCCAAGCCGATACTGCTTCGATCGTCGGGTGATGCGCCTCAAGTCCGCGCGCGGAAGCACCTCTCATCGGCGAGCGAAAGCGCCTCCCGGCGACGCAAGGTGTCGGCGCGCGTGCCTTTGGGGCGGCTTCCTCAAACGCGGGGTTCCGCAGCGATCGTCGCACGGGCAGGTCTCTCGCTTCGGCGGCAGCGCGAGGGGTGGTCCTCCCTTGTCCTCGTCGGCGCATTCCTTGCCCCGGTTGGCGCGTACGCGCTGATGGAGGGTGCCGTCGCGTCCGGGTTGCTGCTCCTTTGGTTGGCGATGCCGCAGCTCTGCATTCGCGACATGCGCGAAATCGCTCGCTGCTTCCGGGACGATCTGCGATTGAGGTGCGTGCGCGATCGGCTTCCCCTGGCGACTGCCGCAATCTCCGCGTTGGCTGCCGGTATCGCCCGTGTGCTTCGTTAGCGGTAAAGCACGAGCACTTTCACTCCGATGGCGGCGGTTCCGGTGTCGGTGAGCTTCACGTCGATAATCTCACGGTCGTTTTCCTGCAGAAAACCCAATACGCCGTCGATAGTCGATGAGATTTCGCCCATGTCGGCGAATGCGCTCACGTCGAACACGCCGGCGTGCACCTTGCCATCGGGGTCTTTCATGCGCATGGCCTCGAGCGCCCTCGCCACGCGCTCGTAGGCTTTGTCTTTCTCGGTTTTGGAGCTGAACAGGCCCACGGGGTTTCTCCTCTCAGTCGGTTTTAAATCTGCTTTCCATCGCCGCGAAGCTTGGTCGCTATGAAGTAGCGGCTCTTCGCCTCGAGGGCGTCCAGGTCGCGTTGCGCCTGTTCGGGCAGGCTCTTGCGCGGGAACTCGTCGATGATCCCCACGTTGACGCGGGCGTCGCAGAGCGCGCCCAGGTCGTCCTGGACCGCCTTCATGCGCTCGCTTGCCGCCTTCGCCTCGTCGGCGTCGAGGAACGCGGCGTAGTTCTCAGCGGCGTAGCGCACGCGCTTGGCACATTTGCGCAGGTCGTGCGTTGCCTCGGCGGCTCCGAGATCCGTCGTCGCCAGCTTGCGGTCGACGCTCGCCTCCATGTCGGAGAATCGCCGCGCGACGGCATCGCGGGAAAGCCCGTTCTTCTCGATGCGGCGCTTCCATCTGATCGGTTTGACGGTCCTTGCGATCCGCCCGAACGTGCGCTTCGCGTCATCGCCTACGAGGATGCCGAGGACGCGGTCGCGCTCCGCTGCCCTCATCTCCAGGCAGGCGGCAACCAGATCGTCGGAGGGAGGATCCATCTGACGTGCCTCGTCGGCAAGGACGTCGAACTCGCGCAGGCGCGAGGTGGGCACGACGATCGAGCGCAGATCCTGCTGGACGGCGCGTGCATCGGCGGCGCGATGGAAGGGCGCTGCGAATTTGAGCAGGCTGCGCAGCGTCCGGATGGACACGCGCAGCTTGTGGAGCGTCTCGACGTCGTCGGGGTCGGCAAGGAACGCCGCGAGCCGGCCCTCCATGCGCTCATGCGCGCCGACGATGATATCCTCCAGGTCGCAAAGGGTGCTCCATCCGTCGACGGGCGTCCCCTGGACGAACCAGATCATCTGGGCGAGGGGGGAGGAGGGATCGCCGTCCGTCGGGTCCTCGGCGAGTTCGAACGCCGCGAGGGCGCCGGGGCGGAAATGGATGCGCGCCCCGCAGAGCAGCTCGGTCGCCTCCTCGATGAAGGGGTTGTGGCCCACGCACACGACGCAGTCGGCATCCGCCTGCGCGACGTCCGCGAGGAAGGAGTCGATGTCCTGGGCGTGCGGGAACGCGCGGTCGGCGGGATCCGGGATTCGCTGTCCGCGCGCCCGAAGCGCCGTCACGAGCGCGTCGGCGGTCTGACGGCAGCGCACGGCGGGGCTCGTCCACACGGCGGTTCGAGGGTGCTTTCCCCATAGGCGCAGGTTCTGCGGGAGCCTTGCCGCCAGGGCACGCTCGCCGGCGCGTGTCAGCGTGCGCTCGTCGTCCGGGATGCCGAGATCGCGCGGTTGCGCCTTGCCGTGCCTCATCAGAACCAGCGTCTTGCCCATGGCGTCCTCCCGTCTTCGCGTGTTCGCCTTCTTCCAGTTTAGCTGCCGGCTTCTGCATGCGGGCGATCGAGGGCGATATTTTACATTCGATCGGGTCGGCGGTTCCGCGTTCCGCGTCCGGATCCCATCGGTCGGTTCGCCGAGTCGCGTTCCGCCTGCGGCGTCGGCGCGGTGCGCGTTTCCCGTGCAGACCTTGTGCGCCGCATCGGTGCTGCGAGGCGATGTGCTACCCTAGCTGCGGAAAATCACGGGGGCGCTGTGCCGCGCCGCCCGCAAAGTCGCCATCTTCTAGACGGAGGTAATCCATGCCTGAGAACACCCTGCCCGAGCATTACGACGTCAAGGACCTGTCGCTGGCAGATGCGGGTCTGGCGCGCATTATGTGGGCCGACCGCGACATGCCGGTGCTGGCCAAGATCCGCGAGCGCTTCGCCGAGGAGAAGCCGCTTGAGGGCGTGCGCATCGGCGCCTGCATGCACGTGACCACCGAGACCGCCAACCTCATGCGCGTGCTCGTCGCCGGCGGCGCCGACGTGACCTTGTGCGCGTCCAACCCGCTGTCCACGCAAGATGACACCGCCGCCTCGCTGGTGCGCGACTTCGGCATCAAGGTGCACGCCATCACGGGCGAGGACATAGAGACCTACGAGAAGCACATCGCCGCCGTCTGCGAGACCAACCCGCAGATCATCATGGACGACGGCGCCGATCTGGACACTGCGCTGCACACGACGTTCGAAAGCAAGCTCGAGCACGTGATCGGCGGCACCGAGGAGACCACCACCGGCGTGGTGCGCCTTGCCGCCATGGCCAAGGAAGGTTCGCTGCGCTACCCGGTGTTCAACATCAACGATGCCAACACCAAGCACTGCTTCGACAACCACTACGGCACCGGCCAGAGCACGCTCGACGGCATCGTGCGCGCCACCAACCGCCTGCTGTGCGGCCGCACCATGGTCGTGTCCGGCTACGGCTACTGCGGCAGCGGCCTGGCGCTGCGTGCCGCCGGCATGGGCATGAACGTCATCGTCTGCGAGGTGGATCCGCTCAAGGCGCTCGAGGCGCACATGGAGGGCTACCGCGTGATGAAGGCCGAGGATGCCGCCCGCTTCGCGGACGTGTGGGTCACCGTTACGGGCGACTGCAAGGTCATCGACGAGCCCGCCTTCAAGAACATGAAGGACGGCGCCATCCTGTGCAACTCCGGCCATTTCGATTCCGAGATCAACCTTGTGTGGCTCGAGGAGCACTGCGTTAAGAAAGAGGAGATCAAGCCGCTCGTCGAGGAGTACACGCTTGAGGACGGCCGCACCATCATCGTGCTGGCCCAGGGCCGCCTGGTCAACCTGTCCTGCGCCGAGGGCCATCCCGCGTCCGTCATGGACATGAGCTTCGCCAACCAGGCGCTGGCCGCCGAGTACCTCTACAAGCACCAGGGCGAGTTGGAGTGCAAGGTCTACGATGTGCCGGCCGACATCGACGACGGCGTCGCCCGCGTCAAGCTGGAGACGCTCGGCATCGAGATCGACGAGCTCACCGAGGAGCAGATCGCCTACATGAATTCCTGGAAGTTTTAGGGTTGCGGCGGCCTGCCGGCCGCCGCAACGAGCCGACGCTGCGAAGCCGCGATGCGCATCCCGGAGCCGCTCAAGCCCGCCGCGATGGACAGAAGTCCAATCGCGGCGGGCTTTCACGTCTCCGGGACGCACCTCGCGGCTTCTCGCTGACTTATGCTCGACCTGTGGCGCTGTTGCTTCCCGGAGCCAGGGCCCTTCTCGCTGACTTGGGTTCTACCTGTGGTGCTTATGCTTCCCGGCACCAGCGCCTTCTTGTTGACTTGGGCTCGATGCCGCGGCGACGCGATTCCCGTGATCCTCTTTCCGTGGCCTGCTCGCTGACTTCGGTTCCGCCTGTGGCGCTGCGACCGGCGATCCGGCTGTTCCGCGCGTCCAGGTTCGCTTCGACCCCTCGACCCATCGATCCCCTGCCAGTCGCCTTCTCGTTGGCACGTGCTCGACTGTCGATCTTCATTCCGTTCATCGTTCGGCGTTCTTGCGGCTTGCGCTTTTGTGGAGGCCGTGTGCAGAACGTTTGGCGAAATCGGTGATTCGGGGGTCGGAAGGCTCCAAAACGGCAACGGTTGCGGGTTGCATCTCCCCATGCGCGCGTGAGGGGCCTATAATTCCGAAAGTTTTGCATGCGCGATGAGAGGACGCGTGCGAGGCCGCGGAAACGCGGAAGCCGGCGCGAAGGGTGCCGGGGGAGGCTTTCCGCGAAGGCGGATGGTTGAAGGAGTGAAGGTGCTCGATCAGTTTTTCTCTCAGATATCGTTCATCGATATCTTCAATTTCAGCGTGTTCGCGGTATTCACCATTTGCTACACCTACCAGCTTTTCTACGTGCTCGTCGTCCTGACGCGCAAGCCCAAGGAGCACGTCGTCAAGAAGAACCACCGCTTTGCCGTGGTGGTGTCCGCGCGCAACGAGAGCGCGGTCATCGGCGATTTGATCCATTCCATCAAGGTGCAGAACTATCCCGCCGAGCTCATCGACGTGTTCGTCATCGCCGACAACTGCACGGACAACACCGCCCAGGTCGCGCGCGATGCGGGCGCCATCGTCTTCCCGCGCCACAACACCGAGCAGGTGGGCAAGGGCTATGCGCTCGACTACGGCTTCTCGGTCATCCGCTCGCAGTACGCCGACAAGGGCTACGAGGCGTACTTCGTCTTTGACGCCGACAACGTCTTGGACGTCAACTACTTCCGCGAGATGAACAAGACCTTCGACGCCGGCGCCAAGGCGTCCACCAGCTACCGCAACTCCAAAAACTACGGTTCCAACTGGATCTCGGCAGGCTACGCCGTGTGGTTCCTGCGCGAGGCGAAGTTCCTCAACCAGGCACGCTTGACGCTCAACACCAGCTGCGCCATTTCGGGCACGGGCTTTTTCATCGCCGCCGACATCATCGAGAAGGCGGGCGGCTGGAAATGGCACCTGCTGACCGAGGACATCGAGTTCTCTGCCGCGAGCATCCTCGAAGGCGTGCGCATTGCCTACACGCCCACGGCCATCCTCTATGACGAGCAGCCCATCACGTTCCGCGACTCGTGGAACCAGCGCTTCCGCTGGGCGAAGGGCTTCTACCAGGTGTTCGGCAAGTACGGCTGGCGTCTGGTCAAGGGCATCTTCACCAACCCTAAAGGCCATCGCTTCGCCTGCTACGACATGCTGATGACCATCGCTCCCGGCATGCTGCTCACCATCGTGTCGGTGCTGTTCAACGTGATCATCGTCGCGATGGCGGCGGCGGGCCTCATGTCCACCGGCGTCATGGTGGCATCTTCGATCAGCTCGATCTGCTTCTGCCTGATGAACTACGTGATCTTCATGTTCATGTTCGGCGTGCTGACGACGTTTGTCGAGTGGGATTCGATCCGCTCCACCACCGGCAAGAAGGTGCTCTACATGTTCACCTTCCCGTTCTTCATGCTCACCTACATTCCGATCGCGTTGGTAGCGCTGTTCAAGAAGTGCAGCTGGAAGCCGATTACCCACAGTATCTCGGTGGATGTGGCGGAGTTCTCCGAAACCCCTGCAGCTTCCGTCGAGCGCGGCAAGAAGGTGTCGATGTAGGGTCGACGCGCCCGCTCGACATATCCATGGAGGCGCCGTCCGTGTTGGGCGGCGCTATTTTTATGTGTCGATAAGCCACGCCGGCTGAAAGCGGGATCGCGGAGCCATCCGCGTCACGTCTCGCTTTGGCTGGGACGTTTTACCATGCTCGTGCGAACGTGAGGCAGCGCACCTGCGCTGACCCTGCCGCCATCAGGGCGTCCGTCGCCGCGAACAGCGTCGCGCCGGTCGTGTAGACGTCGTCGATCAAAAGCACGCGTGCCGGTACGGTCGCCCCTGGCAGGATCGAGAATCCCTTTGCCATGTTGGCGGCGCGCTCCGCGCGGCCAAGCCCCCGTTGGTCCGATGTGCGCGGGCGGGCGAGGGGATGCGCCTGCGGCAGGCCCGTGATAGCGGCCAACGCCTTGGCGATCGACTCAGCATGGTCGAACCCGCGCCTCCTCACCGCGCGCGAGGTTGCGGGCACGCCCACGATCGCCGGGTGCTCCTCCATCCAGACGGGATGGAGGATGCCGGCCATGCAGCTTGCCATCTCGCTTGCGAGCCGGCGCTCGCCGTGGTCTTTGCACATGCGGACGATGCGCGTAGGTCCGCCTTCCAACGTGGCGACGCTTGCGCAGGAGGAGAAGGGGACGTTTCGGCGGCCCAGGACGGCCAGCATGGTGGCGTTGCATTCGCTGCATTGCACCCTTCCGAAAGGAGCCCCGCAGCGCGTGCAGGCGCGCCACCAGTCGATGTAGGGCAGGTTGGCGCGGCACGAATCGCACAGCACGGCTCCGGGGACGTCGCAAACAGCGCAGCGCGTGGGCCAAAGCGTCTCCGCCACCGCCTCGATCGCGTAACGTCCGTATTCGGCAGGTCTGTCCGGCAGATCGATCATCCGACGAGGGTAGCTCCGCCGTCTGGCACCTCCGTCCCATCGGTGCAGCGCGGGTATCGCACGGATGTCGAGCCGCGTCGGCCCGGATGTCGCATAAATCCAACACGGATCGCCGATGACTCCAACGCGGATGCCATGCGCATACAACGCGGATATCGCGCGGACCGTGCGCGGACGACCTAGGGATCGCGCATGGCTCGACATGGTCTGATCGGGGAGTTCTCCGCGGCCGCGCTTTCGAGGGATGGATTGATCTGCTACACTTTGATGAGCTCCTTTCGGGTCTGTAGTTGCGGGAGCAATCCCAAGTCCAAGGCAGACGCGGTCGAAAGGATCCACGTAAGCTGCGCGGCACCGCGCAGCGATCATGGCGCGTCCTAGAGGTAAGCCGCACCGCCCGTTGACTTAAGCGGCATCCGGTCGCGACGGGCGAGAGGGAGACGGGTTAACGCTCAATCCCCAGTGCGCGGGTGTGGGGGCAAAGACTAGGTCAGCCGGAGGGGGCTAACAGATTGCAAGAATGCGGATGGAGGCAGTTGAAATGCGCTTGAAAGCTCTTATCGCCGCTTGCGCCGCCGCGGTGGCGGCTCTTGTGGCATTGACGGGGTGCTCGTCGTCCGAGCCCTATACGCCGCCCGAGGCGACGCCGGTCGTCTCGTCGCCCGCGATCATCGAAGACGGCGTGCTGCATGTGGGCGTCAACGCCTCCGCCGCTCCGCTTGCCGGCCAGAACAGCTCGGGCGAGCTGGTTGGCTTCGACGTCGATCTGGCGGCCGCGATCGCTGACGCGCTTGGGCTCAAGGTCGACGTGACCGACGTGGGCGCCAACGGCGCCTCCGCGCTCGCGCAGGGCAACGTCGACATCGTCTTGGGCGTCGAGCAGGGCTCTTCCGCCACCGAGATCTGGGAGTCCGATGCGTATCTGCAGACGGGCATCGCGTTGTTCGCCTCCGATGCCAAGGCGCAGGTGCCCACCAAGGAATCCGCTCCCAAGATCGCCGTGCAGACCTCCTCGACGAGCTCTTGGCTGGCCGAAAACGAATTCGGCGCGGATTCGCTGGTGCGCGTCAACGGCCTTTCCGAGGCTTTCAAGGCGCTTGGCGGCCAGGCTCAGTACGCGGCCGCCGATGCGGTGCGCGGCACGTACGTGCTTTCCGATGACGACCTGGGCGTCAATGCCTCCATCATCGCGCTCATGCAGCAGCCGAGCGGCTACTGCATCACTCTTCTCGATTCCAACACGCAGCTCAAGCAGGCGGTCGCTGATGCGCTGTCCTCTGTTTCCGACGGCGGCCTCATGACGGTCCTCGAGAAGAAGTGGCTGGGAACCGAATGGGATCTTTCCGGCGTTCCGCTGACCGCCGGTGCGACGGCCGAGCCGGAGGATGAGGATTCCGAGGAAGCCGAGGATGCCGCCGAGGGCGAATCCGATGCTTCTGCCGAGGGTGCGAGCAACGCCGTGACTCCTGAGGACGTTGCCGCTGCGTAAGCCTGCTTCGGCCAAGCGATCGGCGATGCGATCCGAATGACGAAGGCCCCTGGCGCCAGGGTTTTGCGAAACTCGCGGAATCCGGAGCCAGGGGCCTTTTCGTTGGCGGTGCCTCGCCAAAGGACCGTCGGGCGGGTGTGGGATAGCCTCTAGTTCAGGAAGTCGTCGATGATCTCCTGCTCGGCTTCCTCTTCGGTCAGTCCCAGCGTCATAAGCTTGACGATCTGGTCGCCGGCGATCTTGCCGATGGCGGCCTCGTGGATGAGTTGGGCGTCCTCGTCGGCGGCCTCGATGCCGGGGATCGCCTTGACCTTGGCGTTGCCCATGATGATGGCGTCGCATTGCACATGCCCGTGACATTTGGCCTCGCCGATGACGAGCGGGTTGAAGATCTGGACCGAATCATCCTGAGCCACTGAGCGCGAGATCACCTGCACGGTGGAATCCTCGCCCTTGAGCTCGACCTTCATGTTGGACGTCGCTTCCTGCTTGTCATGCGTCAGCAGCTTCTCGATGAGCACGAGCTTGGCGCCGGCGGCAAGCTCGGCGTTGGTGTCGCGGACGGTGGATGTGACGCCGCGCAGCTGGACCATCTCCATTTCGCAGAAGGAATCCTCCTCCATGTAGACGTTGGTGGTGGGGTTCAGGATGCGCTCGCCGGTGCCCTCGCCCTGGCCGTAGTGCTTCTCGACGTAGGAGACGCGGCTGTTCTTGCCGATATAGAAGCTGTGGATGCCGTCGTGCTCACTGGCCTCGTCGCCGCAGTTGTGGATGCCGCAGCCGGCGACGATCTTCACATCGCAGTCCTCGCCGATGTAGAACGTGTTGTAGACGACGTCCTTCATACCGGATTTGGTGACGATAACGGGGATGTAGACCGTCTCGCCCTTGGTGCCGGGCTTGATGCGGATGTCGATGCCGGGGTTGTCGGTCTTCGTCTCGATATCGATATACGCCGACGAGTGACGCTCTACGAGCTGACCGTCCTTGCGGATGTTGAACGCGCCTTTGGGCATGCCGTGCATGCTGGCGATCTCGGCGAGCAGGCCCTCGTCGATGGGGGAAAGATCAACTGCCATGGTTGACTCCTATCTCGTATCCCTTGTCCTCGCGCGTCCGAAACGCGCAGATGGGGATGTTGCTAGCAGGTGGTGGGAATCTCGGTCAGGTGGAGCTCGGTGGGCTCGGAGAGCCTGCAGCCGGGGATGCCCTTGGACACGAAACCGAGCTGCGGCATCAGCTCCTCGGGCGTGCCGGTGCGCTCGACACGGCCGTCGCGCAGCAACACGATCTCGTCGGCGAGCTGGATGATGCGCTCCTGATGCGAGATGATGACGATCGAGCGGCCGTCGCGCGCCTCATGGATATCGCGGAACGTCTCGGTTAGACGATCGAAGCTCCACAGGTCGATGCCCGCCTCGGGCTCGTCGTAGATGGCCAGCTTCGGGTCGCGCGCGAGGATCGTGGCGATCTCGATGCGCTTGACCTCGCCGCCGGAAAGCGACTTGTCGACCTCGCGCGTGAGGTAGGCAGCCGAGCACAGGCCGACTTTTGCCAGGTATTCGTTGCAGGCGAGCATCGGAAGCTTTTTGCCGGCTGCGATGTCGAGGAGTTTTTTGACCTTCATGCCCTTGAAGCGCGCGGGCTGCTGAAAGCCGTAGCCGATTCCCAGGTTGGCGCGCTCGGTGATGGACAGGTCGGTGATGTCGGTTCCGTCGAAGATGATCTGGCCGCTCGTGGGCTTCTCGATGCCCATAATCAGCTTGGCGAGCGTTGATTTGCCGCCGCCGTTCGGTCCGGTGATGACCGTGAAGCGGTCGTCGGGGATCGTGATCGACAGGTCGTCGATGATCCGCTTGGTTTCCTTGGCGTTCTCCTGCACGGGAACGTCGAAGGTGATGTTCCTCAGTTCCAGCATGATGGATACCTTCCGTATCTCTCGTCTAATTACGACTAACTTAGTAGCATTTAAAAGATTCCCTGTCAAGGGATCTTTCGATATCCCCCTTGAAATGCGTTGCTTCTTCGGCGACCAAGCTTGCCGCAGCCTCATGCGTTGAGCAGATCGACCACCTCGAAGCCGATCTTGGCGCCCTCGATGATATCGCGATTGCCGAACACGCAGCGCGCATCGCGGGCACAGGCTTGCTCGATGACGCCGGCGAGCTCGGTCAGAGCGCCGCGGTCGGCGGCGACCATGCGGGCGCGGGCAGCGAGGCGGTCTTCCGGCGTGCGTCCGGCAAAGTACGCGCCATCTTGGCGGTTGATGAGCGCACGCGCCTTCTGGGGGCTGTCGAAGCCCGCCACGGTGCTCACCACGTAGCCGTCGAACTCCTCGGGTGCGGGATCGAACGTGCGCAGCCACGTCGGCGCCTCCGCGAAGCGTGCGAGCGTCTGGTCGAGGTGCGGGTCGCGGTAGGAGTAGAAGCGGAGGGCTCCCGTACGCTGTGCCTGGAAGCCCACGCCGTAGGCGCCGCCGCGCACGCGCACCTCGTTCCACAGATAGTCGTAGGTGAGCGCACGCACGCCTACCTGCCATGCAGCCGAGTAGGGCGCAGCCTCTTTAAGCAGGCGCCGATCGAACCCGAGGGAGGCGTAGCACACGTCCGTCGGGACGATGAACGCCTCGTTGCGCACGATGGGAGCGGGGATGACAAGGCACGGCGCATCCGCGGCGCCGCTTGCGGCGGGAAGCCCGCTCGCAAGGTTCCAGAACGCCTCGTAGTCGGCGTCGGATCCCGCGAAGCTGAGCGTAAGGCCCGCACGCGTGAAGAGACGGGCGGCAATCCCGCGAAGGCGCGCGACGAGGTCGTCGGCGCGCGCGTCAAAGTCGGCGAGCAGCTCCTTGAGGAAGCGGTAGTGGTCCACGCCGCCGAACTGCTCGCGCACAAGCGCGGCGGGACTCGTGTAAGACGACGTGCGCATCATCGCAAAGGAGTGCCCTGCCTGGGCGAACGCCTGCTCGAGGCCGACCCGGCGCTGGGTGAGGACGTCCTTGATCTTGGCGGTGTCGGCAAAGTCGGTCTCCGTCATGACCTCGACGGGGAGTTTCGCCAAGTAGATGAGATTCTCCGACAGCGCGCTCGCGCTTACGGCAAGCTTGATGCTCACGTGCTCGGGGTCGTGTTCGTCCTCGTAGGTCACCGGGCTGAACGAAAGGTTGCCAAGGCGGCCGTTGATGACCGTGTCGAGCTCGGAGGCGCTGTGGTGCGCGGTGCCGAGCTTGCCGAGGACGGCGCAGAGGACGGCGACGTAGGGCAGCTCCTCGAACGAGACGGCATCCAGATCGAAGTAGCGGTACGCGTAGGCGATACCATGCGTGGGCACCTCGTGGCGGATGCAGGGGATGGGCGCGCCCTTGTCAAGGCGATAGGCGGGCTCCGACGGCGCTTGCGCGACATCGGCGCGTGCGAGGCGCGGCAGGGTGGCGAGCGCTTCGGGGGAGTCCTCCTCGGACTGCATGCGACGCAGCCGGGCGGCATCGTCCTCGATGCGCGCGAGGTCCTCCTCGGTCATCCGCTCCTCAAGGGCGGCAAGCCGTTTTGCCTCATCGGAAGCGCCTTCGCGCGCCTCCGGACGCACCTCCACCTCTGCCTGATGGGGGTTGTCCAGGAAAACCTCGCGGATGAGCGTCTCGAAGTAATCCGTCTCGAGCGCCTTCCGCAACGCAGCGAAATCATCCTCGTAGCGCAGGTAGCGCGTTGCCTCCTCGTCGTCGTAGAGCCATCCCGAAAGCGCGTTGATGGCAAGCGCCACGCCGTCGGCCATGCCGTATTCGCCTTCGCGCATGACGAACTCGTAGCGGGAAAGCGACGCCTCGACGAGCGCATGGTCGAGGCCGCCGTCGGCCAGGCGCGAAAGCTCGGCGCGCACGGTGTCGCGGAAGCGCTCGGCACCGCCCTCGAGCATGCCCTTCAACTCGATGATAGCGAAGGGCTGCAGCGTCGCCTCGGCGAGGGAGCCTGAAGCATCCCCGGCAAGCTGCGCGTCGAGCAGCGCGCGTTTGAGCGGCGCTTCGTTGCTGCCCATGATGGCGTCAAGCAGCATGTCGACCGCCATGACGCGCAGGCGGTCGCGCGCGCCGCCGATCACGAAGCCCAAGCCCATGCAGGCGTTTTCGGGCGCGGTGTTCATCGTGCGCACGACGCCGAGCTTGCAGACGGGCTTTTGCGGCTCGATGCCGCGCGCTTCGAGCGTCAAGGGGTCCGCGGCGGTCTCGGCCGCGCGCGCGGTGCGATCGGCCGCCTGCTCGTCGGCGACGGGGGACAGGTAGCGCTCGTCGAGGAACGCGAGAACGCGGTCGATGTCCACGTTTCCGTACAGCGTCAGGTAGCTGTTGTCCAGCCGATAGTGGCGCCGATGCTCGTCAAGGTAGCCTTCGTAGGTGAGCGTCGGGATGGCGTTAGGCTCGCCTCCGCTTTCGAAACGGTAGCAGTTGTCGGGGAACAGCGCGGCCTGCAGCTCGTCGAATAGCACCGAGCCGGCATCGGAGAGCGCGCCTTTCATCTCGTTGTACACCACGCCGTTGAAGCGCAGGCGGCCGGGCTGGTCGTTGGCGTCCCCCTCGACATCGGCAAGCTCGTAGTGCCAGCCTTCCTGCTCGAACACCCCGCGCTTCTCATAGATCGAAGGGTTCAGCACGGCGTCCAGGTAGACGTCCATCAAATTGAGCAGATCCTGCTCGTTGGTGCTGGCGACGGGGTACATCGTCTTGTCCGAGAAGGTGAGCGCGTTCAAAAACGTCTGCATCGAGGATTTCAGCAGGTTGACGAACGGCTCTTTGACAGGGAACCTGCGCGACCCGTTGAGCACCGAGTGCTCCAGGATGTGGAACACCCCCGTGTCGTCTTTCGGCGGCGTTTTGAACGAGATCGAAAACGCCTTGTTGGAATCGTCGTTTTTGAGATACAGCAGGCGGGCGCCGCTTTTCTCGTGCTTCAGGACAAACGCTTCGCCGTCGATCTCGGGAAGCGTCTCGCGCTTCTGGACGACGAAGCCGTGCGCCGAAGAGCCGGGTGTGAGTTCTTCCATGCGAACTGCCTTTCTGAGTGGAGCCGCATAGCGCGGCTCGAAGTGTGACAGAAAGCATTTTCCCACAACCGGGCGGTGAGACAAGGGGTAGGGCGGGCTCCTGCAAACGAAACGGCCCGCTCGAGGCGGGCCGTGGGTGCATGCTATGTCGAAAACGCTTAGTCGGTCGCAGCCGCGGGCGCCTTGCGGCAGGCGTCGTAGCGGTGGCAAGCGCACCAATGGTTGGGCTTGACCTCGCGCAGCGTCGGGATCGTCTCGTCGCATCCCTCGACCTTGGCGAAGCAGCGGCTGGAGAAGCGGCAGCCCGCAGGCGGGTCGATCGGGCTGGGGACGTCGCCTTCCAGGATGATGCGCTCGCGCTTGTCGCTCGGATCGACCGAGGGGATGGCGGACAGCAGCGCCTGGGTGTAGGGCGACAGGGGATCGTTGTACAGCGATCCCTTCGGAGCGATCTCCATCATCTTGCCCAGGTACATGACGCCGATGCGGTCGGAGACGTGCTTGACGACGTTGAGGCCGTGGGCGATGAACAGGTAGGTGAAGCCGTAGTGCTCCTTGAGGTCGTCCAGCAGGTTGAGCACCTGCGCCTGGATGGACACGTCGAGCGCGGAGACAGGCTCGTCGCAGATGATCAGCTTGGGGCGCACGGCAAGGGCGCGTGCGATGCCAACGCGCTGACGCTGGCCGCCCGAGAACTCGTGCGGATAGCGGTTGCGCATGTAGCTGGCCAGACCCACGCGCTCAAGCAGCTCGCACACGCGGTCATCGACCTGGTCGCGGGGCATGAGCTTGTTGGTCAAGATCGGCTCGGCGACGATATCGCCCACGCGCATGCGCGGGTTGAGCGACGCGTAGGGATCCTGGAAGATCAGCTGGATGTCCTTGCAGCGCTTCTTGCGCTCGGCAGGGGACATCGCAACGAGGTCCTCGCCCTCGAAGATGATCTTGCCGGACGTGGGCGTCAGCAGGTTGGCGATCATCTTGCCGATGGTCGTTTTGCCGCAGCCGGATTCGCCCACCAGGCCGAATGCCTCGCCGCGGCGGATGAAGAAGCTCACGTCCTCGACGGCGTGCACGTGCGAGGTGGCTTTGCCGAAGAAGTTGCGATCGGCGGCAAAGCGCTTGGTCAGATGCTGGACGTCCAGCAAGATGTCATCGTCGAGTCCGCGACGTCCGCCCTGCGAGATCGCGTCTTTGCGTTCCTGCTCGGTCATTACTGCGCCACCTCCTTGTCGGTGTCGGCCTTAGCCTGCTCGACGGCAGGCGTGAAGGCATCCAGTGCGTCAAGATCGGGATCGTCGTCACGCGCCGCCTCGGACGCGGCGGCGACGGCCTTCTCCAGCAGCGAGTCGTCGGCGACGTTGCCCTGGGCGTCCTCGTAGAGGAAGCAGCGGACCTTGTGGTCGCCGGCCTGCACGAGCTCGGGCATCTTCTGACGGCAGATGTCCATGCACTGCTCGCAGCGGTCGGAGAAGTGGCATCCCGGAGGCATCTCCAACGGGTTGGGCACCATGCCCTTGATGGTGTAGAGGCGCTTGTTGTCGTCGTCGGCGAGGCGGGGGATCGACTTGAGCAGGCCCAGGGTGTAGGGATGCATCGGGTGGTCGAACAGCGAGCGCACCTCGGCCTCCTCGACGACCTGGCCGCAGTACATGACCACGACATGGTCGGCGGTTTCGGAGACGACGCCCAGATCGTGCGTGATCAGCAGCACGGCCATGCCCGTATCGTCGCGTAGGCGGCGCAGCAGGTCGAGGATCTGGGCCTGGATGGTCACGTCGAGCGCGGTGGTCGGCTCGTCGGCGATCAGCAGCTTGGGGTTGCAGGCCAGCGCCATGGCGATCATGACGCGCTGGCGCATGCCGCCCGACATCTGATGCGGGTAGTCGTAGACGCGCTTCTCGGGGCTGGGGATGCCCACCTTGCGCAGCAGGTCGACGGCGCGCTCCATGGCGGCCTTCTTGTCGATCTTCTCATGCGTGCGGATGGCCTCGACGATCTGGTTGCCGATGCGGTACACGGGGTTGAGCGAGGTCATCGGCTCCTGGAAGATCATGGCGATCTCGTTGCCGCGCAGCTCGCGGTACTCCTTCTCGGACATCTTGACCAAATCGCGGCCCATGAACTCCATGGAGCCGCCGGCCACATGGCCGGGTTCGGCAAGCAGGCCCATCACCGAAAGGCTGGTGACGGATTTGCCGGAGCCGGATTCGCCCACGATGGCGAGGATCTCGCCCTCGTCCATCTCGAAGCTCACGTCCTCGACGGCCTTGACCACGCCCTTTTTGACGGGGAACTCGGTGCAGAGGTTCTTCACGGAAAGCAGCATGGAATTACCTCTTCCTCGACTTGGGGTCAAGACCATCGCGGATGCCGTCGCCCAGCAGGTTGAAGGCGAGCACGGCCAGCGTGATGGCAAGACCGGGGAAAATCATCAGCCACGGGGCGCGGAACAGCTCGTTGCGGCCGCGGCCCAGCATGTCGCCCCACTCGGCCGCGGGCGGCTGCACGCCCAAGCCCAAGAAGCCCAGGGCGGCGCAGTCAAGGATGGCCGAGGAGATGCCCAGCGTGGCGCGCACGATGATGGACGGCAGCGCATTGGGCAGCACGTGGCGGAATACGATCTTGAAGTTGGAATCGCCGATCACGCGCGCGGCGGCAACGTAATCGTTCTCCTTGATGGCCAGGATTTCCGAGCGTACGATACGCGCGTACTCGGGGATGGACACCAAGCCGATGGCGACGACGGCCTTCTCGATGCCGGGTCCCAGCGCGGCCATGATGGCGATCGCCAGCAGGATGGACGGGATGGCCAGCATCATGTCCATGATGCGCATGATGACGGTGTCGATCCAGCCGCCCTTGTAGCCGGCGATGGAGCCCAAGATGACGCCGATAGTCAGCGAGAACGCGACAGCGATCAGGCCGACGGACAGCGAGATCTGGGTGCCCACCATGACGCGGCAGAAGATGTCGCGGCCCTGAAGATCGGTGCCGAACCAGTGCTCTGCCGACGGAGGCAGAAGCGACTTGCCCAGATCCTGCTGATAGGGATCATAGGGCAGGATGCCGGGTGCGACGGCGGTGACGATCGCGATGACCGCCAGGATCAAGATGAAGATGCCGCTGACAAGGGACGCCTTGTTGGACACGATGCCGGCGATGACGTCGCGCCAGATGCCCTCGCGCTTCTCGCGCACGGGCTGCGCGGGCTGTGCGGCGGTCTCGACGGAAGCGGCGGGCTCGGTTGCGAGCTGCTTGTTCTGGCTCACGCGGATCACCCCTCTTCCTTAGCGCCGAACTTGATGCGCGGATCAAGGTAAGCGTAGATGATGTCGACGATCAGGTTCATGAACACGAAGATGACCGCCACCAGGATGACGATGCCCTGGACGGCGGGGAAGTCGCTTTTGAGCACGCAGTCGACGGCGTATTTGCCGATGCCCGGCCAGCTGAACACGGTCTCGGTGAGCAGCGCGCCGCCCAGCAGGCTGCCGAACTGCAGGCCGATGACGGTGGTGACCGGCAGCATCGCGTTGCGCAGGGCGTGCTTGATGTAGACCGAGCCCTTGGACAGGCCCTTGGCGCGCGCGGTGCGCACATAGTCGGCCTTCAGCGTGTCCAGCATCGCGGAGCGCGTCATGCGGGTGATGATGGCCATCGAGTACAGCGACAGCGTAACCGTCGGCAGGATCAGGTGGTACAGGGCGTCGCCGAGCGCCTCCCAATCACCGCGCGCGATGGTGTCGATGATGTAGAAGCCGGTGCCTCCCGTCGGCTGCAAAAGCGGGTCGATGCGTCCGCTCGAAGGCAGCCAGCCCAAGATGCCGGAGAACAGCAGGATGAGCAGAATACCTGACCAGAACACCGGCATCGAGATGCCGATAAGCGCGATGATCATGGAGATGTTGTCGGCGATCTTGTTCTTCTTCACCGCGGCGAGCACGCCCAGCGCGATGCCGATGACGGACGCGACGATGATCGCGCACACGGCCAGCTCGGCGGTCGCGGGGAAGCGGGCGGCGATCTCCTTGGTGATGGAGGTGTGGGTGTAGTAGGACTCACCCAGATCGCCCTGGACTGCGCCAACCAGGAAGTTGACGTATTGCAGCCAGATCGGATCATCCAGTCCGTTGTCGGCGCGCCATGCAGCCATCTGATCGGGCGTCGCATGCTCGCCCAGCACGACAGGCGCCGGGTCGGCGGCCAGGACGCGCGTGATCAGAAAGATGATGACGGTCACACCGAGAAGAACGGGAATCACCAAAAGAATTCGTTTGATGATGTATTTGAGCACAAAAGCCCCCTTCTTGCCGGTCCTGTTGTTCAGACAGGGTGGGCGGCCGGACCTCTCGTCCGACCCCCGGCGTTTCGCCCCGTCTTGCGAAACGCGAAACGGCTTTCGGTAAAGAAAGCCAGTGGAGAAGTGTATCGCAACCTCCGCCGTTTTGGCGATAAAACACATCTAGCGGTGCGCTCCATGAAGAAAACGGCGTTCCGAACGATTCATTCGGGGCGTTCGGAGTGGGTTCGCCGCCTTTTTCATGTAGCGTCCCGCCGTGGTCGCGCACGGCTCGACGGCCATCGATAAACGAAAACCGGACCCGGTGGTGTGCCGGGTCCGGTTTCGCCGCTAGGCGCTTATCCGTGCGCGGTCGCGACTACGAGACGATCTCGCAGGACTTACGCGTCTTTGGTGACGCCCTTCATGAACACGACTCCCGTGGGATGGTAGTAGAAGTCATGCACCTTGGGGCTGTAGCCGCAGAGGTTCTGCGAATGCGAGATCAACAGCCACGGCTGCTCCTCAGCAACCATTTCCTCGCACTGATGGTAGATCGCGTTGCGCTCCTCGCCGTCGGGCAGCGTGACGCCCTGGGCGATGAGGTCCTTGTACTCCTGGTTGTTCCAGCGAGCGACGTTCATGGACCAGTTGGAGTCGGCCAGCAGGTTCATGAAGTTGTCCGGGTCGCCGTTGTCGCCGGTCCAGCCGTAGAAGCAGATGTCGTACGGATCGGTCTGGCACTTGGTCTTGTAGGTGGTCCAGTCGTACTCGGTGATGTTCACCGTCACGCCGACCTCCTGCAGGTAGCCCTGGATCAGACGCGCCAGCTCGGAGCCGCCCTTGGTGTTGTAGGGGCGGGAGTTGGTGTAGGTCATGCAGGCCAGCTCGGTCACGCCCTTGGCTGCCAGGGTGGCCTTGGCGGCCTCGGGGTCGTACTCGGTCTGCTTGATGTCCTCGACATACGGAGCCATGAAGAACGGCATGACGGAGGTGGCAACGGTGGCGTAGTCGCCGTACACGGTCTTGACGAGCTCCTCGACGTTGACCGCCTGGGCGATGGCCTTGCGGACCTCCTTGTCGGTGCACACGCCGCTGTCGGTGTTGAACGCCATGTAGTTGATGGTCATGCCATCCTCGGCGAACAGCTCGTAGCCGTTGGAGGTGATCTGGTCGACGGAAGCCAGGTCGACGCCGTCGATGATGTCGACCTCGCCGTTGGTCAACGCGGTCACGCGGGTGTTGTTCTCGGGGATGATGCGGAAGACGACGTTCTTCGTCTTGGGCATGTTCTCGGAATCCCAGTACTCCTCGTTGGCCTCGAGGGTGACATTGGACTGCTTGGTCCAGCTGACGAACTTGTAGGGGCCGGTGCCAGCGCCGGTGGGATCCTCGCCGACGTTGCCGTTTGCTGCTTCCAGGCAAGCGGGGGATACGACCGGTGCTGCCAAAACCATGGCCAGGTTCTTTTCGAACGCGGTGTTGGCGGCACGCAGCGTGATCTTTACGGTGTAGTCGTCAACGGCCTCAACGGAGGCAACGCCGGTGCCGGCAGCCTCTTCGCCGAATACGAAGGAAGCATAGGGCATGTCGGACGTGCGGTTGGGCTCAAGCTGACGCTCGATGGAGGTCACCACAGCGGCGGCGTTGAAGTCGGTGCCGTCGTGGAACTTGACGCCTTCGCGCAGCGTAATGGTGTACTCAAGGCCGTCTTCGCTGATCTCGGGCAGGTCGGTTGCCAGGCACGGAACAACCGTGGTGTCGGTGTCGCCGAAGCGATACAGACCCTCAAAGATGTTCGCTGCAACCTTGGCAGACTCGCCGTCGTCAAAGAACGCCGGGTCAAGGGCGCGCGGGTCGGCGCTTTGAGCGTAGGTGATGGAGTCGGCGACACCTGCGCCCGCATCTCCGCCACCGCTCTCGCCACCGGACTGCTCGCCACCGCTGCAGCCGGCCATGCTCACCAGGCCGAAGCTCGCGGCGGAAGCACCCAGCAGACCGAGGAAACGACGCCTGCTAAACGAATACTTCTCTTCCATCGGATGATCTCCTTCCCTCCGCCCCGCCTTCGCGGGGCCCTTTCGGGGGCGCTCGCGCGCCCTTGCCGTCAACGCGTGCACCTGGAGCGCCCGCGTTCGACGTATTGGACTACTTTACCGTAATAGAGCATATGTAGGAACGGTGAACCGGTTGTTAATATGATTTTAATCTGCCGAAGGGGCCTGATCGCGGCCTGAAAGGCGGCGGTCGAAGACCTTCTTCTATAATTGCCTCGACGCATTCGGCGTCTTTTGCCGAACGACCCCGCAAGCGATAAGGAGCGGTGCCCCGTGGTTTCCGACAAACGTCCTTTCACCCATATCACCGTCAACGCCGAAGAGGAAGACGATCTGGTCATCCAGGCGGGGGCGGTGAGCGCCGACGAGACCTCTTATGAGGGAGGCGTCCCATCAGGAGAGGACGCGGCAAGCGGCGGCGTGTCCGCCGGCGCCGATCATGCCGGCGTATACGGTGACGCTCTGCGCGAGCATGGAGACGACGATCTCGATGCGGATCTCGATGCGGACGAGGATGCCGCTGCATCCGAGGCGGCGCGTTCGCCGCAGTCGGGTGCTTCCGAAGGGGAGGGCGCATCCGTCGGGCGCGCCGGCGTGGACAAGCCGCATGAGGGCACCAGCCTGCAGGATCTTGAGAGTGCCAAGATGGGCGGCCTGCAGAAGGCGATCGTTGCCGTCGCCGTTTTGGCGGTGGTGGCGTTCGTCGTTTACTATATATTCTTCAGATAGCAGATGCGGCGGCGTGGAGGCCGGGCCTCCCGTGCTGCGTCGACGGCGCTTGCCGCGCACTGCGAGCATGCCGTCCGAACGTCCGCAGGGCGCATCGGGCGGACCAAGGATAAAGGGAAGGTACGACAATGCCCAAACACGCACCCAAACATTCCAAAGGCGCTGCTTCCGATCCCGCAAGCCGTGAAGACGCCCTTTTCGCCGACGGCGCCGTCGAGGCGGCCTCAGACGATGACCGCATCGGTCTGACCGAGGCGTTCGCCCCGGTCGAGGATGATTCCCGAAAAGGAACCCGTGCCAAAGGCGACGAGAGCATCGGACTGACTGAGGCGTTCGCTCCCGTGGGGGAGGGCGCGCATGCCGGCGGCTTCAGCTACCGCGGCGACAACGAGGACTCCTATCCGGATGCGCTTGAGAGCCTGGAGCCCCCCAACCTGCCGCCGATCCTCGCATCCGACGATTCGGTCGAGCGCGACATCGAGCGCGAGGTCGTCGAGGGGCGCCATGGCAAGGAGGACGCGATTCCGGTCTACCTGCACAAATCCCGGCGTCTGCGCCGAATCCTCATCGGCGTCATCATCGTTTTGATCGTGCTGCTTGTGGCGGCGCTCGTGGGCATCGGCATGCTCGTGATCAACGAATCCCGCTCGGCGGTGCAGATGGCGACCAACAACCAGCAAGCGGCAAACGACCTCGAGGACGTCAAGGACGCCTCGACCGGCACGGAGAAGCTCATCTCGGCTCCCGACCTGGCGGCTCTTTTGGGGGCGACTCAGGACGAGGCCATCGAGGCCGTCGGCCATGGCGCCACCGTCACCGCCACGCGCGAGGTGAACGAGGAGGACAATCCGATCAAGACGAGCCTGACCGTCGCCCTCACCGAGGAGCCGGCCGACTCGCGTTCAGGCACGCCGACGGTGTATCTGGGCCTCGATGAGGACGGCACCGTCGTGCAGGCGGGGTACTCGGCTCCGCTCGCCTCGCTGGGCTTCGGCTCCCTCAGCTTCGCCGACGCGGTATCCAACGAGCACGTCGTCGAGAAGACCCTGCAGGAGGCGGGCATCCCCGTGGAGGAGGGCGTGGCCGTGCTTCCCGAGGACAAAGCGGAGTACTCCACCTACGACAGCGCGGGCACCACGCTGGTGCGCGAGAACTGCACGTTCGAAGGCGAGGCGACGATCGGCGATGCGACGCGTTCGTGGTCTTCCACGCTGTCTTACGACTACACCACCGCCAACGCGTCGGACAACCTTGCCGACACGATCCGCTTGATCTACGTGTATGTGAACGCGTAGATCGCAACCCGGCCGGCCAAATATGTGAAAATCTCTTGCACGTCAGCCGAACTGTGATAAACTGGCCGGGCTGTAAACAAGCGGGGGCGCATAGCCTCCCACCTGGTTCGGCGCTTCGGCTGCTGATGGGTTGCTCGAATACGAAGTCGCTTCGCGACATCCTATGCATGAGAACCCGCGGCCGAGGCTGCGGGTTTTTTATTCGCGGCGCAAGCCGCGGGGAAAGGAAGGTGAGCGCAATAGCTGCTCAGGAGCCTCGGCTCAACGACCAGATCACGGTGCGTGAATGCCGCTTGATCAACTTCGATGGCGAGCAGTTGGGCATCTACCCGACGTCGCAGGCCCAGCGCATCGCGGATGACGAGGGCCTCGATCTTGTGGAGATCGCTCCCAACGCCACGCCGCCGGTGTGCCGCATCATGGACTACGGCAAGTTCAAGTACGACCAGGCCATCAAGGCCAAGCAGGCGCGCAAGAACCAGTCGAAGATCGAGACGAAGGAAATGAAGTTCCGTCCGAAGATCGACGTGGGCGACTACACCACCAAGAAGAAGCACGTGCTGCGCTTCTTGGACGCGGGCAACAAGGTGAAGATCACCATCATGTTCCGCGGTCGCGAGATGGCGCACCCCGAGCAGGGCTTGACCATCCTGGAGCGTCTGGCGGACGACCTCAAGGACGTGGCCGTCATCGAGAGCCAGCCCAAGATGGAAGGCCGCAACATGCACATGCTCATCGCCCCTCTGCCCTCTGCGATGGCGGCGAAGAAAAAGAAGAAGAACGACAGCAAGAAGGAAGAAGAAGGGAAGGACAGCAATGCCTAAGATGAAGACCCACAGCGGTTCCAAGAAGCGCTTCCGCGTGACTGGTTCCGGCAAGATCATGCGCGGCAAGGCTTACAAGAGCCACATCCTCACCAAGAAGAGCGCCAAGCGCAAGCGTAATTTCCGTCACGAGACCGGTCTCGCCGCCGGCGACGAGAAGAACGTCGCTCGTGCGATCGGCCTGCGTTAATCGAATAAGGAGTGATACAGAATGGCTCGTGTTAAGCGTGCACTGAACGCGCACAAGAAGCGCCGCACCGTTATGTCCCGCGCCAAGGGCTACTATGGCGCGAAGTCCCGCAGCTACAAGGCGGCCAAGGAGCAGGTCCGTCATTCGCTGCAGTACCAGTACCGTGATCGCCGCAACAAGAAGCGTGAGATCCGTCGCCTGTGGATCACCCGCATCAACGCCGCCGCTCGCATCAACGGCCTGTCCTACTCCGTGTTCATGAACGGCCTGAAGAAGGCCGGCGTCGAGCTGGACCGCAAGGTTCTCGCCGACATGGCCGTGAACGATCCCGCCGCGTTCGCCGCTGTCGCCGAGGTCGCCAAGAAGGCTCTGTAAGCCCCGCGGCTCTGCGACATACGACAAAGCAAAGGCCCCGCTTGCGGGGCCTTTTTGTTTGCTGATCGTTGTATTCGGGTGTGATCGTGCGCATACCTGTGTGGTTACGCCAGGCTTTGCTCCTCGTGTGGGACGCCGATTGTGAACGTGGGGTCGGAGATGTGACAGACTTCCTCGACGCCGGTGAGCGTTTTGGTCAGATAGCCGCGTGCGACATCGGCGGCGTTTCCGTTGGCGCCGGCCACCACTTCGATGCCCGCGCGGCAGAGGCGGTTGGCGATGTTGTACTCGATGCGCCCGACGATCAGCACGTCGATGCCCAGCTCCAAGAAGAGCTCGACGAGCTGTTCGAGCGGCAGCGCCGGGTTGGGCATGTTCTGGCATTCGGTGATGATCCCGCGCGTGACGGTGTAGCACATGAAGCTGGTGGTGCCGGCAAAATAGGGCGCTACTTCCAATCCATCGCTGGCAACGGCGATCCTCATCGAAACCTCCTGTTCCTTAAACATCACCTACCATAGCGTTAGGTTCGGTTCACTCCCGTGCGCTTTCGCCAAACGGGGGGAAACGGCGGCATAAGGCGGCAGGAATCAGGCGTCAATAGGGGGAAGGGGATCTGAAGCGTCGTGCGGATGCGGGAGGGCGTCCTGCGAGAACAGGACGCCCGGTGCATGGGCGCGCGTGATGAGTGGCGGCGTGCTACGGGACCTCGTATGCCGCCTGTTTTCCGGCAGAGCGCGTCGGATCTTACGAGCGCGACGAGCGTCGGCGGGCGACGTCGGCGCGGTGGGAACGGCCGGGACGGAAGTCGCCCTTGCGCGCGAATGAGGAGCCGGTGGTTGCGCGCTGGACGGCGGGTTTGGAGGCCTTCTTCGCATGCGGCTTTCCGTGAGGCTTCGCGACGGTTGAGGGTTTACCATGGGGCTTGGACGGCGCGGCGCCCGTCGCGTTGGCGCGTTTGCCGACGTTGACGGATTTTGCGCCCTTGCGCTTGACGAGAGCCCCCTCCTCGGAATGCGCGGCCTGCTTGCGCTTCTTGCGCGCGCGTGCGGCAAGCTCTTTTTTCGCCTGGAGGATGTCGGGATCCTCCTTGGCCTCCCATTTGGCCTGTTTCTGCGCCGCGGTGCGCTCGGCGTCCTCCCGGTCGAACCCTGCGAGCCTCAGCTCGGGGATCTTCTGCTTGACCAGCTTCTCGATGGCGGCAAGCTCCTGCTCGGTTTCCGGCGTGACGAACGACACCGCGAAACCCGCCTCGCCGGCGCGTCCGGTGCGGCCGATGCGATGCACGTAGCTTTCGGGCGGGGTGGGCAGATCGTAGTTGACGACGTAGGCGACCTGGTCGACGTCGATGCCGCGTGCGAGCACGTCGGTGGCAACCACGATGTCGATCTCGCCCGACGCGAACCGCTCGAGCGTGCGTTTGCGGGCGTTCTGCGTGCGGTTCGCATGGATCGGCTCGGCGGTGTGCCCGGCTTTCTTCAAACGGCGGCAGACCGTGTCGGCGCCTCGACGCGTGCGTGTGAAGATGATGACGCGCCGTGAACCCTTCTCCTCAAGCAGCGCACGCAGCAGCTCGGGGCGCGCCAGCTTGGGCGTGCGAATGAGGTACTGCTCGATCGTGTCGGCCACATCGCCGCGGTGGGCCACCTCGACGCGCGCGGGGTCGTGCATGAGCCTGCCCGCGTGCTTGTTCACCGCGTCGTCGATGGTCGCCGAGAACAGCAGCGTTTGACGCGAGGCGGGCGTGGCCGCCACGATGCGCTTGACGGACGGCCAAAACCCCATGTCGAGCATGCGGTCGGCCTCGTCGAGCACGAGCGCCTGGGCATCGCCCAGGCGTACAGCGTCCTGGTCCATGAGGTCGATGAGGCGCCCCGGCGTGGCGATGAGCACATCGGTTCCGCGTTTGAGCTTGTCGATCTGGGGAGTGTAGGAAAGCCCTCCCACCACGGTGAGGATGCGATGGTGCGTCGCCTCGGCGATGCGTTCGCAGACCTCGCCGATCTGCTGCGCGAGCTCGCGCGTCGGCGTGATGATGAGGACGAGCGGTCCCTGCCCGCCTTTGGCGTAGCCGACGCGGTCGAGCAGGGGCAGCGAGAACGCCGCAGTCTTGCCGGTGCCCGTTTTGGCGGCGGCGATCACGTCGCGGCCTTCGAGGGCGAGCGGGATGGCCTGCTGCTGGACAGGCGTGGGGTCGGTGTATCCCAAAAACCCGACGGCTTTGAGGGCGCGCTCGGACAATCCGAGCGTATCGAACGAGGTCATCGTCACGGAATCCTTTCATCGTCTGCCACTTCATACGCAGTGGCCGCGCTCGGCCGCCGAAAGGCGGCGGGCAGGGTTCGACGCGCTCCGTCCGGCAGCGCGTCGTCTCGTCGACGTCAGCGGATGTGCGCCGGCTTGCGTCCCCAGTAGAAATGCAGGAAGTGCTTGCGGCGTATGGGGTCGCCGCTCGAAGGGGGCTTCTGCGCCAGCCTCATCGCCGCATGGGCGATATCGCGCGCCGCGTCGGGGCGTCTGAGGAAGCTGCCGTTTATGAGCATTGCATCGGTGCTCTGCGGGTTGCGCGATATGTGCCGCAGCGTGTCGAGAAGCTCGCGCGCGGTGGTCGCGTGCATCGCGGCGCCGTTGGCGGTGAGCGTGCGCACGTTGATGTTCTCCTGGCCGTAGGCCTTGCCCAAAAGCACCATCGGCACTTGGGCGCACAGGCATTCGGTCACGGTGAGCCCGCCCGATTTGCAGATCACCAGGTCGCTTGCGGCCATCAACGCCGCCATGCGCTCGACGTAGTCGAACACCGTGACGTTGGACAATCCCAGATCGCCGCATTCGGAGCGAAGGTGCCGAGCATAGTCCTCGTCGCTGCCTGCGACGATGGCAAGATGCATGCCGTCGAAGGAGTGCAAGTAGGACAGGATCGTGTCCAGCGTGTCCCTGAAGCGCACGTAGGGGCGGGGCAGGTAGGCGCCGGCGAGTGCGAGCACGACCTGCTTGTCTGCGGGAAGTCCCAGCTCGGCGCGAACTTGCTGCTTGTCGTAGCTTTTCCTGAAATCCTCGCGCGTGGGGATGCCGGTGATGAGTATGCGCTCCTCGGGCACTTTGCGGGGCCGTAGCGTCTCGGCCATCGACTCGCTTGCCACGCAGAACAGGTCGGTGTGCAGATGCGGCCACAGGCCCTCGGTCTCGTAGTCGGTCGGCACGCCGATGATGGGAAAGTCGAGTCCCGACAGCATGCGCGCGCCCACCGCGACATTGGCGGCGGTGATGTGCGTGCAGATAACGGCGAGCGGCGGGCGTTTGCGCACGTGCTCGGTGAAGGACGGGAACATGATGCGCGACCACACGGTCCCTCCGCCCCACAGCAGGCGTCCGGTAAACGTGTAACGCCAGGTGAGGTCGTAGATGGGACGTGTGAACCCGGTGAACAGCGAGGCGGTCTTGTCGCCATCGAACTTGATACGCCCCCAATCGAGGATATCGAGCACCTCGACATCGATGTCGGCGGGGATCAGCTCGTCGCCGCTTTGCGCGAGCATCTCGAAGGCCTGCGCGATCGCGTTGGCGGCGCTTCGATGGCCCGAACCGACCGAGGCGTGGACGATGATGACGAGGGGGCGATCGGAATCGGTGCGTTCGATGGCCGTCGTCTCGTCATCGGTGTTCCGCGCGGTCTCCGCCGGCAGGATGCTCGTCTCGGGGGTGTCGGGTTCGATGCTGCTCATATGCTCCATATCGTCTGCGCGGGCGACGGCGGCAAGATGCGCAAGCGTGCCGCCCGCAAGCGAAAAGGCCGGCTTGCGCGCCGGCCCCCTTGATGCGATGGTGCCCTCGACAGGATTCGAACCTGCGGTCTTCTGCTCCGGAGGCAGACGCCCTATCCCCTGGGCTACGAGGGCAAGCCTAAAGGATTATACGCTATGATGGCGCGGAACGGAAATTCGAGAGACGGGAATCCACGAAACCATGGAGCAGACCATCCGCATTGAACGAATGGGTTACGGGTCGGAGGCGGTGGGCCGCCTGGAGGGCGGCAAGGCGGTGTTCGTCGAGCAGGCGGCGCCGGGGGACGTCGCCGTCGTGGAGGTGGTCGAGGAGAAGCCGACCTTCGCCCGCGCACGCGTGGTGCGGCTTGAGGAGGAGTCGCCTTTGCGGGTGAAGCCGTTTTGCGAGTTGGCGCGCGTGTGCGGAGGGTGCCCGTGGGCGCATCTGTCCTACGAGGCGCAGCTTGACGCCAAGCGCGCCAACGTAGTGGCAGCTTTGACGCGCACGGCGCGTTTCGAGGCGGAGCGCGCCGAGGAGCTGGTGGGACGCTGCCTTGCCAGCAAGCGCCAGGTCGGCTACCGCAACAAGCTCGAGCTTGCGGCCACGACGTCGTCGGACGGCTCGCTTGCCCTCGGGTTCGCGCGAGAGGGATCGCACGAGCCGGTCGTGCCGGCAAGCTGCCCGATCGCCGTGTCGTCCATCCAGAAAGCGCCCAAGGCGCTGAGGGGGGCGCTGAGGTTCCTTGCGGGTTCGCAGGAGCTGGGAATCTTCCGCGTCGGTGTGCGCGGCAGCGTCCGCACCAAAGACGTCGAGATCGCGTTGTGGACCGCTCCGGGGGTGTTCCCGCGCGCCGCCGCCGCCAAAACGCTCGGCAGCGCGCTCAAGGCCAGCAGCGTCGTTCGCGTCCTTGCGGATCCGGGCAAGGCGCGCAAGGTGAAAAAGGTCGAGGTCCTGGCTGGCAAGGGGTTTTGGGAGGAGGACCTGCTCGGGTACCGCTTCCGCACAAGCGCACCTTCCTTCTTCCAGGTGAACACGGCCCAGGCCGAAAAACTCGTCGAGGCGGCGATCGACGGCTTGTCCGAAGGGGTGCCCGGCGGGCTTTCGGGGATGCTTGTCGCGGATCTGTACTCAGGCGGGGGGACGTTCTCCATACCGCTCGCGCGCGCGGGCGCCGATGTGCTGGCGGTCGAATCCGCGGGCTCGTCGGTGCGCGACCTGCGGCGCAACGCCGAGGCCAACCATGCGGACGTCGAGGTCATCGGGGGAGACGCCGCCCGCGAGCTTCCCGAGCTCGGCGGTCTTGACGCGCTGGTGGTGGATCCTCCGCGCGCCGGCTTGGCCGACGGCGTCGTCGACAGCATCGCCGCCGCCGCTCCGGAGCGCGTCGCCTACATCAGCTGCAACCCTGCCACCTGGGCCAGGGATGTGGCGCGTTTCGAGCAGGCCGGCTACCGGCTGACCCGCGTCACGCCCGTCGACATGTTCCCTCAAACCCACCACATCGAAGTGGCCAGCATCTTTCAGCGCCTCTAATCCACCAGGAGCAGAGAGTCAGCATCTACGCGGGCAAGTAAACCATGCGGGCCCCGGTTGGGCGGCGGGGCTCGCGCGCAGTATCCGCAGCCATTTTATCGCGTCGAAGAACGCGATCGGCAGGGCGAGGACTTGTCTGAGCACGTGCCCCTCCGCCCCGCCGCCGCCAAGAAAGACTCACTCTCCCGCGTCGAGGAAGATCTTTCGAGTGACGAAATTCCAGATCATGACGATCGCCGTCGCCGCGATCTTGGTGATGAGGTAGTGGATCCCCAAAAGCTCGACGCCCGCCCACATGCACAGGTTGTTTATGGCCAGGCCGATCACCGACAGGACCACGAAGATGACGAACTCGCGGCGTCGGCTCATGTCCTCCTTGTGCGTGAACACGTAGCGCATCGAAGCCAGGTAGTTGAACACGACCGATACCGTGAACGATATCGTGGCGCTTACCAGGTAGTTCACGCCGAACGCTTCGGTGAGCAGCGCCAGCAGGCCGTAGTCGATGACGAAGGCGATGACGCCCACCACGCCGAATTTCATGAATTGCGCTACAAGCTTGCCCACATCGAACCTTCCTGAGGGTTACGGTCGCCGATCACGGTCGTTAATTGTGCCACAACGTTGCCAGCAAACGACGGTTTCGGGTATTCCCGATGAATTCGGCACGGCCCGTGCCGATGCGCCGCCGCGTTTAAGGTAGCATATACCGTCAGGTAAAACGCAGATAGCACGAAGGCGGGCACAATGACGGAAGCGGGCTTTTACGGCGATGTCGCCGTGCTCATTCCCTGTTACAACGAAGCGGTGACCATCGCAAAGGTCGTCGACGATTTCAAGCGCGAGCTTCCGGGCGCGCGCATCTACGTGTATGACAACAACTCCTCCGACGGCACGGGGCGCATCGCCGAGGAGCACGGCGCGATCGTGCGCGTCGAGCGCCGGCAGGGCAAGGGCAACGTCGTGCGCCAGATGCTGCGCGACATCGATGCGCGCTACTACGTCATGGTCGATGGCGACGACACCTATCCCGCCGAGGCGGCTCGCGACCTCATCGCCCCTTTGGCGGCGGACGAGGCCGACATGGTGGTGGGGGACCGCCTGTCCAACGGCACCTACGGCGAGGAGAACGACCGCGCGTTCCACGGATTCGGCAACGACCTCGTGCGGTTCCTCATCAAGGCGATCTACGGCTTCAAGTTCTCCGACGTCATGACGGGCTATCGCGCCTTCAACGAGGTGTTCGCCAAGACCATGCCCGTGCTCTCCCCGGGTTTCGAGATCGAGACCGAGCTGTCCATCCACGCCGTCGATAAGCGCTGGCGCATCGCCGAGGTGCCCATCGATTACCGTGATCGGCCCGAAGGCAGCGAGTCCAAGCTCTCCACGTTCTCCGACGGCATGAAGGTCATCCTGACCATCCTGTCGCTGTTCAAGGACTACCGCCCCCTGGCGCTGTTCGGCTGGGTGGCTCTGCTGTTCTGCATCCTGGGCCTGGTTGTGGGCGTGCCCGTCATCTGGGAGTTCGCGCAGACCGGCCTGGTGCCGCGCCTTCCGAGCGCCCTGCTTGCGGTCGCGCTTGTCGGATGCGGCCTTGTGTCGCTGGTGTGCGGGTTGATCCTGGACACGGTCGTCAAGGGCACGCGCAAGCAGTACGAGGTCCAGGTAACCGAGACGTACGCGGAGCTGAGGCGGCGCGGGTAGCGGGATGCGGGGGTCTCCAACTAAAAGCAACAGCCTGCAAAGGCTGTTGCCTGAAAACCTGGAACTTGCAGGGCCGCGCTTCGCCAAAAACACGCTTGCGCGGCGGCAGGGGATCTGACATAATAGGCAAGCTTTCCTCAAAGGAACGCAGACGTCCCCATAGTCTAGAGGTCAGGACGCGGCCCTTTCAAGGCTGAGACACGGGTTCGATTCCCGTTGGGGGCACCATGGAAATTATGCGGGTCAGAGGCTGATGGGCTTCTGGCCCGCTTTCGTTTTCGCGATGTCTTCCACTCCTTCACGCATCGAATGCCAGCAATCGGGCAGAATGCGACGGCTATGCCTGTCGCGCGGGGAATCTTGTCGCATTCTTGGCGAAACCGTGCGGATCCCCTCCGGTCTGAGGCTTTCTTCTCGATGGGGAAGGAGTTTGATGTCGCAATCTTGCAGAAATCCGGCATCGGGGGCGGAAATGCTTGGCATCGCGCCCCTCGTCGGGATGCGTCCGCCGTCCGCGCATCTTCGGCTGCGCCTCGTCGCCGGATCCGCGTGGATGCCCGCTGCAGGACCCGCGTGGATGTTATAAGGTTTTTCCCAGTTCGAGGGCTGATACTGCTAGAATCTTCTTTTGTATGCGGTATCGCACGGGGCCTTGTCCCGGCATCCGCAACACCCTCGCGCAGGGTTTGGCGAGGGGCAAGGCAACCGGACAAAAAGGAGCCATCATGGCCATGTACACTCCCGAATACCAGCCGACGGGCGAGGAGATCGCCGTCTTCAAGACCTCCAAGGGCACCATCCGCGTGCAGCTTGCGGGCAACGACGCCCCCATCCATGTGGGCAACTTCGTCGAGCTGGCTCGCAAGGGCTTCTATGACAACCTAAAATTCCATCGCTTCGTGCCGGGCTTCGTCATCCAGGGCGGCTGCCCCAACACCCGTGACCTCACCCCCGAGGAGGTCGTCGAGAAGGCGGGCAACCCGTTCGCCGGTCTGGGCACGGGCGGCCCCGGCTACTCCATCAAGGAGGAGTTCACCACCAACCCGCACAACGAGCACAAGGACGCCGCACTGGCGATGGCCCGTTCCCAGAACCCGGATTCCGCTGGATCCCAGTTCTACTTCTGCCTGGGCCCGCAGCCCATGCTCGACTCCGGCTACACGGTGTTCGGCCAGACGATCGAGGGCAAAGACGTCATCGGCCAGCTGCGCGTCGGCGATGTTATCGAGACCATCGAAATCGAGAATGCGGCGGAATAGCCCCGCGTTTCGGCAAACCGAGGGAATCAGATGAACAACGAGCTTTTCCAACAGGCACGTGCCGCCGGCGCCGCCAAGGATTACCGCAAGGCGCTCGAGCTGTACACCCAGTGCATGCAGGATCCCGGATCCCCGCTGGCTCCCGGCGAAGCTGGCCTTCTGTACCATCAGATCGGCAACTGCCTGATCCGCTTGAAGGATCCCAACGAGGCGATCCACGCCTACACGCAGGCGACCGCCGATTCGGCGTATCCGAATATGGGCGCGGTCAACTATAACCTGGGCATGGCCTATGCGGCGCTGCATGATTACGAGGATGCGGTCAAGCACTACGAGGCCGCGGTTTCCGACGAGCGCTACGAGACTCCGTACAAGGCCTACAGCGGCATGGGCAACGCTCTGCTCAAGCTGGGCAAGTCCGCCGAGGCCGGCGTCGCGTTCCGCGAGGCGGCGCTCGACGAGGCCAACCCCGACCCGACCAAGGCCCTGCTCAACCTGGGCATCTGCTTCATGGCGCTGGGCCGTCCGGCCGACGCCGTCGCCTCCTACGAGAGCGCGCTGCAGTTCGACATGAAGCCCGACACCCGCAACAAGCTCAACGCCAACCTCGGCCAGGCGTATGTCGCCAGCGGCCAGATGCAGAAGGCGGTCAGCGCTTTCGAGCGGGCCATCGCCGACAAGACGTACTTCTTGAGCGACTCCGCCAGCGTGGACTACCAGCGCGCCATCGCCGCGGTTGCCCAGGGAACGTCTGAGATCACGCAGGTCATCACGCCCGTCGCCGATATGTCCGGCCTCGATGTGACTGCCGACGGATCGGCGATCTACCCTGAGGAGATCGCGGACGCCTATGGTGCGCAGGACCCGTATTACTACGCGGACGCCTACGCCGCCGACCAACAGGCCTATCCCGCCCAGGATGACGACCGCTTCTTCACGCAGTCCGAAGAGGAGCTCGAGCAGTGGTCGCGCGGCATGGCCAAGATGGAGCGCAAGCGCCGCGGCGTCGGCCTGAAGATCTTCATCGTCATCATCATCCTGCTGCTCGCTGCCGTGGGCGCCTGTGCGTTCCTTTACACGCAGGGCTACGGATTCCCGACGCAGGAAAGCGTCGTTCAGCAGTTGTTCAACGATCCCGGCAACGCCTCGTCGGTGATGGTGTCGGGCGTCGATCAGAGCACGGTCGATTCCGTGACCGACATCCTGGTCCAGGACGCAAGCCCGACGATCGACGGCATCGACAAGTCGATGAGCTCGTCGGTCGCCTATGTGACGGCGGACGCGGGCGAGGGCGGCACGGTCAGCTACCAGGTGCAGATGTCGCGCGACCTGATCGGCTGGAAGGTCTCCGACGTGTCGCTGTATTTCCCCAGCCAGCACTAAACCGTTAGCGCGGCGTCGGCGCGTCCGTTCGGGCATGCGCCGGCTCCGCGCCACCATGAAGCTTCGCCGGGCGCGTCCCGGCTGGCGAAATAAAGGCAAGCACGAACGATTCAAAGCGAAAGGCAGGATTCAATGGCAATCCAGAGAACCTACAGCATGATCAAGCCCGACGGTGTGCGCAACGGTCACATCGGCGAGATCATCAACCGCTTCGAGCGCGCGGGTCTCAAGATCGAGCGCATGGAGCTGGGCATGGTCACCCCCGAGCAGGCCAAGGCCAACTACGCCGAGCACGAGGGCAAGCCGTTCTACGAGGGTCTGATCTCCTACATCACCAGCGGTCCGGTCGTCAAGATGGTCATCTCCGGCGAGGGCGCCGTCGCCAAGTGCCGCTCGCTCATGGGCGCCACTAATCCGGCTGAAGCGGCCCCCGGCACGATTCGCGGCGATTTCGGCCTCATCATGGATGAAAATGTCATCCATGGATCGGATTCCCCCGAATCCGCCGAGCGCGAGATCGGCGTGTTCTTCCCGGCTGAATAAGCGGGGCAGGGCGAAAGCCCCTCATGCACGCAACCCCGGTTTTCGGTCCACTCCAAAAGGTGGCCGAGGACCGGGGTTTTTCTTTGCGAAGGCAGCCGTTCGGCCGTCCGGCCCGCGCGATATGGCATCTTCCAGACGAGATGGGATGAGAGCATGCTGTATAGAGTGATCGAGGCGTCGGAGCTTCCGGCGCTCGTAGAGGCGTTTATGGAAACGCACGAGGTGGTGGCTCCGGTCAAGAAGGGGGATGTTTACGCGTTCGACGTCATCTCGTCCCCCGACGAGATCGAGCTCGACTACGATCAGACCGTCGCCTCCCCCAAGAAGTACTTCCTGCCGCCGGTCGAAATCCTCATGACGTTCGACGCGCAGGGCAACCAGGTGACCGATTACACGGCGGAGATCACGCCCCGCGTTATCTTCGGGGCGCATGCATGCGACATCAATGCGCTCAATCGCTTGGATGTCGTGTACAAGGACGCGCCGTACAAGGATCCCTACTACATCGCCCGCCGCAAGGCGACGCTCATCGTGGGGATCAGCTGCATGCCCACTGACAAGTGCTTCTGCCATCTGTGGAGCTCGGACGAGGCCCGCTTCGGCTACGACCTGTTCCTCCAGGACATCGGCGGCAAATACCTCGTGAGCATCTCCAGCAACGATGCGGCGAACATCCTTGAGTCCGCTTGCAATCCGCGCGAGGCCACCGATGCCGAGCGCATCGAGTTCCGCCACGCCACGCGTCGGCGCCAGGCGGCGTTCAATCCCGACATCCCCAAGATCCAAGAAGTCGCCATGCTGATGGACGCCTTCCACGAGGATCCGTTCTGGGACGAGCTGGGTGGCAAGTGCCTGTCGTGCACGGCGTGCTCCGCCGTGTGCCCCACGTGCTTCTGCTTCGACATCCGCGACACGCTGGACCCCGACGGCGCAACCGGGCGGCGCGAGCGCGTGTGGGATGCCTGCACCGCGCCGCAGTTCGCGCTGGTCGCCGGCGGCCACAACTTCCGCTCCGATGGGGCGACGCGCGTGCGCCATCGTATGTACCACAAGCTCAACGGATTCTTGGCGACACACGACCGCATGCTGTGCGTGGGGTGCGGCCGCTGCGTGACCGCCTGCAAAGCCAACATAAACCCCATCGAGGTGCTCAAGTTCTTCGAGAGGAAGGGGGCCGCTGATGCCCGATAGCTGCGCGGTATCCACCGTGAGGGTGCGTCCGTTCCGCGAGTCTCCCGAGCGCCGCGGCGGCGCCGAGCTCATGGCCGCCAACCCGTATCGTCCCTGGCCGGCGCGCATCACGTCGATCACCGACCTCACCGAGCACGAGAAGCTCTTCGAGTTCCGCCTGGTGGACGATCGCATCCGCGAGGCGTTCCACCATCAGCCGGGGCAGTTCGTCGAGCTGTCGATCTTCGGCGTCGGCGAGGCTCCCATCTCCATCTCGAGCTCGCCGACCAAAAGCGGCTTCATCGAGCTGTGCATCCGCCGCGCCGGCGCGTTCACCGAGGCGCTCCACAAGATGCAGTGCGGCGACATCGTCGGTATCCGCGGGCCGTTCGGCCGCGGCTTCCCGATCGAGGATATGCGCGGGCACGACATCTTGCTGGTGGCGGGCGGCCTGGGCATCGCGCCGCTGCGCTCGCTGATCAACAACATCCACGATGAGCGCAGCGATTTCGGCAAAGTCACCATCATCTACGGATCGCGATCGCCCTCCGAGGTCATGTTCCGCAGCCAGTTCGAGATGTGGAAGCATCGCAAGGACTTCGAGCTGCATCTGACGGTCGACCATCCCGATCCGACTTGGGATGGGGAGGTGGGCGTGGTGACCGTGCCGTTCGCCGACCTGGAGATCGACCCGGGCAACACGTTTGGTGCCGTGTGCGGACCGCCGGTGATGTATCGCTTCGTCATCGACGAGATGAGCAAGAAGGGCATCGCCTACGACCATATCTACTGCAGCTTCGAACGCCATATGAAGTGCGGCATGGGCAAATGCGGCCATTGCCAGATCGGCCACCAGTACGTGTGCATCGACGGACCGGTGTTCAATTACTGGGAAGCCAAGAACATCCAAGGCTCGATGTAGGATGGAGGGTGAGCACATGAGTCAAAACGCCAACGCCGTCCAGAATCGCGCCGAGGCGCCGCGCGTCGTCGTGGTCGGGCTGGCAAGCTGCTTTGGCTGCCAGCTTCAGATCACCAACGTCGAGGCGCATCTGATGGAGGTTCTGGGCCAGATCGACCTGCAATATTGGCAGCTGGCCTCAAGCGAGCCGATGCCCGAGGAGTTCGACGTCGCCGTCATCGAGGGCGCCGTCACCACCGAGGAATCGGAGCGCCTGGTGCAGCGTCTGCGCGAGAAGGCCTCCGTCGTCATCGCCATCGGCGCCTGCGCCACCACCGCGGGCATCCCCGGCATGGCGGCCGAGGGGTTCATCCAGCGTCCTGGCACGGTGTACGACAACGTGCCCGATGCGTGCGGCGAGATGATATCGCCCCGTGCGGTCGGCGCGGTCATCGACGTCGACTACGAGGTGCGCTGCTGCCCGATCGACAGCTACGACTTCATCGACGTGCTTCAGCGCGCGCTCTACGGATCCAACAAGACCGTCAGCACGGCCACGATGTGCGGCTCGTGCAAGCGCAACGAGACGGGCTGCTTCTACCAGAAGGGCGTGATGTGCCTGGGCCTGGTGACGCAGGCGGGCTGCAACGCGCGCTGCGTCAACCTGGGCAGGCCGTGCAACGGCTGCCGCGGGCTCTCTCCTGATGCCAACCTGCCCGCCGCGCGCGAGGCGTGCCGCGCCGCCGGCATCCCCGTCGAGGATTTCGACAAGGCGCTCGAGATGTTCAACCAGACCGACCCCGCGCTGCGGGTCGCCGAGTGAGGATGGTCCCATGACGAAAACCGCGATTCAGGTCGATCACATCGCCCGTATCGAGGGCCACGGCAACGTGCATGTGGTCATCGAGGACGGCCAGGTCAAAACCGTCGAGATGAACGTCGTCGAGCCGGCGCGCCTGTTCGAGAGCATGGTGAGGGGGCGCCGCTTCGAGGAAGTGCCCTACATCGCCTCGCGCATCTGCGGCATCTGCTCGGCCAGCCACGTCGTCACCGACCTTTTGACCATCGAGCGTATCTTCGGCATCCAGGTGAGCGATCGCACGCGCGCGCTGCGCGACCTTCTGGTGTACGGATCGTATCTCCAAAACCACGCGACGCACCTGTTCGTGTTTGCCGCCCCGGACTTCCTCGGGCACAAAAGCGTGTTTCCGCTCGCGCAAGAGGCTCCCGAGCTGTTCGAGAAGGCGCTCGAGCTCAAGGCGCTCGGCAACGAGCTGTGCACCAAGGTGGGCGGGCGCTCGGTGCATCCCATCACGGCGGTCGTCGGCGGCTTCACGCACGAGATCTCTCCCGACGAGTATCGGGAGCTGGCGGACAAGATGGAGGCGATGGTCGAGTTCGCGGTGGCGGCGGTCGACCTGTTCCATTCTTTCCAGGCGCCCGACATCCAGACCGAAGGCGACATGCTGGCGATGGGCGCTCCCGACCGCTACGCCGTGTCGGATTCGCGCATGGCGCGTTTCATCGACGCAGCGCTCTCGTTCGACTGTGACGAGGTCGACAAGGCGGTGGAGGAGTACGGCGTCAGCCATTCCGCGGCGCTGTGCGCGCGTGTCCGATCGACGGGCAGGCCGTATTTCACGGGCGCCCTGGCGCGCATCAACCAATCGTGGCAGTTCCTGGGCCGCGAGGCCAAGCTCGCCGCGGCCAAGGTGGGGCTGCGTCCTCCGGAGCGCAACACGTTCAACAACAACGTCGCCCAGGCGGTCGAGATCGTCGACGCGCTCGAGCGGTGCGCCCAGCTGTGCCGCCGCCTTGCCGGCGACGAGTTCGAAGGATCCAGCATTCCCGAGCCGTTCCAGGTCAAAGCCGGTTTCGGTGTGGGATTCACCGAGGCGCCGCGCGGCGCGCTGTTCCATCAGCTCGAGCTTGACGACGGCGGTCGCGTGAAGCGCGCCTCCATCATCACGCCCACTGCGCAGAACGTGGCCAACCTCGAAGCCGACATGCGCATCCTCGCCGAGAAGCTGGTCGCCGACGGAGCCTCATCCGATGATGTTCAGCTCGAGATCGAGAAGCTCGTGCGCGCCTACGACCCCTGCCTCAGCTGCAGCGTCCATTAACCCGGCGTTTTCCATCCGAGCGCCTCCCTTGAAGGATCCCATCCGATGCGATGCCGAACAGCGAGGGGGGCGCTTCGCGTTGGCGGGGCGAGCTTTGCGCCCTTCGTGAATTTGGCTTGAGGGCGCATGGGGCGATGATATCCCTGTGCTAGAATCCGAGTCTATATGGAATCAATCGCAAGGGGTTTGCCTTTATGTCCATTTTCGATATGTTTTCCCAGTTGACCGGTCAAATGTCGACCGACATGGCCATCGACTTGGGCACTGCTAACACGCTGGTGGCCATCAAGGGCGAGGGCATCGTCATCAACGAGCCTTCGGTCGTGGCAATCGAGAAGAGCACCCATCGCGTGCTCGCCGTCGGCCACGAGGCCAAAAACATGATCAACCACACGCCCGAGGCGTTCTCGGCCGAGCATCCGCTCAAAGACGGCGTTATCGCCGACTACGACGTCACCGAGGCGATGCTGTCGGCGTTCATCAACAAGGCGATCCAGCGCAAGTACCCGTGGCAGGCCAAGCCGCGCATCGTCATCTGCATCCCGTGCGGCGCCACCTCCGTCGAGAAGCGCGCGGTGTTCGAAGCCGCCATCCAGGCGGGCGCGCGCCAGGCGTATCTGATCGAGGAGCCCATGGCGGCGGCGATGGGCGCCGACCTGCCCGTCACCGAGCCCACCGGCTCGATGGTCGTGGATATCGGCGGCGGCACCACCGAGGTCGCGGTCATCTCGCTGGGCGGCATCGTGGCCAGTTCGTCGCTGCGCCTTGCGGGTAACCGACTCGACGAGGCCATCGCCATGCACCTGCGCGATCTGCTGGGCATCAAGATCGGCGAGCGCACCGCCGAGGTCATCAAGATCAAGATCGGCTCCATCCTGCCGTTCGAGGACGGCCGCGAGCGCGACATGATCATCTCCGGCCAGGACATGATCACCGAGCAGCCCAAGGAGGTCACCATCCAGTCCGAGGATGTGCGCGCCGCGCTGCAGGCCCCCATCGAGGAGATGGTCATCCACATCAAGGAGACCTTCAAGAAGACCAATCCCGACCTGGCCAGCGACATCATCCAAAACGGCATCCTGCTGACGGGCGGCGGCGGCCTGCTGTCCGGCTTGGACCGCTACTTCACCGACAAGCTCGAGATCCCGGTGTGGGTGAGCGAGACCGCGCTGACCAACGTCGTGTCCGGCTGCCTGAAGGTGCTCGAGACCCCCACCGCGCTCAAGCAGACGCTGATGCGCACGAAATAGGGCCTAGGCTAGCTCGTTCATGGCATTTCATACGCAAAACAGCGGAGGGGCGTTCCGTTCGCGGGTGCTCCTCATCGTGCTGCTCGTCGTCTCTATCGCTATGGTGACCGTCTATGCCCGTGAGGGCGAGGACGGCCCGCTGCATGCCGCGCAAAACGTGTTTGCCGACGTCATCGCGCCGTTGAAGTTCGTCGGCGCTGCGGCGTCGACGGGAGTGGGGGCGGCCGAGGACGCCGTCGCCGATGCGACGGCCAACGAGGATTCGCTCACGGCCTTGCGTGAGAGCAACGCCGAGCTGCGCGATTTGGTCGCCAAGACCGAGGAGTACCGCCAGGAGGCCCAGCGCCTCCAGGGCCTGTTGGACATGGTCGACCGCTACGACATCGACGGCATCTCGGCCCGCGTCACGGGCAAAAGCGCCACGGCCTGGAACCAGACCATCACCATCGATGCCGGTCGCGCCGACGGCGTGGAGGCGGGCATGACGGTCATGGGTTCCGGCGGAGTGGTCGGGCAGGTGGCAAGCGCCTCCCAAAGCACCTCCGAAGTGCGCCTTTTGACCGATTCCCAATCCGGCGCCGCCGCGATGGTCCAATCCAGCCGCGAGGAGGGCATCGTCCGCGGATCGCTGGAGGGCCTGCTGTACCTCCAGAACCTCGACGAGGACGCCCAGGTGGCGGTAGGGGACATCGTCATCACCTCCGGCTTGGGCGGAAGCTATGTGAGCGGTCTTACGATCGGCACGGTCGTCCGCGTGGACGCCGGCGAGGGCGGGACCCCCGCGACGGTGGTCGTTTCGCCCAACGCCAAGGCGTCAGCGCTTGAGGAAGTGGTGGTCGTGCGCGGCATCGGCGATTCCGGCGATGCGTCCGACGGGGGAGGTGACGGTCAGTAATGGAGTTCCGCGATCATGCATCCGTCGTCGTAGGCGCCATCATCGTCGTCTTGCTGCAGCTCGTCGTGGCGCCCAACATCGCGATCTTCTCGGCGATGCCCAATTTCATCTTGGTGTACTGCCTTTTGGTGGCCATCGTACGGCCTGTCACGTCGGGTCCGGTCCTGCCGTTCGTGCTGGGGCTGGTGAGCGATTTTGCCATCGGCACGCCGATAGGCTCGACCGCGCTTCTGCTCGTGCTGTTCAGCTTTCTGGCGTCGCGCGCGTTCTCGGTGCTCAACAACGACACGTTCTTCGTGCCGCTTGTGGTGATCGCCGTCGCGTCGTTTGCGGTTGAGCTGCTGCTCGGCGCGTTTTCGCTGTCCATCGGCGTGGATGTGGACCTGATGAGCGCGATCGTGTACCGCGCGCTGCCGTGCGGCCTGTACGACTGCGTGGCCGCCTTGGTGCTGTACCCCCTCGCTTCGCGGCTGCTGACGCCTCCGTCCCCGATGGGGCCCGGCGCTCCGGCGCATCTGTAAGGCGTCTCCATGGTAGTCGCCATCATCGCTGCCATCGTCGCCCTGCTGGTCGTCGTCGCTATCATCCTGGTGGTCTTTGCGGTGCGCAACCGCGCGAAGGGCTCGGTGGCATCCGTCAAGAAAAGCGTGCGCTCCATCGATTCGGTCGGCGTCTCGTCGTCGCTTTCCGACGCCTCGGCGAAGGGCGCGTCGTCGGCTGCGGCTGCGGCTCCCACGGCCGAGAATCCCGCCGACGGGCTCAAACCGCGCTTCACCGCGGTCGGGGTCTTGGGCGCCGCCATCTTCGGCGCCTTGACCGTTCGCCTGTGGGGGCTTCAGGTGCTCTCCGGAGGATCGTATGCGCGCGAGGCGGACGAGAACATGTACTCCGACGTGGCCACTCCCGCGCCGCGCGGCATCATCTACGATGCCGATGGGTTGCCCCTCGTCACCAACCGTTCCTCGCTCACCGTGTTGGCCGATCCCGACGTCGCGGACGACCGCGATGTGCTCGTGCGCCTTTCCGCGGTGCTCGGGCTTCCGTACAACGTGGTGCGCCAACGCATCCAGGACGCGTCGAGCGGCGCTCAGAGCCAGCGCGTCGTCTCCACGGATTCGCGCCTGCGCGATGTCGCGTTCATCTCCGAGCACGCCGAGGCGTTTCCCGGGGTGACGATCCAGACGCGCACCGTCCGCGAATACCCCTACGGTGCTTTGGCCTCGCAGACGCTCGGCTACACCGGCGCGGTCGATCAGCAGCGCCTTGAGACCATGTCCGAAGGGCGCGAGGTCGAGCTTGGAGACGACGTGGGGCAGACGGGCGTCGAGCTGGCCTACGACGACCTGCTCGCCGGCGACCACGGCGTGCGCCGCGTCATCGCGGACGCCCACGGCAACGTCGTCGAGGTCGTGAGCGAAACCCAGCCCACGCGCGGGTCCGACGTGTACCTGTGCATCAAGGGCCCGGTGCAGTACGTGTGCGACCGCGAGCTGGCAAGCACCATCGCCCCCAACGGCGTCATCGGCGAGGGGTCGGGCACGGGCGGCGCCGTCGTGATCATGGACGTGCGCGACGGCGGCATCGTGGCCATGGCAAGCTATCCCACATTCGATCCGTCGCTGTTCGTCGGCGGCATCTCGCAGGACGTGTGGGACGTGTACTCCTCGGAGAGCTCGTACAACCCCATGCTCAACCGCGCCATCTCCGGCCAGTATCCGGCGGCATCCACCTACAAGGCGTTCACGAGCCTGGCGGCGCTGGAGAACGGCATCTGCGACGAGAACAGCACCTGGGTCTGCACCGGCGCATGGGACGGCTGGAACACCGGCCAGCCGCAGCACTGCTGGGAGCGCTCGGGCCACGGCACGCTCGATCTGCGCGGCGGCATCGTCAACTCCTGCGACACCGTCTTCTACAGCATCGCCAAGGACTTCTACGACAAGGGTCAGACCGGCGAGATCAGCTCGACGGCGATGCAGGACTACATCGCGCGCTTCCGCATCGACCAGCCCACGGGCATCGACATCAGCGGCGAATCGACCGGGCGCATCCCCACGCCCCAGTGGAAGGCGGAGTATTTCCGCAACCGCCCCGAGGAGGCGCAGTGGCTTGGCGGCGATATGACCAACATGAGCATCGGCCAGGGCTACGTCCTGATCACCCCCATCGAGCTTGCCGTGGCATACGGCGCGCTTGCCACCGGCAACATCATGCGCCCCCATCTGCTCAAGGAAGTGCGCAACGTGGCCGGCGAGGTGTCGGTGAGCTTCCAGCCCGAGGTGGTTGCCACCCCAGAGGTCGACGCGGACGATCTGGAACTGGTCCGCGACGCACTCAACGGCGTCACGGTTGAGAACTCCTCAATCGCCAGGGAGTTCAGCTCTCGCGGCGTCGACCCCGCGACGATCTGCTGCAAGACCGGCACCGCCGAGGTGGCCGGGCAGAACGAGTATGCCTGGTTCGCCTGCTTCGGGCCCAAGGAGGATCCGCGCTACGTGGTGACCTGCGTGGTCGAGCAGGGCGGTGGCGGTTCGGAGGTCGGCGCGCCTCTGGGTGCGGCAGCGATGTGCGCCGCGTTGGCTTACGATGACGGCTCGCTCACCGAGATGGGCTACATCGACGGATTCGGCGGCGAATCCGTCGAGCTCGAGGTTTCTTCTACCGGCCGCACCGATTAGGCCGGCGCGCAGCAGACGCAACGGATAGGGAAGGAGGAAAGACATGGCGCAACTGCCGCAGATCGACTCGCTCGCGACGCCGGACAGGGCCGTCGCCCGGTCGACGCACAAGCGGAGGTTCCCGGCCCTCAACATGCCCTTCCTCGCCATCGTCGCGATCCTGGTGTGCTTCGGCCTCATCGTCGTGTACTCGGCGGTCTCCAACGATCCGGACTACAGCTTCTCGCGCCAGCTTGCCGGCGTGGCGGCGGGCATCGTCGCCATGGTGCTGCTGTGGCGGTTCGATTACCGCAGGCTCGCCGGGATGACGCGCATCTTTTTGATCATCAACATCATCTTGATCCTCTCGCCGCACATCCCCGGCCTCGGCACGGACGCCGGCATGGGCGCAAAGTCGTGGATCCGCCTGGGCATGCAGATCCAGCCGGGCGAATTCGCCAAGATCACCGTCATCTTGCTCGACGCCAGCGTCATGGCTCGCTACGGCGGACGCCTGGACGATCCGCGCGAATACTGCAAGGCGCTCGGGCTGATGCTCATCCCGTTTTTGTGCATCATGACGCAGCCCGACCTGGGCACGGGACTCGTGTACCTGTTCATCGCCGCGTTCGCGTTGGTGGTGGGAGGCGCGCGCACCAAATACCTGTTGATAACGCTGGGCCTGTTCGTGGCGGCGATCGCCGCGGTGTTCGCGATCGACGAGGTGCTAAAGTACCGCACCGAAGACGGCACTTGGGAGTACCGTCTGCTCAAGCAGTACCAGCGCAACCGCCTGCTCGTGTTCTTGAACCAGGGCGGCACCGACATGTCCGACGAGGGGTACAACCTTCAGCAGGCGATGATCGCCATCGGCTCGGGCGGGCTGTTCGGCAAGGGCTTGTTCCAAAGCTCGCAGGGCACGCTGGGGTATCTGCCCGAAGCCCCCACCGACTTCATCTTCTGCGTGCTGGCCGAGGAGCTTGGCTTCGTCGGGGCGATCGCGTTGCTCGTGCTGTACGCCGCGCTCATCATCGTGTGCGTCCGCATCGCTCGCTCGTGCGGGGACCTGTTCGGCATGGTCATCGTCATGTGCGTCGTCGGCATGTGGATGTTCCAGATACTCGAGAACATCGGCATGGACATCGGGCTGATGCCCATCACGGGCATCCCGCTGCCGTTTGTGAGCTATGGCTCCTCGTTCATGGTGGTCAATTTCGCTCTGCTTGGAATCATCGGCTCCGTGTGGTCGCACGGCGCCGCAAGCGGGAAGAAGGATGGATATGCAACTACCCATTGATGTCAAGGCGGTCCTCGACGAGGCGACCAACATCGACGAGGCGTCGCGCACGCCCGTCTCCGTGTCGCTGTACGTCGACGACAGCTGCCCCACCGATCTGCTGACGCTGGTCCAGGGCGCTTTCGAGGCGCAGGCTCCGCATGCGCGCGTCGCGTACTGCCTGCTTGAAGATGCGCTGCGCGTTCCGTTTCCGGGCGACGACGCCGCCGTCGTCGTCGCAGGTCTGGACGAGCGGGTGGGGGAGGCTGCGGCCAGTCTGCGCGCCGTCGGTGTTCCCGCCATGGTGGTCACCACGCTCCCGTCCCTTGTGAACCAGATCGCCACCGCGGCGGGGCATCCTGTTCCCCAAGGCGATGTGATCGCTCCCGGAGGGGACCGCATTCCCGCCCGCAAGCGCCTGGTCGACGGCTTGCGCGGCAAGCTCATCGCGGGAAACGTGACGTACTCGGGTGGCGACGAGCCCATCGTGCTCGACGGGGAGTCTGCCGATCAGCTGCGCGAGCGCATGGGCGCGTGGATCATCGCGGCATGCCGCGACAAGCGCCTGGCGTTCGCCTTGGCGTTCACCTTCGTCCGCAGACCGCTGTCGCTCGAGGCTGTGGGGGCGACCGCCGTTCAGAACGCGGGCGTGGGTTTGGTGTTGATCCTGCCCGGCGCCGACATGCCGGTGATGACGCTCAACCAGGCCAAGATGCTCCTGCAGATCGCGGCGGCGTACGGTCAGCCGATGAACCTCGCACGCGTCAAGGAGCTTGCGTGCGTGGTGGGCGGTGCGTTCGCATGCCGCACGGTCGCGCGTCAACTGGTGAGCGTGGTGCCCGCGCTCGGATGGGCCGTCAAGGCTGCGATCGGCTACGCCGGCACCGAGGCGATGGGTCGTGCCGCCATCGAGTACTTCGAATCCGGCGGCTCGTTCGCGGGCCTGGCCGACGTGGTCGCCAAGGCGCGCGACGCGGTCGCGCAGGGAGCCGACACCGCCCAGGCGGTGGCGACGTCCGTCGCGGGGGCGGCCCGTGACGCTGCTGCGGCGGCCGGCGTCGACGCAAGCACCGTTCCCGTGAAGGTCGAGGAGGCGCGGGCATGAGGAAGATGACCGATCTTTGGCCGCGTTTGGAGCCTTTGCTCGCCGACGCCGAGAGGCCCTCGCGCTACCTGAACCACGAATACGGCTGCGTGCGCAAGCAGGATGCGGATTTCTCCTTCTGCATGGTCTATCCCGACACCTACGAGCTTGGCCAGGCCAACCAGGCGCTGCGCATCCTGGTGAACGCCGTCAACGCCGCGCCGGACCTGTGCGCCGAAAGGGCGTTTTTGCCTGCGCCGGAGTTCTGCGACGTCATGCGCCGCGAGGGGCTTTCTCTGTTCAGCATCGAGAGCTGCGCGCCCTTGGCGGAATTCGACGCGATCGGCATAACGCTGCCCCACGAGCTCGCCGCCACCAACGTGTTGGAGACGTTGGATCTGGCGGGCATCCCGCTGCATGCGAATGAGCGCCGCGAGGATGATCCGCTGGTGCTGGGTGGCGGCCCGTGCGCGTACAACCCCGAGCCGTATGCGCCGTTCTTCGACGCGATATCGATCGGCGAGGGCGAGGAGGCCGTCCCCGAGGCTTTGACGCTCATCCGCCGCATGAGGCATAAGGGCGCTGCGCGTGCCGAGATCCTGCGCGCGCTTGCGCGGGAGGATGGCTGGTACGTGCCTTCTCTGTACCGTTGGTGCGACGAGGCCGAGGCGCAGGAGGCGGGTTCGTGGATCGAGCCGGTCGAGGAGGGCTTGCCGACGCTCATCGAGAAGCGCCTGTACGAGGGGTTCGCGCAGAGCAGCGGATGGGAGCCCTGCATCGTCCCGTTCGCCGAGGCGGTGCACGACCGCCTCAACGTCGAGATCCTGCGCGGCTGCGCCCGCGGCTGCCGCTTCTGCCAAGCGGGGATGATGTACCGTCCGGTGCGCGAGCGTTCCGCCGACAACATCGTCGATTCCGTCTTGCGCGGCCTCGCCGAAACCGGCTACGACGAGGTCAGCCTGACGTCGCTGTCCTCGACCGACCACTCGCAGATCGCGGACATCCTCACGTGCCTCAACAAAGCGCTCGACGGCAAGGGCGTGCGCATCTCGGTGCCTTCGCAGCGCCTCGACGCGTTCGGCGTCGACATGGCGGGACTGGTCGCCGGTCAGAAGAAAGGTGGCCTCACGTTCGCCCCCGAGGCGGGCACGCAGCGCCTGCGCGACGTCATCAACAAAAACGTCACCGAAGACGACCTGTTCGGCGCGATCGACGCCGCGTTCGCCGCGGGTTGGCGCCGCTGCAAACTGTACTTCATGATCGGCCTGCCCACCGAGACCGACGACGACATCAAGGGCATCGCCAGCCTCGCGCAGCGGGCCTACGATCGCGCCAAGGCGGCGGTGGCCCCCGAGCAGCGCGGCAGCATCCGCATGAGCGTGTCGTGCGCGCTGTTCGTCCCCAAGGCCCAGACGCCGTTCCAGTGGGATGGCCAGATCGCGCCCGAGGAGGCGCTGCGTCGCGTGAACCTGCTGCGCCATTCGGTCAAGTACAAGGCGGTCGACGTCCGCTGGCACGATCCCGAGACGAGCTTCGTAGAGGCGGTCATGAGCCGCGGCGGACGCGAGGCCGCCGCATGGGTCGAGGCTGCCTGGAAGCGCGGCGCGCGTTTCGATGCGTGGACCGAGTGCTTCGACGAGCAGGCGTGGCGCGACGCCGCCGTGGAGTGCGGCATCGATCCGGCGGCTATCGCGCAGACCGACTATCCGACCGACCGGGTCATGCCGTGGGCGCATATCTCGACCGGCGTGTCGACGCGCTTCCTCGCGTGCGAGCGCAAGCGCGCTGCGGAGGGGCAGACCACGCCCGACTGCACGTTCGGCTCATGCACCGGTTGCGGCGCCTGCTTCGATCTGGGTGCTATGAACCAGCTGGCGGCGGCGCGCATCCCGTCCGGCGGCAGCGCCGTCGCGCAGGACGCGGGCTCCGCGCCGCAGGCAGCCGCCGTTTGGAAGGAAGGGGAGTAGCGCCATGCCCGATCCCAACCTGTTCCGCCTACGCGTGGAGTACCGCAAGCAGGGCCGCTTGGCGCTGCTGTCCCATTTGGAGATCGCCCGCGCCCTGGAGCGTGCGGTGCGCCGTGCCGATCTGCCGTTCGCGGTGAGCCAGGGGTTCAGCCCGCATATGAAGATCGCGTTCGGCTCGGCGCTGCCCGTCGGCGTGGGCAGCACGTGCGAGATCTTCGACTTGCAGATGACGCGATACGTTGCTCCCGAGAAGGCGCTCGCTGCGCTGCAGGCGGCGAGCGTGCCCGACCTCATGCCCCACGGGTGCCGCTACATCGGCCCGCGTAACGCCGCCGCGTCGGTGGCGTATCCGGTTGCCGCGTACCGCGCCGAGCTGTCGCGCACGCCCGAAGGCGGGCTTCCCATGCCCGACGAGGTGCATGTCGTGCGCAAGAAGAAGGAGAAGGTCCTGCGCGTGGCCGACTATCTGGTGGCTCCGCTTGCCGTCGATGGCGCCGGCGTCACGTTCGAGCTGGAGGCCAAGCCAACCGGCAGCCTGCGCCCGGACGTGCTGCTCGAGGCGTGCGTCAACGCTTGGAACGTAGCGCATCCCGATGGGGAGCCGCTCCGCATCTCTTCCATCACCCGCACCGCCCAGCGGGCGATGCGGTAACGGCCCGCGCGCGAACCATCGGATCCTTCGCTGTCTGCCTAAGGGCCGATCGTCCCCACATTCGGGACGATCGGCCCTTTGCGTCCCGCCCCCGTCTTCGCGGGAGTACCCTATGCGGCAAAGGATTCGAGATGAGGGGGAGTGAGGAAGATGGCGGACTTCGGCGAGACGGTGCTGCTCAACTGCGTCGCGACGCTCGATGACGGGACGGTTGCCATCGACACGAAGACGGCGGGCAGCCCCCTTGCGGTGAAGATCGGGTCGCAGGTCCTCCCCGCCGCGGTGGAGGTCGCGGCGTCGAACCTGCTTCCCGGTGGCGCTGCGCATTTGTCCCTGACTCCGGCGCAGGCATTCGGTGAATACGACGAGACGCTCGTGCTGCGGTTTCCCGCGAGCGTGCTGCCTGACGACCGCCCGTTCGAGGAAGGGGCGCGCATCCTGCTGAAGACGGCGGCTGGCGAGGTCGATGCCCGCGTCGTCGAGGCGGATGAAGGAGAGGTGGTCGTGGATCTCAACCACCCCTTCGCCGGAAAGTCGGTCGACTTCGATATCGAGCTTGTGTCCCTCGTCCATGAAACGGCGATCCACCGCGAGCTACATCCCGCAGGCTGCGCATGCGGATGCGATAAGCTGAAAGCGCAGATCGGATAGGGGATTGACGGAGCGCGCCTCGGCGCGAGACGAAGGAAGGTGGGCGGCCATGTGCTATGCGGCATCATGCGATCCGCGGTGCGGCAAATGCCGGCCGAAGCGCATCGTCGGGGTGGCATGCCCCGTCTGCGGGCACCCTGGCTCGATCACGCGCGAGGAGTACCTTATCCTGTTCGATCTACCCCATAAGCGCAACGTGCTCGAGAAGAAGATCCTCGAGCGCGGCGGGGTGGAACGCCCCGTCTGCCTGATGTGCGGGTCGGATATGACGGAGGCGTTCCGCGCGGCGGTATCCCCCAAGCCGTGCCGCGCCAACCGGGTCGTATGCGGGTTCCCCTGCGGTCGCTGCGACGACCCCTACAAGGAGGGCCGTCTGCCCTGCCCCACGATGGTGCCGGTGGGCAAGCTGCCCGCACCGCCAGGCAAGTGAGGCCCGCGATTGCGCGGAAGGTGCGAGTGGCAGGCGGCGGGATGCGACGGAATGCGAAGGGACGGTGGCGGGATGCGTTACGATCGGTTCGAGATATTGGCGGCGTTCTGCGAGGCGGCTGAGTGGGCGTCCGACCCCGATCTGGTCTATCGGAAGATCGTGCGCACCGCCGCGCGTTACCTCGAATGCGAAACCTCGCACATCCATCTGCTTGAATTCGACGGTTACAACCTGATGCGCTGCGCTTCGTATTTCGACCCGTCCGTCGAGTCGACCGAAGAGCATATGTCGCTCACCGCTGATGTCGGCCGCATGGCGAGCCTCGTGAACTCGGCGGACCTCATCGTCATGGACTACCTGCATCCGCATGATCAGGACGTCATTCCCGATCGTATCCTGGAGGTCGGCTTGCAAAGCGGCGTGAGCATCCCACTCGATACCTCTTCGGGTGTGGTGGGGATGCTGACGTTGGGCTACAACCGCGCGTTTCCTTGGAGCGAGGAGGACCATGATTTTCTTTTCGAGCTCGGATGCGCGTTGGGAGCGCTCGTCCAACGTATCCAGATGTCCAAGAAGGATCTCGAGCTGCAGATGCTGCGGGAGCGCAAGCGCCTGAGCAGCGAGATCCATGACACCGTGTCCCAGATGGTGAGCGCGCTGGCGATCCATGCCGATATAGCCGACGAATGCCTTAACGAGGAGGACGTCGCCGGCGCAGGAAAGGAGATCGGCGTCGTTGCGGATCAAGCGCGCAAGATCACCAAGATCCTGCGCCAGGAAATGCTCTCGCTGCGCGAGCCCATCGAAGGGGAGGGCGATCTGGAAGAGGATATCGCCGGCATCCTGCAGCGCTTCGAGAGCCAATGGGGATGCACGGTGTCCTTCTCCAAGGTGGGCGATGCCGAAACCGTCGTCTCCGAATACGTGCGGCTCCAGCTGTCGCGGATCGTCAACGAATGCCTTCAAAACGTGGTGCGGCACGCCCGCGCGACGTCGGTCGTGGTGACGTTGCAGCGCGAAAGCGGCTCGGCGGTGCTCGAGATCGCCGACGACGGGATCGGATTCGATCCGTCCAGCGTGGCGCCCGAACGGTTGGGGATCCGCATCATGCGCGAGCGCGCCGCGTCGATCGGCGGTTCGGTTTCGTTGGAATCGGGCGATCAGGGCACGACGGTGTACATCAAAGCGCCTATCATGATGAGATGAGCCGCAAGGCGGCATGTTGCATGTCCGTGACGGATGGGGGGGGGAGATATGGGGGGTACGCCGTCGAAGATCCTGCTCGTCGACGATCAAGTGCTCTACCGTGAGGCGGTGCGCAGCCTGATCGAGCGCTGGTCCGAGTTCGAAGTGGTCGCCGAGGCGTCAGATGGCGCCGAGGCGGTCGAGCTCGCCTTATCGCTCAAGCCCGATCTCGTGCTTCTCGATGTGCGGATGCCCGAGATGGACGGGGTCGAAGCCGCCCGTCGGATCCTCAAGCGCCTTCCCGACATCAAGATCGTCATGCTCACCGTCGAATCCGACAAGGACTACGTATTCGAAGCGCTTCAGAACGGTGCACGCGGCTATCTGCTCAAGGACACTCCCGCACGCAAGCTCCACGATCGGCTGCGCAGCGTGATGCAAGGTGAGATGGCGCTGTCGGAATCCGTCACCGCGCCGGTGGTGGACGAGTTCGCGCGCCTGCGCACAGTCGCCGCTCGGAACGCATCCGGCGAAGGGTGCGAGCCTCGACTCCATCGCAGCGCTCAGCATCTTTCTGAACGCGACAAGACGATGCTGCGTCTCGTCGCCCAAGGAAAAACCAACGAGGAGATCGGCGCCGAGCTGTACCTGAGCGTCGGCAGCGTCAAAAAGCAGCTGAGCGCCATCATGCTCAATCTCGGCGTGGACAACCGCGTCCAGCTAGCCGTGTACGCGGTAAAGGCGGGCCTGGGATAGTCTTACCTGCCGCTCGCCGTCCGATCGTAGCCACTCGGCCACGCCGATAAGGGTCGTTGGTGGATTACGTCGACTGATTCGCCCGCCTATCCTTTTCCCAAGAAGGGCGTCCGATCGCGCTTCCGCATCCAGCGGGGACGCAAGGAGAGGGCGCCCATGACCGCGAGACGGGAGAGGAGAGGAGAGTTGATGAGCGAGCTGAAGACGACCGTGCAAAGCATTGCATGCGGAGGTACGGGCGGCGACTTGACCTACGTCGACTCGAAAGATGGGAAGATCGTGCGCATCCGTCCCATCCACTACCTGGACACCTACACCGAAGAGGAGCTTGAGCCCTCGATGTGGGAGATCAAGGTGGGGGACAAGGTGTTCCGGCCGAGCTACAAGGCGCTGCCGAACTACTTCGCCCTGGCGTACAAGAACCGCGTGTACTCCAAGAACCGCGTGCGTTATCCCTTGAAGCGCGTGGACTGGGAGCCGGGTGGCGATCCGGCGAAGATCAACGCCGCCAACCGCGGCAAGTCCAAGTACGTGCGCATCAGCTGGGATGAGGCGCTCGACATCATGGAATCCGAGATCAGGCGCATCATCGACAAATACGGCGCATACTCGGTGCTGACCATCGGCGAGGACGGCCACCGCGAGTCCAAGAACCTGCATTCTGGCGGCGGCATGCACTCCACGTTGATGAGCAAGCTGGGCGGCTACACCCGCGAGGTGCGCACGCCCGACTCCGTCGAGGGCTGGTACTGGGGCGCCAAGCACTTCTGGGGCAGCGGCTGCAACAAGGGGCTGGGCATGCCCGCGCCTCCGCAGACCGGTTACAACCCCTGGCACGTGCTGCGCGACATCTCCGAGCATTCCGAGATGATCGCGTTCGCCGCCGGCGACTGGGAGCTCACACAGAACTACGCCTCCCAGCTGTGGTCGCGTCTGCTCAAGTTCTGGGAGGAATGCGGCAAGAAGTTCGTCGTGGTCGACCCGTTCTGCAACTACACGGCGTGCTGCCATGATTACAAGTGGATTCCCATCTTACCCAACACCGACGCGGCGCTCGACTTCGCCGTCATGTACGTGTGGTTCACCGAGGGCCTCTATGACAAGGAGTACTGCGACACCCACGCCGTCGGCCTGGACAAGGTGAAGGCGTACGTGCTCGGCACCGACGAGGAGGGCATCCCCAAGACGCCCGCCTGGGCCGCCGAACGCACCGGCATCCCCGAGTACACCATCAAGGCCTACGCGCGCAACCGAGCCCGCTTCACCACGGCATCGGTGCACTTCAGCTCCGGCGCCATCAAGGGCCCCTACAGCTTCGAACCCGGCCGCACCCACGCTTACCTGCTCGGCCTTCAGGGCCTGGGCAAACCCGGTGTCCAGCAGGCGTATATGAACTCCTCGCTCATCGGTAAGGAGACCATTGCCCGCTCCACCTCGTCACCGTTCTCGATGTCCAACCAGTGCCGCATGTTCTATCCCTCCGAGCAGAAGATCCCGCGCACGATGATCGCCGAGGCGCTGCTGAACGGCAAGGCGGAATGGTACGGCTCGCCTGCCATCGTGTATGTTGAGACCTCTGAGCAGTTCGAGAAGAACACCTATCCCACCACGCCCGAGACGTACCTGGCGGCATTGGGCTCTGTTTCGCCTGAGCTGGCCCGCGCCCAAGGAAAGAGCGTGGAGGAGCTTCAGGCGGCTTTGGACTACAAGAAGCAGCATATGCCCAAGTTCAGCAAGATTCACATGCTGTGGTCCGAGAAGCCCTGCAACATGAACTGCTGGGACGGCGGCTTCCGCTACCAGGACGCCATCCGCACCGACGAGGTCGAGTTCTTCGTGACCAACCACCAGTGGCTCGAGAACGACTCCCTCTTCGCCGACCTGGTGCTTCCGGTCACCACCTGCATCGAGGACGACGACATGATGGGCGGCTCGATGGTCGTCTCGATCCGCTCCGCCGCGATCACCCCTCCGGGCTGCGACCGCGTGGGCGAGGCCAAGTCCGACTTTGAGATTGCCTGCGAGCTGGGCGAGCGCTTCGGCGTGCGCGACCAGATCGACATGGGCATGACCTACGCCGAGTGGCGCCAGTTCGAGTTCCAGAATTCGCGCCTGGGCGAGGAGATCACGTTCGAGGATCTCAACAAGAAGGGCTTCTACTTCCCGCATCAGGATCCCGATCAGGACAAGCTGCCCGCCGGCATGAGCGGCTTCTACTATGACCCTGAGAACTGGCCGCTTGACACTCCCACGGGCAAACTGGAGTTCTGGAGCGAGGTGCTTGCCGAGAACTTCCCCGACGACAAGGAGCGCACGCCCATGGCCCGTTGGACTATCGGCGGCTCCAAGGAGGACGGTTGGTCGCATGACGAGACGCTGTGGGGCGAGCGCTGTAAGGACTACCCGCTGCTCATCGTTGCCAACCCCGGTCGTTGGCGCGTGCATGTTCAGGGCGACGACATCAAGTGGTTCCGCGAGATCGAGACCTGCAAGGTGAAGGGCCCCGACGGCTACCTTTACGAGCCCATTTGGCTGAATCCTGTTGACGCCGAAGCGCGCGGCATCCAGGCGGGCGATATCGTGAAGCTGTTCAACGATCGCGGCACGATCCTGCTCGGCGCACGCATCTCTGAGCGAGTGATCCCCGGCGCTGTCGTTGTCAACAAGGGCTCGCGCGTTGATCCCATTGCACCGCATCTGGATCGCGGCGGCGCGGCGAATCTGATCAGCCCCGAAAACCAGGTTTCCAAGAACTGCCGCGGCTTCGCTGTCAGCGGTTACCTGGTGGAGGCGGCCAAGGTCACCAAGGAAGAGTACGACGGTTGGAAGGCCGATTACCCGGACGCGTTCGAGCGAGATTACGACCCTGCGATCGGCATCAACTACAACTCCTGGGTTGTCGAGCAGTAGAAGGGGAGAGAGACCATGTCGAAGATTTTCTACGTCGATCTGCAGAAATGCACCGGCTGCCACAGCTGCCAGATCGGCTGCAAAGACGAGCATTGCGGCAACAGCTGGCTGCCTTATGCGGCCGAGCAGCCCGAGATCGGCCAGTTCTGGTGCCGGGTGGACGAGAAGGAGCGCGGCGCGGGATCGCACGTTCGCGTGTCCTACGTATCCAAGCTCGGCGCCCAGACCGACGCTATCCGCGACTACGCTCCCGAGGTGCTGATGGAGCGCGAGGATGGGCTCATCGTTATTGATCCTGCCAAAGCGAAAGGCCGCAAGGATCTTGCTGAGAAGTTCGACGGTGTGTATTGGAACGAAGAGCTGCAGATCCCCCAGGGCTGCACGGGCTGTGCACATCTGCTGGATGATCCCGACTCGCCTATTCGCGTTCCGCGCTGCGTGGACAACTGTCCGGTTGGCGCTTTGCAGTTCGGCGATGAGAGCGAGTTCGACCTGAGCGACGCCGAAGTGCTCGAGGAAGGGTCCCGCGTGTACTACAAGGGACTGCCCAAGACCTTCATCGCCGCCACCGTGTACGACCCCGATGCGATGGAGGTCGTGGAGGGCGCCAAGGTCACGGCGAAAAGCGTCGAAGGCACGTTCGAGGCCGAGACCGACATCTGGGGCGACTTCTGGCTCAAGGAGATCCCGGCAGCCGAGTATACGGTGATCATCGAGAAGGACGGCAAGTCCAAGCAGCTCGAGGTGTCGACACTCGAGAAGGATCAGGGCCTGCCCGACATCGCCTTGGCGTAGTGAAGCTTGCCAGGCGTTAGCGGCAAGGCGGTTTCGATGTCCGCCGGGCGCGTTCGCGATGCGGGCGCGCCCGGTGCGACGCGATGGACGAGGAGGAATGGGGATGGAGAATGCCGAGCGCGTCCGGTCGTATTGCGAGCGGAAGGGCGTCCGCCCGGTCCCCATCTGCGGGATCGACGAGTTCCCCCTCGTTCTCGATGGGGCAGACGGCCGCCGCTACACGGAAGTGAGGGGCAACGTGTGGATGGACGTCGCCGGCGAAGGGGATGTCGCCTATGTGGGCACGTCCCGCCACGGAGGGCACATCACGTTGCGGCCCCTGTTCGTAAAGATCGACGGCGGCTGGAGAAACGCGATGACCGGCGAGCCGTCGGATTTCGGAAGTTGGAAGACGGCGCGGTAGCGGTCTCGCCGCATGGCTAGAAGGGAGCCTCCCATGCTCAGAGACGGGCAGACGGTCAAGGTGGATTTTGTCGGCAAGCTCGCCAACGGGGCTGAGTTCAGCAACTCGCATCTGGTGGGCGAGCCGCTCTGCTTCACCTTGGGCGAAGGTGTCATGCTCGCAGCGTTCGAGGAGGTCGTGCGAGCCATGGACGTGGGGCAACGTGTGGAAGTGCGCATCCCCGTCGATAAGGCGTACGGGCCCTATGACGAATCCCTTGTCGAACGCGTCCCCGTCGCGCGCTTTCCCCATGCCGAAAGCCTGCCGGTGGGCAACTACATCGTGGTGGAGACTCCTGAAGAGTCCCTGCGTGTGAAGGTGCTCGGCTTCAAGGACGGCTATGTCTACCTCGACCACAACCATGAGCTCGCCGGAGAGGATCTGTATTTCGAGATCGAGCTTTTGGACGCCTCGCAGGAATGAATGATGAGATGAGTTCAATCGAATAGTTAGGTGATGATCAATGTGCTTCAGACCCGCTGAGATATCCATGAAGAAATGCGCCCAGTGCGGCGCGACCAACAAGCCCGTCGCCACGGTGTGCGCCCAGTGCGGCGCGCCGCTGGACAACCGCAAGATCGACTTCGACGCCGACCAGGCATCGCTCGACGCCGCCGGCGCCATGCCGCCCGTCATGCCGGGTGCGCCCGCCGCGCCGTCTGCCCCCGGCGCCCCGGTTGCTCCTGGTTCTCCCAAGCCGCCTCAGGCGTAGGGAGCAATCTCACCCTCCCATGACGGCGGGCGATCATCTCGTGGAGTTGCGAATTGACGCATGCCGTCAGCAGAACCCTTTTACATCTTCGACGATAGGAGGAATCATGCGCACCGTCCATTCTCTGACAAAGTACGGCCCTGACCAGCTGTCGTATTGGGTCGAAGACGTCGACGCCGCAGCTGAGCATTTCGCAAAGGTGTTTGGTGCCGGTCCGTTTCTGAAGATGGGTCCGTTGAAGTTCGAAAAGGCGATCGTCCATGGCAAGCCGGCAGACCCCGAGCTCATCATAGCTTTGGGCATGTGGGGCCAGATCCAAGTGGAGTTCGTCCAGAAGGTCAATGCCGAAGCGCACTTATTCGATGATTTCGGCTATGGCTTCAACCACATCAACATTTGCGTCGACGACGTGGAAGGCACCGTGAGGCAGCTTGAAAAAGACGGCTATGAAGTTGGCATGTACATGGAGTCGTCCGGCGCACCCATCTACTATATGAACTCCATGAACAAGATTGGTCACTGCATCGAACTGCATGCACCCAACCCCACGATCGCCATGTGCAAGAAAGCGGTAGAGCTGTGGGATGGAAAGGGTCCGTTCATGGACATGGCCGAGGTGATCGCCGCCATGCGCGCTGGAGCATAACTCCAGCCAGCGTCATCTTTCCTTTATGGAGCCTAAACGCGTTTTGCGCTCTACGGTTAATGGAGGATAATAGTTCTCGTCGATTTCGGCCCACCGCGTTTTGCGGCGGGCCTTTCTATGGGGTATTCACGGGGGAGGCGCGCTGCGTCATGGCGCGAGACGCTGATTTTGCAAAACGTATGCTTCAATATGCCGGTGCCGCAGCCGGTGTGGTGCTTGGCGTTGTGGCGGCGCTTGCTTTGCCGGCTGCGGGGCTTTCCGCCCAGGCGGCTCAGGCAATGGGCATTCTGGTGTGGGCCATTGTGTGGTGGGTTCTGCGCATCTTCCCCGAGATGGTCACGGCCTTCATCATGGCGGTGCTGTTCATTGCGGTGGCGGGAATTCCGGTTGACACCGTGTTCGCATCGTTTGCTGGTGAGACGTGGTGGCTTTTGTTCGCGGCGTTCGGCCTGGGCGTGGGCATGAAGGAAAGCGGGCTGGTCACACGCATCGCGCATGTGGTGCTGAGCAAGTTCCCCGCTACGTTCAAGGCGCAAGCTGCTGCCATCATCGCGTCCGGCACGGTCATTGGACCGCTGATTCCCAGTATGTCCGCAAAACTTGCCGTCATCACGCCGCTGTCGTTCGGCATCGGCGAATCGCTTGGATACAAGCCCAAGAGCCGCGAAATGAACGGCTTGTTCCTTGCAGCGCTTACGGGCGTGCGCACGGTGGGTCCACTGTTCATCAGCGCGTGCGTCATCGGCTATGCGTTGCTGGCGTTCTATCCCGAGGATGTGCAAGCGCATTTCAACATGGTCAAATGGTTTATTGCGGCGCTGCCGTGGTTCATTTTCGCGACGGTGGTCAACTTCGCGGTGATCGTGTTCATGTACGGCCCGAAGGGGGAGCGCAAGCGCTCACGCAAGGCAACGGGTTCAGCGGAAACGGACGGCGCGCCATCAAAGGCGCATCCGGCCGAGGAGAACGATCTGGGTCCCATGTCCGTCGCCGAGAAGAAGATGCTCGTCATCATCCTGGCGATCGTGGCGCTGTGGGTGCTCGAGCCTTTGCACGGCATCCCGTCGGTCGCCGTGGGCCTGGCGGGCGTGGCGGCGTTCCTGGGCCTGCGCGTGTGCACGCTGCGCGCGTTCCGCGCAAGCCTCAACTGGGAGAGCCTGCTGTTCATCGGCACGGCGATGGGGCTTGCCACGGTGTTCTCCTACACCGGGATCGACACGTGGGTCGTTGAGCTCGTCGGACCCGTCATGCAGCATCTGGCGTTCTCGCCGTTCACCTTCGTCGTAGGCATCGCGCTCGCGACTGTGGCGCTTCGCTTCATCATCGCTTCAGAGATGGCGTTCATCAACATCTTCATGGCGTTCATGGCGCCGATGGCCGTCTCGCTCGGCATCAACCCGTGGGTGGTCGGCTTCGCGGTGTACGCCATGGTCAACCCCTGGTTCATGATGTATCAGAACCCCATCTACATGGCCGCGTTCTATTCCGTCGACGGACGCATGGTCAACCATGGGCCGATGGCCGCGTACTGCGCCATCTACCTGGCTATCTGCCTGGCGGGCCTGCTGCTGTCGATCCCGTATTGGATGGCGACGGGCATCTACGCGCTGTGATGCGCTGCGATGCCTCGCGTTCTGTCGCGCTTCGGGATGCTCCTGCGGCGCGCGATCGGATATCCTCGGTTTCCGCGAAACGCCGCGCTTACAGCTCCAGCTGGTCGATGATCTCGCGCAGCGTGCGCGCCGACTCGTGCAGACGCGTCGTTTCATGCTCGTCGAGGGGATGCGGCACCTGGTAGTCCACGCCGCCGCGTCCGACGACGCAGGGCATCGACAGCACGACGTCGTGCAGCCCGTAGGGGCCGTCCTGGTAGCTCGACACGGTGAGGATCGGCTTCTCGTCGCGCATGATGGCCTCGCAGATGCGCTTGACCGACATGGCGATGCCGTAGTAGGTGGCCTTCTTCTTCTTGATGATCTCGTAGGCCGAGTTCTTCACATCGGCCGCGATGCGGCGCATCGACTCGTCGTGGTCGAAATGCCCGCGCAGCTCGCAGAAGTCGTTCACGGGGATGCCCGAGACGTTGGCCGTCGACCAGATGGCGATCTCGCTGTCGCCGTGCTCGCCGATGATGCGCGCGTGCACGTTGCGCGGGTCGACGCCGAGATGCTGGCCCAGGATGTACTTGAAGCGAGCGCTGTCGAGCACCGTGCCCGATCCGATGACGCGGTTGGCGGGCATACCGGAAAGCTTCAGCGCGACGTAGGTGAGGATGTCGACGGGGTTGGACACGACGAGCATGATGCCGTCGAACCCCGCGCCGGTGAGCTGCGGGATGATCGATTTGAAGATCGCCACGTTCTTGTGGACGAGGTCGAGCCGCGTCTCGCCGGGCTTCTGGGCGGCTCCGGCGGTGATGATGGCGATGTCGGCGTCGGCGGCGTCGGCGTAATCGCCCGCGTAGATGTTCATGGGGCTGGCGAAGGGCATGCCGTGCGCGATGTCGAGCGCCTCGCCCTCGGCGCGGTCGCGATCGACGTCGATCAGGACCATCTCACGGAACAGACTGCTCTGCATGAGGGCGAACGCGGTCGCGGATCCCACGAATCCGCATCCGATGATGGCGACCTTGCGCTGGTTGATGACGGGCATGGCGGTGCCTTTCGCTTCGGGGCGTCTTGTCGGGGCGCCGGGCGTGCTGCGCCGGGCGGCTGGGGAGATTGTACCGTTATTCGACGGGATCTTGGGTGACGAAGCACAGGCCGACGCAATCGGGGCCCAGGTGCGCTCCGATCGTGGGGCCGATCTGGATGTCGCGCGTGGTGGCGCGGTCGATTCCGAAGCGCTCGCAGAAATCGGAGGCGAACTCCTCGACGATCTCCATTCCGAGCGAGTACACGAACGTGATCTGCCAAGCGGGATCGAAGGGGTGGTTCTCGAACTCCTGGCGCAGGCGCTTCTCGCCGGCATGGTGTCCGCGCGCCTTGCCGATCGGCGCCACCGCGCCGTCGCTGACGGCGACGACGGGCTTGATGCTCAAAAGGTCGCCCACCTTGGCGAGACCCGAGGGGATGCGTCCGCCGCGGCGCAGGTACTCCAGCTTGTCGAGCACGCCGCAGATGCGGATATGGTCGCGGAGGTATTCGAGGCGAGGCAGGATCTCCGCCGGCGTCTTGCCCTCGTCGCGCAGCCGCGCGGCCTCCTCGACCAGCAGTCGCTGCGAGGCGATCGCGTGGCGCGTGTCGATGATGGTGATGCGGTCCTCCCATCCAGAGAGCCCCACGGCGATCCGCGCCGACTCGACGGTGCCGGACAGCGCGCCGGAAAGGCAGATCACGAGCACGTCCTCGTCCGCTGCGCGCGCCTCCTCGTAAAGCGCCAGGTAGGCGTCGGGGGAGGGCTGGCTGGTGGTGGGGAAGTCGTCGCGTTCGGCGAGCATCGTGTAGAAGCGGTCGAACATCTCATGCGTGTTCCGGTCGAAATGCTCGCCGCCCAGCATGATGTCGAGCTGCACCAAGCGCACGTCGAGCGCTTCCGCCTCTTCTTGCAGGATATCGGATGCCGAATCGGTGATAATCATCATGGGGATGCCTCGTTGCGGTGTCGTCTATAGATTGCAGCTTGTCTTCCGGCATGGCCCGGTGGCAATGTAAACAGTAATGATAGCACCGCGGATCCTGCGTGATCGCGGCTTTAAGGTTGAATCCCGAAGCGCTGAGGCTCCTTTGACGACGATATGGACCGAACGCCCGATTGGGGGAGCTGCCGCATCCAGCTTGGCTGGGCATGTCGTATACTCGCTTAAGGTGCGTTTCGACTCGATCTACCGCCTCGGATACGACCCGCGATGCCGACACCCGGCAAAGGAGGAAACCATGCCCGATACCGCCAAAGACGCTCTAGGAGCCGATGCCGTGCTGGATATCGCCGTCATCGGAGCGGGTCCTGCCGGTTTGACCGCCGGTCTGTACGCCGCGCGCGCGGGGATGGACGTCGCCGTGTTCGAACGCACCGCTCCGGGCGGGCAGCTCGCCCAGACCGATCAGCTGGAGAACTATCCGGGATTCCCCGAGGGCACCGAGGGGTTTGCGCTCGCGTACTCTATGAAGCAGCAGGCGGACCGCTTCGGCGTCAAGAACATCAGCGAGGACGTCGTTTCGGTCGACCTTGCCTCCGATCCCAAGGTTTTGACCACGCCGTTCGGCGAGCACAAAGCGCGCGCCGTCATCGTCGCCACGGGTGCGCGGCCCCGCAAGCTCGGCATCCCCGAGGAGGAGGCGCTGGCGGGGCGCGGCGTGTCGTATTGCGCCACGTGCGACGGCAACTTCTTCCGCGGCAAGACGGTCGCGGTCGTCGGCGGAGGCAACACCGCTGCGGCGGATGCGCTGTATCTGGCGCGCATCTGCGAGAAGGTCTATCTGATCCATCGTCGCGATCAGCTGCGCGCGACGGCCGTCTACCATCAGCGCCTTGCCGATCTGCCCAACGTCGAGTTCGTGTGGAACTCCACCGTCTCATCGCTTGCGGCCAACGAGCTGGGCGCGCTCGCTTCGGCGACGGTGCGCGACAAGAACACGGGCGAGGAGCGTGTGCTGGAGATATCCGGCCTGTTCGTCGCGGTGGGCACGCTGCCCAACACCGAGTTTTTGCAGGGGGCGCTCGACGTCGACGAGACGGGCTATATCCTGACCGACGAGAACGGCGCGACGAGCGCCGCCGGCGTCTGGGCGGCGGGCGACGTGCGCAGAAAGGCGCTCCGCCAGGTGGTCACGGCCGTTTCCGACGGCGCCGTGTGCGCCGAGCAGGCGGCCGAGCACCTGTCCTTGTAGCTTGCATCGTCTGATATACTTGAAAGTTGCGAAATCTCGCGGCGCTCGACTGCGCCCTGAACCGATACGACGTTGCGGACAAGTAAGGATGCGTGCCTGAACTATGCAAGAGACCAACATGCGCGAGAAGCTCGAGAAGATCATCGATGCCTACGACGAGCTTCAGGCGAAGATGGGCGATCCGGCCGTCCTCGCCAACCAGAAGGAATACAATCGCCTGGCGAAGGAATACGCCGATCAGGGGCCCCTGGTGAAGAAGGCGCGCGAGTTCGTGTCCGCCGAGGACGATCTCGCCGCGGCCAAGGAGATGCTCTCCGATCCCGATATGAAGGAGTTCGCCCAGGAGGAGATCGCGGGCATCGAGGCGCGCCTTCCCCAGCTGGAAGAGGACATCAAGTTCATGCTGATTCCCGCCGATCCCGCCGACGAGAAGGACATCATCGTCGAGATCCGCGCTGCCGCTGGCGGTGATGAGGCGGCGATCTTCGCCGGCGACCTGTACAAGATGTACGAGCGCTTCGCGCAGACCCAGGGCTGGAAGACCGAGACGATGGACGTGTCTCCCTCCGAGGCCGGCGGCTACAAGGAGATCCAGTTCAAGGTCAAGGGCGACAAGGTCTACTCGATCATGAAGTTCGAGTCGGGCGTCCATCGCGTTCAGCGCGTGCCCAAGACCGAGAGCCAGGGTCGCATCCACACCTCAACGGCAACCGTCGCCGTGCTGCCCGAGGCTGATGAGATCGACGTCGAGATCAACGAGAACGACCTGCGCATCGACGTGTACCGCGCCGGCGGCCCGGGCGGCCAGTGCGTCAACACCACCGACTCGGCCGTGCGCATCACTCATCTGCCCACGGGTTTGGTGGTGCAATCGCAGGATCAGAAAAGCCAGCTGCAGAACAAAATCGCCGCGATGGCGGTTTTGCGCGCCCGCCTGTACGAGAAGATGCTCGCCGAGCAGCAGGCCGCCGAGGGCGCCGAGCGCCTGGCGCAGATCGGCTCGGGCGACCGCTCCGAGAAGATCCGCACCTACAACGGTCCGCAGGATCGCGTGACCGATCACCGCATCGGCTTCAACTCCACGTACAACAGCGTGCTTTTGGGCGATGGGCTGGGAGAGGTGATCACCGCGCTCCAGGCGGCTGATCGCGCTCGCAAGCTGGAGCAGGCGGTTTAACGAGAACGGGGGACGGCTTGCGGCGGGGTCGGGAGGGCTCGTGCTCAAACAAGTCCTGAGCTTGCGCAAAAGCGCCACTGGCGCTTTTGGCTCGTGCGGATACTGCGCGCGAACCCTCCCGGCCCCGCCGCAAGCCTGTTCGCGCTTGAGAATCGACTGACAGCGCGGAGCTCGATTGAAGGGTTCCGCGCTTTTTTCTGTGTGAAAGGCTGCAGCGTGGTGAGTCAAAACGAAGAGAATGTTGACGTCTGGACTGTTAGGCGGGCGTTGGATTGGACGTGCGGGTATTTGGAGCGGAAAGGGGATGGGAATCCTCGGGTTTCCGCGGAGTGGCTGCTTTCCGAGGCGTGCGGGCTTTCGCGGATCGATCTGTACATGAATCCCGACCGTCCGCTTGAGCGGGACGAGCTCGACACGCTCCATGACTACGTGTTGCGCCGCGGCAAAGGGGAGCCGTTGCAGTACATCACGGGGGAAGCGCCGTTTCGGTATCTGACGGTCAAGGTTCGGCCAGGCGTGCTGATTCCGCGTCCCGAGACCGAGGTTTTGGTGAGCGAGGCGTTGGCGTGCCTGCCGGCTGCCGCCAAGCGCGAGGCGTCCTGGAGCGCCGAGGCATCCGCTCAGGAAGCCGCCGCCGTGGCCGAGCTCAAGGCGCGTATCGAGGAGGCGCGTGCTGCTGAGGCCGCTGCGCAGCGTCTGGCTGCGGAGGCGGAGCGCGGCGAGGGCGCCGATGCATCTTCGGCGGAGGCTGCTGCTGGCCTTGCCGCAGAGGGGTTGGATGTTGCATCGTCCGACACGGCTTACGATGCGTTTCGCGGTGGCGCGGATGTTCCGGTTGATCCCGCCGGTGCGCAAAAGCCTTCCGGTCCTGAGGGCGACCCGTTCTTCCTCGTCGCCGACATCTGCACCGGATCCGGCTGCATCGCCTGCTCCATCGCGTCGGAGCGTGCCGATACGCGCGTCATCGCAGTCGATCTGGCGTCCGAGGCGATCGCTTTGGCGCGCGAGAACGTCGACGCCCTGGGGCTTTCGGACAGGGTCAAGGTCATCGCCGGCGATCTGGGGTCGACGATCCCCGATCGTTATCTTGGGCGATTCGATTTGATCGTCTCTAATCCTCCCTATGTGCCCACTGCCGTGCTCGATGGCATTCCGCGCGAGGTGTCGGCATTCGAACCGGCGCTTGCGCTCGACGGAGGCGCCGACGGGCTCGACCTGTTCCGGCGTCTGGCGCCGTGGGCGCATCATGCGCTCAAGGATGGCGGCGCGTTCGCTTGCGAACTGCACGAGACGTATCTTGACGAGGCGGAGCGGATCGCGCGCGACTGCGGTTTCTCAGAGGCCAGGATCGTTCGCGACCTCGCTGATCGTCCGCGCGTTCTGGTGTGCCGCCGGTAGGTTCTTTTTCCCATCGCGAAAAACCGCTAGAATCACTGTTGGACATGATCCTATATCTGTTCGCCTTCCGTCGTCGTGTCGGAGGGTTCGGACGATCTGAAAGGCGGTACTATCAGCCATGGACAACGCTAGCGCTCCTATCTCCGGCAACCAGCTTATCGCGCATCTTGACGAAGCGTGCGCCTATCTGCGCGCACAGCTCGGCGACAGACGTCCCGAGGTCGGCATCACCCTCGGATCGGGCTTGGGCACCGTCGCCGACCGTATCGAGGATCCCCTGTGCATTCCGTACGGCGATGTGCCCCATATGAACCGCTCCACCGTCACCGGGCATGTCGGGCGGTTCGTCGCCGGAACGCTCGGCGGAAAGCAGGTCATCTGCATGCAGGGGCGTTTGCATGGATACGAGGGGAACACCTCCCAAGAGGTGGCGTTTCCGATCTGGATCATGCGCGGCATCGGTGCCAACACGCTCATCACCAGCAATGCCGCCGGCGCCATCAATGAGAGCTTCAATGTGGGCGATCTGTGCCTTATGACCGACCATATCAATTTCACGGGGCGCAACCCCATTGTGGGAAGAGAGCCCGATGGCATCGCGCCGCGCTTCTTCTCGATGCTGAACTGTTACGATCCTACGCTCAGGGCTTTGGCTCATCGAATTGCCGATCAGGAGGGTATACCGGTGCGCGAGGGCGTCTACCTGGGATTGAAGGGCCCGAGCTTCGAGACGGCAGCCGAAATCCGCGCGTTTAGGGCATGGGGCGCCGACACGGTGGCGATGTCGGTATGCGAGGAGGTCATCGCCGCCCGTCATGTGGGGATGCGCGTTTTGGGCGTGTCGCTGATCTCCAATATAGCATGCGGCGTGGGCGATGCGGATCCCTGCAACGACGAGGTGTTCGAGGTGGCGTTCCGATCTGCCGGCAATTTCGCGCGCATGGTCGAGGGCGTGCTCGAAGAGCTGCCTCCCTTCGAGGGCGAGGACGGGGAGTAGCATGTCCGACGAAGCGCGACAGACGTTCGAACCGGGCGAGGCGCTTGAGTCGCTGAGCCGAGACGAGCTTATCGCCTATGCCCAGCTTTGCTCGAAGAACCTGTTCGCGATCGACGGCACGTGGTTCCAATCGATCGAAGCGGAGCGCGGCATGGACGAGGCGATGGTCCACGACCGGCGCGCCTGGGAGCGTTACACGGCTAGCGAGGCGCGGCGGTTGAAGTCGTTTCTGGGCTTGTCGGATGATTGCGGCCTTGAGGGGCTCGCGCGGGCGCTCCCACTCAAGCTGACCTCGCCTTGCAACAAGACGGAGATCCGTTGGGAAGGGGAGGAGCTCGTCTTCCTCGTCGTCACCTGCCGCGTGCAGATCGCGCGCGGGCGCAAGGGAATGAAATTCCATCCTTGCAAATCGGTCGGCCTCGTCGAATACGGCGGCTTCGCAAAGGCGCTGGATCCGCGCATCGAGTGCGTCTGCGACAGCTGCTATCCCGACGTCCAAGACGACACCTGCGCCTGCGCCTGGCGCTTCAGGCTTGTCTCGAGCATCGAATAACCTTGGATCATGAGAAAAGAAAACAGGCCGGAAGAACTTTCTTCCGGCCTGTGTTTTCGTGGTGGGCGATACAAGATTTGAACTTGTGACCCCTACCGTGTCAAGGTAGTGCTCTCCCCCTGAGCTAACCGCCCGAATTGTCAAGCTGCCGTCTGATCTCTCAGCGCGTCAGCAAGCAAGTAGTATACCGGAACTCGCGCTTGCGTCAAACACTTTTTTGAAAAAGTTTGACTTGCCTCGTTTGCGCTCTGCTCTGATCAGTCGTAGAACGCCTTGGCGATGAGGGAGACGGCGAGGATGAAGCCGGCGCTGAAGAGCGCTGCTGGAGTGATGAGGCGTTTGGCAGGTTTGGCGGTCGTCTCTCCGGGCGCCGGAGATCCCTTCGCGCGAAGGGTCGTCTGCCTCAGCTCGGTTGCGGTCGTATGGGGATTCATGGTCATGGTTGCCCCCTAACGGCGGGTTGCTTTAGTCGATTATAGCGACGGGCGACACGCAGCGGATCTGCAAGCGGGATTTTGCCCATGAACGGTTCTATCCGCTATTATTAGCGGTTGGTTTTTATCGATTCTTGCCGGTCGCTTCGAGCCGGCCCTCTTTCGGAAGGCGTTCGCGCATCATGATCATGCAGGTTGAGCATATATCCAAATCGTTCGGAGGACGCACCCTCTTTTCGGATGTGACGTTCCGCCTCGAGGAATACGATCGCTTGGCGCTCGTCGGTCCCAACGGCGCGGGCAAGACCACGTTGCTCAACATCATCTCCGGTCAGGAGGACGCCGACGAGGGGCGCATCCTGTTCGCCAAGGGCGCGCGCGTCGGCTACCTTGAGCAAGAGGCGATCGAGATGGGCGACCTTCCCGTGTTCGACGAGGTCATGTCCTCCCAGGTGGAGGTGCTCGAAGCCGAGCAGCGCCTGCGCAAGCTCGAGGCGGAGCTCGGCGACAACCCCACCGACCAGCAGCTCGCCGCCGCCGGGCGCGCTCGCGACGCTTACGAGCATCTTGGCGGTTACACCATCGAGGCCAGGGTGCGCAGCGTCCTGTACGGACTGGGCTTCAAGCCCGAGGATCTGTCGCAGTCCACGCTGCACTTCTCCGGAGGCTGGCAGATGCGCATCGCGCTCGCAAAACTGCTCATCCGCAATCCCGAGGTGCTGCTCCTTGACGAGCCGACCAACCATCTGGACCTCGAAAGCGTCAAGTGGCTCGAGGGCTTCCTGCGCGGATACGCTGGAACCGTCATCGTCGTCAGCCACGACCGCGCGTTCATGGACAACATGGTCGACCGCGTCGCCGAGGTGGACAACGCCCGCGTCAACCTGTACAAGGGCAACTATTCGTCCTATCTCAAGGCGCGTGCCGAGCGCATCGAGCTCCTCAAGGCGGAGAAGGCCAAGCAGGACGAGGAGATCGCCCATCTGGAGGCGTTCGTCGAGAAGTTCCGCTACAAGGCGACCAAGGCCAAGCAGGCTCAAGATCGTCTGCGCAAGCTCGAGCGCATCATGGAGAACCGCATCGTCATCCCCGAGGAGAAAAAGACCGTCCACTTCAACTTCAAGCAGCCGCCCCGCACCGGCGACGAGGTGGTCCGCGCGCGCGGGCTCGTCAAACGCTACGGCGACAAGGTGGTCTACGACGGCCTGGACTTCTTGATGTACCGCGGAGACAAGATCGCGCTGGTGGGCCCCAACGGCGCCGGCAAATCGACGCTGCTCAAGATGATCGCGGGCGTTTTGCAGCCCGACGCCGGAACGATCGAGTACGGCGTGCATGTGAGCAAGACGTACTACGCTCAGCATCAGCTCGAGGAGCTCTCGCCGGGAAACACCGTGTTCGAGGAGCTCGACCATGTGGCTCCCGGCTGGACGATCAGCCAGGTGCGCACGCTGCTGGGCGCGTTTTTGTTCGAGGGCGATGCGGTCGATAAGAAGGTCAGCGTGCTGTCCGGCGGCGAGAAGAGCCGCCTTGCGCTCGCCAAGATGCTCGTCGCGCCGCGCCCGCTGCTGTGCCTGGACGAGCCGACCAATCACCTGGACATCGCCAGCGCCGACATCCTGGAGCAGGCGCTCAACGTGTTCGAAGGGACGATCCTGTTCATCACGCACGACCGCCATTTGATCCGCGGCGTGGCCAACCGCATCGTCGAGGTGCGCGACGGCAAGGTGACCGTCTATGACGGCGACTACGACTACTACCTGTTCAAGAGCGGTCAGCTCGACGGACCGGCGCCTGAAGACGCCTCGCTCGTCGACGAGGTGATGGGGGAGGACCTGCCGCGCAGCAAGGGAACCGCGGGAGCGGCGGCGCCGAGCGCCCGCCGCGGCGCCAAGCCCTCCTCGGGGTCGTCGCGCAAAGCCCCCGGCTCCACCGACGGCGGCGCCGCCAACGCGCGTGCCGCGTCGCGGGCCGCCGCGGCGAAGGGCAAAGGCGCGGCAAAGGCATCCAAGGAAGGTTCCTCGCAAGGGACCCAGCTCACCGCGCCACGCGGCAGCGCTCCCAAGACCAAGGAGCAGAAGCGCCGCGAGGCCGAGGCGCGCAACCGCGCCTACGCGGTGCTGAAGAACCATCGCAAGCGCATCGCCGAGCTTGACGCCCAGATGGAGCGCGATAACGCGCGCATGGAAGAGATCCTGGCGCTTCTGGCGGATCCGGATTTCTATCTCAACGAAGACGCCTCAAGCGACGTCATCGCCGAGCACGCCAAGCTCAAGAAGCGCATCGCCGAGTCCGAGGAGGAGTGGTTCGCTCTCACCGAGGAGCTCGAGGCCGAGATGGCCCGTCAGGCTGCCCAGGCATAAGGGGCCTTCTATGTTGAACATCGTCCTCGTGGAGCCCGAGATCCCTCAGAACACCGGCAACATCGCGCGCACGTGCGCGTGCATCGGCGCCAGATTGCACCTGATTGAGCCGATGGGGTTCCGCGCCACCGAGCGCAACTTGAAGCGTGCGGGGTGCGATTACTGGAGCGACGTCGATATTGTGCGCTGGGCGTGCGCGGATGGGTTCTTCAACGCTCATGCCGCCGACGAACTGCATCTTTTCACCGGGCACGCGGAGCGCTCGTATGCCGATGTCTCTTACGGCGAAGACGCGTTTCTGGTGTTCGGACGCGAGAGCCGCGGGCTGGATCCGACGATCCTGGAGCGTTTCGCCGATCGCTGCGTGCGCATACCCATGCGTGACGGTATGCGCAGCCTCAACCTGTCCAACGCGGTCGCGATCTGCGCGTACGAGGCGCTCAGATGCCTCGGATTCCCGAATATGGCGTAAGGCGGGCGCCGCGGCGCACAAGCCGCCATCATATGCTAAGGTTTTCCAACTGGTGTTAACACGAGGGTCGGAGGCGTTGTGGAGCTGCTCGAACTCATCCTGTTCTTGCTGGTGGCCATCGTCGCCTCCAGTCTGCTCGACCAGATCGTGCGCGGCGTCTCGCTGCCGCTCGTCCAGATCGCGCTCGGTGCGGTCATCGCGTTCGCGTTTCCGCTCTCGCTAACCGAAGGGATCGACTTCGAGCTTCTGTTCATCCTGTTCATAGCTCCTTTGCATTTCAACGAGTCGCGCCATGTCGACTCTTCGGAATTGTGGCGCAACCGCTTCGGCATCGCCTCGCTCGTCACCGGCCTCGTGCTGCTGGTGATGGTGTCGGTGGGATTCTCGCTCCATGCGCTGCTGCCGGCGATCCCGCTGGCTGCCTGCCTTGCGATCGGCGCCGCCATGGGATCCTCCGACGCCACCGCCATCACCTCGCTTTCCAAGGAGTTCCGCTTCGGCAAGCGTCACGAGTCGCTGCTTGCCGGCGAGGCGCTGCTCAACGATGTGACGGGAACGGTCGGATTCACCTGCGCCATCGGCGTTGCCGTGTCGGGCACCTTCTCGCTTGCCCATGCGGGCGAGGAGTTCGCGCTCGACCTGTTCGGCGGCATGGCGGCGGGACTCGTGCTCGGGTTCCTGTTCTGGCTTCTTCTGCTCGCCGTGCGCAAGTTCGGCCTTGAGAACCCCACGGTTCACGTTGTGCTGGAGCTGCTGGCGCCCTTCGTCATCTATCTCGTCTGCGAGCAGCTGCACCTCGGTGGCGTCATCGCCGTCGTGATGGCGGGCATGCTGCTCTCGCTGCTTCCGCAGAAGCGCACCGCGTCGACCGCGCGCCTGCGCATGCAGTCTGCCAGCGTGTGGAAGACGCTCGAGTTCGTCCTCAACGGCATCATCTTCGTCGTGCTCGGCATGCAGCTGCCCCGCGTGCTCACCTCGGCTCTCGACGGTGGCCTGTTCGACGCGGCCACGTTCGTCGTCATCGTGATCGCCGTCACGTTGGTCCTCGAGGCAGTCCGCTTTGTCTGGATCCTGGGGATGGATATGGTCGATATGCGCTGCCACGGCCGCAGCGTGCGGCATTGCCTTACCGTCCCCGCGCTCAAAAGCGCGCTGGCGATGACCTTCGCCGGTTCCAAAGGCGGCGTCACCTTGGCGCTTATCCTCACCATCCCGTTCTCGGTAGCGTCGGGGGATGCGTTTCCCTATCGCGCCGAGCTGCTCTCGCTCGCGTCCGGCGTGATCCTGTGCACGCTGCTGCTCGCCAATTTCGCGTTGCGCTTGTTCGCTCCGCGAAAGGCGCATGAGAAGCGCTCGAAACCCTACGTTGATGCCGAGATCGTCCTGCTGGAACGGGTGATCGCGTCCATCCATGCGGACAGCCGCTTCACTGGGTCGGTGAAGATCGATCCGGGGTCCGAAGCTGATGCCGCGGAGAGCGGCGCCTCCGATATCGATGCGCTTTTGGATGAGCCGCTATCGCTTACGCGCCACGACGACGTTGACGCGCTTCTTCCCGAGGAAGTCGACGAACCCGCTACTGCCATCGTCATGAAGCGCTATGCCGATCGCATGGTCGAGCTCGTCCCGTACGCAAGCCCAGATACCGCCGAGCGCGCGCGAATGCTGGCGGCGCGGATCGAGGAGCTCTACCAGGCGTCCGACGCGATCGCCGACGCGTTGCAGGATATCGAGGAGGACGATGAGACGGATGCCGAGGGCATCACCGCGCATATGATGGCGCTCAACATGGTGCGCGAGGCGGTCATCGACATCCAGGATCAGGCGCTCGCACGCGAGCTTGAGTACATCAAGGGGATGAGGCGCGCCGGAGAGCTCTCGCCGGCACATGCCCGCGATCTGCGCAACGACGTGTACGTCCAGCAGATGGTCGAGGGCTGACGCGCGGTGGTTTCATGGGGATGGATCCGCCAGCGCATCCGTCGATCGTGCGGTGGGGTATCCTAGCTGACATGTCTAGAATCGTTACAATCATCGGCGCCGGATTGGCGGGAACCGAGGCGGCCCTTCAGCTTGCCGACCGCGGCATTGCGGTCAGACTCGTGGAGATGCGCCCCGCGACCCCCACGGCGGTCCACAAAACCGATGGGCTGGCCGAGCTGGTCTGCTCCAATTCCCTGAAAAGCATGAAGCCCGACAGCGCTGCGGGCATGCTCAAACACGAGCTCGATGCGCTCGGATCCCGGCTGTACGCGTTCGCGTGCGAGAGCGCCGTTCCCGCGGGCGGAGCGCTTGCCGTCGACCGCGTCGCGTTCTCCGACAAGGCCACGCGGGCGGTCGAGGCGCATCCGCTCATCGAGCTTCAGCGGCGCGAGGCGCGTTCGCTCGCCGAGGAAGCTCGCGATGCCGCCGCCGTCATCCTGGCCACCGGCCCCCTCACCTCCGATGCGCTCGCCGACGACCTGGCGCGCTATGCGGGCGGCGACCATCTGGCGTTCTACGATGCGGCGGCGCCCATCGTGATGGCGGATTCGCTCGACATGGGCAAGCTGTTCCGCCAAAGCCGCTACGAGGATGCGGAAGCGGGGGCGGGCGACTACCTCAACGCGCCGTTCTCGCGCGAGGAATACGACGCGTTCATCGAGGAGCTCGTCGAAGCCAAACGCGTCATCATGCGCGATTTCGAGACCAAGGAGCTGTTCCAGGCCTGCCAGCCGATCGAGGAGATCGCGCGCAAGGGGCACGACGCGCCGCGTTTCGGCACGCTCAAGCCGGTCGGCCTCACCGACCCGCGAACCGGACGGCGCCCATGGGCCGCAGTGCAGCTGCGCGCCGAGGACGCGCAAGGCCAAAGCTACAACCTCGTCGGGTTCCAGACCAACCTCACGTTTCCCGAGCAGCGCCGCGTGTTCCGCATGATCCCCGGCCTTGAGGAAGCGGAGTTCGCGCGTTACGGCGTCATGCACCGCAACACGTTCTTGGACGCTCCGCGCCTGCTCGATTCCAATCTGCTGTTCGCCGAGCCCTCGCGCGCCCTTGGCGTTCCGGTGCACGTCGCCGGCCAGCTGGCGGGCACCGAGGGCTACTGCGAGGCGATCCGCGCCGGCGTGCACGCGGCCATCGCCGTTACCGCCGAGCTTTCCGGCGCATCCGCGCCTGCGCTTCCGCGCGACACCGCTTACGGAGCCCTGGTCGCCTACGCGACCGATCCGGCGACGGTCGACTACCAGCCCTCGCATGTGAACTTCGGCATCTTGGCGCCTTTTGAGCCCCAGATCAGGAACAAGCGCGAGCGGTACGCGGCTTATGCCGAACGCGGAGCTGCAGCTCTGGCGGGCTACCTTGAGGCGCTTGCCGCCGCCGGGCTTGCCCTGCCGGATCGGGACGGGAACCGATGATCCGCTCGCAAGGCGATGGCGCCAGCGAGGATGCCGGTCTTTCCGAAGCTGAGGAGCTGGCGGATCGCTTCTGCGCATCCCTTCAGGTTGAGCGCGGGCTTTCCTCGCACACCGCACGCGCCTACCGCGTCGACGTCATGGATTACCTGCGATGGGCGCAGCGCCGCCAGATCGATGCGTTCTCGGCGACCCATCGCGACTTGCGCCGCTATCTGGGCGAGCTCGATCGCGCGCAGTACAGCCGCACCACGATCAACCGCCGCTTGTCGGCCCTGCGCGCGTTCTTCCGTTGGCTGATGCGCTGCGGGATCGCGCACTCCGATCCGGTGAGCGCGCTGCAAGGGCCGCGTCTTGGACGCAAGCTTCCCCGCGTCATCAGCCCTTCGGACATGGCCCGCATCCTCAGCGTGCACGCCGCGGCGGATGCGCACGGCGGCGATGCGCGCACGCCCTCGGATATGCGCGACCAGGCGCTGCTCGAGTTCCTCTACGCATGCGGCGCGCGCGTGTCGGAGGCATCGGGCCTGATGCTCGATGACGTCGACTTCGATCAGCGGCAGGTGAAGGTTTTCGGAAAAGGATCCAAGGAGCGGATCATCCCCCTGCACGACATGGCGGTGTCCTCCTTGCGCGCCTATGCGCTCTATGCGCGCCCGAAGCTTCTGGGTTTTTCGGATGAGCCTTTCTTCTTCGTCTCCGACAGGGGAGGGCGGTATTCGACCGATGCCATCCGCAGGATGTTAAAGCGCACGCTGGCGGAGGCCGGGGTCGACCCCACGTTCTCGCCGCACGACATGCGCCACACCTTTGCCACCGACCTGCTCAACGGCGGTGCCGATCTTCGCAGCGTCCAGGAGATGCTCGGGCACGCGAGCCTTTCGACGACGCAGATCTACACGCATGTGAGCTCTGCGCGCCTGAAGGAGGTCCATCACCAGGCTCATCCACGCGGGTGAGAACAGCGCACATCCAGTCATACGAACATATGTTTTCTCCGTGGCGAGCCGCTCCGCACGGGATGGGTGATCGGGAAGCGCTACAATCAAGAGTCGCGCGCCGACGGGCGTGCGCAACGTATGCGATTTCGCGCGGAAGCGCGCAGAGCCGATAAGGAAAGTGCAGGTAGGTTCGATGGGGCAGAACGCGATCGTCATCAAGGGCGCACGCGAGCACAATCTCAAGAACATCGATGTGACGATACCGCGTGACAAGCTGATCGTCATCACGGGCCTTTCGGGCAGCGGCAAGTCCAGCCTGGCGTTCGACACGATGTACGCCGAGGGGCAGCGTCGCTACGTCGAGAGCCTTTCCAGCTATGCCCGCATGTTCTTGGGGCAGATGCAAAAACCCGATCTGGACAGCATCGACGGTCTGTCGCCGGCGGTTTCGATCGACCAGAAGACCACCAGCCGCAACCCGCGCTCCACGGTGGGCACCACCACCGAGATCTACGACTACCTGCGCCTTCTGTTCGCGCGTGTGGGCATCCCGCATTGCCCGGAGTGCGGCCGCCCCATCATGAAGCAGACGACCGACCAGGTGACCGACGCGATCCTCGCGCTTTCGCCCGGCGCCAAGGCCATCGTCATGGCCCCGGTCATGACCGGGCGCAAAGGCGAGTTCACCAAGCTTTTCGCCGATCTGGCGCACGAGGGGTTCAGCCGCGTGCGCATCGATGGGGAAGTGGTGCGCCTCGACGGCGAGCCGCGCACGCTCAACAAGAAGATCAAGCACTTCATCGACGTCGTCGTCGATCGCGTACAGCTCAAGGAGAGCGCCACCAGCCGCATCGCCGAGGCGGTCGAGCTCGCGACCAAGCTCGCCGACGGGCGCGTGCTGGTGCAGGTGCTCGGCGACGACGGCAAGCCGCTCGGCGAAGGCGGCCACACCTCTTCGGGCGCGACGGGGGGCTTGGCCGAGGGCGAGCACATCTTCTCGCTGGCGCTCGCCTGCCCCGAGCATGGGCACTCGATGGACGAGCTGCAGCCGCGCGACTTCTCGTTCAACGCGCCTTACGGCGCATGTCCCGACTGCCTGGGCATCGGCAGCCGCGAGGAGGTCGACCCCAGCCTGGTGATCCCCGATCCCTCGCTTTCGATCGCGGGAGGCGCGCTGGCGCCGTTCAAGTCGGGCAACTACTATCCGCAGGTCCTGCGCGCCGTGTGCAAACACCTGGGAGCCTCTCCCGACACGCCGTGGGAGGATCTGCCCAAAAAGGTGCGCGACGGCATCATGAACGGCCTGGGCAAGGAGAAGGTCCGCGTCGACTACGTGACCGTGGACGGGCGCGAGACGTATTGGTACATCGAGTGGGAAGGCGTACTTGAGGCGGTGATGCACCGCTATCAGGAGGCGCAAAGCGACACCCAGCGCGAGCGCCTTCAGAGCTACTTTGCGATCGTGCCGTGCCAGACCTGCCACGGCAAGCGCCTCAAGCCCGAGATCCTCGCGGTCACCGTGGGCGGAAAATCGATCCACGACGTGTGCGAGATGAGCGCGGCGGAATCCTACGAGTTCTTCAACGGCCTGTCGTTCTCGGGTCAGCAGGAGCGCATCGCCGGACCCATCGTTAAGGAGATCAAGGCGCGCCTGCGCTTTTTGGTCGATGTCGGCCTGGATTACCTCACGCTCGAGCGTGCCACCGCGACGCTGTCAGGCGGCGAGGCGCAGCGCATTCGATTGGCAACGCAGATCGGAGCGGGCCTGATGGGTGTCCTTTACATCTTGGACGAGCCTTCGATCGGCCTGCACCAACGCGACAACGAACGCCTCATCGCCACGCTCGAGCGCCTGCGCGACCTGGGCAACACAGTCGTCGTGGTCGAGCACGACGAGGACACGATCCGCAGCGCGGACTTCGTGGTGGACATGGGGCCCGGCGCGGGCGAGCACGGCGGCGAGGTCGTTGCCATCGGCACACCCGAGGAGGTGGCGGCGACGCAAGGGTCCCTTACCGCCGACTACCTGAGCGGACGTCGCGCCATCGAAGTGCCCGCGAAGCGCCGTCATCCCAAGCGTGGCAGCCTCAAGCTTTCCGGCGCCAAGGAGAACAACCTCAAGAACGTGACGCTCGAGGTGCCCTTCGGCACGCTCACCGTGGTGACCGGCGTGTCGGGCTCCGGCAAAAGCTCGCTTGTCACCGACACGTTGGCGCCGGCGCTCGCCAACCGCGTCAACCATGCGCATCGCCGCACCGGCACCTACCGCAAGATCACGGGGCTCGAGAACATCGACAAGGTCATCAACATCGACCAAAGCCCCATCGGACGCACCCCGCGCTCCAATCCCGCCACCTACATCGGGCTGTGGGACGACATCCGCGCGCTGTTCGCTAGCACGCAGGAGGCCAAGGCGCGCGGCTACAGTCCCGGCCGCTTCAGCTTCAACGTCAACGGAGGCCGCTGCGAGGCGTGCAAGGGCGACGGCCAGATCAAGATCGAGATGCACTTCCTGCCCGATGTCTACGTGCCCTGCGAGGTGTGCGGGGGGGCGCGCTACAACCGCGAGACGCTGCAGGTCACCTATCGCGGCAAGAACATCTCGGAAGTGCTCGACATGACGGTGGAGGACGCGCTGGCGTTCTTCGAGAACATCCCCGGCATCAAGCGCAAGCTGCAGACGCTTTTCGACGTGGGTTTGGGCTACATCCGCCTGGGCCAGCCCGCGACGACGCTCTCAGGCGGCGAGGCCCAGCGCGTCAAGCTGGCCAGCGAGCTGCAACGCCGCCAGACCGGCAAGACGTTCTATATCCTGGACGAGCCGACCACCGGCCTTCATTTCGAGGACGTCCGCCAGCTCCTCGCTGTGCTGCAGCGTTTGGTCGACGCGGGCAACACGGTGCTGGTGATCGAGCACAACCTCGACGTCATCAAGTGCGCCGACCACATCGTCGATCTGGGTCCCGAGGGAGGCGAGCGCGGCGGCACCATCGTGGCGCAGGGCACGCCGGAGAAGGTCGCCCAGGTGGAGGGCAGCTACACCGGTATGTTCCTTCGCCGCATGCTGGGCATCGAAGGGTAGCCCTCGGCTATAATCACCCCAGACGATACCGCCCCGCACCGCGCGGGGCGTGCACGACAAGGAGACCACCGCATGTTAGAGAATCTTTCCAACCGACTGCAGAGCATCTTCTCCGGCCTGCGCGGCAAAGGTCGCCTGACCGAGGACGACATCAACGCCGCGATGCGCGAAATCCGCCTTGCGCTTTTGGAGGCCGACGTCAACTTCAAGGTTGTCAAGGAATTCATCGCGCGCACCAAGGAGCGCTGCCTCGCCGCCGAGGTGATGGACTCGCTCACGCCCGCGCAGAACGTTGTCAAGATCGTCATGGACGAGCTCACCGCGCTGCTCGGCCGCGATCAGGCCAAGCTCGCGCTCGCCGACAACCGCATCCCCAACGTTATCATGCTCGTGGGCCTTCAGGGCTCGGGCAAGACGACGGCCGCGGCCAAGCTGGCGTACCGCCTCAAACAGCAGAAGCACAGTCCGCTTCTGGTCGCATGCGACGTCTACCGTCCTGCCGCCGCCGATCAGCTGGAGACGCTTGGCAACGAGATCGGCGTGCGCGTGTACCGCGGCGACGGCGTCGACCCGGTCAAGATCGCCAAAGAGGGCGTCCAGGATGCCATCGACAACCTGCGCGACGTCGTCATCGTCGACACGGCGGGCCGTCTGCACGTCGACGAGGAGATGATGGAGGAGGCCCAGGCGATCAAGGACGCCGTCGATCCCGATCAGGTGCTGATGGTCGTTGATGCCATGACCGGCCAGGACGTCGTCAACGTGGCGGGCGCGTTCGCCGAGCGCGTCGACTTCGACGGGGTGATCATGTCCAAGATGGACGGCGACGCCCGCGGAGGCGGCGCGCTGTCGATCAAGGAGGTCACGGGCAAGCCCATCATGTTCACGAGCGCCGGCGAGAAGCCCGATTCGCTGGAGGAGTTCCATCCCGACCGCATGGCCAAGCGCATCTTAGGGATGGGCGATGTGATCAGCCTGATCGAGTCCGCCGTGCGCGTCCAGCAGGAGGAGCAGGAGGCCCAGCTTGCCGAGCATGTGGCCAAAAGCACCATCACGCTGGACGACTTCATCGACATGAACCGCCAGATCCGCAAGATGGGCGGCATCGCCAAGCTTATCTCGGCGCTGCCCGGCGGCGACAAGGCGATGGCGTCGGGCCAGGTCGATGAGAAAGCGCTCGATCACATGGAGGTGATCATCCGCTCCATGACCAAGGAGGAGCGCGCAAAGCCCGACATCCTCAACGGCAGCCGCCGCGCCCGCATCGCCCGCGGCGCTGGCGTGACGGTCACCGACGTCAACCAGGTCATCAAGAAGTTCAACGAGACCAAGAAGATGATGAAGAAGATGATGCCGGCGGCCGAGGAGATGATGAGCGGCCGCGGCCGCAAGGGCAAGAAGGGCAAGCGTATGAAGCGTCGCGGGCTTCCCGGCTTGGGCGGTCTGCGTCCCTCCGACCTGAAACAGCTTCAAGATATGATGAACCAGTAAACCGGCTTGCCAAACCGGCGTGTTCGCCGTAAAATCGGCAATTGCTGTTTTCGCGGATCGGGTTGCACGATTCGCAACCTGCAGATAATGAGTAGTTGTAAGAAGCAAAAGGAGTCATATTCATGGCAGTGAAGATTCGCCTGGCCCGCCACGGTGCCAAGAAGCGTCCGTACTACCGCATCGTCATCGCCGATTCCCGCGCCCCGCGCGACGGTCGTTTCATCGACGAGGTCGGCCGTTACAACCCCTGCGTCGAGCCCGCTATGGTCAAGTTCGACATGGAGAAGGTCGACCAGTGGATCAGCAACGGTGCTCAGCCCACCGACACGGTCGCCCGTCTTCTCAAGCAGGCTCGCGAGAACGCGTAAGCGCCATGTCCGAGCAGACGGAGAACATCGTCGGCCTGGTCGAGGCCATCGTCTTGCCGCTGATCGAGTTCCCGGATGACCTTGAGATCTCCGCGTCCGAGAACGAGGATGGCTCCATCCTCGTCGAGATGCGCGTGAACGAAGAGGATGCCGGCAAAGTCATCGGCCGTCAGGGCCGCATCATCAAATCCATTCGCACGCTGGCCCGCGCCGCTGCCGCGCGTTCGGGTGCTCAGGTCGATGTGGAGCTTCTCGACTAGATGCGCGAATGGGCTGATATCGCCGTTTTGGCGAAGGCTAAGAATCTACAGGGAGGGTTTGTCGTGCGCAGCACGGCAGGCCTTCCTTTTTTGCTTGAGGAGGGCATGGAGGTCGCTTTCGTGCCGCCCGTGTTGGATGTCCCGCGTCGCGCCAAGGTGAGCGCGATCGAGGAGCAGGGCGCCGACTTTCTCGTCTTCTTCGAGGGCGTCGAGGACCGTTCGACCGCCGAGGCGCTTGCGGGGTGCCACTGCCTGGTCCGACGCGCCGATCTTCCCGAAGACGCGCTCGTCGCCGGTTCGCGCGGCTTGGCCGGCTGGTCCGTGCGCGATGCCGCCGCCGGTTTCTGCGGCACGGTGTCCGCCGTGATCGAGAATCCCGGGCAGACGCTTTTGGAGCTTTCGGGAGACGACGGCTCCACGGTGCTCGTCCCCTTGGTCGACGAGTTCATCGCCTCCTTCGACGAGGAAGCCCGTTCGATCGAGCTGAACGCCCCTGCGGGCTTGTTCGATCTTCAGTAAACGCAACCATTCGCACCGTACGCTGCGGAAGGAGCAGCCGTGCTCGTAGAGACGCTTTCAACGTTTCCCTCCATGTATGATTCGGTCATGGGGTCGTCCATGATGCGCATCGCCCAAGAGAAGGGGATCCTCACGTTCAAGGCGTACGATCTGCGCGATTGGACCCACGACCGCCATCGCACCACCGACGACGAACCGTACGGCGGTGGAGCCGGGCTCGTGATGAAGTGCGAGCCGATCTTCGAGGCGTACCGCGATCTTGTTGGAGGTGGCGTTCTGCACAGTGGGTGCGCGGAGGGCACGGCCGAGGATGGAGCGACCGTCTGCACACTATCTAGCCTTTCATCTGATTGCAGCAGCGAAGCGCACGAGGCCGAAGGCCGAGCAGCGGAGCGTCGCGTCGCGGAATCCTCGGACGGGCCCTCCGCGCACCTGCCGGGGATCGACTCCGCCGCGGTAGCAGCAAAGCCCCATGTCATCTTTTTGGCTCCCGGGGGGCGCAGGTTCGACGATGCTCTTGCGTGCGAATTATCGCGCGAGGAGCGGCTGCTGTTCGTCTGCGGGCACTACGAGGGGATCGATGAGCGGGCCTACACGCTGGCGGACACGGTCATCTCGCTGGGCGATTATGTCCTGACGAGCGGCGAGCTTGCCAGCATGGTGGTGATCGACGCGGTCGTCCGCAAGCTGCCCGGCGTTTTGGGCGCTCCCGACGGTGCCGAGGACGAGAGCTTCGCCGACGGGTTGCTCGAATATCCGCAGTACACGCGTCCTTCCGTATTCGAGGGGATGGAGGTCCCCCCGATCCTGCTGTCCGGCAACCACGCCGCCATCGCCAAATGGAGGCGCGAGCAGAGCCTCCAGCGAACCGCGCGTCTGCGGCCCGATCTCCTCGAGTCGGCGCCGCTCACTGCCGACGACCGCGATTTTCTGAAATCTTTATCATCCGAAACGGCGGATGATGCCTGAAGCGGTATCATGAACATTCGCGATCATTAGGCGCGTTTTAAGTCCGCCGGCACGGTTCCACGGCGTGGTTCCATCTGCGGCAACGTGCGGATCGCACCGTATCGCCGCCATTGGTTTCGCGGCTTTTGCCGCAACGGGAAGGATTGCATCGCATATGGACTCCGGCCAGCATGCCGAACGACCTCGCTCCGGGTTTCTGAGCACGCTTCTCAAGCTTGTCGGCTTGGTCGCGCTGGTGATCGTCCTGAGCACCGCGCTTCGCGCGTTCGTCTTCCAGGCATACGAGATCCCCTCCGGTTCCATGGAGGAGACGATCATGACCGGCGATATGGTGTTCTCGGAGAAGGTGTCCTATTACTTCCGCGACGTCGAAGCGGGCGACATCGTCACGTTCAACGACCCCCTCTCTCCGGGGCGCGTGCTTATCAAGCGCGTCATCGCCGTGGAGGGGCAGGTCGTCGACATCAACAATGAAGACGGCATGGTGTACGTCGACGGCATGCCCCTTCAAGAGCCTTACACCGACGGGCTTCCCACGTACCGTCTCGACAACTCCATCGCGAACGTCACCTACCCCTACCGCGTGCCCGAGGGCGAGCTGTGGGTGATGGGGGACAACCGCACCAATTCGCAGGATTCGCGCTATTTCGGCTCCATCGACCGCGATACGGTCACGGGGCGCGGGGCGCTGATCTACTGGCCGCTGGACCACTTCGGCCTTTTGGATTAGCCGGCGCGTCCGGCGGGGCGCTCGCGCCCGATCTTTGAGGGAATGACGGCCGCCTTCGGGCGGCCAGGGGAAAGGCAGGATAAGGAGAGCAATGACAGCCGAAACTTCCGTCACCGGCGCCGCTGGACGCGTGGAGAACGCTCCCACGTTCCAGGACGTGATCATGAACCTTCAGCGCTATTGGGCAGACCAGGGGTGCGTCGTGCTCCAGCCCTACGACAACGAGGTGGGCGCGGGCACGTTCCATACCGCCACCACGCTCCGCTCGCTCGGACCCGGCGCGTGGCGCACCGCCTACGTGCAGCCTTCGCGCCGTCCCACCGACGGCCGCTATGGCGAGAACCCCAACCGCCTGCAGCACTACTACCAGTTCCAGGTGCTGCTCAAGCCCTCTCCCGACAACGTCCAGGATCTCTACCTGGACAGCCTGCGCGCGATCGGCATCGACGTCGACCAGCACGACGTGCGCTTCGTTGAGGATGACTGGGAAAGCCCGACGCTCGGCGCCTGGGGCCTGGGCTGGGAGGTCTGGATCGATGGCATGGAGGTCACCCAGTTCACCTACTTCCAGCAGGTGGGCGGCTTCGAGTGCGATCCGGTTCCCTCCGAGATCACCTATGGTCTGGAGCGCTTGACGATGTACATCCAGGGCGTCGACTCGGTCTACGACATCGTGTGGAGCCGCGGCGACGACGGCACCGTGTTCACCTACGGCGACGTGTTCCTGGAAAACGAGCGCGAGTTCTCGGCGTACAACTTCGAAGTGGCCGACACCGAGTTCCTGTTCGGCGAGTTCGATCGCTACGAGGCCGAGTGCAACCGCACGCTGGCGGCAGGGCTGCCGCTGCCTGCCTACGACTACGTTTTGAAGTGCAGCCACGCCTTCAACCTGCTCGACGCGCGCGGCGTCATCTCCGCCACCGAGCGCATGGGTTACATCCTGCGCGTCCGCACGATCGCCAAGGCGTGCTGCGCCAGTTATCTGGAGACCGTCGCCGCCGAAGGGGCTACGGGTTACCAGCGCGACGCCGCACCAGCCTCCGAGGAAGGAAAGGGGGCCGTCGATGGCGACTAAGACGCTTGCATTTGAGATCGGCACCGAGGAACTGCCCGCGTTCGATCTGCATGCCGCCACGCTCAAGCTGGGCGGTCTCATGGAGGAGGCGCTGTCCGGCGCCCGTATCTCCTTTGACGGGGTTTCCGTCTACACCACGCCGCGCCGCCTGATTACCATCGTGGAGGGGTTGCCTGAGTCCACCGAGGAGTCCGTCGAGGAGTTCCGCGGACCCTCCGTCAAGATCGCCTTCGACGCCGAGGGCAATCCCACCAAGGCCGCGCTGGGCTTCGCACGCGGCAAGGGCGTCGATGCGGATGCGCTCGAACGTCGCGACGAGGGCGGCACCGAGTACGTGTGGGCAGTCAAGCGCAATCCCGCTCAGGCGACGGCGGATCTTCTGCCCGCCATCCTGACGGATCTCATCACCGCGATCCCGTGGCCCAAGACCCAGCGTTGGGGCAGCCGCCACGAGCAGTTCAGCCGTCCGGTCCGCTGGTTGGTGGCGCTGCTCGACGACGAGGTCGTCCCGGTGGAGTTCGCCGGGCTCACGTCCGGCCGCACCACGCGCGGCCATCGCTTCCTGGCGCCCGGCCCGCACGAGGTCGCCCGCGCTGCCGATCTGATCGACGTCCTGCGCGGCGCCAAGGTCGTCCCGAGCGAGGAGGAGCGCGAGGCATCCATCCGCGCCCAGGTTGTCGAGATCGAGAAGGAGACCGGTCTGGTGGCCGAGCTTCCCGCCAAGACCATGGAGGAGGTCGTCAACCTCACCGAGTTCCCGACGGTCATGGTGGGCCAGTTCGACGAACTGTTCCTGGCCGTGCCCAAGGAGATCACGGTCGACGCGATGCTCATGCACCAGCGTTATTTCCCGCTGTTCAACGCGGATGGCTCGCTTTCCAATAAATTCCTGATCACCTCCAACGGCGATCCTGCGTTCGAGGCAAACATCGTCGACGGCAACCAGCGCGTCGTCGCCGCCCGCCTCTACGACGCCAAGTTCTTCTACGACGAGGACCTGCGCCGCCCGCTGGAGGATTACGTGGAGCGCCTCGACACCGTCGTGTTCCAGGAGCAGCTGGGCACCGTGCGGGCTAAGACCGCCCGCGTCGAGAAGCTCGCCGAGCATCTTTCCACCGAAGCCGCGCTTTCCGCCCAGGATGCCGCCGATGCCGTGCGCGCCGCGCATCTGTGCAAGGCCGACCTCGTGACGGGAGCCGTCGTCGAGTTCACCAGCGTCCAGGGCATCATGGGCAGCTATTACGCCGCTGCCGCCGGCGAGACCGACCAGGTTGCGCGCGCCATCGCCGACCACTACCGTCCGCGCTTCGCCGGCGACGAGCTGCCGGCATCCACGGTGGGCAAGATCGTCGCGATGGCCGACAAACTCGACACCATCTGCGGCCTGTTCGCGGTCGATCAGGGTCCGACCGGCTCGTCCGACCCGTTCGCGCTGCGCCGCGCCGCGCTCGGCATCATCGCGATCCTCGAGACGGGTCTTCCGGTGTCCCTCATGGATGCGATCGACTGCGCGCTCGATTCGTTCGAGGCGGACGGCATCTCCTTCGACCGCGCCGCCGTTCGCGCCGCCGTGGTCGAGTTCTTCGTCACGCGCACCCGTGTCATGCTGCGCGATGCGGGCTGCGAGGCCGATGCGATCGACGCCGTGCTCGCCGCCGGTGTCGCCGAGCCCGCCGAGATCCTGCGCCGCGTGCGCTCGCTCGAGGATGCGCGCAACAACGCCCCCGACACGTTCAACGACCTCGCGACGGCTTACGCCCGCGCCAACAACCTGCGTGACGCCTCGCTTGGCACCGAGGTCGACGAGGGTCTCATCAACGAGGTCGAGCACGCGCTGTTCTGCGCCGTTGTCCAAGCCGAGGGCCGCGTCGCCCGCGCGCTCGAGGCTGATGACTACCAGGCGGCGCTTACCGAGCTCGCCGGCCTGCGCAAGCCGGTCGACCTGTTCTTCGAGCGCATCATGGTCATGGATGAGGACCAGAGCCTCCGCGAGAACCGCCTGCGCTTGCTCAACCGCTTCGTAGGCGTCTTCCAAGACGTAGCCGACTTCGGAAAAATGGCGAGGTAGGGTTGGCGAAAACGGGCCTTTGGGCCCGTTTTCCTTTTTCACCGGCATTTCGCAGAGAGGATTTGCCCATGGATCAAGACGAGCCGATGCAGCAGAGCATCACCAACCCCATTCCCACCATTCACGTGATCAGCGACTCGGTCGGTGTCACCGCTCAAGCGGTGGCGCGGGCCGCCGCCGCCCAGTTCGGTGAGAACAACCCCAAGATCGAGGTGATGTCCAAGGCCAAGCGCTTCGCGGACATCAAGGCCTACATCGACATGCACAAGGCGGTGCAGTTCGAGCGCACCGGGGATGGACGCCTTCTGATCTTCTTCACGATCGTCGATCGTGCGCTGCGCAACCAGCTGATCGAGTATGCGCAGGAAGACGATGAGCTCGTGCTCGTCGATCTGATGACCGATGCGGTGGAGGCGATCTCCAATCTGTCCGGACGCTGCCCGGCGGGGCTTCCCGGCAGCTTGCATACCATCGACAGCCATTATTTCCAGCGCGTCGAGGCGCTGGAGTTCACCATCGCGCACGACGACGGCCGCAACCCGCAGGAGCTCACGCGGGCCGACATCGTGCTCCTTGGCGTTTCCCGCTCTTCGAAGACACCGGTGTCGATCTACCTTTCGCAGCAGGGCTACAAGGTGGCGAACATCCCGCTCGATCCGTCGACCGAGCCGCCGCGCGAGATCTACGACGTGGACCGCACGCGCCTGTTCGGCTTGATGACGACGCCGGAGGTGCTCGTCGGCATCCGCCGCAAGCGCCTGGGCAACGCCGGCGGCGTCGCGTCGAAGTACGCCGACCCCGAATACGTCTACCAGGATCTCGAGCGCGCACGCGCGCTGATGCGCAAACTGGGGTGCATCGTGGTGCACACCGAAAATAAGGCACTTGAAGAGACCGCTCAGGAAATTTTGCGTTACTATGAGCGCGTGCATCCGTCATCAGGCGTTATGCACTAGGTAACCATCCCAAACGGCTTGGGTGGGTATAAAGGGTAGTCGCGTTTTAAGGAGAAAATGTGGTGACCGAAGAAGTGAAGCGCGTTTACGCGTTCGGCAAGGACGCCCAGGGCAACAACGTTACCGAGGGCAACACCAACATGAAGGCGATCCTTGGCGGCAAGGGCGCCAACCTTGCGGAGATGGCGAACATCGGACTTCCCGTCCCTCCCGGCTTCACCATCTCGTGCCAGACCTGCATGGAGTACGCCAACGCCGGCAACGTGTGGCCCGAGGGCGCGCTTGACACCATCCACGAGTACCGTCTTGACCTCGAGCGCCGCATCGGCAAGAAGATCGGCGATGCCGAGGATCCGCTGCTGGTGTCCGTCCGCTCCGGCGCGCCGATGTCCATGCCCGGCATGATGGACACCGTGCTCAACCTGGGCCTGAACGACCAGTCCATCAACGGCCTCATCAAGCAGACCGAGAACCCGCGCTTCGCGTGGGACAGCTACCGCCGCTTCATCCAGATGTTCTCCAACGTCGTGATGAACCTCGACGGCGACCTGTTCGAGAACGCCATCACCTCCATGAAGAACATCCGCGGCGTCGCGTCCGACACCGATCTGACCGCCGAGGACCTGCAGGAGCTGGTACGCGAGTTCAAGGACATCTTCTCCGAGAACGTGTCCGCCGACGAGTATCCCAGCCTGGTCGTCGACGGCGTCGTCGAGTTCCCGCAGGATCCGATGGTCCAGCTCAAGCTTGCCATCGAGGCCGTGTTCGGCAGCTGGAACAACCCGCGCGCGACGCTGTACCGCAAGCAGAACAAGATCTCCGATGACCTGGGCACCGCCGTCAACGTGCAGTCCATGGTCTTCGGCAACAAGGGCAACACCTCCGCCACCGGCGTCGCGTTCACGCGCAACCCCGCCAACGGCGAGAAGGAGTTCTACGGCGACTACCTGGTCAACGCTCAGGGCGAGGACGTCGTCGCCGGCATCCGCAACACCAGCCCCATCGCCGAGCTCAAAAACGTCGAGGGCCTCGAGGAGGCCGGACGCGAGCTCGAGGAAGTGTTCGTGATCCTCGAGAACCACTTCCGCGACATGTGCGACATCGAGTTCACCATCGAGCAGGGCAAGCTGTGGATGCTTCAGACCCGCGTGGGCAAGCGCACCGCCGCGGCCGCGCTGCACATCGCCATCTCGATGGTCAACGAGGGCCTCATCTCCAAGGAGGAGGCCGTCATGCGCGTCAACCCCGAGCAGCTCGACCAGCTGCTGCATCCCCAGTTCGACAAGAGCGCCGAGTACGACGTCGTCGCGCGCGGCCTGAACGCCAGCCCCGGCGCCGCCGTGGGCGAGGCGGTCTTCTCCGCCGCCGACGCCGTGGACGCCGCCGAGGCGGGCCGCAAGTGCGTGCTCGTGCGTTGGGAGACCACGCCCGACGACCTGGCCGGCATGATCGCCGCCGAGGGCATCCTGACCAGCCATGGCGGCAAGACCAGCCATGCGGCCGTCATCGCCCGCGGCATGGGCGCCCCCTGCGTCTGCGGTGTCGAGGCGCTCAAGATCGACGCCGAGAAGAAGCAGGCCGCCGTCACCGGCACCGACATCGTCATCAAGGAAGGCGACATGATCTCGATCGATGGCACCGAGGGCATCGTGGTCCTCGGCGCGGTCGAGCTGGTCATGCCCGAGCTCACCGGCGATCTGGACACCATCCTGGAGTGGGCCGACGAGTTCCGCACCCTGGGCGTGCGCGCCAACGCCGACAACCCCGAGGACGCCGAGCTGTCCCGCAACTTCGGCGCGCAGGGCATCGGCCTGTGCCGCACCGAGCACATGTTCCTGGGCGATCGCAAGCAGATCATCCAGACCTTCATCCTTAACGAGGACGAGGACGTGCGCGAGCAGGCGGTCAACGATCTGTTCGACGCCCAGACGGGCGACTTCTACGGCATGTTCAAGGCGATGGACGGCCTGCCGGTCATCGTGCGCCTGCTCGATCCGCCGCTGCATGAGTTCCTCGAGAGCCCGCGCGCGCTCGACGTCGAGATCGCCAAGCTCGAGGCAACCGGCGGCGACCGTTCCGTCATCGCCGAGAAGACGCGCCTGATGGAGCAGATCGACGCTATGAGCGAGGCCAACCCGATGCTCGGCCTGCGCGGCTGCCGCCTGGGCATCGTGTTCCCGATCCTGCCCGAGATGCAGGTGCGCGCCATCGCAACCGCCGCCGCCCGCCTGAAGAAGGAGGGCCTCGACCCCAAGCCCGAGGTCATGATCCCGCTCGTCTCCGTCAAGGCCGAGCTCGAGAAGCTGCGCGGCGTCGCCGAGCAGGTCATCGACGAGGTCGCGGCCGCCGAGGGCGTCGAGCTCGACATCCCGGTCGGCACCATGATCGAGCTGCCGCGCGCCGCCGTGACGGCAGACGAGATCGCCACCCAAGCCGACTTCTTCAGCTTCGGCACCAACGACCTCACCCAGACGACGTTCGGCTTCAGCCGCGACGACGTCGAGGCGGAGTTCATCCCGCAGTACCTCGAGCAGCATCTGCTGCCGCGCAACCCCTTCGCCACCATCGACGAGGGCGTCGCCAAGCTGGTCGAGATGGGCGTCAAGCTCGGTCATGAGGGCAACCCGAACATCACCTGCGGCGTCTGCGGCGAGCACGGCGGCGATCCCGAGTCGATCCACACCTTCGACAAGATCGGCCTGGACTACGTCAGCTGCTCCCCGTACCGCGTCCCCGTGGCGCGTCTGGCAGCCGGCCAGGCGGCCATCGCCGACAAGACCGACCACGTGATCGACAAGTAGGCAGCCTGCTGACATCATGACGGTCCGTCCGTGACCTAACCGAAGCCGCCGTCCCATAAGACGGCGGCTTCTTCATTGAAATGAGAAATAGGGACAGTCACTTTTTCTCATTTTCGCTGTTTGCGACCAGCAGCCGTCCTCCTTTCGAGAGGGGTGTTTTAGAGTGAAAAAGGGAGAGCCTCTTTTCTCGCTGCGCCTCGCGTCGCGCTTCCTCTCGCTGCGCCTCGCGTCGCGCTTCCTCTCGCTGCGCCCCTCGCTGCGCCCCTCGCTGCGCCCCTCGCTGCGCTTCCTCCTGCGCGCGGCCCGCGCTTATCCGCCGCCCTCTGCGGAACGCCGATGTGGTAGATTGTGTCTAGCATCCGAGAGAGAGGATCCATGATGGCCGTTGACGATCGCTCCTGCCTGAACTGCACCGGCGAGCCTTGCGAGCATGCGACGGGCGACAATCCCGATTACTGCCTGGGCGGCTCGGTGACCCCCGAGATCCACGAAGAGGTGCGCCGGCGCTATCTCGACCCCGAGATCCATGCGATCTACGAGGCGTCGGTGCGTTCCAGCGCCCTGTGCCCCAACCTCACGCGCGTGCAGGAGATCATCGAGTTCGCGCGTGGGCTTGGCGTCAGGAAGATCGGTTTGGCCTCCTGCACGATCATGCTCAACGAGGCGCGCACCTTCGCGCGCATCCTGCGCGATGCCGGATTCGAGACGTACGGCGTCGCCTGCAAAATCGAGAGCAACCATCGCTCCGATCTCGACGTCCATGTGTCCGAGGGTTCTCAGAACACCATTCTTTGCAACCCGATCATGCAGGCGCGCCTTCTGGAGGAGGCGGGTACCGAGCTCAACGTCGTCGTGGGCCTGTGCGTCGGGCACGACGCGCTGTTCTACAAGCACTCCGCGGCCGTCACGACCACGCTTGCGGGCAAGGACCACATCACGATGAACAATCCCTGCGCCGCCCTTTACGGCTGCAATTCGATCTACAAACAACGCATCCAGGAGACTGTCGATGCGTGCCGTGCCGATCTGGACTCGAGACCGCAAAGCCGATGAGGCGTTGCGGTTGCTGTCAAAGGGGAACTCACATGTGCGAAGGGTCATCTTCTGAAATCAACGTCGATATCGACGCGCTGCCTCGATCGGTCGATCTGGTGCGCGGGCCTGACGGCGCGGCAGCGTTCACGTACCTTGACGAGCGGCTTCTTCCTTATGAGGAGCGGTTTGAGACGACGTCTGATTGGCGCGTGATCGTCGATGCGATCAAGACGCTCGCCGTGCGCGGCGCGCCCGCGATCGGCATCGCCGGTGCCGCCGCGCTCGCGGTGTGGGCATCGAAGGAGGGCGCGAGGTCCGCTGCCGGGCATGGCTGCGCCTGCGACAGGGACGCTTTCTTCGAGCTGATGGATCCTGTGGCCGACGAGGTGCGCTCCGCCCGACCCACTGCGGTGAACCTTATGTGGGCGGTCGACCGCATGAGGCGGTTCGCTCGGCAAGCTGCCGCATCATCAGGATCTTCGTGGGAGATCGCCGATGCCATGGTCGAGGAGGTCCTCCGCATGGAGGACGAGGACATCGCATCGAACCGTGCGATCGGCGCATACGGCGCCGAATTGCTCGGCCCCGGGACGAAGGTGCTCACCCACTGCAACGCCGGCAGTCTGGGGACCGTGCTGTACGGAACGGCGCTCGGCGTTGTCTACACGGCCGCCGCTCAGGGCAAGATCGAGCGCGTCTACGCCGATGAGACGCGCCCGGTGGGGCAGGGCGCGCGCCTGACGACGTGGGAGCTGTCGCGCGTCGGCATTCCCACTACGCTGATCTGCGACAACATGTCAGCGAGCTTGATGGCGCAGGGCGAGATCGACGCCGTCATCGTCGGAGCGGACCGCATCACCGCCAACGGCGATGCTGCCAACAAGATCGGGACCTACGGCGTGGCCGTGCTCGCCAAGCATCACGGCATCCCGTTTTACGTCGCCGCCCCGGCGAGCACGGTCGACCTCGCGCTTGCGGACGGTTCGCAGATCCCGATCGAGCAGCGCGACCCGAGCGAGGTCCTGCCGCGTCCGATCGAGGGCGTCGACGTGTGGAACCCCGCCTTCGACGTGACGCCCGCCGGCCTCATCACGGCGATCGTGACGGACCGGGGCGTGTTCGCACCGGCAGATCTGGCCGCTGGGTTGGTATAAGGTCCTTCGGTGACACGCAACGGCGGTTGTGCCTAGTGAAACATAGTCGCCGGGGGAGTATACTTCCCTCAGACGAGAAAGGGGTTCGCCATGTGCATTCCTTGCGTGATGTGCGGTGCCTGCATGGACGGGGAGGGCATGCAGGGAGTCGAGGAGGGCCGCTGCCCCTCCTGCGGCGAGATCGTCCCTCCGGACGCGATAAGCTGCCCCCATTGCTATACGTTCCTCTATCGAAAGCCCGCTTCTGCCGTCCCGGATCGCGCGGATGTCGATAAGGAGTTTGCGCAAATAATGGCGAACGCTTAGAAATTGTCCTCGACGAGACGTTTGACCTGGCTTTCCACGAGCGTTTTCAGCGAATCGTGGACGACGTTCTCGAAGGGGTAGATGTCGTGCGCGCCTCTTCTTCGCGATGAGTAGTACAGCCGTTCGGCGAAGCGGGAGAGGAACGCATCGGTGTAGAATTGCGCGAGGAAGTCCATGCAGTCGTTCTTCTGTAGGATCGTCGAGACGCCTGCCGCCTGAATCGGTCCAAGCTTTTCCAGCTCGCGTTGTACGAGGAACTCTATGTCCTGTTTGATGGCAGGATAGTAGAGGCGGTGCAGGTACTGGTCCAGCGTGGCGGGTCCGCGCGTGGACAGGATCGCACGGTAGTACGTCCGTCTCTTCTCGAGAACGGATGCGAGCACGCTGAAGAAGGGCGCGTGGTAGATCCGTCCGGATTCCTTGAGGTTGTGTACGTAGTAGGGGAAATCGGCGTAGCAGCTCGATCCTTCAGGTTCGTACACGAGGAGGTTCTCCCCGAAGCGCTCGGACAGCGCGCAGCCGAGTTCGTAGCGGAACAGCCAGATGATCAGCTGTTCCTTTCCGCTGAAATGGTAGTAGAACGTCTTGTGATGCTTGCCGAGCCTATCGACGATCATGTTGATGGTGATGCGCTCGGGAGGCGTCTGGCCGGCAAGTTCGGCGAAGGCGGTCGCCAGTTGCAGTTTTGCTTCTACGTGCTTTTGGTTCATCATGTGCATGCGATTCCTGAATGGCGGGCAAACGAAACTTAACATGCAACGCGACGGCGCGCTGCTAAGCGCGCGCCGTCGCGTCTGATGCCGGGTTTACGCCTCGGGCGGTTTCGGGGCCTCGGGCGCAGCAGGCGCTGCCGGAGCGGAAGGCGCGGGGGGCGCTGCGGCACCCGAAGGATCGGATCCCTGCCTCATCATCTCGCCGCACTCGGGGCAGGTTCCGTCCGGGTTGGGCTCGGCGACGATGAAGCAATGGGGGCAGATGATCTCACCGGCGTCCGCCGAAGGTGGTCTGAAGCACATCGCGGATCCCCCTTACCATTCGCAATTCTGCATCAGGATGAAATTGCCGGCAGTCGACGACCATTCCTCAAGTTTAAAGGAGTCGACGCCGATCTTCTCCGAAAGCTCCGCACGGGAGTCGGGATATTTGGCGACGTCATAGAACTTCTCGATAGTCTCGATACCTTCGGCTTTGAGCTTCTCGGCGACTTCGGGGTCCATGCCGAACAACGTGGAAATATCAGCCATATTGCATCATCCTTTCCTCTGTGAAGCATGCGCCGAGGCCGCGCCCGGCGCGGGGCGCGGCCTGTGCAACTCAACTCAAGCAAGCGTGCGAGTCAGGCGCGGTGATCTACCAATCCTGCTTCTCGCACTTGTAGACCTTGGCGGCGACGCCGGTCTGCTGCCAAGCGCCGATGATCTGGTCGAGCGTGTCGGGAGAGTCGTCGAGCAACACGTTGGCGTTGCACTCGAAGGCGCCGAACAGGCTCGGATACGCCTCTTCCTTCTCCGGGAACCACCAGTCATGCTGCACGCTGATGACGCGCGGGTCCACGATCGAGGTCTTGCGGGCGCGCTGCCTGATGCGGCCCATGGCGGTCTCGATCCAGCACCAGTCGCCGTCGCGGATGTCAAGGTCGATGGCGGTGTCGGGATGGATGTCGAAGATCGGATCCGGATGCAGGTCGCGATAAGGGCCGGGCTGGCGATGCTCGCTGTGATAGAACGGCATGAATCGCGCACCGGTGATCATGACCAGCGGGTACTCGTCCTTCCACTCAGGATGCTTCTCAACGCTCTGTGCCGGGTACTCGAAGTGCGGCAGCGGATCGAAGTCGATGCCGGTCTCCTTGGCGAGCATCTCGATGACGGAGCTCTTGAGCTCGACCTTGCCCGAAGGAGTGAGGAACTTGAAGCCGGGCTCCTTGTACTTCTCGAACTTCTTCTGGCCGGCCATGTACCTGACGTCGTTGTAGAACTTCTCGTGCGTGAGGCCCATCGGGGCGAGCTGGAAGTCCAGCATGTCCTCGGCCTTGGGTCCCCACCACTTGTCCTCCTGGCCGAGGCGGATCGCCAGGCCGTAGAAGAACTCGTAGTCATCGCGGAAGTCGACGTCGGTGCCGCCCTCAAAGCGGTCGATCACGCGCGCCTGGGCGCCGAAGTACATCGGGCGATGGTTCATGACCGCGTAGCAGTTGTCGGGGCGCTCGAGCCAGGTCGCGGCCGGGAGCACGTAGTCGGCGAGCGCGCCGGTCGGTGTCATGAAGTAGTCATGGACGACGAGCAGCTCGAGGTTCATGAGAGCCTCAACGACGAGCTTGGTGTTCGAGAACGCCATGACGGGGTTGTCGGCCTGGACGATGAGGGCCTTGACCGGGTAAGGGTCGCCGTCGCGCATAGCGCGGAACAGCAGCGGCGCGTTGGAGTAGGGGTAGAACGACGGATACGCCTGGGAGATGATGTCCCAGCCCTTGAACGTCAGACCCGGGAAGCGGTCGTTGCCGATCATCTTGTCGCGCTGCTCCTGCGGCAGAGCGTAGTGCTCGTAGAACGCCGGTGGGAAGCGGGACGGAGGCGCCAGCAGGTCGCCGCCCTTCTTATCGAGGTTGCCGGTGATGGCGCGCAGGATCGCCTTGGCCTGGATGGCGCTGGAGGCGTTGATGCCGCTCGCGTCGCCGCCCTTCTGGCCCCACGGCAGGCAGGCGGAGGGAGCGGTCGCGTACATGCGTGCAGCCTGGCGGATCTTGTCGGCCGGGATCCAGGTGATCTCGGAGACTTTCTCCGGCGGGTACTCGGCAGCGCGTTCCTTCAGCTCGTCGAAGCCGATGCACCACTCATCGACGAACTCGTGGTCGTAGAGATCCTCCTCGATGATGACGTTGATCATGCCGAGGGCGAGCGCCGCGTCGGTGCCGGGGCGGATCTGCAGGAACAGATCGGCCTTCTGCGCGACTTCGCTGAAGCGCGGATCGATGACGAGGAGCTTGGCGCCGCGCTCCTTCATGTTGGTGTCGACCCAATGCCACAGCAGGGGCTCGGATGCGATGGTGTTGCGGCCCCACAGCACCACGAGATCGGCGCCGACCCAGTCGGACTTGTCGGAGCAGAAGCCGCCGTAGGTGCAGGGCTCCAGCCACATGTCGGAGCTATAGCAGATGGTGCCGTTGCCGCCGGTGTTGGGGCTGCCGAACAGGTTGGTGAACTTGTAGTGCAGCCAGCTCCAGGTGCGGGCGGTTCCTTCCGTGAAGGCAAGGGTCTCAGCACCGTATTTGTCGCGGAGGTCGGAGAGCTTCTCGGCGATCTCGTCGAACGCCTGGTCCCAGGTGATCTCCTCCCACTTGCCGCCGCCGCGCTCGCCGGCGCGCTTCAGCGGTCTCTTCAGACGGTTGGGGTTGTACACGAAGCCATCAAGATAACGCTTCTTGTCCAATCGGGAACACACAAAACCTTTGTTGTGGGGGCAATCCGGATCGCCCTTGATGTCCACGATTCGACCGTTCTTCTTCGTGACCAGAACGCCGCAGCGGACGTGGCAGAAGAAGCAACCAGCACGCAGGACCTCGATGTTGTCGGTTTCAGCCATTGGTTCCTCTTTCTCTCGTCTTATGGGAGCAGTGGACAGCCTTCGGTTTGCTTCTCGGTGGGAACACGCCTCCTTTCCGCCATGTCGGGACAAAGGTGCCAAGAGAACCGCGCCTCGATGTGCGCGGGAAGTTCTAAATTCAGGCACTTTCAGTATGGAAAGCCGAGGGACGGTTTCGCCATGCCCAAAACTCGAAGAACGGCTAGTTTTGTGTTTAAAGTCGCCTCAATCGCGCCGTTTGGGCGATGAATGCTTGACATTCTGCTGAGGGAGGGTAGTATTCCTGATTTGATCTACCTTGATCCACTGAAATCGGGGGCGACTGGTTTCGACATGGTAGGTCTGAAGTGAGGAGCAGGTCGTGGTCTCCTCGCCACGTTAAACAGGGGTACCGTCAAGTTAATTGGCAAGAACAACACTCAGAGCGCTCCTGCGCTCGCCATGGCTGCTTAATCGCGCCTGGCTGTCGTCCCGGGATCTTCCCCGCTTCCGGGTTCGGCATCAACCTAGGGGAATGCGCTGCGGCACGTAGCCGGTATGGCCGCGGCAAAGATCGAACCGGCTAGGAAAGGCAACGTCTGTCGATGGACCGAACCTCTCCGAATCCCGACCAGCGACTAAGCCTGTAGCGCCTTGCGGACGATCTAGTATGGACCGGAGTTCGATTCTCCGCGCCTCCACCACAAGCAAAAAGGGCGAGTCCCCTGATGAGAGGGGACTCGCCCTTCGTCTTTCGTTGAGCTTTCTGCTGGATCTCTGTGCTACCTCCGGCGCTTCTTGCCAAGGAAGCTGTCCAGGTGCAGGCTTTCGTTGATGTCGTCGAAGGCCTCTTTGAGCTCGGCGATCGTCTCGACGCTTTCGTGGTAGATCGAGTTCATGTCCGCGGTGGCTTCTTTGACGCCCTCGCGGGTGATGCCAAGATCGTATTCGCCATCGTCGTTGGGTTGGAATTTGTCGGCCCAACCGCGTGCCTTCTCGACGCCTTCCTTTGCCTTTGCGACGCCCGTCTTGGCAGCCGCTTTGCCCGTGGCGGCCGCGCCTGCGGCTGCGGCACCGGCTTTGTAGGCGAGGCTGGCGTTCTTCTTCTTGGCGGCAATCTTATCCGTCGCGGTTTTCCCAGGCTCGTCCGCTTCGCCTTCGACCGTGTCCTCGTCGGCGAAGTAGTACTCTACTTCGTCGCCGTTCTCGTCGAGCAGAACGAAGCCCACCTCGTTGTCGTCCTCGTCGACGAGGTAGCACTGGACGTCGTCCTCATCGAACTCGATCTCGAACGCCTCCTCCTCGACCGCGCCCGTATCGCCGCCGTCTTCGGATCCGTCGGCCGCCATCGCCGCGCCGCCTCGCGCCGCATCCTCCGCTTCCTGGGTCTCGGCGGGGGCTTCCATCGGCTCGTCTTCGAAGACGACGGTCTCCTCGAGTTTCGACGCCTCTTCGGCGCGCTTCTTTTTCCTGCGTTTGAAAAACATCGTCCACCTCGGGCTTTCTAGCGGGAGCGCTGCTTGAGCGCGCGTTCGATCTCGCGTTTGCTGTCGCGTTCGGCCATGCTTTGGCGCTTGTCGTGGAGCTTTTTGCCGCGAGCGAGCGCAAGTTCGACTTTCACCAGGGAATTCTTGTTGAAATACATCTTCAGGGGCACGAGTGCCATGCCCTTCTCGCTCACCTTGCGGTCGAGCTCGCGGATCTGCTTGCGATGCAGCAGAAGCTTGCGCTTTCGATCGGGGTTGGGGTTGAAGATGCTGCCCTGCGCGAAGGGCGGGATGTGGACGCCGTGCATCCATACCTCGCCGCCGCGGATGAGCGCGAAGCAGTCGGTGAGCTGACAGTTGTTCTCGCGCAGCGAGCGCACCTCGGTGCCGGTCAGCTCGACGCCCGCCTCGTACGTCTCCACGATATCGTATTCGTGGAGCGCCTTGCGGTTCTTCGCTATCGTCTTCTCCTCGGATTTCATCGGGGAGGCTACTCCTTTTCCTCGTGCTTTGCGTCGCGGAAAAGCCATGACGCGCCATCGGACGCAACGGCGCCCGCGGTATCATCGACGGAGCCGGCCGCTTCCGGCTCGTCGGTCGCGGTCTCGGCTGCGGCTCCGGGTTCGGTTTCGGGCGTCGCCTCGCTGCCCTCGTCCGCATCGTCGAACATCCCGCGATCCTCCGCAGGGGCCTCCTCCTCTTCGTAAGCGCAGGGCGCAGCCCCGATGCCGGGGACGAAGCAGGCATCCTCTTCGAGATCGAGTGCGAAGCGCACGAGAAGGTCGACCGTGGCCTGGAGGTCTTTCAGGCACACGACCTCGGTGGGCGTGTGCATGTAGCGCAGGGGCACGGAAACGAGACCGCATGGAATACCGCCGCGTGCGACCTGGATCGCGCGCGCATCGGTGCCGGTCACGCTCGGTTCGGCCTCGATCTGGTAGGGGATGCCCTCCTTCTCTGCCGCCGCCACCAAACGCTCGAACACGAGCGGGTTGATGTTGGGCCCGCGCGCGATGACGGGACCGCCGCCGCAGACGAAATCCCCGTGTTTGGCTTTGTCGATACCGGGATAATCGGTCGCGTGCGTCACGTCGAAAGCGATGGCGATATCGGGATTGACGCCGTAGGCGGACGTCGTGGCGCCGCGCGTGCCGATCTCCTCCTGGACGGTGGCTGCGGCGATGAAATCGCCCGCCGCGCGTCCGGCGCGTGCAAGCTTTTCCAGCACGCGGACCGCGATCCACACGCCCGCCTTGTCGTCGAAAGCGCGCGAGACCGCCATGTGCTTGCCGAAGCGCTCGTAGCCGACGCCGAAGGTGATCGGATCGCCCACCTTGACGAGCTTCTTCACCTTGCTGCCGGGAAGCCCCAGGTCGATCACGAGCTGGTCGATCGGCGTGACGTTTTTGCGCTCGTCCGCCTTGATCAGATGGATCGGCTTACGGCCGACCACGCCGCGCAGCGTGCCGGCAGACGTATGCACGTCGACGCGCAGCCCGGGCAGGATCGCCGCATCCACGCCGCCGATCGCGGCGACGGACAGGTAGCCGTCGTCGGAGATGTAGGTGACCATCAATCCGATTTCGTCCATGTGCGCCGCGAGCATCAGCGAGGGGCCGCGTCCGCGCCCGCGCAGCAGGGCGTGCACCGATCCCATGACGTCGGTGCGGACCTCGTCGGCCGTGTCGGACAGGCGCTCGCGCACCGCGTCGGCGACGGGCACCTCAAAACCGGTGGGGGAGGGCGTCTCGAGCAGCTGCTGGAGAAACCCCTCATGCTTAGCTTTCATTACCACCACTCCTTACGTTTCGCTCGTTTGCGCTCGGGTTTGGGGGCGCGGAAATCCAGCTCCATCTGCTCGTCGCACACCTCGCGCTTTGCCTGCTTGCGCTCCACTTTGACGATGCTCCAGGACACGGCTTGGCTGCCGTAGAGCTCGAGCATCTTGACGCGGGCGTCGTGCAGGTTGGCCTTCGAGCCGGCGCGCGAGGCGCTTTCGAACTCGAAGAGCCCCTTGGCGCGGGAGTCCGAGGCGGCGGGAGAGGAATAATGGGCGATATAGGTTTGCATGGCCTTCCTTGATCAGACGTTGCGCGGCAGCCTCGCGCGTGGGGCGCGGGCGCTGATGCGCGCAAAGAGGCCGTCGTCGATACGGAAGAGATGATACCACGCGCGTCAGCGGCGGGCTGCGGAGCGCGAGGGATTCGGGGAATCCCCACGAGGGTCCATGGCTCCGGCATCCGGAAGGATCAGCGTCTTGCCGAGCTCGTCGGCCAGCTGGGGCAGAAGACGCGCCATCGTCTCATCGATCGCCTTCTTCTTGAGTTCGCACTCCCACACGACATGCACGCGCCAGCCCATCTCCTTGAGCTGGGCGTGCGTCCGCTCGTCGCGCTCGACGTTGCGCTCGAATTTGACGACCCAGTACTCTACGTTGGTCTTCGGGATGCGCGGCTGGCAGCGCGGGCATCGGTGCCAGAAGCACCCGTTGATGAACAGGGCGACGCGCTTGCCGGGCCAGGCGATGTCGGGATGTCCGGGCACCTTCCATTGGAGCCGGTAGCCGGTCAGCCCCGCCGCGCGCAGGCGGGCGCGCACCAAAAGCTCGGGCTTGGTGTCGCATCGTTTGTTGCCTTGCATGGTTTTTCTGACTGCTTCGCTGACCATGCGGGACATGATAGCACGTCGTGGGAGACGGTCCGCTCGTGCCTTGGGGAGGCATTCTGCTCCTGCGAGGGGGCCGGTGCCATCCGTCCCGTGCTAATTAAAAGTGAATTACGTCCACTGCTGGTGAAAGCGGGAGCGTGCGCGTTCGAAGTATCATGAAGATTGATACAATGTGCTGAATGTAAAGGTTGAACGAAAGCGGTCATGGTGAACAAGAACGACAACACCAAAACCAAGCACGGAAAACATGCGGCGCCCGCGTCCGGCAGTGACGCGACACAGATGATGGGCCCTGCATCCGTCGATGCGGAGGACACCGTCTTCGCGCCAGGCGCATATTCGTTTGATGCAGCGGCGCAGCCGGAGTTCGGTGGCGCCCAGTTTGGCATGGGATCGACGAAGCCCAAGCGCAAGCACGGCAAGGTTGTCGCGATCGTCATCGGCGTATTCGTTGCCATCCTCGCCATCATCTACGTTGCGGGCGCGATTTTTTTCATGGGCCGTTTCTTCCCCAACACCTTCACCGGCGACACCGATCTGTCGATGCGCCCGGTTTCCGAAGTGCAGCAGCAGCTCGACCAGGCGATCTCGGATTACGAGCTTACCGTCACGGGCCAGGGGTTCCGGCTTGAGCTGAACGCCGAGGAGACGGGGATCAGTGCCGACACGGCGGCGGTGGTCGAGAGCATGCACGCCGACGCAAATCCCTGGGCGTGGCCGCTCGAGCTGTTCGGCACCCATGACGAGACGGACAAGCTGGCGGCGAGCTACAACGAAAGCGGGCTCGAGGAGACCGTCCGCACGGCGGTCGATGAATTCAACGCCGACAAATCCGCAGCGGTCGATGCGACGATCGCCTTCGACGAGTCGCTCGGGGCGTTCGCGGTGGTGCCCGAGCAACCGGGCACCGCGCTTGACGGGGACGCCGTCGTCAAGGCCGTCGACGAAGCGGTCGTTTCTCTCGAGCGATCGGTCAAGTTGACGTCGGAGGATCTCCAGCAGCCGACGGTCCTGTCAACCGAGCCGCGACTCAAGGAGGCCGCCGACAAGGCGAACTCGATGATCACGGCCGACCTCACCTTGACGATGGCGGGTGATGTCGCTGCGGAGGTGAACGCCTCGCAGATCTCGCAATGGATCGTCTTGGACGAGAACCTCGACGCTTCCCTGAGCCAGGAGGCGCTCACCGCATGGGTCGACGAGCTCACCGCCGCCTGCAATACGGTCGGCACGGAGCGCACCTACACGCGTGCCGACGGCAAGGTCATCACGGTGGCGGGCGGCGTGTACGGTTGGGAAGTCGATCGCGATGCGCTTCTCGCCCAGGTCCAGGAAGGCGTCGCAGCCGGTACGGTCGCGTCTCAGGAGATCCCGTGCCTGTCGTCGGGCACCGCCTACAACGGCGTCGGCGGGCGCGACTGGGGCAACCGCTACTGCGACATCGACCTCGCCGAGCAGCATGTCTACTTCTACGACGAATCCGGCGCGCTCATCTGGGAGTCCGATTGCGTTTCGGGCACCCCTGACGAGGAGAACAGCACGTCGGTCGGCGTGTTCTGGCTCAACGCCAAGGAAAGCCCCTCGCTTCTCATCGGCTACAAGGATGGAAAGAAGTGGTACGAGAGCCCCGTCGAGTACTGGATGCCCTTCGATGGCAACGTCATCGGGCTTCATGATGCGGATTGGCAGCCGGCGTTCGGCGGCAATCTGTACGCCGAGGGCTACGGCAGCCACGGCTGCGTCAATCTGCCGGTGGACAAGGCCGGAGAGCTCTACAACATCATCCAGCCCGGCGACTGCGTGGTTTCGCACTGGTAGGGGCTGAGGCGTCGCCTGGTTGCGGAGTCGATCCGCGGTCGGGCGATGCCCGGTGCCGTTTTTGGCGGGCAGCTATCCGATGACGGTCAGATCCGCGCTCTCAACCGGCATGAGGCGCCGTAGATCCGCAAGCGCCATCTCCAGCTGGCATCCGATGCGCCCGCCCGAGAAGTAGATCGTATCGTGGAGTTCGGCGGTCTCGTCGATGTAGGTGGGGAAGGGCTTCTTCATGCCGATGGGGGAGCATCCGCCGTGAACGTAGCCGGTAAGCGGCAGAAGCTCTTTCGATTTGATCATCGCGATGGATTTCTCGTCGGCGACAGACGCTGCCTTTTTGAGGTCGAGCTCGCAGGCGACGGGGATCATGAACACGAGGTAGGCGCCCGATTTGCCGCGCGTGACGAGCGTCTTGAACACGCGGTCGGCGTCGAGCCCGAGCGTGCGCGCGACCTCCACGCCTGAAAGCGCTTCAGGGGATTCGAAAAAGCGCGCCCGGTAGGGCAGCTTCGCCGCATCGAGCTCGCGGATCGCGTTGGTTTTCCTGTCGTGATCTTTCGCCATGCGTGGCGCCTCCCTTTGACGCATTCGGTTGGCAGCTCGGTCTTGATGGATATTAGCAGATACTATGGCAGCGCGGGGCAGTGGCGGGCGGCGCTGGGCTCTGCGGTATACTAGCCCGCATGGAGTCAATTGAAGCATATTCCCGCGCCCCCATCGGAGTGTTCGATTCGGGGTTTGGCGGTTTGACGGTGGCGCGCGAGATTGCCAAGGCGCTGCCGGGTGAGTCCCTCATCTACGTCGGCGACTCCGCCCGCTGCCCGTATGGGCCGCGCGATCTCGCCGAGGTGGACGGGTTCGTCCAGCAGATCGGATCCTGGCTCGTGGAACAGGGCGTCAAGATGATCGTGATCGCCTGCAACACCGCCACGGCTGCGGGGCTCGCGCATGCGCAGCGCGCGTTCCCCGTCCCCGTGATCGGGGTCGTCGAGCCCGGCGCGCGCGCCGCCGTGCATGCGACGCGCAACCGTCGCGTGGGCGTCATCGCGACGAAGGGCACCATCGAATCCGGCGCCTACTCCAAGGCGATCCGCCATATCGACGCGGGCATCACCGTCTTCTCCACGGCGACGCCGCGGTTCGTCGAGATCGCCGAGCGCGGCATCCGCATGGCGGAGGGTCCCGTGGAGGACTACACCTCGCTTGCCTCGAAGGTCTACATCCGTCCGGCGTTCCAGGAGATCGCCAAGGAGTATCTCGAGCCGCTTCGGCGATGCGAGATCGACACGCTGGTTTTGGGATGCACCCACTATCCGCTGCTCAAGACGCTCATCGGCGCGGTTGTCGGACGGGAGGTCACCTTGATCTCCTCGGCGAAGGAGGCGGCGCGCGACGTTCGGGAGATCCTCGCGCGGAAAGGCGCGCTCGCCCCCGACGGCTGCGAGCCGTTCCGCCGCTTCTACACCACCGGAGACGATATCGACGAGTTCCGGTCCTTCGGCGGGCGCGTGTTCCGCCGGCCGCTCGAGGTCGTGGAGCATGTTGACCTTCCGAGCACGTGATACCGCATGGCGCGACCGGCGGCAAATCCTCGTCAATTACGCGCCGTAAACGGAGCTCGCACCGTGCGAAATTGACGAGGATTCGTCCCAGGAAGCGCCAAGCCGCTCGATAGACACCGGACAGCTGTCCGGCAATGGTGCCGAAACGCATCCGATAGAAAGGATCATCCGCATGAAGACCATCGTCATCGCCACTAACAACGCGCATAAAGCGCAGGAGATCTCCGAGGCGCTGCCGTTTCCCGGATGGGAGTTCAAAACTCTGCGCCAGATGGGCGTCGAGTCCGATCCCGTCGAGGATGCCGAGACGTTTCTGGGCAACGCCCGCATCAAGGCGCGTGCGGCGCGTGAGGCGTGCGGGGGATGCGCTGTCATCGCCGACGACTCCGGTCTTGAGGTCGACGCCCTGGGCGGTGCCCCCGGCGTGCATTCCGCGCGCTACGCGGGCGAGCCGTGCGATGACGCGCGCAACAACGCCAAGCTGCTCTCGGTGCTCTCCGACGTGCCGGATGACGAGCGCACGGCGCGGTTCGTGTGCACGCTCGTGTTCATCGACGAGGACGGATCGGAGACGACGGCGCGCGGCACCATCGAGGGTCGCATCGGCCACGTCGAGCGCGGCGGGCACGGATTTGGCTATGATCCGCTGTTCTATCCGGATCAGCTCGACGGCCTGTCTCTGGCGGAGGTTCCCGGCGAGGACAAAAACGCCATCTCCCATCGCGGCAACGCCTTGCGCGCGCTCAAAGCGCAGCTCGACGCTCGCTGAGCGCGCGCGAGTTCTGGCGGAATCGAGCTGTTGCAAAATCTCGCTCGCAGGATCGGCGCCGATGCGGTACAATAGCGCTCGCGCTTTTTATGGCGCGTATACGCGGGTGTGGTTCAATGGTAGAACCGAAGCCTTCCAAGCTTCTGACGCGGGTTCGATTCCCGTCACCCGCTCCACCGAATTTACGCAGGTCAGCACCGTTTTAGCTGGCCTGTTGAGTTTTTAGCGAGAGTTGCCCATGTAACATGTTGTGGCAGCTTTCCGTTTCGGGACGTGGCGCAGTCTGGTAGCGCGCCTGCTTTGGGAGCAGGATGTCGCAGGTTCGAATCCTGTCGTCCCGACCATCGATCCGACGGCCGGGGGCGTATCGCCTCCGGCCGTTTCCGTATGATTCGCTTGAATCCTCCGCGCTCCCTCTCGCGTGAATCAAAAGGACATAATCCGGTATCAGCCGAACGATGGCAACCGCATGCGCATGCCGACCCGCACGGAGCGGGCGGCAGGTTGATCAAAGCCGGGACGCGCGCCGCTCTAATCGGCGCGCGTCCCGTCGTCCTGCCCGTCGCCGCGGCGTTTGTCGCGCTGGTCGACGAGGTCGATCAGCCATTGCTGGTTGTTGACGCCCATCTTCTTGTAGATGTGGCTGATGTGGGTCTTGACGGTGTTGGCGGAGATGTAGAGCTTCTGCTGGATGTACTCGGCGTTGCGCCCCTTCGCGAGGTAGCGGAACACCTCGGCCTCGCGGCTCGAGAGCTGGAACTTCTCGATCAGCGCGTCGCAACGCTCGCGGAAGGGCGCGGCGTTCTTCGGCGGATCGATGACGAGCGTCGAGGGGTCGCCCATGACTACGTCGAGGAGCTGATCTTCCTCTTCGTCCTTCGAGCTGTCGAATATCACGAACGCGGTGATGATGATCACGACCAGGATGCAGACCACCAGCATGAGCGGCAGGGGGCTGAGCGCCGTGTGGTAGAACATGATGTAGGCGATGAACGCGCCGATCAGAAAGCCGAGCCATTGGGCAAGCCGCCCCAGCGCGAAGCGGTGGAGGGGGAAGAGCTGGAACTCGGCGTTCTTGACGACCTGGCCGGTCCATTCCATCAGGGTCACATACGCGAAGGCGGCGATGCTCACCGATCCGCACACGATCCTCCCGGCCTCGTTGCAGAAGGGGAGGAACAGCAGCGATGCGACGATCAACGGCACGGTGATGCGCTGAGCCGATTCCGTCGTCCAGCTCGATTTGGAGCGTCGGCGGGCCCAGATGAATGCGATCAGTGAGCTGATGATCCCCGTGGCTCCGGAAATCAGGATCGCATGCAGCCCCAGCGAGGAAATCATGATGACGATGAAACCGTAGGAGATGCCATGAGCGATGACGGTGACGCTCGCTTTCACGGCGGTCTTGGGTTTGCGGTGCTCGTTTTTGTAGTTCTTGACTCGCTCGATGTCGTCGGGATCGGTGACGCAGAACAGGTAGTAGCAAATGCCGCCGCTGATAGTGGGAAGCATCACCGCAGCGATGACGGCGAGGGAGTTCACGCCGAGGCCGCCGACGAGTAGGAACAAAGGCGTGGCGATGATGCCGCCCCCCGCGATGGACAGCGCCGTCCAGCGGGGAGGCATCAGGGAGAACAGAACCATGCCCTGTGCCGTGGGGATGATCCACCCGATGCCGTTGATCGCCCAGGCGGCGAACACCAGCGGTGTGGGCAGCGGAACGGGCATAATCCATGAGGCCACACCGACGACGGCGATCGGCCCGTAGAACAGCAGCATTCCCGGAAAGATCAACGGCTTTGCCTTGTCGATGAGCACCTTGGGAAAGCGCGCGCACGCGAGGTAGGCCAGCATGCTGACCGCGCATGAGGTCAGAAGGCAGGCGATTCCCTGATCGAGGGGAAGGAAGGAAAGCAGGGGCAGCGCCGGGGCGTACACCAGGCACACGCCCCACGAGGACATGCACGCGAATGCGAGCGCGCCGAGGATGCAGGCGGCGGGTGTTTCGAGCAGGCGAGTGGTTTGATTTGGCTGACCAGCGGTTTTGTCCTGCTCGTTCAATTCGGCGACCCCCTATCGCGCTCCCATCACCCTTGTAGGGTGAGCGGGCTGTAACAGAATCATTTTAATTCATTATCTCAGGGTGATTCACCCCAGGGCATAACCCGTCGTACGGTGTTCGAGACGGAAACCGGCGTGCGCCCGGTCGCCGTCAGGGCGCGGGGGATTGTAGCAGATCCTCCGCTGAATCCAAGCTGTCGCTGAGGCGATGGAGAGAGGGGAATGCCATGGCAGAGCAAGGAGAGGTCAAGCGCGAGGTCAAACGCGCATCATGTTTCCTGTGCCACCTCAACTGCGGCGTGATCTGCACCAAGGAGAACGGTCGCATCGTCAAGATCGAGGGAGACCCCGACAATCCGCACAACGAGGGGTTTGTATGCCGCCGCCTCGAGCAAGATCGTTGGAAGGACTTCGAGTACAACCCCAACCGCTTGAAGCATCCCCTCAAGCGTGCCGGCGAGCGCGGCGGCGGGCAGTGGGAGGAGATCTCCTGGGATCAGGCGCTTGACGAGATCGCCGCGAAACTCGCCGAGCTCCGCGATCAGTACGGTCCCGAGACGCTGTGCTTCATCGAGGGCACCTATCGTACGCAGTCCAACCTGCACTATAAATTCACCAACCTCTTCGGCAGCCCCAACACCGGCGGCGCGGGAACGATCTGCTACAGCTCCGACATGTGGCTCGAGCCCTGCACCTACGGCGGGTTCTGCTCGGACAAATCGGATTGGAAGCAGTCCAACCTGATCGTGCTGTGGGGCCGCAACGTGGCCGCCTCGGAGCTCCTCAACTGGAAGTGGACGCGCGACAACATGGAGCAGAGGGGCGCCAAACTGATCGTCATCGATCCGCGCTTCTGCGAAGCCGCCCAGTACGCCGACTTGTTCCTGCAGATCCGCCCCGGCACCGACACCGCTTTGGCCCTCGGCATGATCAACGTGATCATCGAGGAGGATCTCTACGACCACGAGTTCGTCGACGAGTGGTGCTACGGCTTCGACGCTTTGAAGGAGCGCGCTGCCGAATGGCCGGTCGAGCGCGTGTCCAAGATCACCTGGGTGTCCGAGGATAAGATCCGCAAAGCCGCCCGCATGTACGCCACCACCAAACCTGCCTGCATGCCTTGGGGCGAGAAGGGCGGCGACGGCCACGGCGTCAACGCCACCAACACGATCCGCGCGAAGGCCATCCTGCGCTCCATCACCGGCAACATCGACAAGATCGGCGGCGACCAGCTGACGATGCCGACGGACCGCGGCGACACCGACCGCACCTACGAGCACAACTCGCTGTCTCAGGAGCAGCGCGACAAGATCGTCGGCCTCGACCGCTTCCCGGGCATGACGTTCAAGGGCTGGGACATCATCTCCAAGGCCTATCCGCGCTTCTATCCGTATTGCTGCGCTCCCTTGCTGTTCCGCCAGATGATCAGCGGCGATCCATACCCGGTCAAGGCATGCATTATCCAGGCGAACAACCCCGTTTTGGCTTTCTCCAACTCCAAGCTCGTGCACAAGGCGCTCAAGAGCCTCGATCTGTTCGTCGTCCACGATTACTTCATGACCCCGTCCGCGGCGTTGGCCGACTACGTGCTCCCCGCTGCGACGTGGCTTGAGCGCTGCAGCATCGGATACCCCACGATGGACGTCAACATGACCAGCATGTGCGGCACGATGCCAGTCGTCGAGCGCTTCGAGGGCGGCACCGACGTCGACTTCCGCGACGACTACGAGTTCTGGTACGGCCTGTCCGAGCGCCTTGGCATGGCCGACAAGTGGTGGGGCCCCAAGTACGAGGACTTCTTCGACGGTCAGGTGGAGCCGTTCGGCATGAAGTTCAAGGACTTCTGCGAGAAGGTCAAGTACCTCAAGGTTCCCAACGTCCCCGAGAAGTACAAGGAGCCCGGCTTCAAGTTCCTGACCCCCACGGGCAAGGTGGAGCTGTACTCCACGGTCATCGAGGAGCTGGCCAAGGAGACCGGCCAGGACTTCGATCCGCTGCCCAACTTCGTGTTCCCGCCCGACTTCCCCGAGGTCAATCCCGAGTACGCGGCCGAGTACCCGCTGTGCATGATCACCGGCGCGCGCTTCATGCCGATGTACCACACCGAGCATCGCCAGCCCGGCGCCTACCGCGACCTGCATCCGGATCCGGTCTTCCAGATCCATCCGGACACCGCGATGGACCTCAACATCGCGCCCAACGACTGGTGCTGGATCGAGACCCATATGGGCCGCATCAAGCAGCGCGCCTGCGTTACGACCGCCGTCGATCCGCGCGTCATCAGCGTGCAGCATGACTGGTGGTTCCCGGAGAAAGACGAGGCGGAGCCGAGCCTGTTCGGTTTGTGGGAATCCAACGTCAATGCCATCGTCGATGACGATCCGGACAAGTACCTTGATCCGATCATGGGCGCATGGCCGGTGACGGGCCTCATGGCCAAGGTGTACCGCTGCGAGGATGACGAGCAGCATCTGTAGGAAACGTTGTGCCGCCGCGCCGGCGCATCAGCGCGGCGGCGTCCGAGAGGAGAGTTCGCTATGTGCTTCAGACCAGCATCGACCACCATGGGCGCGCGTATCTGCCTGTCGTGCCACACCGTGTGCGACGACGTGAGCGCGACGGTGTGCCCGAACTGCGGCGCGCCGTTCCCGGGCGCCGAGGACGCATCCGATTCGCCCGCGCCCGCTGCGCCTGCGGCTCCGAGCGCGCCGGATGCACCCGCTGCGCCCAAGCCGTCAGAAGACTAGCTTTCGGACATCGCTTCGTTGGCAAGGCGCCCGAAGACGAGAGGGCGCTTGCGGTATGCGGAAAGACCGCTTTCCGCAATGCCCCCACGATGCGCGTGGGGGCGTCGAGCTCCTCAAGAGGGGAGAAAGGAGAGGGAAATGGCAGAACAGACCGAGGTCAAGCGTGAGGTGAAACGCGCGTCGTGCTTCCTGTGCCACCTCAACTGCGGCGTTCTCTGCACCAAGGAGAACGGACGTGTCGTCAAGATCGAGGGCGATCCCGACAACCCGCACAACGAGGGCTATGTGTGCTCTCGTCTTGAGCAGGACCGCTGGATCGACTTCGAGTACAACCCCAACCGTCTGAAGCATCCCCTAAAGCGCGTGGGCGAGCGCGGCAGCGGCCAGTGGGAGGAGATCTCGTGGGATCAGGCGTTCGATGAGATCGCCGCGAAGCTCGCCGAGCTGCGCGACGAGTACGGCGCCGAGACGCTGTGCTTCCTCGAGGGCACCTACCGCACTGAATCGCATCTGCACTACAAGTTCACGAACCTTTTCGGCAGCCCCAACACCGGCGGCAACGGCACCATCTGCTACAGCTCCGACATGTGGCTCGAGCCCTGCACCTACGGCGGGTTCTGCTCAGACAAGTCGGACTGGAAGCGCGCGAATCTGATCGTGCTGTGGGGCCGCAACCCCGCCGCCTCGGAGCTCCTCAACTGGAAGTGGGTCACCGAAAACATGGAGCAGCGCGGCGCCAAGCTGATCTTCATCGATCCGCGCTATTGCGAGGGCGCCCAGCATGCCGATCTGTTCCTGCAGATCCGTCCCGGCACCGACGCCGCTTTGGCCCTGGCGATGATCAACGTGATCATCGAGGAGGACCTCTACGACCATGAGTTCGTCGAAGAGTGGTGCTACGGCTTCGATAAGCTTCGTGAGCGCGCCGCCGAGTGGACGCCCGAGCGCGCCGAGGAGATCACGTGGGTTCCCGCCGACAAGATCCGCGAGGCGGCCCGCATGTACGCCACCATCAAGCCCGCCTGCATGCCTTGGGGCGAGAAGGGCGGCGACGGCCACGGCGTCAACGCCACCAACACGATCCGCGCGAAGGCCATCCTGCGCTCCATCACCGGCAACATCGACAAGATCGGCGGCGACCAGCTGACGATGCCGGGCGATCGCGGCGGCACCGAGGACATGAACTTCAACCATAACGACCTGTCGCAGGAGCAGCGCGACAAGATGATCGGCAACGAGCGCTTCCCGGGTCTGACCTTCAAAGGCTGGGACATCATCTCCAAGGCCTATCCGCGCTTCTATCCGTACTCCAACGCGCCTTTGCTGTTCAAGGCCATGATCACGGGCGATCCCTATCCGGTCAAGGCGTGCATCGTCCAGGCCGACAACCCGATGCTGGCGTTCACCAACACCAAGCTGGTCTACGAGGCGCTCAAGAGCCTGGATCTGCTTGTGGTGCACGACTACTTCATGACCCCGACCGCGGCGCTGGCCGACTACGCGCTGCCTGCGGCGACGTGGCTTGAGCGTTGCAGCCGCGGCTATCCGACCATGGATGTCGAACAGGTCAGCATGGCGGGCAGCATGCCGGTGGTCGAGCGCTTCGAGGGCGGCACCGACGTCGACTTCCGCGACGACTACGAGTTCTGGTACGGACTGGCGGATCGTCTGGGCTTCGGCGATAAGTACTGGGGCCCCACGATGGAGGATATGATGGACGGCCAGGTGGAGCCGTTCGGCATGAAGTTCCGCGACTTCTGCGAGAAGGTCAAGTACCTCAAGGTGCCCAACAAGCCCGAGAAGTACAAGGAGCCCGGCTTCAGGTTCCTGACCCCCACGGGCAAGGTGGAGCTGTACTCCACGGTCATCGAGGAGCTGGCCAAGGAGACCGGCCAGGACTTCGATCCGCTGCCCAACTTCGTGTTCCCGCCCGACTTCCCCGAGGTCAATCCCGAATACGCGGCCGAGTACCCGCTGTGCATGATCACCGGCGCCCGCTTCATGCCGTTCTACCATAGCGAGCATCGCCAGCCCGGCGCCTACCGCGACCTGCATCCGGATCCGATCTTCCAGATCCATCCGGACACGGCGATGGACCTCAACATCGCCCCGGGCGACTGGTGCTGGATCGAGACCCACAAGGGCCGCATCAAGCAGCGCGCAAGCCTCACCACCACGGTCGACCCGCGCGTCATCAGCGTGCAGCATGACTGGTGGTTCCCCGAGGACGAGGAGGCTGAGCCCAGCTTGCTCGGCGTGTGGAAATCCAACGTCAACGTCATCGTCGACAGCGATCCGGACAAATACTGCGACCCGCTCATGGGCGCATGGCCTGTGACGGGACTCATGGCCAAGGTGTACCGCTGCGAGGATGACGAGCAGCATCTGTAGGATCCCATAGGAGGGCGGGCGCTTCGGGCGTCCGCCCCGTGGCGAGGCGTCCGAACCTTGCCGCAGCACGGGCCCCGGCGCGACGTCGGGGTCCGTCGCATAGAGAAGATTGGATAGCGCGCGCGGCGGGGCGACTTGCTAAGATGCGACATGCGAGGACGCCTCGCCGCACGCGGGGGTTGGTACGAGGGATGGCAGGAGGCCCGATGGGCGTTCGCATCGGCATCGACGTGGGATCCAAGACCGTCAAGGTCGTGATCGTCGACGGGCGCGGCGAGATCGTCCACAGCCTCTACCGACGTCATCTCGCCAACGTCAGAACCACGCTCGCCCAGGCACTGCGCTCCCTTATCGAGGAGGCGGGGGATGTCGCCGGCCCGGTAGCATTCACGGGGTCGGCGGGCATCGCGCTTGCCCAGGCGCTCGGCGCGCCGCATGTTCAGGAGGTCGTGGCGACCACGCGGGCCGTGCGCCGCTTCTGGCCCGAGGCGGACGCGTTCATCGAGCTGGGCGGCGAGGATGCCAAGGTGGTGTACCTCACCGGCGGCCTGGAGCAGCGCATGAACGCCACCTGCGCGGGAGGGACGGGCGGCTTCATCGACACGCTCGCGGCGATGCTCGGCGTGCGCTCGTCGGGTATGAACCGGCTCGCATCCAAGGCCAAGCGCCTCTATCCCATCGCCTCGCGCTGCGCGGTGTTCGCGCAGACTGATGTGAGGCCGCTGCTCAATGCGGGCGCCGATCCCCAGGACATCGCGGCGAGCGTTCTCGACGCGGTGGCTCGCCAGACGCTCGGCGGGCTCGCCTGCGGGCGGCCCCTGCGCGGAACCGTCGTCTTCCTCGGCGGGCCGCTCGAGCACATCCCGTCGCTCGTCGATGCGTTCCGTCGCAAGCTCGGACTCGATGAGCGCACGGGCATCAAGCCCTACCAAGCCCATCTGCAGACCGCGCGCGGCGCCACCCTGGAGGCGCGGAAAGGGGGTTTCTCCGCATCGCTTTCCGAGCTCGCCGCGCGCTGCGAGGGCCTCGAGTTGGACGAGGAGGGGTTGGACCGGCTTGCGCCCCTGTTCTCCGATGCGGGCGAGGTCCGCGCGTTCTCGCGGCGCCATGCCGCCCTCCGCTGGCCGCGCATCTCCCCCGCGCGCTGCGAGGGTCCGCTGTTCCTCGGCATCGACGCGGGTTCCACCACGGTCAAACTCGCGCTCGTCGACGGTCGGGGTCGTGTGTTGCACAGCGAGTACCGTTCGACGCACGGAGACGTCTTCGATATCGCCTCGGCGATGCTCGCGCGCGTATGGCGCTCCATCCCGCAAGGTTGCTTCCTCGCCTGGAGCGCGGCCACCGGATACGGGGAGGATCTGCTGCGGGCGGGGCTGGGGATCGACGAGGGCGTGGTGGAGACGATAGCCCATGCCGATGCGGCCTGCGCACTCGTGCCCGACGCATCGTTCGTGCTCGATATCGGCGGACAGGACATGAAGGCGCTCTGGATACGCGAGGGGCGCGTGGTGGATGCGGTGCTCAACGAGGCGTGCTCGAGCGGGTGCGGAGCTTTCCTGGAAGGCACGGCCTACGCGCTCGGTTCTACCCCGGGCGCGCTTGCGACTGCCGCGCTCACCGCGAAGGCACCGGTGGATCTGGGAACCAAATGCACGGTGTTCATGTCGTCGCGGGTCAAGCATGCCCAGAAGATCGGCGCGTCCCTGGCGGATCTGGGCGCGGGGCTCGCGTATTCGGTCGTGCGCAACGCGCTGTACCGGATCGTGGGGGCCGATCGTCTTGGTTCTATCGGAGAGCGCGTCGTCGTTCAGGGCGGAGGGTTCAAATCCGACGCGGTGCTGCGCGCCTTCGAGCGTGTGGCCGGTTGCGAGGCCTCCCGTCCCGATACGGCGCATCTGATGGGCGCGCTCGGCGCCGCGCTTACCGCGTCCAAGCGCTGGCATGCCCGCAGGGAGCGTGGCGAGGACGTCGCGTCGGGCGTCATTGACGCCGAGGCGTTGCAGCGCCTCATGCCGCGCCGCCAATCGCTTGTCTGCGGAGGCTGCGCCAACGCCTGCCGCCTCGCGCTCATCGAGTTCGGCGAGGGAAAAAGATCGGTCAGCGGGAACCGTTGCGAGCGGGGGAGGGCGTGGGCGATGGCGCTGGCGCGCGGCGGGAGCCCGTCAGCGGATGCGCGGCCTCGCATGGCGCGCAGGCGCCCGCCCAACGTGGCGCGCCTCGAGCAGGAACTCATCGCGCGCGCCGGACGCCGCTGCGTCGGCGCGCGCGGATCCGTCGTCGGCATCATGGACGTGCTGTCGGGATACGAGGCCGTGCCGTTTTGGACGGCGTTCTTCCAGGCGCTCGGGTTCGGAACCGTTGCGGCGGGATGCACGGAGGATCGAGGGGACGAGACGTGGCTCGAAAGCGTGGCGAGCGAGAGCGCGTGCTATCCCGCCAAGCAGGCGAACAAGCGCCTGTTCCAGCTTGCGGGGGCGGGTGTCGACTTCGCGTTCATGCCAACGCGTCCGCGCGACGGCGATTGCCCGGTGCTTTGCGGCTATGCCGGCGCGCTCGCCGAAGGCTCCTGCGAAGGCGCGGATCCCGGGCTTGCACTTATCGCGCCGCGCCTCTCCGCGTCGCTCGTCTGCTCGGCGCGTCCCGAAGAAGGGGATGCGGCCGTCCTCCAAGAGGCGTTTCGAGGCGTTTTGGGCGAAGGGGCGCCTTCGCTCGCTGAGGTGAGCGCCGCCCTCGAATGCGCACAGAAGGCGCAAGAGCTGTTCAAGCGGATGCTCGGGGTTGCGACGGATGCGGCGCTGCGGTGGATCGAGGAGGATCCCCGCCGCAGGGGCGCAGTGCTGGGGTGCCGTCCGTACCACATCGATCCCGCAGCGCTGCATCGGATCGACGATGCGCTCGCCTCGCTCGGGTTCGCCGTGCTCGTGCCGGCGGGACTCCGCGCGAGCGGGCGCGTCGACAGTGGCGGCGCATCTTTGCGCGCGGAGCGCGCCGATGCCCTCGAGGGTGCCCACGATCGCGTCTCGACGGGCTGGGATCGCGCGGACGAGCTTGCCTCTCTCGCGCGGATCGCCGCAGGCCATTCGCAGTTTCTGGCCGTGTTCCTGCGCTCGTTCGGCTGCACGATGGACGCCGCGGCGATCGAGGAGGCGCGTTCCGTCGTCGAAGGTGCGGGGGATCCGTTCACCCTGCTCAAGATCGATGACATCGTCGATGTGGCCCATATCAACATCCGGTTGCGCACGCTGGCGAGCACGTGCTTCGACGGTAGCGCTGGCGCCCGGGAATCACTTGATGCGGGCTGGGCGCCGTCGAGCAGCCGTCGCAAAGAGGGAGCCGGCATGGACGGTCGCAGTCGGGTGCGCGGGGCGGCGGGCAGGCGGATCGCGTCCCTTGCAACCGTCGATGCGATGCGCGGTCCGCTCTCCCAGGGCATGCGCGAGTCCATGCGGCGCGACCTTCCCGGGGATCTCTGCACGACGGTCGCGGCGCTCGCCGCCCGGATGATCGACGCCGTCCGATCAGCGCCCGATGGGTCGCGGGTCGCCGCGGTGCGCGTGCCCTACGTATGCCGCAACTGCGTCCTCGACGCGCTGCCGCTTTTGGTGAGGCGCGCATGTGGTCACGCTCCCCGGGTGCAATGGATCCGCGGATGGCCGGGGAAGGGTGCTCAGACGGCGGTGCCCGCTTCCGACGGAGCTGAGGCGGAGACGCCCGCCCGAGCCGGGTGCGGCGAGCGTCCGTCCGTCGGCATCATCGGAAACGCGCTTCTGTGCTACGAAGCGGGGATGAACGACGACGTCGCTGATCAGATCGCATCACTGGGGTGCCGTCCGGTCGTCGCCGATCACCGCTTCCTCGACGTCGACGATGTCTGCTACCTCGCGCAGTTCGACATGTGGTATGCGGATGGCATCCGTGATGCGGTCTATCTCAACGCGTTCGGCTGCCTCAAAGGGCATGTGGAGGCGCGCGGGGCGTTGCGCGCGCTCGAGCGGCGCTATCCGGGGATGCGCATCACCGTCATCGATTACGACTTCGAGGCTTCGGCGCTCAACCGCGAGAACCGCCTGCGCCTCGTCGCCGAGTCTGCGCTGCACCCGAACGGATGACGCGTGGCGCGGGCGCGTCGGCGCGGTGCGTCACACCTCCATCGTGATGGTCGAGCCCTGCCGGGTGGCCGTCACCACGATCTTGCGGTCGATCGCTTCTTTGAGCTCCTCCACGTGGCTGATGATGCCGATGAGCTTGCCGCCGCCGGAGAGCGTCGAGAGCATCTTGATCGCCTGTTGAAGCGCGTCGGGGTCGAGCGAGCCGAAGCCCTCGTCGATGAACATCGTGTCGAGTCGCACGCCTCCCGCGGCGCTTTGGACGACGTCGGACAGGCCGAGCGCGAGCGAAAGGGACGCCTGGAACGATTCGCCGCCCGAAAGCGACGAGGCGTCGCGCGCCTTGCCCGTGTAGTTGTCGAACACGTCGAGGTCGAGACCGGATTGCCCTTTGAGCGTCGTTGCCGCGCTGCGGCGCAAAAGCTCGTAGCGTCCTTGCGACATGACGGCGAGGCGGCGGTTGGCGGCGGCGATGATTCGATCGAAGTAGATGCCCTGCACATAGGTTTCGAACGCCACGCGCGCGGTGCCGGCGAGTTTGCCGTTCGCCGCGTCGGCGAGTTGCGCGAGGGCGCCGAAACGCTTCTCGATGTCGGCGCTCTTGCGGATGATGTCGCCGAGCGACGCCGCAATGCGACGGTTGACGTTGAGGCGCGCGGTTGCCGCGTCCCTTTGCGCCGTGAAGCGCGCGGCGCGCTCTTTCGCCTCAGTGAGCTTCGCCTCCTCGGCGTTTCTGTCGAGCGCCTGCGTGCGTTCGATCTGCTGCTCGAGCGCTTGGCGGCTCGCGTTCGCCTGCTTGATGGCGGCCTTCTGCCGCTCGACCGCGGCGGCGGCTTCGGTGCGGGCGGCGTCAAGCGCTTCGAGCTCGCGTCTGAGGACGTCGATGCTGTTCTGGGCAGCCTGTCGGCTTTCGTGTGGGAGCTGCCATGCGAGTTCGGCGCGCTGGGCGGATAAGGCTCCGAGCTGCTGTGTGGCGTCGTTGTTGCGTGTGACGGCGCCGTCAAGATCGTGCGTCGTCCGGACGATCTCCTCTTCGGCCGACGATAGCTCCTTTTTGAGGGCGTCGAGGCGCGCGACCGCCTCGTCGGCGCGGTCCCGCTGCGCCGCGATGGCGGCATGCTGCGCGCGTGCTTCCTCTACAGCGCGACGCGCTTCGTCCGCGTCCGTATCCGGTAGCGTCGCTTGGAGCGTCGAGACGCGGGCGAGATCCGCCTGCCATGCGGCGCGCGCCGTCTGAAGCTTGTCGGCCTTCGCCTCGGCATCCGTGCGGAGCTTCGCCTCCTTCGCTTCGGCGTCGGCGAGCGCTTTGCGCGCGCGTGCGAGGTTGTCGGCCGCGGAGCGGGCCTCGTCGAGGGCTTGCGCCGTCCGCGCCTGTTCCCAGCGCGCTTCGTTCAGCTCGTGGGAGAGGTCGCCCTCGTCCCCATGCTCCTCGATGAAGCGCGCGAGGTCTCCTTCGGCCTTGTCCGTGACGGCGCGTTGCGCGGCGGCTGCATTGGAGGCAGCTTGGGCGGCATCCGCCTGCCTGTCGCGTGCGGCGGCGAGTTCCTCGATCGCCGCCCTGTCGGGTATATCGGGCTGGGCGGGGGCGGGAAGAGGGTGGTCGCACGATCCGCAGACAGGGCACGGCTCGCCGGGGACGAGTCCTTGCGCGAGCACGCCCGCCTGTCCGTCGAGGAGCCTTCGCTGCGCCGCGAGGTGATCGCCTGTCGCCGCCGTCAAGCGCTCGGAGCAGTAGCGGTAGGCATCCTGTGCTCGGTCAAGCTGTGCCTTGGCATGGCGCGCCGCGGCGAACAGCTCGCCATGGCGCTTGAGCGCCTGCTCGGCGGCCGCGGTCGCTTCGCGCGCGTGCGCCGCATCGGCTTTCGCCGCCTCGAGCGCCGCGGGGGCCTCGGTCAGCCGCTCGGCCTCGGCGCGCGACGATAGCAACGCTTCGCGTGCCGCGGATGCGGCTTTGAGCGCCGTTGCATGCTCTTTCTCCCTCTCCTGATACGCCTGATGCGATCGATCGGCTTGCCGTCTCGCCTTCTCGTATGCCTCGAAAGACCGGACGGCGTCGAGCGCTGCGGCGAGGGCGTGATCCGCCTGGAGAATTTCCGCCTGGAGGCGCGCAAGATCGGTGTGCGCGTCGCCGAGCCGCGAGACTTGCGCATCGAGCTCCAGCTTGCGTTTGCGCGCGCTCTCGGAGCGCTCCTTTGCGGCTTCGAGCTCGGCAGCCGCCCTCTTCGCGCCTCCTTTCGCTTCGGCCTCGCGCTTTCCGAGGTCGTCGAGGCGCGAGTAGGACGTGAGCGCGCTTTCCTCCGCCGCGATGCGCTTTGCCAGGGCATCGCGGCGCGGCGCATGCTCGTCTTCCGCGGCGAGACGCTTCTTCGCGTCCTCGAGAGCCCTCTCCGCCGCATGCCTGCGTTCCTCGGCTTGCGCCATGAGCGTCCGCGCGTTGGCCGCCTCGGCGGCAAGTGCCGCGTTGCGGGAAGCCTCGTCCTGGGCAGCGCGCGCCGCCGCAAGACGTTCCTCGATCGTCGAGAGAAGCGCGCTGTCGTCTGCCAGCTGGTCGTCGAGCATGCCTTTGAGGCGTTCGGAGGTGAGCGCGTCTTCCGCGAGGCGGCTTTGCCGCTCGAGCGCACGGGGCGTGGCGTCTCCGAAATCGGCCTGGTCGGCAAGGGCGTCACGCGTGCGTTTGAGGGTGTCGTAGTCCGTCTGCAGCGCTCGGCGCTGCTGCTGCAGGTCGTCTTGGAACCGCGCGATGAATCCCGTGCCGAACAGCTTGCGGAAGATCGCCGCGCGCTCCTTGGTGGTCGCCGTCAACAGGTGGCGGAACTCGCCCTGCGCGATCATGACGATTTGCGAGAATTGGTCGCGGTCGATTCCGAGCAGCTCCTCGATGGCGGCGTTGGCCTCGGGGATCTTCGTGATCGCGGGTTTTCCGGGTGCTTCGAATTCGACGGTGGGGGAGATGGCCGTCAAGCCTTCGCCGCGTTTCTTGGCGCGTTGGTAATAGGGCGTGCGCCTGATGCGGTAGACGTCGCCACGGTAGAGGAACTCAAGCTCGACGTAGGTTTCGGCCTGCGGGTCGGCGAAATCGCTGCGCAGCGTCTTGGCGTCGCGGGTGGAGCCGGACGTCTCCCCGAACAGCGCGAACGCGATCGCGTCGAAGATGGTGGTCTTGCCCGATCCGGTGTCTCCGCAGATCAGGTAGAGTCCTTCGTCTCCCAGCTCGCGCAACGGCACCGTCACGACGCCGGCGTAGGGCCCGAACGCGCTCAACGTGAGGTTCAGCGGCTTCATCGCGCGCCTCCTTCCTCGGCGCCGCTCTCGCCTGTGGCGGCGGCCTCCTTTTGGCGCCTGATCACGTCCTCGGCGATCGCCTTCTGCTCGTCGGTCAGCGCCGCGCCCGTCTGCTCCTCGAAGAAGCGCTCGAACAGCATGAACGGATTCAGGTCCGGCTCGTTGGCGGGAGCGGGGCTGTCGGCCTCCGCACGCGCACGCTCATCGCGCGCGTATTCGAGCGACATGACGTTGGGATAGACGGCACGCAGTCGGGCGAGCGCGTCGATGAGGGGGCGCTCGTCGGTGAGGGTGACATGCAGGTAGTCCTCCGCGTCGGCCGCTTCCACGACCGCGGGCGAAACGAGCTCCTCGAGCGGTCCCTTGATCCGGCGCATGTCATGCAGCGGCGGGATCGGGATCGCCTCGATCTCGATCAGGCAACCGCCGTCGGCGCCTTTCGCCCCAAGGGTCACGAGCGTCGCGCTTTTGACGTGGGCGACCTCCGATGCGGAGTATTTCAGGATCGAGCCCGCGTAGCGCACCTCGTCGCGTCCGATGCGCTGCGCGCGGTGGATATGGCCAAGCGCGACGTAGTCGAAGCGGTCGAACACGCTCGCGTCGACGTTGTCGAGCCCGCCGATGGATAGTTCCGAGTCGCAACGTTCGGGCTCGATGCCGCCTGCCGTCACGAACTGGTGGCACAGCAGCACGTTGCGCGTCCCCGCATCGAGCGGGCAGGCGCCGAGGACGGCTTCGATCGCCGCGGTGTAGTCGGTGCCGATCTCGGCGCCGGGGAAGTGGGGCCGCACCTGGGCGGGTTTGAGGAACGGCAGCAGCCAGAACACGACCGGCCCATGCTCGTCTTCAAGCGAGTAGTGCGCCACGGCACCATCGAAAAGCGGCGCTACGTAGATGCCCTGACGCGCGAGCGGGCCTGCTGCGTAGGCGACGCGCTCGGATGAGTCGTGGTTGCCGGGGATCGCGAAGCAGGGCAGCTCCATCTCGGACGCGCGCGTCAAAAACCAGTCGAGCAGCGCCACCGCCTCGGCGCTCGGCGCGCTTTTGTCGTAGAGATCGCCGGCCAAAAGCAAGGCGTCGACCTGCTCGCGCCGCGCGATCTCGAGCACCCCGGCGAGCACGAAACGCTGGTCCTCCAGCAGGGAGAACCCGTTGACGATCTTGCCGATGTGGAGGTCGGCGATATGCAGCAGCTTCATGGGCGCTCCTCCGAAGTCGGGTGTCGTGGGGTGCGGCTCCTACGATACCGCACCGCGGTGCCGCGGGCGGCGTGATGAGAGTAACTTGCGGGGATTCGTGCTACCATTGTCGCGAAAACAACGGAAGCGGGCGCCAGGCGTCCGCACGAGCGAATCGAGCTGCTCCCATGATCAATACTAAGCGCACCGCCGCCGCGGCCAACCTCGCCCAGAGGGTCTTCAGCGGAGAGGCCGACCGCACCGGCAAGCCCGCTCTCGAACACTACCGGGCAGTCGCCGCCGCCTTCGACACCGAGGACGAGGTGTGCGCAGCCCTGCTCTGCGACGCGCTGGATGGCGGAAAGATCGGCGAGGAGGATCTTCGCGAAGCCGGTCTGACGGACGAGGCCATCGAGGCGTGCGCGGCCCTCAAGCGCAGGGAAGGCGAGGAGCTGTTCGCGCATGCCGAGCGGATCAAATCCAACCCGCTCGCCGCCCGCGTCAGGCGCGCCGATCTCGCGCAGCACGTCGCGGACATGGACTCCTACATCTCCCTCACCGGCTACGACCGCCGACGCCGCACGTCGTGCCTCAAGGCGATAGACATCATCGACGGGGTCGACGCCGTCGCCTATGACGGTCTCTTCGAAAGCCAGCACCACCACGGCCGGCTGAAGACCCCCATCCCCGCCGCCCCCAAGCCCCCCGTCAAACGCTAGCCGATGGATTCGCGAATAACGAGCGAGCTGAATGCCGGCGTCGCAGGCGGTCCGGGCGATCCGGAGCAGCCTGCCGCGAACGCCGGCGGCGTCGAGCGCCTGGGCGACGCCGTGTCCGAATCCCTTGACCAGAAGATCGCCCGCATCAAGCACGAGCTTGACAGCGTGCCGACGCTGCCCGGCGTGTACCTCTGGAAGGACGCGTCCGGTCAGGTCATCTATGTCGGCAAAGCCAAACAGCTGCGCGCCCGCATGCGCCAGTACGTCAATTTCCAGGACGACCGCGCCAAGATCCCGCTGCTCGTCGACCAGATCGACAGCTTCGACTACATCGTCGTGGAGAACGAGCACGAATCGCTCGTGCTCGAGAAGAACCTCATCAACCAGCACAGCCCGTTTTTCAACGCGGACTTCAAAGATGACAAGTCCTACCCGTTCATCGCGCTCACCAAAGACGACGTGTTCCCCGCGATCAAGTACACGCGCGAGAAACATCGCTCCGACACGCGGTACTTCGGCCCCTATACCGACAGCCGTGCGGCGCGCGCGATGGTCGATATCGCCCGCAAGGTGGTGCCGCTGTGCGCGGCGAGCTGCGCGGATTGGCGCCAGCTCAAGCGGCGTCTGGAGAAGGACGACCTCGCTCTCATGAAGCGCGGTGCGCGCCCGTGCTTCGATGCGCATGTCGGCCTCGGCCCCGGTGCGTGCTGCGGACAGATAACGCCGGATGAGTACGCCGAAAACGTACGGAAGATCGAGCGGTTCCTCGCCGGCAACCACCGCGAGTTCCTCGACGAGCTCGCCGAGGAGATGCAGGAGGCCGCCGGCGAGCTCGACTTCGAGCGCGCCGGCCGCATCAAGGCCCGCATCGACACGATCAACGCGCTTTCCGACAAGCAGCATGCGGTGTCGTCGCGCAACCTCAACGCCGATGTCATCGGCTTTTTCCGCGAGGAGACGATCGCCGGCGTGCACGTGCTCATGGTGCGCGAAGGGCGCATCATCAACTCCAACGAGTTCGTCTTGAACCGCGGCAAGGACGTCCCCGACGACGACCTGCTCCATATGTTCCTGTTGCGCTACTACGACGCGACGACGTCGATCCCGCACGAGGTGATCGTGCGCGAGGCGCCCGAGGACGCGGAGGCGATGGAGGCGTGGCTCTCCGAGAAGCTCGCAAGCGTCCACGGGGCCAAAGTCCGTTTCGGCGCCCCGCAAAAGGGCGAGAAGGCCGAGCTTGTGGCCATGGCCGAGACCAATGCCAAGCATACCCTCATGCGCTACAAGGTGCGCACCAACTACGAGGACAAACGCATCAACGACGCCCTGCTCCAGCTCGAGAGCGCGCTTGCGCTCGACGCGCCGCCGATGCGCATCGAATGCTTCGACATCTCGACCATCCACGGCTCCTACACGGTGGCCTCGATGGTGGTGTTCACCGGGGGCAAGCCGGACAAGAACCAGTACCGCCGTTTCAAAATCAAGACGCCGCTTGACGAGGCGAACGACTTCCTCAGCATGCAGGAGGTGCTCGGGCGCCGCTACAGCCCCGAGCGCATGGCTGACGAGCGTTTCGGCAGCAAACCCGACCTGATCATCCTCGACGGCGGCAAACCCCAGCTCACCGCCGCGCTGCAGCAGTTCGACGAGATGGGCGTCCATGACATAGCGCTGTGCGGCCTGGCCAAGCGCGACGAGGAGCTGTTCGTGCCCTGGCAGGACACGGGACCGGTGGTGCTGCCGAGCGGCTCGGCGTCGCTGTACCTGGTCAAGCAGGTCCGCGACGAGGCGCACCGGTTCGCCATCACGTTCCACCGGGAGCTGCGCGGCAAGGGCATGACGGCCTCGATCCTCGACGAGGTGCCGGGGCTCGGGCCGGTGCGCAAGAAGGCCCTGATGAAGCATTTCAAATCGTTCAAGCGCCTCCGCGAGGCGCCGCTCGAGGAGATCTGCGCCGTGCCGGGCGTCCCGAACGAGGTGGCCTGCGAGGTGCACCGCGTGCTGACGCAGTATAATGAGGCGTCGGGGGAGCGCGGATCCGCCCCGCGCCACGATTCGGACGAACCAGCGACGAAGGGAAGCGAAGCATGACCGAGAAGACCAACGCGGCTGATCAGAATGCCGGCATCGATCTGGCCCACATGCCCGAGCTGGTGATCGTCACCGGCATGAGCGGCGCGGGCCGCACCGAGGCGATGCATGCGTTCGAGGATCTCGGCTACTTCTGCGTCGACAACCTGCCGGCGAGCCTCATCGGCGAGCTGCTCGCGATCACCGGCCTGCCCGGCCAGCCCGACGAGCACCGCCGCCTCGCCGTCGTGTGCGACGCGCGCAACCGCGACTTCTTCTCGAGCCTGATGGGCGAGCTCGCATCGCTCAAGGAGCAGGGGATCGACTACCGCGTGCTGTTCCTCGACGCCGCCGACGAGAAACTCATCGCGCGTTACAAGTCGAGCCGCCGCCGCCATCCGCTCTGCGCCGACGGCGCCTCCATCGCCCAGGGCATCCAGCGCGAGCGCGAGCTGCTGTTCTCGCTGCGCGAGTCCGCCCATCACGTCATCGACACCACCTCGATGCTGCCGCCCCAGCTCAAGGCGACGATCCGCGCCCTGTTCGCACCGGGCGAGGAGCGCGCGGGTCTGGCGGTGACCGTGTATTCGTTCGGGTTCAAGCACGGCGCGCCGCTCGACGCCGACCTGGTGATCGACGTGCGCTTCCTTCCCAACCCCTACTACGACCCCGAGCTGCGCCCCCTGACCGGCCTCGACGCGCCGGTGCGCGACTACGTGATGTACCGCAAGGAGACCGAGGACTTCATGATCTGCTGGAAGGCGCTGCTCGACTGCGTCATGCCCGGGTATGTGTCCGAGGGCAAGCAGCAGCTCGCCATCGCCGTCGGCTGCACGGGCGGCCAGCATCGCAGCGTTGCGATCGCCGAGGCGACCGCTGACTACCTGCGCTCGCACGGCTACCGCGTGAGCATCGCGCATCGCGACCTGAGCTTGGCCGAGCGCGCCGACGGGTCGCTCGTCGCCAACAACAAGGCCTACGAGGGCGGGGAGGGCAAGTAGCCTCATGGAGTTCGTTCCCAGCCCCAACGACGCGCCGTTTGTGCACGACGCCTCGACGACGGCGGCTTTCGCCGCGCTCGACGGCGCCCTGTGTCCTGACGCGGAGTGCGGAGGCGTGCGCGCGGTCGTGATCGGCGGCGGAACCGGCGCTCCGGTGTCGCTGCGCACGCTGCTGTCGCTCGGCGCCACGACGAGCGCCATCGTGGCGATGGCCGACGACGGCGGCTCGACGGGCATCCTGCGCGAGGAGGCGGGGGTCACGCCCCCCGGCGACATCCGCAAGTGCATCGCCGCGATGGCGGCCGACCCGGACGATCCGCTCACGCGCGCGTTCAAGTACCGTTTCACGTTCGCGCGCAACCATACGCTCGGCAACCTCATGCTCTCCGCGCTCGAGGACGCCACAGGATCGTTTCCCGAGGCGATCGCCATCTGCGAGCGGCTGCTCGGCGCGCGCGGCAAGGTCTATCCTTCGACGCTCACGCGGGTGACGCTCTCGGCGCTCACGCGCGACGGCCGCGAGCTTGTCGGCCAGGCGGTGGCGTGCCATTCCCGTACGGCGCTCGAGCATGTCTGGCTTCGTGGCGACGACATCGAGCCGTACCGGCCCGCGCTCGACGCCATCCGCGCCGCCGATCTCATCGTGCTCGGCCCGGGGTCGCTGTTCACCTCGATCATCCCCAACCTGCTCGTGCCGGGCGTGGTCGATGCCATCCGCGAATCCCAAGGGGCGTGCGTGTTCGTGTGCTCCCTCGCCGACATGCAGGGCGAAACATGGGGACTCACCGCACGCGAGCATTACGAGGCGCTGTGCGATCACGGGATGCGCGGGCTGGTCGACTACATGCTCGTGCACGTTCCCGAGGAACTCTCGCTCGAGGGGCCGACCGACGAGGCGTTCGCGGCGGCGGTGGGGGAGCGCTCCGGCAAGCGGGACGACGCCGAGCCCATCGATCCGGATGTCCAGCGCATCCGCCCCGTCTCCCTCTCGTATCAGGACGCCCGCGCCATCCAGGAGCAGGGCACCGTCGTGCTCGCGCGCAACCTGGTCGATCCCGACCGTCCTACCTGGCATGATCCCAAGGCGCTGCGCGAGGCGTTCGTAAGGGTGTTGAAGCTATGTCGTTCACGTCGGAAGTAAAAGACGAGCTGGCGCATGTGCCGCCCACGTGCTCCCATTGCGAGAAGGCGACGCTTGCGGCTCTCGTGCGCATCGAGGGGACCCTGTTTTTGTCGGGCCAGGGCCGCTACCGCGTGGAGGTGGCGACCGACGTCCCGTCCGTCGCACGCCTGGTCATCGGCCAGCTCCACAGCCTGTACCATCTCAAGACCGACCTCACCGTGCGCCGCAGCGTGCTGCACCAGACGCCCAACTACCTGATCAACGTCCCCGCCCAGCCCCAGCTTGCCGAAGCGCTCGTCGACATGGGCGTACTTTCGGACGGGGGGCTCGAGGCGGGCGTCAAGCCCGCGCTCGTCGAGAAGCAGTGCTGCGCGGCGGCGTACCTGCGCGGGGCGTTCCTCGGCAGCGGGTTCGTGTCCAACCCGCGCGGCGATTTTCACTTTGAGATCACGGTGGAAACCGAGGCGATGGCGCAGGGACTTGTCGAACTCATTGCGCGCAAGGGGATATCGGCGCGCGTCATGCAGCGCCGCAACTCGTATATGGTCTACCTCAAAAGCGGCGCGGCGATCATGGAGTTTCTCGCGTACACCGGCGCGCACAAGGCGGCGCTCGAGATGGAGAACCAGCGCGTGATCAAAAGCGTGCGCAACGACGTCAACCGAACGATCAACGCGGAGGTCGCAAACCAGGCGAAGGCCACCGGCGCGGCATTCGACCAGATGATCGCCATCCGGACGCTTTTGGAGCACCGCCGCATCGAGACGCTGCCGCCCGCGCTTCAGGAGTTCATCAAGCTGCGCGTCGCCAACCCCAACGCCTCGCTCAAGGAGCTCGGCCAGATGGCGGATCCCCCTTTGTCGAAATCGGCCGTCTACCATCGCGTCAGGCGCATCGAGCAGCTGGCTCGCGAGGCATCCGGTTCCGAATGACGGTTCGCCGTCTTTCGCGCCCCGTCCGCCGCGGTTGCGTATCGCTTCGAACGCATCGCATCCCGCCTGCTATCTTGCGCCATCCGCTCGCTTTACCCTGCGGGTATGGCCGCTATGAGGTAAACTGGAATGGTGCGAGCAATTCCGCCAAAAGGGCGGATGCGATTCATCTGCGAAAGGAGCTCCGCATGGCAATCAAGGTAGGCATCAACGGATTCGGCCGCATCGGCCGCCTGGTGTTCCGCGCAATGGCCAAAGATCCCGAGATCGAGGTCGTGGCGGTCAACGACCTGGGCGACATCCCCACGATGGCGCATCTTCTGAAGTACGACTCCGTGCACGGTCGCGCCTATGACAACGTTGAGGTCGCCGACGACGGCTTCGTCGCCGACGGCCATGCGGTCAAGGTCCTCTGCGAGCGCGACCCCGAGAACCTTCCCTGGGGCGAGCTGGGCGTCGACGTGGTCGTCGAGTCCACGGGCATCTTCAAGACCGGCGAGCTGGCTTCCAAGCACATCAAGGCCGGCGCCAAGAAGGTCGTCATCACCTGCCCCGCCAAGGGCGAGGACATCACCATCGTCATGGGCGTCAACGACAGCGACTACGACAAGGACAAGCACCACATCATCTCCAACGCCTCCTGCACCACCAACTGCCTGGCGCCGGTGGCCAAGGTCCTGATGGAGAACTTCGGCATCAAGCGCGGCTACATGAACACCATCCACGCGTACACCAACGACCAGAAGATCCTCGACCTGCCGCATAAGGATCTGCGCCGTGCGCGCGCCGCGGCCATGTCGATGATCCCGACCACCACGGGCGCCGCCAAGGCGGTCTCGCTGGTGCTCCCCGAGCTCAAGGGCAAGCTGGACGGCTTCGCCACCCGCGTTCCCACGCCGGACGGCTCCATGGTCGATCTGACCGTCGAGCTCGAGAAGGAAGTCACCAAGGAGGAGATCAACGAGGCCATGAAGGCCGCCGCCGAGGGCGAGCTTGCGGGCATCCTGGAGTACCAGACCGATCCGATCGTCTCGATCGATATCGTCGGCAACGCCCACTCTTCGATCTTCGACAGCCTGCTGACCATGGTCATGGGTGAGAAGAACAACATGGTCAAGGTCGTCAGCTGGTACGACAACGAGTGGGGTTATTCCAACCGTGTGAAGGATCTCGTGAAGATTCTGCTCTAGCGTCTGAGTTGACGGGCGGCCTCGCGCCGCCCGTTTTCGTTTGAGGGGGAAAGGAAGAGAGGTGCGCGATGCATGGAGTCGGACCCGTTGAGCTCGTTTGGACCTTGGGAGTGGCGGTGTTTTCGATCGCGCCTCTCGTTCTCGCGCTCCTCGCGGTGAAATGGCTGTACGAATCCAAGAAATCCCTTGCGGAGATCTCCGCTTCCCTCAACGAGGTGAAGGCGCAGATCGCTGCGGGGAAACGTTCGACGGAGAATGAACATGAGTGATATCAAAACGATCGATTCGCTCGACGCCGCTGGCAAGAAGGTGCTCGTGCGCGTCGATTTCAACGTGCCGGTCAAAGACGGCGTCGTCACCGACGACACGCGCATCCGCGCCGCGCTGCCCACGATCGAGAAGCTCGTCGGCGACGGCGCGCGCGTTATCCTGATGAGCCATCTCGGTCGCCCGGCGGGCACCGGCTACGAGGAGGCGTTCAGCCTGCGCCCGGCGGCGCTGCGCTTGAGCGAGCTGCTCGGCAAGCCGGTCGTGTTCGCGAGCGACACGGTGGGCGAGGATGCCCAGGCCAAGGCGGCCGCGCTGCGCGACGGCGACGTGCTGCTGCTCGAGAACCTGCGCTTCGACAAGCGCGAGAAGAAGAACGACCCCGCCTTCTGCGAGCAGCTCGCCGCGCTCGCCGACGTCTACGTCGACGACGCGTTCGGCACGGCGCATCGCGCGCACGCCTCCACCGCGGGCGTCGCGGCGCTTCTGCCGGCGTATGCCGGCTACCTGATGACCCGCGAGGTCTCGACGCTCTCCGGCATGCTCGACGAGCCCAAGCGCCCGTTCGTCGCGATCCTCGGCGGCTCGAAGGTGTCTGACAAGATCAAGGTGATCGACGCGCTCATCGACAAGTGCGACACGCTCATCATCGGCGGTGGCATGTGCTTCACGTTCTTGATGGCGCAGGGCCTCTCCGTCGGCACCTCGCTCAAGGAGGAGGATTGGGTCGAGCGCGCCGGCGAGATGCTGGCCAAGGCCAAGGAGCGCGGCGTTGAACTGCTGCTTCCCGTCGACGTGGTCGTTGCCGACCGCTTCGCCGAGGATGCCGATCACGTGACGGTCATGGCCGACTCCATCCCCAACGACATGATGGGCCTCGACATCGGCGCCGGCACCGCTGCGATGTACGCTGAAGCCATCTCCAAGGCCAAGACGGTGTTCTGGAACGGCCCGATGGGCGTGTTCGAGATGGACGCGTTCGCGGCCGGCACCAAGGCGGTCGCCGAGGCGGTTGCGGCCAACAAGGAGGGCGACACCATCATCGGCGGCGGCGATTCCGTCGCGGCGGTCAACAAGTTCGACCTCGCCGACCAGATGACCTTCATCTCCACCGGCGGCGGCGCGTCGATGGAGCTCGTGCAGGGAGAAGCCCTGCCCGGTGTGGAAGCTTTGAAGTAAGGAGTTGAAACAATGTCCCGTAAGCCTTTGATGGCAGGTAACTGGAAAATGAACAACACCGTCGGAGAGGCGGTTGTGCTCACGCAGGAAATCTCGAACAACTTCAAGCGCGATTGGCCCGATCACGTCGACACGGTGGTTTGCCCTCCGTTCGTCGACCTCAAGCCCGCCAAGACGGTGCTTGAGTTCGACAAGACGGAGGTCGCTGTCGGCGCGCAGAACGTTCATTGGGAGCCTTCCGGCGCCTATACCGGGGAGATCTCCGTCGCGATGCTCAAGGAGATCGGCTGCGAGTACTGCATCGTCGGCCACTCGGAGCGCCGCACGATGTTCGGAGAGACCAACGAGAACGTCAACCATAAAGTGCGTGCCCTGATCGACGGCGGCATCGCGCCCATCATCTGCGTGGGCGAGTCTCTCGCCGTGCGCGATGACGGCACCGCCGAGGAGTTCGTGTGCGCCCAGGTGCGCGCGGCGTTGGCGGGCATCGAGGCGGATGAGGCCAAGGACGTCGTCATCGCCTATGAACCCATCTGGGCGATCGGCACCGGGCGCACCGCGACGCCGGAGCAGGCCCAGGCTGTGTGCGCCGCCATCCGCGCGACGCTGGCGGAGCTGTTCGGCGCCGAACTCGCCGACAGCCTGCGCATCCTCTACGGCGGCTCCATGAACGTCGGAAACGTCGAATCGCTGCTCGCGCAGCCCGACATCGATGGAGGCCTCGTCGGCGGCGCGAGCCTTAAGGCGTCGTCCTTCATCGACCTGGTGAAAGCGTGCCTGTAATGGTCGAAACCGATCGCGCCGCGCGGGAGGGCCTGCATCTTCCCGCGGCGCTCATCATCATGGACGGGTTCGGCCTGGCCGAGCCCGGTCCGGGCAATGCGATCTCGCTGGCCAAGACGCCGCATCTCGACGCCGCGTTCGCCGAGCATCCGACGATCAGCCTGGAGGCGTCGGGCGAGGCGGTGGGCCTTCCCGCGGGCCAGATGGGCAACTCCGAGGTCGGCCACCTCAACATCGGCGCCGGGCGCATCGTCCATCAGGAGCTCTCCCGCATCAACCGTGCTTGCGCCGATGGGTCCCTGCGTCATAACGAGGTCCTCATCGGCGCGTTCGAGTCGGCATGCCGTCCGGGTGCCGCCCTGCATCTCATGGGGCTGCTGTCCGACGGCGGCGTCCATTCGAGCAACGCGCACCTCTACGCGCTCATGGACATGGCGGCGTCGAAGAACGTGCCGCAGGTCATGATCCACTGCTTCCTCGACGGACGCGACGTGCCGCCTTCGAGCGGCAAAGGCTACGTCGAGGAGCTCCAGGCCAAGGTTGATGCGCTCAACGACGCGGCGGGGGAGATCCGCTTCCGCATCGCGAGCGTCTCGGGCCGCTACTACGCCATGGACCGCGACAAGCGTTGGGAACGCGTTCAGAAGGCGTGGGAGACGGTCGCGCATGGCGCATGCCGCGTCGACCGTACCGCTGCCCAGCTTGTCCAAGACTCCTACGATGAGGGTGTGACCGACGAGTTCGTCGTGCCCAAGGCGCTGGATGATCGTGGCGTTCTCGAGGGCGATTCCGTCGTCTTCTTCAATTTCCGCCCTGATCGCGCCCGCGAGCTCACGCGCGCGTTCTGCGACGAGGAGTTCGAGGGTTTCGACAGGGGAGCGGTTCCCGAGGTTTCTTTCGTGTGCCTCACCGAATACGATCCTGATATCGATGCCCCGGTGGCGTTTCCCAAGGAATTCCCGCAAAACGTGCTGGCGGATGTGTTGGCCGACGCCGGTTTGCGGCAGTACCACATCGCCGAGACCGAGAAGTACGCCCACGTGACGTTCTTCCTCAACGGAGGCGTCGAGGAGCCCAAGGCGGGGGAGCGGCGCGTGCTCGTTCCCAGTCCCAAGGTTGCGACATATGATCTTCAGCCGCAGATGAGCGAGCCCGAGGTTGCCCAGACGCTCGCCGATGCGATCGATGCCGACGAGGCGGATGTGTACATCGTCAACTTCGCAAATTGCGATATGGTGGGGCATACGGGCGTCATCCCTGCTGCCGTTGCGGCTGTCGAAGCCGTCGACGAGGGCGTGGGCAAGGTGCTCGCCGCGCTCGAGCGCAAAGGCGGCACGGCGCTTTTGACCGCCGATCATGGCAACGCCGACCGCATGCTCGCCGAGGACGGCTCTCCCTTCACCGCGCACACGACCGCCTTGGTTCCGCTGTGCCTGCTGGATTATTCGGGCAGGAATCTGCGTTTCGAGCAGGATAAAGGGGCGCTTTGCAACCTCGCTCCCACGCTTCTCGACATCATCGGGCTTGAGATACCCGAGGAGATGTATGAGCAGAGCCTTTTGCGAAAATAATGCCTCTGTGTGGCTCTTGCGCATTTGCTGCTGTTTGGGCTAGAATAACAAACTTGCATGCAATGGATCGAGCGGACGCGCGTCCGCTCGATCTACGAGAAACTAGAAAAGGGAACTGAGTTGAATCCTCTCGTTATCATCTTCCTCATCCTGCTGGTCGTGTCCGGCGTCGGCCTGATCGTCTTCATTCTGCTGCATTCCGGCAAGGGCACGGGCATCTCGGACATGATCGCCAGCTCCGTGTATTCCTCCCAGACGGGCACCAGCATCGTCGAAAAGAACCTCGATCGCATTACGATCGTGTTCGCCGTGGTCTTCCTGGTGTCGCTGCTCGTGCTGATGGTCATCTATCCGCACGGAACGATCGCGTAAGGATCTTCGGTTCTCTGCCTGGCCGCTCCGCGCCGTTTCGTGCTTTGGCGAAATCGGCAAAATCCTTTGAAATTCAGGGGTTCACAAGCGGCAGTGCTTAGGCTAGAATAACGGACGTTGCATTTCAGCAACCCAATGTCGGAGTGGTGGAACGGCAGACACGCAAGCTTGAGGTGCTTGTGCCCACATTTCGGGTGTGCGGGTTCAAATCCCGCCTCCGACACCAGCGAATCGAAAGCCGCCTTCGGGCGGCTTTTTTGCGTCTTCGGGCGTCAGAGCGACTCGATCGACGCTGCACCATCGCCCGTGGATGCATGAGGTGTGCGAGCGATCTATAGCCACGCATCTGTTGGGACAGTTCTGAGGCGTTTCCTCGTTAAGAGCGGGCGCTATTGCTGAGCAACGCGTCAGAGATTGCGGAGAGGTACGAGACTGTGTCGCTCGTCGGGTGTCGCATGTGGGCCCGCGCGGAAGGTGAGGGAATAAAGAAAGCCGCCCGATGGACGGCTTGAGTTTCTGGAGCGGACGACGGGGTTCGAACCCGCGACCCCGACCTTGGCAAGGTCGTGCTCTACCAGCTGAGCCACGTCCGCATGTTTGGAGGCGACGCCCGGATTCGAACCGGGGGTGAAGGCTTTGCAGGCCTCTGCCTTACCACTTGGCCACGTCGCCGTGTTGCGGCAAAACCGTCATGGAAAAGGCCGGCCAAAACTTTGGAGTATGACCGGCCTCGTGATGACGATGGAGCGGACGACGGGGTTCGAACCCGCGACCCCGACCTTGGCAAGGTCGTGCTCTACCAGCTGAGCCACGTCCGCATCGCGAGGAGATATAATACTCGAACTCCTGACGCGTTGCAAGGACTTTCTTGAACTTTTTTCTATGTTTCGAGCGCGTAACTTTAACGTGCAATCCTGGAGGGGCTGCGCAGCGTCGAGACGCCTTGCATTAGAATACATCGTTAGCTGAAAAGACCATGCGTCACGGACGCTTGAGCGACGAAGGGGGAATGCGTTCATGGAGCCGAACATCAAAGAGGTCGCGGGGCGTATTCGCGCCCTTCGCGAGGATATGGGCATCACCCAGCAGGAGATGGCGGATGCGACCGGACGCAGCCTCTCCGAATACGCCGCGCAGGAATCCGGCGAGCAGGATCTGTCCTTCACATTCCTATACAAATGCGCCAAGAAGCTCGGCGTCGACGTCATCGAGATCCTGACGGGCGAAAACCCGCATCTGAGCGGCTACACGCTTACCCGTGCAGGGGAGGGCCTGTCCATCAAGCGCCGCGCCGGTTTCGAGTACCTGCACAAGGCCGCGCGTCTCAAGGACAAGCTTGCCGAGCCGTTCGTCGTCACCGCTCCGTATCTCGAGGAGGAGCAGGACAAGCCGATCCACCTTTCCTACCACACCGGCCAGGAGCTCGACTTCATCATCTCCGGTAGGATGCGCTTCGCCTACGAGGACCATGTCGAGGAGCTCGGCCCCGGCGATTGCCTGATGTACGACTCCGGCCGCGGCCATGGCATGATCGCCATCGGCGGCGAGCCGTGCGTATTCCTGGCAGTAGTGCTGAAGCCCCAGGTAGATTCGATTATCTAGGCGTTTGCCGCTCCGTTTCCCGAACCTTGTTTCCGGAATGGGCAAACGCCCTTCGACCGTCGAATCCACCCATCCGGGCGCGTCGCGCCCCCTTCAGCAAAGGAAACCGATCACATGAGAAACATCAATCTGCGCTTCGTCGAGGAAGGCTACGCTGCAGACGGCCAGCTCGAATCCTTCAAGGTCAACTGCCCGGAGGATTTCAACTTCGGCTACGACGTCGTCGACGACATCGCCGTGAACGATCCCGACCGCCGTGCCATGGTGTGGTGCAATCCCGAAGGGGAGGAGCACCTCTTCACGTTCAGCGAGATGAAGCGCTGGTCGGACAAGACCGCGAACTTCCTCGCCGCTCAGGGCATCGGCAGGGGCGACATGGTCATGGTCATCCTGCGCCGCCACTACCAGTTCTGGTTCGTCGCCACCGCGCTGGCCAAGCTCGGCGCGGTCATGGTGCCCGCGACGTTCATGCTCAAGGAGCACGACCTCGAGTACCGTTTGAACGGCGCCTCCATCAAGGCGATCATCTCCACGTCGGTGGGCGAGATCGCCGACATCATCGACAACGTCGCCGGAACGTGCCCGTCCGTACAGACGAAGATCCTGGTGAACGGCGCAGGCGGTGGACTCACCCCGGTCGATGCCGACAACAAGCCGATTCTGCCCGAAGGCGAGCTCGTCGGACCCGCTCTTTCCGGTCCGGAGGGCATCTGCGCAGCTGGGATCGAGCGCGAGGGCTGGCTCGATTTCAACACGGGCGTTCGCGCCGCCGATGAGAACTTCTCGCGCAGGCCGACGCTCGCGCGCGATCCGATGCTCATGTACTTCTCATCCGGCACCTCGGGCAATCCCAAGATGGTCCTGCATGACTCCGAGTACGCCATCGCGCACCTGGTCACGGCCAAGCATTGGCACAACGTCGATCCCGAGGGCCTGCACTTCACGATCGCCGACACGGGCTGGGGCAAGGCGGTATGGGGCAAGTACTACGGCCAGTGGCTGATGGAAGCGGGCGTGTTCACCTACGACTTCGACCGATTCCATCCCTCTGAGATCCTCTCGCTTATCGGCAAGTACCGCATCACCACGCTGTGCTGCCCGCCGACGATGTACCGCATGATGATGCAGGAGAACATCGACCGTTACGACCTCTCCTCGCTCAAGTACTCAACGACGGCTGGCGAGGCGCTCAACCCCGACCTCTTCGCGTTTTGGAAGGAGCACACGGGATTGACGATCTTCGAGGGCTTCGGCCAGACCGAGACGCCGCTCACCATCGCCAACCTGAAGGGCAGCACGCCCAAGCCCGGATCGATGGGCAAGCCGGTGCCGCTCTACCATATCGAGATCCTGCGTCCGGACGGCTCGCCGTGCGACAAGGGCGAGACAGGCGAGGTGTGCGTCGATGTCCGCGAGAAGATGGCGGGCATCATGATGGAGTACTACCGCGACGAGGCCAAGACCGCTGCCGCCATCCATGACGGTTGGTATCACACCGGCGATACCGCATGGCGCGACGAGGACGGCTATTACTGGTACGTCGGGCGCAACGACGACGTCATCAAGTCGAGCGGCTACCGCATCGGCCCCTTCGAGGTGGAAAGCGCACTTCTCGAGCATGATGCCGTCCGCGAATGCGCGGTGACGGGCGTGCCGGATCCGGTGCGCGGGCTTGCGGTCAAGGCGACGGTCGTGCTCGCCGAGGGCTTCAAGGGCGGCGATGTGCTGACCGAGGAGCTGCAGCACTGGGTCAAGCACCGCACGGCTCCCTACAAGTATCCGCGTATCATCGAGTATGTCGACGCGCTTCCCAAGACGGTCAACGGCAAGATCCGCCGCGCCGCCATCCGCGAGGCGGATGAGCGGAAAGAGCGCGAGGTTCCCGAGGGTCTGATCTAGTGGAGGCGCCCGAGGAACAGAGCCTGTCGGTCGGCTTCGACGGCATCGCCGCGCTGCTTGCGCCGGTCACCATCGTCTGCGGGCACTACGGCGTGGGCAAGACGAGCCTGTCGGTGAGCCTTGCGATCGACGCGGTGCGCGCGGGTTACGACGTCGTGCTGTCGGACATGGATGTGGTCAACCCGTATTTCCGTTCGAGCGATTACAAATCGACGCTCGACAGGGAGGGCGTGAGGCTCATCGAGCCGGTATACGCCCGTTCCAACGTCGACGGACCCAGCATCACCAACGAGACGGCGGGCGCGATCGAATGGGCGTCGCAGGATCTCGGCACGGGCGGGAAGCCTCGCCTGCTGATCATCGATGCGGGCGGGGACGACGCGGGCGCCACCGTGCTCGGGCGGTTCAGCTCGGCGATCAAAGCAGCTGGCTATCAGATGATCTACGTGGTCAACCGGCAGCGCGGTTTCGATCATACGCCCGGGGAAGCGGCGGTTTTCCTCCGGGAGATCGAGGAGGCAAGCCATTTGAAGGCCACGGCGGTCGTGGGCAACACGCATCTCAAGACCGATACGACGATCGACACGATCGCGGAGGGAATCCCGTTCGCGCGTTCGTGCGCGGATGCGGCGGAGCTACCGCTGCTTTTCATCACCATGCCGTCGGATCTCGAGCAGGGCATCGCCGACCGGGAAACCTCCCGCATTCGACGGATGCTCGGAGATGCGCCGCTGTACGGTATGGGATTATACGTACTGGCTCCATGGGAATAGGCAACAGCGTCCGCTGCCAAAACGGCGCGGCGCCAAGATAAGACGAGAGAAGGCGATTATGGCGAGGATCAGCGTAGACGACGGCTTCTGCAAGGGCTGCGGCCTGTGCGTCGATGCGTGCCCGGTGGGCATCATCGAGCTTGACCACGACGTCATCACGGCCAAAGGCTACCATCCCGCGCGATGCGTGGATGAGGAGCGCTGCACGGGCTGCTGCTCGTGCGCGACGATGTGTCCGGACGTGGCTATCACGGTAATGAGGTAGATGCTATGGCAGAGAAAGTTTTGATGAAGGGCAACGAGGCTCTGGCGGAAAGCGCGATCCGCGCGGGATGCCGGTTCTTCTTCGGTTACCCGATCACGCCGCAGACCGAACTCGCGGCCTACATGGCGAAGCGCATGCCCAAGGTGGGGGGCACCTACCTGCAGGCCGAAAGCGAGATCGCCGCGATCAACATGGTGTACGGTGCCGCTTCGGCCGGCGCACGCGCGATGACGTCGTCCTCGAGCCCGGGCGTTTCCCTCAAGGGCGAGGGCGTCTCCTACATGTCGGGCAGCGATCTGCCCGGCGTCATCATCAACGTTCAGCGTGGAGGTCCGGGCCTCGGCGGCATCCAGCCGTCCCAGTCCGACTACTGGCAGGCCACGCGTGCGATGGGCCATGGCGACCATCGCCTGGTCGTGTTCGCGCCTGCGACGGTGCAGGAGATGGCCGACCTGATCTTCGACGCGTTCGACGTGGCGGATCGCTACCGCACGCCGGTCATGATCCTTGCCGACGGCATGCTCGGCCAGATGATGGAGCCCGTCGTGCTTCCCGAGGCGATCGCTCCCGAGGATCTGCCCGCCAAGCCGTGGGCGACCGACGGCCATAAGAACAAGCGCCCGCACAACATCACCAACTCGCTGTATCTGACGGCCGAGGACCTGGAGGATCTGAACGTCGAGCGCTACAAGCGCTACGAGCGGATCCAGGTGGACGAGCAGCGTGCCGAGACGTTCCTCGTCGAGGACGCCGAGATCGTGCTCGTCGCGTTCGGCGCCACGAGCCGCATCTGCCGCTCCGCCGTGCGCGCCGCGCGCGACGAGGGCATCAAGGCAGGCCTCATCAGGCCCATCACCCTGTGGCCCTTTCCCGAGGACGCCATCAAGGCGACGATCCCGACCGCCAAGGCCTATCTGTCCGTCGAGATGAGCATGGGCCAGATGGTCGACGACGTGCGCCTGGTCGTCAACGGCGCGCGCCCGGTCGAGTTCTATGGCCGCACCGGCGGCGTCATCCCCACGCCCGACGAGGTGCTGGGCAAGATCCGCGAGATGGCCGCTTCCATCGATTCCGCGAAAGGAGGGGAGTAGGCATGGCTGATCAGAAAGAGGAGAAGGTTGTGTTCGAGCGCCCCCATGCGCTTCTGCCCGTGGTGACCAACTACTGCCCGGGTTGCACGCACGGCATCGTCAACCGCCTGGTGGCCGAGGTCATCGACGAGCTCGGCATCGAGGGCGACACCGTCGGCATCGCGCCGGTCGGCTGCTCGGTCATGGCGTACAACTTCTTCGGCTGCGATATGATCGAGGCCGCACATGGCCGCGCCCCCGCGGTGGCGACCGGCGTCAAGCGCGTTCATCCCGACAACATCGTGTTCGCCTACCAGGGCGACGGCGACCTGGCCAGCATCGGCATGGCCGAGACGGTGCATGCGGCCACACGCGGCGAGAACATCACCATCATCTTCATCAACAACGCCATCTATGGCATGACGGGCGGTCAGATGGCTCCGACCAGTCTGCCCAACCAGGTGACGCAGACGAGCCCTTACGGCCGCGATGTTGACACCGCCGGCTACCCGATCCGCGTGTGCGAGCTTCTGAGCTCTCTCGACGGCGTCGCATACTTGGAGCGCGTCACGGTCGACAACCCCAAGAACGTGCGCAAGGCCAAGAAGGCCATCAAAAAGGCGTTCGAGACGCAGCGCGACGGGCTGGGGTATTCGCTCGTCGAGGTTGTGGCCACGTGCCCGACCAACTGGGGCATGACCCCGCAGCAGGCGTTCGCGTGGATGCGCGAGAACATGCTTCCGTACTATCCGTTGGGCGTGTACAAAGACGTCGTCGCCGACGGGTACGCCAACGCCGCCGAGGCGGCAGCTGCCCGCGCCGCAGATTGCCCCATCGCCCATCCCGAGAAGGAAGGAGGCGACCGATGAGCACGCTTAACGTGGTGCTGGCCGGATTCGGCGGCCAGGGCCTGCTGTTCGCCGGCAAGTTGATCGCTTATGCGGGCCTCATCGAGGATCGCCAGGTGTCCTGGCTGCCTTCGTACGGCCCCGAGATGCGCGGCGGCACCGCGAACTGCAGCGTGTGCCTGTCCGACGAGCCCATCGGCAGCCCGCTCGTGCTGGCCCCCGATGCGCTGATCGCGATGAACCAGCCTTCGATCGACAAGTTCGCACCCGTTGTCACGGATGGCGGCGTAGTCGTGGCGGATATGACGCTGATCGGCAACGCCCCCGAGGCGCCGCAGGCCAAGATCATCGAGCTTCCCGCCACGCAGATGGCCGAGGACGCCGGCTTCAAGCAGCTCGCCAACATCATCTGCGCCGGCCGCTTGTGGGCCGAGACCCGCTTCTGCGAGGAGGAGACCCTCTTCAAGGCGATGGAGAAGTGCGTGCCCGCCAGCAAGGCTCAGATGCTCGAGCTGAACAAGCAGGCCCTGCGCATCGGCATTGAAGCTTAGGAGGTTCCGCCGTTCTGGCGAACGGCGGATCTGCCGACGCTGCGGAAACCCATGCTGATGTTACGAACGAGATGGTTCTGTCTTGTTGTTGTAGGGATTAAGAAACACCGACTGTCCCTTTTTCATCTTGTTGAAAGGATTGTCTAATGCCTGAAGACGAGCAGGAGCTCCACGAGATAGGCGAGCGTATCAAAGGCTTGCGCGAAGCGTGCGATGTGTCCGTCGAGGACATGGCTGCCGAGCTCGAGGTTCCCGTCGAGACGTACCTGAAATGGGAGGAGACCGGTGCGGATGTGCCGATCTCGGCCATCTACCATATGGCGCGCGAGTTCGGCGTCGAATTCACCGAGATCCTTACCGGTACCGCCGCCAAGCTCAACACCTACCATGTCGTGCGACGCGGCGAGGGCAAGGAGATCGATCGCTATCCTGGCTACCATTACGATGACATGGCCTGGCGTTTCGCTGACAAGATCATGCAGCCGTTGCTGGTGGTGCTTGATCCGTCGGATGAGCCCGCCAAGCTGGTGACCCATCGGGGCCAGGAGTTCAACTTCGTGATCGAGGGGTCCATCACGGTCGTCTTCGATGACAAGGAGATCGTGCTGAACCAGTGGGACAGCATCTACTTCAATCCGATGCACCCCCATGGACAGCGCTGCCACGGCGACAAGGTCGCCAAATTCATCACCATCATTGCGGAGTAGTTCGTTTCGCCGGTCTGCTGACCGGCGGAACTGCTCGACGCTGCGGCTTCCTGCAATGCCTGGCCTTCGCGCGATTCCAAGGATTCGCGTACCGAAGAACGCTTCATCCTTTCGATCCCGTGAATTCCAGGCACTGCAGAAACCCTCGCTGACGTTACGACCTGTAACAGCTTTGTTCTTGAAAAGAGAAATTGTGGATCACATTCTGAAGAAATACTGCCCGCGTATCGAGTTCGACTTTTACGAGGACTTTTACGAGAACTTCCGCATCGAGGTGCCTGAAGCGTTCAACTTCGGGTTCGACGTCGTGGACGAATGGGCGCGCGTGGAGCCCGAGAAGCGTGCGCTCGTTTGGTGCGATGACCACGGCGACGAGCGGACGTTCACGTTTACGGACATCTCGAAGCTCTCCAATAAGACGGCCAACGCATTCCGCAAGCTGGGCATCGGCAAGGGCGACGTCGTCATGATGATCCTGCGCCGCCGCTGGGAGTACTGGGTGTGCGCTGTCGCCCTGCACAAGCTGGGCGCCACGGTGATTCCCGCGTCCCTTCAGCTGACGAAGAAAGACATCGTCTACCGTGCCGCCAGCGCCGAGGTCAAGATGATGGTGTGCGTCGACGATGCCTACGTGGTCGAGCAGACCGAGGAGGCTCTGCCCGAGTCGCCTACGATCAAAGACAAGGTCATCGTTGCCGGCGAACGCGAAGGTTGGCACGCCTTCGAGGATCTGATCGCTGACGAAAGCGACGAGTTCGAACGGCCGACGGGCGATGCCGGGGTGACCAGCAAGGATATCATGCTGATTTACTTCACCTCCGGCACGACGGGCATGGCCAAGGCGGTGTGCCACAATTTCGCGCATCCGCTCGGGCACATCCTCACCGCGCGTTATTGGCAGCAAGTCCAGGAGGACAAGCTGCATATGAGCGTCACCGACAGCGGCTGGGCCAAGTTCGGCTGGGGCAAGATCTACGGACAGTGGATCTGCGGCGCGACCATTTTCGCGTACGACATGGACAAGTTCATCCCGGTCAAGCTGCTACAGCACATGCAGGACTACAAACTCACGACGTTCTGCGCGCCGCCGACGATGTACCGCTTCATGCTTCAGGAGGACGTCGCATCCTACGACCTGTCGAGCATCCAGAACTTCGCGACGGCGGGCGAGCCGCTCAATCCCGAGGTCACGATCGCGTGGGAGCGCCTGACGGGAAAGAAGATCCGCGAGGGCTTCGGCCAGACCGAAGGCCCGGTGCTGCTTGCCACCTATCCGTGGATCGAGCCGCGTCCCGGTTCGATGGGCAAGCCGTCCCCGTTGCTCAACATCAAGCTGCTCGACGACGCCGGCAACGAGGTTCCCGACGGCGAGGAGGGCGCCATCTGCGTCACGGGCTTGAAGGAAGCGTATCCTCCGGGCCTGTTCGTCGGGTACTTCCATGATGAGGACCGCACACGCGAGGCGCTCGGTGGCGAGTATTACAACCTCCACGACATGGCGTGGCGCGACTCCGACGGGTACTGCTTCTTCGTCGGCCGTAACGACGACGTGATCAAGTGCTCTGGCTATCGCATCGGTCCCTTTGAGGTCGAAAGCGCGCTGATCGAGCATCCTGCCGTCGTCGAATGCGCTGTCACCGCCGCTCCCGATCCGATCCGCGGCAAGGTCGTCAAAGCGACGATCGTGCTCGCACGCGGCTACGAACCCTCTGACGAGCTGGTCAAGGAGCTGCAGAACCACGTCAAGCACACGACGGCACCGTACAAGTACCCGCGCATCGTCGAGTTCGTTGACGAGCTGCCCAAGACCATCGGCGGCAAGATCAAGCGCAAGCTGATCCGCCAAAACGACGGCATCCACGACTAGGGGATCGGCGGTTCCTGCGAGGATGTGCTTTCCCCCGTAACCGTACGTCTGAGATCGAGCGCCCCGTTCGACTGCATCTTTTTGAAGAGCGGTCGGGCGGGGATCATCTATTTCCGTGATGTTAGTTGATCCGGCATTTAGAGGGTGGTGTCGTCGAAATTCGATGAGTCGATTTGAATAATAAGGATGCCGAATAGCAGAAAAATGATGTCATCTCAAGCGCGCGTTCCGCAAGTGCAAGCCATCGTAGGTGAAGCAGGGATCGCCAACGATGGCTTGCGGATCTTGGTTACGTACATGAACGTCGATTGAGGAGCGGTGTCTCCGGGTAATTGCGGGCGGAATGAGGGTTAGGAATTAACTGCGTAAGTGTACGCCTGGGTCTCTCCTGACGAGGTCGGAAGGTTGAATGTAACCTGGAAGGCGCTTTGAAAGTCCTCTATCTCGACGGGGATATCCACCATGCATTTGTACGAATTGGATTCTCCAGCGCCCATGAGGATATTGGATGAGGAGTAATCTTTCCATCCCGCGCCGTTCTCGTTTTGTACGCCATATCGCACCCTGATGGCGTTGGGATCGTCACTAAGGTCGGCATCCTTGGTGTAAGTCTGACCTTCGTAGTTTACAGCTATGAATTTCTCTGCAGTTCCTCCGTCAAGTTCGAGCGAGGTTCTGTCGAGGTTGGATGCAGAAAACGTCATCGAGACAAGCGTGTGGCCCTTTGAGGCGACGAAGGGATTGTCCGAGTCTTCCTCTGCATTGTACTCTTTAGGCATGAAGTAGGCATCGTCCGCCATCCCGTCAGCGCCGTAGCCGATTGTGGCCGCTCCGGAGTTCTCGAGGGCGATCGCGAGCTCGGCTCTTTCAAGAGTGAATGAAACGACGTCTGTTTCCACCGTCTCGCCAACGGCCTGAGTCTCGACTGCGGGCTGCTCTTGAGTGTTGCTATTCTGCGATTCGGCGGTCTGATCCTGCGCAGAGCATGCGAACAACCCGCACGAAAGAGCCACAGAAATGGTAAGTACAGCGATTCTTGTCGATGCTTTCATGGTCTTCCTCCTTTCTTCTCCTTCCTTTGATCCTATCATCGGGTCGTTTGATTTTGTTGCGCAACATCATTGGATTATTTCGGTTAAACGATTTAACGACACGCATCGATACTGGTCTCGCCAGGTTTCTTTTCCATCTTTCCCTTGAGGGTGCTACTTCATGGTGTCGGTCGGCGTTGCGCTCATCGTGGCGTTCCTGGGATTGTGCGATACGGGCATCTCGACCGCGTTCTTTCCGAACTAGGATGCGCATTGTGCGTCTCCCTTCAATCGGCTTTTCGTCTTCGTCCTCGCGCGTGCATCTGGCTTCTGTACGCGTACTGCTACAATAGGGAAGATGCAAGCTGCTATGAAAAAGGTGGGAAGCGATGCTGCCCTATTTTAGAAACTACGCCTTTATCGCCTACATCATCGGCGTCGCCACGCCGGTCATCCTCGTGACCGCGCTGTCGTGGATCTTCGGGTTCTACATCGTCGCGACGCTCCCGGGCCTGATCGCGGCGATCCTGCTCATGATCGTGAGCTTGCTCACCGCGAAGAAGATCGTCACGGCGAAAGCCGACCGCAAGGCCGACGAGATGATCTCCCTGTACAACGAGAAGTGCGATCCGGCGGCGTTCGTCGAGTCCGCGCGTGTCGTCGCGTCGGAGATTCGTCCCCCCTATGACGGCACCGGGTCGTGGTTCCTGTCGTTCTACGCGCTCGCGCTCGACGATCTCGGGCAGCGCAACGACGCCGCCCGCATCGGGCAGGCCATGCTCTCCAGCGCCCAGATGGCTACCGACCCGCAGACCAAGGTGGCGATCCTCGTCAACATCGAGCCGCTCGTCCAGCGTCTGTTCGGCGTCGTCCAGGCGCTCGAGGTCGTCGACCAGGCGCAGGCGGTGCTCGCGGGCTCTACCGATCCTGACGACGTGAGCCGCATGAACTTCCTCAACTGGGAACGCGGCATCCTCGAAGCGATCCGCGACGGCGACGACGAGGCGCTCGTGCAGCGTTTCTCCGCCATCCGCGGCAACGACGGGTATCCGATGCGCGTCCGCGTGTCCGACGCGCTGCTCGAGGCGAGTGTGCATAAATCGCGCGGCAATGTCGCCGACGAGCGCGAATGCCTGCTGTTCGTCGTGCGCAACGGCAACCAGCTTCCCGCCGTCAAGCTCGCCAACGAGCGTCTGGCCGAACTCGGCTAGAGCGCCGGCTGATGCAGCCGCGACCCGGCGAGGCTCCCTAGCCGCCGTGCCGCGCACCGTCTATCCCGAGCCCGCGACGTGCGGACTCGTGCAAGCCATGCAGGAAAGGGGATAGCCATGGGAATCGTCGCTGCGTACGCCGTGCCGCATCCGCCGCTCATCGTGCCCTCCGTGGGTCGCGGCGAGGAGCGCGCCATCCAATCGACGGTCGATGCCTACGAGGAGGTGGCCCGGAGGATCGCCGCCCATCGGTCCGACACCCTCATCGTGTCGTCTCCGCATGCCCCGTTCTTCCGCGATTGCTTCTTCGTGGCGACGGGGGAGCGGTCGCACGGCGACATGCGCCGGTTCAACGTGCGGGACGGCGGGATCGAGGTTGCCAACGACGTGGAGTTCGCTGACGCGCTGCTCGCGGTCGCGCGCGACAGGGGGATCCCCGCCGTCAGCGATGCGGCGTATTCGGCGGAATTGGACCACGCCACGTACGTTCCCCTTCATTTCATCAACGGACAGGGCGTTTCCTGCGAACTGGTGCGCGTAGGGCTCTCGCTGCTTCCCGCCGAGGACCATCGGGCGTTCGGCCAGATCATCGCCTACTGCGCCGAGGAGCTGCAACGCCGATGCGTCTTCATCGCCAGCGGAGATCTCTCGCATAAGCTCGATCCCGACGGCCCCTACGGGTTCGTTCCGGAAGGACCGGTGTTCGACCGGGCCATCGTCGACATCTTCTCCTCGGGAGATCTGGACGGGCTGTTCTCGCTCGATGAGGAGCTTTGCGAGGCGGCGGCCGAATGCGGTTTGAGATCGTTCCAGATCATGGCAGGCGCGCTCGAGGGAATGCGCTATTCAAGCGAGCTTTTGAGCTACGAGGGGCCGTTCGGCGTCGGCTACGGCGTGGCAGCGTTCGAGAAGGAGGCATGACGATGACGGTGAAGGAGGGCGCCGGCACGGTCTGGCGGCAGGGGGATGTAGATCCCATCGTCGCCTTGGCGCGCGCGTCGGTCGAGCGCTTCGTGACGACCGGGATGATGCTTGAAGTTCCCAAGGACGCTCCCCTGGAGCTGCTGCGCCGTCGCGCGGGGGCTTTCGTCTCGCTCCACGAGCGCGGAGAGCTGAGGGGCTGCATCGGAACCATCGGCCCGACCCAGCCCGACCTGGCCCGCGAGATCATCCGCAACGGCGTGCTCGCGGCGAGCGAGGATCCGCGTTTCCCGCCCGTTGCGTCCGACGAGCTCGACTATCTCGAATATTCGGTCGACGTCCTTGAGGAGCCGGAGCCTGCCGCCGGGCTCGACGATCTCGATGTGCGCGAATACGGCGTCATCGTCTCGAAAGGATGGCGCCGCGGGCTGCTCCTTCCCAACCTCGAAGGAGTGGACACGGTCGAGCAGCAGGTCGCGATCGCCAAACGGAAGGCGGGGATCGGCTGGGACGAACGCGATATCGAGCTCGAGCGTTTCCGCGTCGAGCGGCACGCCCGGGGAGGGGAGGCCCGCCGTGGATGAGCGCGCTGCCCGTGCGCAAGGGGTTCTCGGTCGCTCCTCTCGAACATCGTTAAGGTTCGAGGGCGGGGAGGTGCAGCGGCAACGCGTGGATGAAGAGCGCGGACGGCCATGCGGCATGGCGCCGAAGACCGATGCCGGGGAGGCGGGGTGCGGACGTGCGGTCTGCCGCATCTGCCCCCATCGCTGCTTGCTTGCCGAGGGGACGGTGGGACGGTGTCGCGCGCGTGTCGCGCGCGACGGGGAGGTCGTTTCCCTCAATTACGGCCTTGCCACCTCCCTCGCGCTCGACCCGATCGAGAAGAAGCCGTTCGCGCGGTTCCGTCCGGGTTCGACGGTGCTGTCGGTGGGGAGCTTCGGTTGCAACCTTTCCTGCCCGTTCTGCCAGAACGCCTCGATCGCCCAAGCGGGCGAGCATGAGGTCCGCTGGCATCGCGTCGAGCCGGGCGAACTGGTGGAGCAGGCGCTTCGTTTGGCCGATCGGGGCTGCATCGGCATCGCCTACACCTACAACGAGCCGCTGGTTGGATTCGAGTTCGTGCGGGATTGCGCGCGTCTCACCCATGAGGCGGGCCTTCTCAACGTCGTGGTGAGCAACGGGATGATTTGCGACGAGCCGCTTGAGGAGCTCGTCCCTTTGATCGACGCGGCGAACATCGATCTCAAGGGCTTCTCCCAGGACTTCTACGATCTTGTCGCGGGCGAGTACCTGACGGTCCGCCGAACCATCGAGAGGCTCGCCGCCGTGCCGAGCTGCCATCTCGAGGTCACGACGCTCGTGATCCCGGGGCTCAACGACGACGTCGGGCAAATCGCTGACGCCGCTCGGTGGCTCGCCTCGCTCGATCCCGGCATCACCTATCATCTCACGAGGTTCTTCCCCCAGCATCGCATGGCCGACCGTCCGCCGACGCCGATCGCGACGCTGAGGGAGGCGGCCGATGCCGCGCGCCGATATCTGCGCGACGTGCGGTTGGGGAATTGCTGAAGTTGCGGTTGAAAGTTGTGTTTTGTAGTGACGAGCCGGTGACTTTAGGCTAGCATGGTTCGGGTTGAAAAACGGAGATGGATGGGGCCTGGTGGCCCCTGCGGCCTTCAAAGCCGTTGTGAGGCGCGCAGAACGTCTCGGGTGCGTTCGATTCGCATGCATCTCCGCCACGGAAACGATACGGCCGCATTCTCCGGGGTGCGGCCGTTTTTCTTGTGCGGGGCGGGCGGCTGCGCTGGATCGGCGGTGCATCTTTTGAGGAGTTCTTCCCAGATCGGGCGGGTTTAACGGCGGAAAATGGGAAGAACTCCTCAACCTGGCTTGATGACGGGCTCGTAACGGGAAGAACCCCTCAAACTGTGGCGTTCTGGACAAATGCGTTGTCCAGAACGCCACAATCCCTGCTAGGGAAGCCTTCGCAGGTCGCCATCGCGGCGGGTGATGCCGCGCGTGTCCATGTACTCGAGCAGGGGGATCGCGTGCTTGCGCGTCACGCCCAGCGCGTCTTTGAGATCGGCAGCGCTTGAAGGGCCGTTGACCGTCAAGCGCGAGACAACGACCTCCTCCGCCTTCTCCATCGCGGCGGTCGCGAAGTAGTAGTCCCCGACGCGCCGCGCAAGCCCCTGCTCCTCCAGGTAGCCGAGCGCTTTATGGGCGAGCTGCGTTGAGAGCCCATGCTCCTGCGCGAGGGCGGCGATCGTCGGCGGCGTCATGCCGGCCGCGTCGAGGGCTTCCTTGAGCGCGGCCCGCGCCTGCTCCTCCTGCTTCTTGGCGCCCGCGCCCGCTTTGCGATGGCTCACCTCGCCGCCGTCGAGGATCACGCGGCCTTCGGAGGAGAGGCGATCCAGGATCGCGTCGAAGGCGTCCCCGTCGAGGCCTTTCCCGGCAAGCCGCGCGAGCTCCGCCTTTCCGACTCCCGTCTTCTCGGGGTTGAGCGTGTGGTACTTCATGAGCGCGTTCTCCACGGACGAGCACAGCGAGGAGATGCGTGCGGGGTTCCCGTAGAGCGGTTCTTTGGCCTTGGGCGCGCGGAGCGCATCGAGCTTTCCGTCGTCGACAAGACGCTGCAGGCGCAGGGCGCAGGCAGCAGGCGCGATTCCGCATGCGTGCGAGATCGACGTCGCGGAGACGAGGCCGTCCTCCCCGGCGATGCAGGCGTCGATGGCGTCATCGTCGTTTCCGTCGCGCAGCGCCTCGAGCATCGCGCGCTCGTCGGAGGAAAGCGTGGTGCGCCTGCGCGGATGGCAGAGCAGGATCCCTCCGCCGGCGACGACCTCGACGGGGGAGAACGTGCGGGCGACGAAGCGGTCGCCGCGTGCGAGCGGCAAAGGCTCCTCCAGCCTGACCTGCACGAGCGCCGAGGCGCCGGGTTCGAGCTTGGAAGCGCCGTCCATCAGCAGCACGCGGCCGGGGATCTCGGAGGTGCCGTGCGCGACGCGCACGGTCGTCCCGGATGCGAACGGGTTGTCGTTGCGCGCCGAGCCGAGGTAGGTGAACCATGCGTCGAAACGGTCCGTCGGCGCGATGGCTCCCGGGGTCGCGAGGAACATGCCGGGTCGCACCTCATCGGTGCCGATGCCCGCGAGGTTAAGCGCCGTGCGGGATCCCGCCGCGGCGGTTTGGACGGATGCTCCGTGCTCCTGGACGCTGCGCACCCTCACGTGGCGTCCGACGGGAAGCAGCTCCAGCTCGTCGTCGACGCTCACCGTGCCGCTCCAGAGCGTGCCCGTGACGACGGTGCCGGAGCCCTTGATCGTGAAGACGCGGTCGATCGGCAGGCGCGCAGGAGCGCCGTCCGCGTCGTGGACGCTCGCCGTCTTGCCGCAGGCGTCCGATATCGCCTGCTTGAGTTCGTCCAAGCCCGTTCCGTCGTTTGCCGACACGGGGATGATCGGGGCCGAGGAGTACGTCGTCTCCGCAAGGCGGGCGCGGATCTCGTCGCGCATGAACTCCGCCCACTCGGCGTCGACGAGGTCGGATTTGGTCAGCGCGACGACCATCGTGCGCACGCCGAGCAACTCGAGCACGTGCAGATGCTCGACCGTCTGCGGCATGACGCCGTCATCGGCGGCGATGCACAGGAGCGCGACGTCGATGCCGGTCGCGCCCGCGATCATCTGCCGCACGAAGCGCTCGTGGCCGGGCACGTCGACGACGCCCATCGTCCTGCCGTCGGGAAGCGCAAGCTGCGCGAAGCCGAGTTCGATGGTGATGCCGCGCCGCTTCTCTTCCGCGAGGCGGTCGGGATCGGTGCCGGTGAGCGCCCTGATGAGCGTCGATTTTCCGTGGTCGATATGGCCTGCTGTGCCCAGGATCAGCGAGGGCGCGGGGATGCTGGCGTCGGTCATCGGGAGATCCCTTCGAAGTAGGCGACGAGACCGGCGGCGATCGCGTCGACCTCGTCGTCGTGGACGAGCGTGCGGACGTCGAACAGCAGCGCGTCCTTCTTGAGGCGGCCGATGATCGGCGTGCTGCGGTGCGAGACGAGGGAGCGGTCGCAATCGAGCGCGTTGCCCTTGCGGAACGAGACGCGCACGGCGAGTGTGGGGATGTCGCACATGGGCAGGGCGCCGCCGCCCGCGCGCGAGATCTCGTCGACGACGTCGATGTCGGCGGCGTCGACGGGCAGAGCGGCGACGATCGCCTTCGCAAGCGCCTCCGCGCGGGGGCGCAGCTCTTCCGGTGTGGCGGAGAGCATACGCAAGGTGGGGATCTCGGCGAGCGCGCGCTCGGGATCGAGATAGATGCGCAGCGTCTCCTCGAGCGCGGCGAGCGTCATCTTGTCGAGGCGGACGGCGCGCGCGATGGGGTTCGCCTTGAGGCGGTCGATCAGCTCCTTCTTGCCGACAATGATGCCCGCCTGGGGTCCGCCGAGCAGCTTATCGCCCGAGAACGAGATGAGATCGCAGCCTTCGCGCAGCGACTCCTCGACGGTCGGCTCGGCGTACTCGCCGAAGCAGGTGAGGCGGATGAGCGCGCCGGATCCCTGATCCTCGTACACGAGCAGGTCGGCATCCTCGCGCTCGTCGCGGACACGGCGCGCTGCCGCCGGGCGCTCGGCACGCTCCGCGGCGCGCAGTCGGTTTTCCTCGTCGGCCATCGCGCGCAGCTCCTTGATGGAGACGGTCTCGGTGAAACCCGCCATGCGGTAGTTGGAGGGATGCACCTTGAGGAGCATCGCGGTGTCCTCGGTGATCGCCCGCGCGTAATCGCCCGGATGCGTCTTGTTGGTGGTGCCCACCTCCACCATGCGTGCGCCCGAAAGCTCCATGATGTCGGGGATGCGGAACGATCCGCCGATCTCCACCAGCTGACCGCGTGACACCACGGCTTCGTGGCCCTTGGCGAACTCGGTGAGCACGAGCAGCACCGCGGCGGCGTTGTTGTTGACGGCCATGGCCGCCTCGGCGCCGGTCGCAAGACAGATCAGCCGCTCGCAGTGATCGTGTCGGCTGCCGCGCGCCATCGCGTCGGTGTCGTATTCCAGCGTCGAGTAGCTTCCCGCGACGCTCGCGGCCGCTTTGACGGCCTGGTCGGCAAGGACGCTGCGGCCCAGGTTCGTGTGGATCACGACGCCCGCGGCGTTGATGACGCGACGCAGGGAGGGACGCGCGGTCTGCAGCGCGCGGCGAGCCGCGTCGGCGGCGATGGCGTCTGCGTCGACGGCGGCCTCGCTTCCGCCGAGGATCAGCTGCCGCACCGCGTCGACGGCGCCGCGCGCCGCCTCCACGACGACGTTGCGCGGGAGGATCGCGGCGATCTGCTGTAACCGCGCGTCGCGGAGCAGCTCCTCCACTTGGGGCAGCGAGCGCAAAGCTTCATGTTGGGGCGATCCTGCCATGGTGCGAAAGCCTTTCCTGTTTGTCGGTCAACTCGTGCTAGTATAGGTCTGCGCTTCTCTCGTAGCGTGATGGCGAATTCTGCACGCGTCGCGTTCTGCAAGTACGTTGAAGAAGCCTAACATTCTTTCTGCTGGTTGGGAGGCGTCTTAACGCATTTTCGACCATTCCGCCATCACCCACCGTCCCATCGGGAAGAGGCTGCGATGATCTATCTCGATAACGCGGCCACTACGATGTCCAAACCTGCCCAGGTCGTCGACGCCGTAGTGGATGCCATGCGCACGTTCGGCGGCGTCGGCCGCGGCGTGCATACCTCGGCGCTTCAAGCCGACACGGCGGTCTACCGCGCCCGTCTTGCGATCGCTGAGCTCCTCGGTGCGCCCGACGCATCGCGCGTGGCGTTCGCGTCCAACGTGACCGAGGCGCTTAACACCGCCATCGCGGGTTTGCTCGACGCGGGCGACCATGCGATCACCACCGCCGCGTCGCACAACTCGGTGCTGCGACCGCTCTACCGCCTGCGCGATGCGGGCGCCATCGATCTCGATATCGCACCGATCGCCGCTGACGGATCCCTCGACTACGATGCGCTTGAGGCGCTGTTCAAGCCCTCGACGCGGCTCGTCGTCGTCACGCACGCCTCCAACCTCACCGGGGACGTGTACGACGTCGAGCGCATCGCGCGCATGGCTCACGCGCACGGGGCGAGGATCGTGGTCGACGCCGCGCAGACGGCCGGCACCTGGCCGATCGACATAGGAGGCCAGGGGCTCGACGTCGTCGCGTTCACCGGGCACAAGGGCCTGTTCGGCCCGCAGGGCACCGGCGGGCTGTGCGTCGCGGAGGGCGTCGACGTCCGTCCGTTGAAGGTGGGCGGATCCGGCGTCCACAGCTTCGACGAGCGCCACCCCTCCTTCATGCCCGAGCGCTTGGAGGCCGGCACGCTCAACGCTCATGGGATAGCGGGCCTCGGCGCCGGCGTCTCCTTCATCCTCGAACAGGGTATCGAGGAGGTCTGCCGCCACGACAGGCGCCTTGCCGAAAGGTTCCGCGAAGAAGCCGCGGCGATTCCGGGCGTCAGGATCCTCGGCGGCGGGGCTGACGGGCGCTGCGCGATCGTCGCGCTCAACGTGGGGGAGGTCGATTCCGGCGAGGTGGCGTTCCGGCTCAACAGCGAGTTCGGCGTCTGCACGCGCGCGGGAGCGCACTGCGCGCCTTTGATGCACGAGGCCCTCGACACCGTCGAGCAGGGGGCGGTGCGCTTCAGCTTCTCGTATCTCAACACCGACGAGGAAGTCGAGCTCGCCCTCGCGGCCCTGCGCGCGATCGCGCTCGATGCGGAACAGAACTAGGTGCTATTTCGACCTGGGCTGATGATGGCAGGATCAGAAGCCCGATACTGACAGGAAAGGCGGCTTTCGCGCGAGGATGCTGTGCGAGCCGTTTGCAAGCCGCCGCGTCGGAGGGCGCGGCGGAGGAAAGGAGCGATACGCTATGGAAACCAAGATCATCGACGCGTTCGGGCTGCAATGCCCCAAGCCGCTCGTGCTCGCCAAGAAGGAGCTCGACGCCGGCGTCACCGATCTCGCGGTGCAGGTGGACAACGAGACCGCCGTCAAGAACCTCACGCGCCTCGGCTCGAAGAAGGGCATGGCGGTGTCCGTGGACGCCATCGAGGGCGGCTGGCTCATCTCGTTCGCGCCCGGCGACGGCACGCAGGCAACCGACATCGCCATTCCCCAGGCCGCTCCCGCCGGCGCCGTGTGCGGTCCCAACGGCTGCGGCTACGCCGTCTTCGTCAACCACGACGCGGTGGGCGAGGGCGACCCCCAGCTCGGCCGCAATCTCGTGAAGATGGCGCTCTACACGCTCTCCGAGGCCGACGAGGTGCCCAGCTCGCTGCTGTTCATGAACGGAGGCGTCAAGCTCATCGCCGGCCCCGATGCCGAGCAGCAGTGCGTCGACAACGTCGCGGCCCTGCAGGAGAAGGGGACCGAGGTGCTCGTGTGCGGCACGTGCCTCAATTTCTTCGGCATCGGCGACGACCTCAAGGTCGGCGAGGTGTCCAACATGTACGATATCCTCGAGCGCATGCACGAGGCCGCCAAGGTCATCACGCTGTAAGCGCGCCTGTTGCGGGACCGCGCGCCGGATCGCCGGCGCGCGGCTTTGAAGCGCGAGCAAGGGGGAGCGATGCCCGTCTACGTCATAGCCTTCGAGTCGACGCATGCCGCGATGGCGGCCGAGGCGTCGCTTGGCGCTGTTCCCTCTGCGATGATCCCCACGCCGCGTCAGATATCGGCGAGCTGCGGGATGGCTCTCAGGGTTGAAACGGATGACGACGCTCAGGCATCGGCCCTGTTCAGCGCAATGGATGTTCCTTCCGGGCTCGCAGCCCTCTATCGTGAGGAGCCCTCCGAGTCCGCGACAACGAAAACGGCGCGCTACACGTTGGTGCAACGCGCCGTTTGATCGTCCAGCGGTTCCGAAGGCATCCGCTAGCCGTCGATAAAGCGAATCGCTCCGGCTTCACCTGCCTCTATCGTACCGATGTGCGACGGGCGCCTGCCCGTCCTCCGTTCGAATTCGGCCTCGAATTTGGTTGCGTCTTCGGGCGCCAATGCCACAAGCAGCCCGCCTGAGGTCTGCGGATCGCAGATGACGCCCATGCGGTTGTCGAACTCCTCGTCATCGAGGGCGCCCTGCCGCACGTAGGCCTCCGCCTCGTCCATGATCGAGAAGCAGCGGTTGGGGCGGCAGTAGGCGCAGGAAAGGTCCCAAACGCCTTCGAACAGGGGGAGCGCCGCGAAGTCGATCACGGCTTCGACGCCGCTCGCCTCGACCATCTCGTGCAGATGCCCCGCCAGGCCGAAGCCGGTGACGTCGGTGCAGGCGTGGACGTTCGCCGCGAGCATCGCCTCGCCGCCCGCTTTGTTGAGCTCCATCATCGACTCGATCGCGCCGCGCGCCGCGCCTTCCGTCATCGAGCCGATCTTGAGGGCGGCGCTCATGATGCCGGTGCCGAGCGGCTTGGTCAGATACAGCGCGTCTCCCGGACGCGCCCCCTCGTTGCGCACGAGCCGCCCGGGATCGACGGTGCCGAACACGGACAGGCCGTATTTCGGCTCGTCGTCGTCGATGGTGTGCCCGCCGGCGACGAACGCCCCCGCTTCGGCGACCGCATCGGCGCCGCCGCGCAGGATCTCGCCCGCGACGGTCGCGCCAAGCGAGCTATCGAGCGCGAGCAGGTTCAGCGCGACATGCGGCACCGCGCCCATCGCGAACACATCCGAGAGCGCGTTGGCGGCGGCGACGCGTCCGAATTCGTAGGGATCGTCAACGACGGGCGTGAAGAAGTCCACCGTGAGAACGGCGGCCAGCCCGTCGCGCAGGAGCCAGACGGCGGCGTCGTCGCTCGTCTCGAACCCCAGCAGCAACCGATCGGCGTCCCGCTTGGCGCCGAACTGCGATTTGGCAATGGTGCTCAGCACCGCTTCGAGGTCTCCCGGACCCCATTTCGCCGCTCAACCGCCCTTGGTCGTCAACGACGTCAGCTTGATCTGATCGGGCTTGCTATCGGCCATCCGGCACCTCCTTCTCGTCTTGCGTGAGTATACTGCACCGTCTTGTTCCGGGGTCGGCCAATACGCGCATTCACGTTTTGCCTGCAAGTCGCACCGAGCGGGACGTAACCGTCGGCGAGCGGCGGGCAGGACGAATATCGACAACGCCCTCATCAGGCATAACAACCGCACACCGAGAAAAGTTTACAGAGGTATTACCCCGTTTGAACGACCGGTGCAAACTAAGGGCATCTTCAATTATTCGCGGTTGCTTTATGCTCAAAAGCCCAACTGCTGCGTCAGGGAAGGAGGTCTGAACCTATCGAGCGGAATCTACAAGGAGAGGAGTAGGAATGGATCTTACCCGCAGGGGCTTCTTTAAAGCCGCGGGTGCCGCGTTCGCCATGACGATGGCGTTCGAGCTGACGTCCCAGACGCCCGCGTACGCGGTCGAACCCAACGCCGAGTGGAAGCTTGTCAACACCGAGGAATGCACCAATATCTGCTGCTATTGCGCAGGTGGGTGCGGCTCCCTTTGCTCGGTGCGCGACGGAGAGCTCATCAACCTTGAGGGCGACCCGGATCATCCCATCAACCAGGGCGGCTTGTGCCCCAAGGGCGCCACGATGTTCCAGCTGCGCAACATCGTCGACCCCGAGACGCGCGAGATCGTCAAGAACCCCGACCGCGCCACCCGCCCCATGGTGCGCCGTCCCGGCGCCTCCCAGTGGGAGGAGATCACCTGGGATGACGCCGTCGCGGAGATCGCGCGCAAGGTCAAGGACACGCGCGACGCGACGTTCGTCGAGACCGAGAACGGCCTCACCGTTAACTACACGCCGGGCATCGCGAGCCTCGGCGGCTCCCAGGAGAACTCCGAGGAGGAGTACCTCATCCTCAAAGCGATGCGCTCGCTGGGCATCATCGCCATCGACAACCAGGCGCGTGTTTGACACGGCCCCACCGTCGCCGGTCTGGCGGCATCGTTTGGCCGTGGCTCCATGACCACGCATTGGTGCGATTTTCAAAACACCGACGTCATCATGAACATCGGTTCCAACAGCGTTGAGAACCATCCCGTCAGCGCCAAGTGGCTCAACAAGGCCCACGAGCGCGGCGCCAAGTGGATCGTCGTCGATCCCCGCTACACGCGCACGGCCGAGATGGCCGACATCTACTGCCCGATCCGCTCGGGCACCGACATCGCGTTCTACGGCGGCCTGTACAACTACATCGTCGAGAACCTCATCGAGCCCAACCTCCAGAAGTACCTGGCGGGCGAGGAGGTTCCGGAGTACAACTTCTCCTACCTGTTGAACTACACCAACGCCAGCTACCTTCTGGATCCCGACTACTCGTTCGATCCTTCGACGGGCCTGTTCAGCGGCTGGAACGAGGACACGGGCACCTATGACGCGCACTCGTGGCATTACCAGGTGGAATCCGAGAGCACATGGGACACCTTCGGCGATTACTCTTGGGCCGTGGCTCCGGGCGTGCCAGAGTTCACGCCTCCCGTCGTCGAGCATCCGAGCCGCGACATGACGCTGCAGGATCCGATGTGCGTCTACCAGCAGTTCAAAAAGCACTACGACCGCTACGACATTCGCACCGTCTGCCGCATCTGCGGCATGGACGAGGCGATCCTGCGCGAGGTGTACGAGACCTACGCCTCCACGGCCGCTCCCGGCAAATCCGGCGTCATCCTGTACGCGCTCGGCCAGACGCAGCACACCTACGGCGCGCAGAACACCCGCGCGATGAGCGTCCTGCAGCTGCTGCTCGGCAACGTCGGCGTGGCAGGCGGCGGCGTGGCGGCGCTGCGCGGCGAGCCCAACGTCCAGGGCGCGACCGACATGGGCATGCTCGTCAACGAGCATCCCGCCTACCTCAAGTGGCCCAACACGACCGGTCGTGCCAGCCTGCGCAAGTGGCTGGAAGGCGAGACCTACTCCGCCGGCTACTACACCAACAAGCCCAAATTCCTCATCTCGAGCCTCAAGGAATGGTTCGGCGACGCGGCCACCGTGGACAACGACTACGGCTACGATTGGTGGCCCAAGGTACCCTCTGCCGTGGGCGATCAGGACTACACGCACATCTCCACCTTCGAGCTGATGAAGCAGGGCGTCATCAAGGGCTACTTCTGCTGGGGCATGAACCCGTGCCATTCCGCCCCCAACGCGGGCAACGTGCGCCGCTCCATGGCCAACCTCGATTGGCTCGTCGTCGTCGACCAGGTCGAGACGGAGGCGGCCTCTTTCTGGAAAGCGCCCGACATGAACGCGGCCGAGATCGACACGACCGTCTACTTCCTGCCGTGCGCCCTCATCTACGAGAAGCCCGGCACCATCCTCAACTCCGGCCGCTGGCTGCAGTGGCGCTACCAGGCCGTCGAGCCGTGGGACGAGGCCAAGCCCGACTACGACATCGTCGACAGGCTGTGGACCTCCATCGTCGATCTGTACAAGCAGGAGGGCGGCGCCAACCCCGCTCCCATCCTCAACACCAAATGGGACTACTACGTCGACGGCAAGATCGACCCGAGGCCGGTGTCGTGGGCGCTCAACGGCTACCGCATCGCCGGTTCGGACTGCAACACCACGAGCGCCGATCCCCATATCGACCTGCTGAGCGGCTACTCGCAGCTTGCCGCCGACGGCTCGACCGCGTGCGCGATGTGGATCTACTCGGGCTTCTGGACCAACAACGACGCCCCGCTCGATCCCGCGCAGCAGCCGATCGGCAGCCGCAATGCCGAGGACGACAGCGGCCTGGGCCTGTACTCCGACTGGGCGTACGCGTGGCCCAACAACCGCCGCATCCTGTACAACCGCGCCTCGGCCGACCCCGAGGGCAAGCCGTGGAATCCCGACCGCGTGCTGGTCGAATGGACCGGCGACGAGTGGAACATGGTCGACGTGGGCGACTTCACGTCGTCGAACAACGGCAAGCCGGTGCCCCCGAACAACAACGCGTTCTTCATGCTCTGGGAGCAGAACGCGCGCCTTGAGAGCTACGGCATGGTCGACGGCCCGCTACCCGAGCACTACGAGCCGTTCGAGAGCCCGCTTCCCGAAAACATCATGAACGGATCGCTCAACAACCCGGTTTACCTGGGCAAGGACTACGAGTCGACGGCGCAGGGCACCGTCGAGGAGTTCCCGTACGTCGCGACCACCTACTCGGTCACCGAGCATTGGCAGACCGGCGGCCAGTCCCGCGCCTGCCCGGCGCTCGTCGAGGCGATGCCCGCCCAGTTCGTCGAGATCTCCGAGGAGCTCGCTGCGGAGAAGGGCATCGAGGCCGGCGACAAGGTGCGCGTGTGGAACAACCGCGGCTCGGTCGTCGTCGATACGGTGGTGACCAAGCGACTCAAACCCCTCACGGTGGACGGCAACATCCAGCATCTGGTGGGCCTGACGCACCACTTCGGCTGGGCCGGCGTGTTCGGCACGAGCGAGAGCATGGTGAACGACCTGACTCCCAACGTCGGCGATCCCAATTCGCAGACGCCCGAGTACAAGGCGTTCCTCGTGAACATCGAGAAGGCGTAGGGGAGGTGTTGGAACCATGACCGAGATGGCAATCTACTACGATTCCTCCAAGTGCACCGCCTGCAAGGGGTGCCAGGTCGCCTGCAAATGCTGGAACGACCTGCCTTCGCCGACGGGGCTCAACGAGAACAAGTTCAGCGGATCCTATCAGAATCCGCCCGACCTCAACGGCATGACGCGCCTGATCATGACGTTCTCCGAGGAGAACGGCGGATCCAAGGGCGTCCAGTGGGCGTTCGGCCGCCGCGCATGCCAGCACTGCACCGACGCGGCGTGCGTGAGCATCTGCCCGGGCGGCGCGCTCACGCATAACGAGGAGACCGGCTTCGTCGAGGTCGACGAGGCCAAGTGCATCGGCTGCCAGTACTGCTCTTCGGCGTGCCCGTTCGACGTCCCGCGCTACCAGGCGGGGCTCGACACCAAGGTCAGCAAGTGCACGGGATGCCCGGACCGCGTGGCGCAGGGCCTGGCCCCCGCGTGCGTGACCACCTGCCAGCCCGAGGCGCTCAAGTTCGGCCAGCGCGAGGAGATGATCCAGCTCGCCAACGAGCGCGTCGAGTGGCTGCACGACCATGGCTACACCGACGCGGTCGTCTACGGCGCCGACGAGCTCGGCGGCCTCCACGTGATCCAGGTGTTCAAGTACGGCATCGAGGCCCACGGCCAGATCAAGGATCCGGAGGTGCCCGCGGCGGCGACGCTCACCAACCTGATGAAGCCCGTCACCGGCGTCCTCACCGGCGTGACGGTCGCCGGCCTCGCCGCGATGTTCGCCCTGGGCATCGGCTATTCGCGCCGCAAGCTAGCGTACAACCCCGAGACCCAAGATACCGTCGACGCCGACACCGGCGAGGTCGTCAAGCACGGCGACGGCCAAGACGAGCTGACGGTCAAGGAGCACATCTTCGAGAACATCGGCAAGGGGAAGGGAGGCGACGATGAGTAGCACCGTTAAGGTCTCGCCCGAGCAGGCCCAGAAGAACCAAGAGTTCCTCGAGGGCCAGCGCGCATCGGGCAACGTGCGCTACATCAAGCGCCATTCCAAGCAGGCGCGCATCACCCATGATGTGACGATCATCTGCTGCATCCTGCTGTGCATCAGCGGCCTGTTCGTCTTCGTCCCGCCGCTGACCCAGGCGATCGGCCCGGATGCGGTCTTCGCCATCCGCATGTCGCACCGCGTCATCGGCGTCGTGTTCGTCGTGGTGCCGCTCGTCAGCGCTATCCTCGCGCCCAAGGGCGTGGCGCACATCTTCAAGAACCTGTTCGCCAAGTGGGATTCCGACGACAAGAAGTGGATGGCGCTGTTCTTCCCGTACCTGTTCATGGCCAAGTGGATCCACATGCCCGACCAGCGCGAGGTCAAGTCCGGCCAGCGCTTCGCCGACGGCATGCTGTGGCTCGCCGGCCTGATCATGGCGGTCACGGGCGTGATCCTGCTTCTGGGATCGACGGTGGTCGACCTGCCCGGCGGCCTGCATGGCGTCATGCTGTTCCTACATGATCTGGGCTTCTTGATCATCTGCGTCTTCGGCCTGGCCCACATCTTCCTGGGCGCGGGCATCTTCCAGCCCTACCGCGGCACGCACAAGCTCATGTTCGGCAACGGCATGGTCTCCGAGTCCGACGCCCTGTACCATTGGGGCCACTGGGCGCGCGAGGAGATCGAGTCCGGCGAGAACGTGGTCGAGGTCAAGGCCAAGAAGTAGCCGTATCGCATCTTCGAGGGCTGGCCGGGTTCGATCGGGCCAGCCCCTTGCGCGGCGCCCATCGGCTCACGGATGCGGATGGGCGCTCCGCAAGGGATCGAAAGCGGGAAGGACGCGCCACAATCGCGCCTTCCCCTCGGACAACGGGGGAGGATCTTCCATGAACATAAAGGCAATCGATGCGGCCATCGCGGCCTACCGGGACGGCCTCGACGCCTCCGACGCCTCGCGGCTCGCGCTGTTCCGCGAGCTGTGGGGAGCGCAGGATGCGATCGCGCAGGAGCTCGGCGAGGGGTCGGCGTGGCGTGTTCCCTCGACCCAGTCCCTGATCGATGCGCTCCAATCGGGAGCCACCGTCCTTTCCGTCAGCCCCGTGCGCATCGATCCCGCGCTGCACGGCAAGGCCATCGAACGCCTCGTGCGCTGCATGGATTACCAGGGCGCGCTCGCACCGGAGGCGTCCGCGGCGCTCGCGGGCGTCGATTGGGCCAAGGTCGTCGGGTCCCCCGTCCTGCAGAACGCGGGGGCGCAGCCCGGAGCGTGGCTCGAGGACTTCCAGGGAGCCTGCGCCTCGCTCGGCATGGACGAGACGTCGGCGCGCATGGCGACCTTGCTCGCTTCGCTCGCTCTGCGTCCGTTTTTGGAACAACCCGCGCAGCGCGCCCTCAAGGCGATCGCGGATGCCGGCATCGATCAGCGCCGCTTCACGACGTGCCCGGTCTGCGGATGCGAGCCCGCCGTCGCGCGGGTTGCCGGCGGCGCCGCCACCAAGGGCCGCCCGCGCACGCTTTGGTGCGGGCAGTGCGGAGCGGTGTGGGAGTTCGAGCGCGTCCGCTGCGTGCGGTGCGGCACGCGCAATCAGGGGCATTTGCACTATCACAGCATCGAGGGCGATGACGCCCATCGGATCCAATCGTGCGACGAGTGCGGCGGCTACATCCGTTCCGTCTTCGAGGAGGACGAGCTGCAGCTTGCCCCGTTCAGCTTCGAGGTCGAGGACGTCGTGATGGCGCGCTTGGACGCTATCGCCGCGGATCCCTCCATCGCTGGTGGAGCTTCGGTGCATAAAGGGGAGGAATAGCGCGAGGCTTCTACGAATGACGTGCGTATGGAAGCGCATCGACGCGACTGGCGAGATCTTTGCTGTCGATGCGAATATGCGCAACGCTGCATGCTCGGATGCCTAATTTTGGAGTACGGAAGATCTGTTAGACGCTGAATCAGAACACGGGGAAATTCGATCAGGAGAGAGGAATCCAAACCATGGCGAAAGTGGAATATTGTCTGACCGGGCAGACTGCCTCTCCCGAGCGGCCGATCCGCATCTTCCTCAACGGCGTTCCCGTCGCCGTGAGCCAAGGCAGCCCTCACGGGCTCTCCGAGCTTGCGATAGGCTATCTTCTCGCAGAAGGCTTGATCGCTGAGCGCGATGGCCTCGTCTCTGTTCGCGAAGATGCCGCCGTCAGCGCGGTTTATGTCGAGAGCGACGAATCCGTCGATGCCTCCTATACGCCGCTGCATCGGGTGACTTCTTCCGGGTGCGCGCAGTCCGCTCTTTTGCGTGGAGTGGAGATTCCCGCGCCGTCCCCCTTGGTCACTGCGTCGGTGTTCGACCCTGATAACCTGCTTTCCCAGATGGATTCCCTTTGCCGCAAGAGTCCGCGCCGCAACACGGGCGAATGCGTTCACGGTTGCGGCGTCGGGGATGCCGTGAGCGCCGATTTGATCATGGTGAGGGAGGACATCGGCCGCCATAACGCCATGGACAAGCTCATCGGCCAAGCGTGGCTTGACCGCATCGGTCTTTCGGACAAGGCGCTTTTCATCACCGGCCGCATCAGCACCGAGATGGCGCTCAAGGCCTACCGTGCAGGGTGCCCGGTGCTCGTGTCGCGCAAATCCGCCACCGACGATGCCGCATGTCGCGCCGCGGCCCTTGGCATCACGCTCATCTCGCATTGCCGCGATGGTTCGTTGCGCGTTCTCAGCCACCCCGACCGCATCGTCGAAAGCTAACGTTCGCTTGGCGCCTCCGCTTTGACGCCGTTCGTCGCACCATCGCTTTTGAGCGCACAAGGCTCCGCAGGCTTTTGTGCGCAGGACGGGCCTTTCCCCTTGATATTGCGCATTGGATGTTTCGATGCCGTTTCGCCGGGTCTTTTAGGGTGATTGGGGGGTTATCAGGCCGGATGATAGCGCGTATACTCGTCTTGTCTTTAAATGCGGTACAGAGAGACCGACAAGGCGGATACTTCCGAGCATCCACGGGAAAAGGATGCGAGCGATTGCAAGCCTTTGTCCGTCGCAGAGGCTTTTTTTTTGCGCGGGGAGGGGCCATTGCGCCACGCATCTCCCGATGCCGGGAGCCATCTGCACCCACTCGGTGAAAGGGGTGTGCATGAACGACGGCGGAAACGTCAAATCGATCTGCATGGACGCGCAGGAGATCGACCGATCCCTCACGCGCATCGCCCATCAGATCCTCGAGGCCAACAAGGGGGCGGACAATCTCGCTCTCGTCGGCATCGTCACGCGCGGCGATCTGCTTGCCAAGCGGCTCGCGCAGCGCATCGGATCGATCGAGGGGGTGGACGTTCCGCTGGGCAGGCTGGATATCAGCCTGTATCGCGACGATTTCGCGACGTACTTCAGCCCCGAGGTCCACTCGACTCAGATCCCCTTCGACATCGACGGCAAGACCATCGTGCTCGTCGACGACGTCCTGTTCACCGGCCGCACCATCCGCGCGGCGCTTGACGCCCTGATGGACATCGGGCGTCCCGCATGCGTCCAGCTCGCCGTGCTCGTCGACCGCGGTCATCGGCAGCTGCCCATCCGCGCCGATTTCGTTGGCAAGAACGTTCCCTCATCCCTCGAGGAGAACGTCCGCCTGTTCCTCGACGAGGTCGATGGGATCTCCGCGGTCGAGATCCTCTCGCTTGCTCCGGGCGACCGTGCCCACGCAGCGCCTATCGGCGATAGAGGGGAGGAATAGCCATGGCATTCAACCATCGCCATCTGATCGATCTGACTGAGTACTCAGCCGAGGACATCACGCTCATCCTGGATATCGCCGAGCGGTTCCGCGAGGTCAACGAGCGCAGGATCAAGAAGGTCCCCACGCTCAAAGGCTACACCGTCGTCAACATGTTCAACGAGCCCTCCACGCGCACGCGCAGCTCGTTCGAGATCGCCGAGAAGAGGCTTTCGTGCGATACGCTGAACTTCGGCGGCTCGTCGACCTCCACCGTTAAAGGCGAGAGCCTGTTGGACACCGTGCGTACCTTGTGCTCCTACAAAGTCGACCTCATCGTGGTGCGCGACAAGCATGCGGGGGTGCCGTACCAGGTGGCCCAGGCTTCCGGTGTGCCGGTCATCGACGCCGGCGACGGCAAGCACCAGCATCCGACGCAGGCGCTGCTCGACCTGTACACGATGCGCAAGCAATTCGGCAGGATCGAGGGCCTGCACGTCGGCATCGTCGGCGACATCAGCCATTCTCGCGTGTGCGGATCCCTCATCCCCGGACTCAAAACGATGGGCGCCGAGGTCACGGTAATCGGCCCTCCGACGTTGATGCCCGCCAAGCCCGAGCTGCTTGGCGTGGATCACGTGTCCAGCGATCTGGATGCGGTTCTGCCGCAGCTCGACGTCGTCTACATGCTGCGCATCCAGCGCGAGCGTCTGGAGGGCGCGCCCTTCCCGAGCCTGCGCGAGTACAACATGCTTTTCGGTCTCACGCGCGAACGCGAGAAGCTCATGAAGCCCGAAGCGATCGTCTGCCATCCCGGCCCGCTCAACCGCGGCGTCGAGCTGGACGATTACATGGCGGACCACCTTGAACGCTCAAGCATCCTCGATCAAGTCTACGCCGGCGTCTTGGTGCGCATGGCGGCCCTGTATCTGCTGTTAGGAGGCAACGATCATGGCACTGATGCTTAAAAACGCCCGCGTCATCGATCCGCAAATCGATCTCGACGAGGTCTGCGACGTACTCATCCGCGACGGTCGCGTTGTCGAGGTCGGACACGATCTCGAGATGCCCAAGGGCGTGGAGCGCGATTTGTCCGGCAAGATCCTCGTCCCCGGACTCGTCGACATTCACGTCCATCTGCGCGATCCCGGCTTGGAGCAGAAGGAGGACATCGCCTCGGGCACCCGCGCCGCCGCGCATGGCGGCTTCACGACGGTCGCCTGCATGCCCAACACCAAGCCCACCATCGACAACGGCCAGATCGTCGAGTACGTGAAGAGCCGCGCCGCCGAGGTGGGGAAGTGCCGCGTCGAGGTGGTGGGCGCCTGCACCCAGGGCCTTAAGGGCGAAACGCTTTCCGAGATGGGCGATATGGTCGCCCACGGCGCCTGCGCGTTCACCGACGACGGTCGCGGGGTCCAGGACAGCGGCATGATGCGCCGCGTCATGGATTACGCCAAGCAGTTCGACCGCGTCGTCATGAGCCACTGTCAGGATGAGGGCCTGGTCGGCGAGGGCCAGGTCAATGAGGGCGTTGCGTCCACGCGCTTGGGGCTTTTGGGCTGGCCCGCCGAGGGCGAGGAGATCCAGATCGGCCGCGACATCGCGGTTTGCCGCCTTACGGGATGCCCGTTGCACATCCAGCACCTGAGCACCGCGCGCGGCCTGGACATGGTGCGCGCCGCCAAGGCCGAGGGGCTTCCGGTCACCTGCGAGGTGACGCCCCATCACCTCTTTTTGTCCGAGGACGACATCACCCAGGACTACAACACCAACTTCAAGGTCAACCCGCCGCTGCGCACGCAGGAGGATTGCAAAGCGCTCATCGAGGGCGTGGTGGACGGGACCGTCGACGCGATCGTCACCGATCATGCTCCGCACTGCAAGTTCGAGAAGGACCGTGAGTTCGAGCGTGCGCCTTTCGGCATGACGGGAATCGAAACCTCCCTCGGCCTGATCATCACCAACCTTGTCAAACCAGGCATCATCGATTGGAACCGCATGGTCGAGCTGATGGCGGTCAGCCCCCGCCGGATCATCCGCGCCGAACGCGTCTCCTTCGAGCCCGGCAGCGTCGCAGACTTCACTGTGATCGATCCTTCGGTCGAGTGGACGGTTGCGACGGAGGATTTCGAGTCGAAGGCTCAGAATTCAGCATTCATCGGATGCGAGCTCGTGGGGCGCGCCACCGACGTGTACGTGGGCGGCTACGCCACCATGGAGAAAGGAGCCATTGTTGAGTAACCTAAGCGATAAGCTCCTCCAGGCAACGTCCAAACCGCAGGCCCGACCTGCGATGCTCGTCCTGGAGGACGGCGCGGTGTTTGAGGGCAGCGCTTGCGCGGCCGAAGGCGAGGCCTTCGGCGAGATCTGCTTCAACACTTCTCTCGAGGGCTACCTCGAGGTCATCACCGACCCGTCGTATGCGGGCCAGATCATAACGATGACGTATCCGCAGATCGGCAATTACGGCGTCAATCTCGAGGACGTCCAGCGCGCCAAGCCCGCCTGCCGCGGGCTTGTGGTGCGCGATATGTGTCAAGTGCCCAGTAACTGGCGCTGCGATATATCGCTTCCGCGCTTTCTCGAAGACAACGGAATCATCGCGATCGAGGGCGTCGATACGCGCGCTCTCGTGCGGCACGTGCGCGACGCCGGCGCTCAGCGCGCGGTGATCTCGACCGTCGACACCGATGTCTACAGCCTTTTGTCCAAGGTGCGCGCCAGCGCCTCCATCGTCGGAGAGAACCTTGCCGCCACCGTCTCGTGCGATTCCCCGCATCCGTTCGATGTGGCATCTCTGCCCGCATCGCAGGGGTTCGCGCTCACCGCTCCCGCTGAGTCCAAGCACAAGGTGGTCGCCTACGACTGCGGCGCTAAGCTGTCGATCCTGCAGAACCTGGTCCGCTGCGGCTGCGACCTTACGGTCGTTCCGTGGGACACGCCCGCCGAGGACGTGCTGGCGATGGAACCCGACGGTGTGTTCCTGTCCAACGGCCCGGGCGATCCCGACGCGGTCAGCGGCACCTACAGCCAGGTGCAGAAGCTGCTCGGTAAGCTGCCCGTCTTCGGCATCTGCCTGGGGCATCAGATGATCGGCAAGGCAGCCGGCGCGCAGATCGAAAAGCTAAAGTTCGGCCATCGCGGCGGCAACCACCCTGTGATGAACCTGCTCACCGGACGCGTCGAGATCACCGCCCAAAACCATGGATTCGGCATCTTGTTTCCGAGTCTGGGGACGCTGATTCCCGAACTCTCCGGCGGCGAGACCGAGCATCCCGCCGACGGCGACTTGCGCTTCTGGGTGGAGCGCGGCATCGCCCCCGTGGTGGACAACCCCCGTTTCGGCCGCATCCGTCTGACGCACGTCAACCTCAACGACGGCACCGCCGAGGGTATCGCCTTGCTCGACATACCCGCGTTCAGCGTGCAGTACCACCCCGAGGCGTCGCCGGGACCGACCGATGCGCATTACCTGTTCACTGCGTTCACCCGCCTGATGGACGGTCGCGACGACTACCTTGACATCGATATCGCGCAAGACCGTCTGGCCGGCTGGAAGTTCGGCTCCGCCCCCAAGCCTGCGGCCGCCGAAGGGGAGGAGTAGACATGCCCAAGCGCGAAGACATTAAAAGCATCCTGGTCATCGGCTCCGGCCCCATCGTCATCGGCCAGGCGTGCGAGTTCGACTATTCCGGCGCCCAGGCGTGCAAGGTCCTTAAGGCCGACGGCTACCGAGTCATCCTGGTCAACAGCAACCCCGCGACGATCATGACCGATCCCGGCCTGGCCGACCGCACCTACGTCGAGCCCATCACCGCTGAGTTCGTGGAAAAGGTCATCGCCAAGGAGCGACCTGACGCGCTGCTTCCCACGCTGGGCGGTCAGACCGGCCTCAACACGGCCGTCGAGCTGGCCGAGAAGGGGATCCTCGACAAGTACGGTGTCGAGATGATCGGTTGCGACCTTGCGGCAATCCAGCGCGGCGAGGATCGCAAGCTGTTCAACGACTGCATGGCCGAGCTCGGCATCGAAACGGCGCGCTCCGGCTACGCTTACTCCGTCGAGGACGCGCAGCGCATCGTCGGGGAGCTCGGATACCCGGTGGTCCTGCGTCCGTCGTACACCCTTGGCGGCGCGGGCGGCGGCATCGCGCATACGCCCGAGGAGCTTGTCCAGATCGTCTCCCAAGGCCTCGAGTTGTCGCCGGCGGGCGAGGTGCTCGTCGAGGAGAGCATCGAGGGTTGGAAGGAATACGAGATGGAGGTCATGCGCGATCGGGCCGGCAACGGCATCATCGTGTGCTCCATCGAGAACTTCGACGCGATGGGCGTCCACACCGGCGACTCGATCACGGTCGCGCCCGCGCAGACGCTCTCCGACGTCGAGTATCAGCGCATGCGCGCCGCGTCGCTGGCCATCCTCGAAAAGATCGGCGTGGAAACCGGCGGCTCCAACGTCCAGTTCGCCGTCAATCCCGCAAACGGACGCATGATCGTCATCGAGATGAACCCGCGCGTCTCGCGCTCCTCGGCACTGGCATCCAAGGCGACCGGCTTCCCGATTGCCAAGGCGGCGGCCAAGCTGGCGGTGGGCTTCACGCTCGACGAGATCGTCAACGACATCACCAAGGCGACGCCGGCGTGTTTCGAACCCTCGATCGACTACTGCGTCGTCAAGGTGCCGCGCTTCGCCTTTGAGAAGTTCCAGGGCACCGACGACACGCTGTCGACCCGCATGAAGGCGGTCGGCGAGATCATGGCGATCGGACGCACCTTCGAGGAGGCGCTCGGCAAGGCGTTGCGCTCCCTCGAGAACGGGCGTGCGGGCCTTGGAGCCGATGGCAAAGGCCCGCTTTCCTCCGATGCGGACGTAGAGGAGCTCATCACGCGCCCGACGGCCGAGCGCGTCTACCATATCGGCGAGGCGCTGCGCCGCGGCTGGACGGTCGAGCAGGTTGCCAAGGCAAGCCGCATCGACCGTTTCTTCATCGCACGCATGGCGGACATCGTCGCCGTGCAGGAAGCGCTGCGCGGCACTCCGCTCGACCAGATCGATGCGGAAGCGATGCGCGTCGCCAAGCGCTACGGCCTCTCTGACATCGAGATAGCCCATCTGACGGGCGCAGACGAGCTTTCGGTCCGCGCGCGCCGCAAGAGCATCGGCGTGGTTCCCGCGTTCAAGACGGTCGACACATGTGCTGCCGAGTTCCCCAGCAAGACTGCCTATCACTACAAGACCTACGACGCCGACGAGACCGAGGTCGAGGCGGGCGACAGGAAGCGCGTCATGATCCTCGGCGCCGGTCCCAACAGGATCGGGCAGGGCATCGAGTTCGACTACTGCTGCGTCCACGCCTCGTATGCGCTGCATGACGAGGGATACGAGACCATCATGGTCAACTGCAACCCCGAGACGGTGTCGACCGACTACGACACCTCCGACAAGCTGTACTTCGAGCCGCTCACCTACGAGGATGTCATGGACATCGTCGACGCTGAGCAGCCTGACGGCGTCATCGTGACGCTTGGCGGCCAGACCCCGCTCAAGCTGGCCAAGCCGCTGCTGGAGGCGGGTGTTCCGATCATGGGCACGCAGCCCGAGGCCATCGACCTCGCCGAGGACCGCGAGCGTTTTGCCGCAATCCTCGACGAGCTAGCGATCACCTATCCGGCTGCCGGCGAGGCAATCACGTTCGAAGAAGCGTGCCAGGTGGCCGACCGCATCGGTTTTCCGTTGCTGGTGCGTCCGAGCTACGTGCTGGGCGGTCGCGGCATGGCGATCGTCTACGACGGCGCGCAGCTTGAGAAGTACATGGGAGAGGCTGCAAAGATCTCGCCCGACCACCCCGTCTACCTCGATCGATTCCTCGAGGGTGCCGTCGAGGTCGATCTGGATGCGCTGTGCGATGGAGAACGCGTCTACGTGGGCGGCGTGCTCGAGCATATCGAGGAGGCAGGCATCCATTCCGGCGACTCGGCGTGCTGCACGCCTCCGTTCGCTCTCTCCGAGGCGCTGGTCTCGCAGTTGCGCTCGATCGCACGTCGCCTTGCGCTGCGCCTGGGCGTCGTGGGCCTGATCAACATCCAGTTCGCCATCAAGGACACGGTGATCTACGTCATCGAGGCAAACCCGCGCGCCAGCCGCACCGTGCCGTTCGTGTCCAAGGCGACCGGTGTGCCGCTCGCCAAGCTCGCCGCGCGCGTCATGGCGGGGGAGAAGCTTGCCGATCTGAACCTCCCCGACGATGAGCGTCGTATGGAGCACTTCAGCGTCAAAGAGGCCGTCATGCCGTTCGGACGATTCCCCGGCGCCGACGTCGTGCTGGGCCCCGAGATGAAATCGACGGGCGAAGTCATGGGCATCGCCCGCAACTTCCCGGCTGCCTATGCGAAGACCCAGCTTGCCATCAGCTATGAGCTGCCGCAGGAGGGGACGGTCTTCATCAGCGTGTGCGATCGCGACAAGCGCTCCATCATTCCGATCGCCCGTGACATCGCGCGCCTCGGTTTTAAGATCGTCGCGACGGCGGGAACCGAGCGTGCCCTGCGCGCCGCTGGTATCGAGTGCGAGCTTGTCAAGAAGGTCCGCGAGGGCTCGCCCAACGTCATCGACCGCATCGCGTCGGGCGAGGTCACCCTTATGATCAACACGCCCTTTGGCCACGAGACCCGTTCGGACGGCTACGAGCTGCGAGCCGCCGCCGTCCGCCACGGGTTGACCTATGTGACCACGCTTTCGGCCGCCCAGGCGTTCGTCGCCGGCATGGAGGTTTCCAAGGACGCCGGATTCGACGTCGTGGCGTTGCAGGATCTCCCGCAATGGGAGGGGCCTGCCGCCGCCGAGCGCTAGGAGAAAGGAGCTTTCATGGCTTTGGTAAACGAGAAGGCGCAGATCCTCTCCAACGGGTTCGTCGGCCCGCGCCTCCACCTCATGGTGCTTGATGCTCCGCATATCGCGGCTTCCATCAAGCCCGGCCAGTTCGTGCATATGAAGGTGCCCCGCATGGAGGCGCACATTTTGCGCCGACCGTTCTCGGTGTATGCCTGCGATTCCGAGGCCGGCACCGTCGATATCCTGTACCAGGTCGTCGGATTCGGCACGGACCATATGACCGGTTTGGAACCCGGCGAGGAATGCGAGCTCATCGGTCCGGTGGGAGCCACCTGGAATCCTCCTGCGGCGGGTCGCTGCCTGCTTGTCGGAGGCGGCGTGGGAGCAGCTCCTCTGTTCATGCTGTGCGAGCAAATCGTCGCTACCGATGCGTCCGTCGACGTCGTCTTGGGCGCGCAGACCGAAGACGCGCTCGTCTGCCGTCAGCGTTATGCGGAGCTGTTAGGCGAGGAGCCGCGCTGCGCCACCGATGACGGAACGTACGGACGCGCGGGCTTTTGCACCTCTCTTGTCGAAGAGGCACTTGCCGAGGCATCCGCCGAGGGCGCCCCTTACGATTACGTCGCGGTGTGCGGACCCGAACCGCTCATGAAGATCGTCGCCGGCATCGCCGCCGAAGCCGGAGTGCGCTGCGAGGTGTCGATGGAGAAGCGCATGGCGTGCGGCATCGGCGCCTGCCTGTCCTGCGTCGTCGACACGGTCGATGGCAAGAAGCGCGCCTGCGTCGACGGCCCTGTGTTCGATGCTCAAAAGGTGGTGTGGTAAATGGTCGATATGAAGGTCAACCTGGGCGGTCTCGCCATGAAGAATCCCGTCACCACAGCGTCGGGAACGTTTGCTGCGGGCATGGAGTACGCCGATTTCGTCGACGTCGTCGGACTGGGCGCCGTCACGACCAAAGGCGTCTCGCTCAACGGGTGGGAGGGCAACGCAAGCCCCCGTATCGCCGAGACCCCCAGCGGCATGCTCAATTCCATCGGTTTGCAGAATCCCGGTGTGGCCCACCTCAAGGAGGTCGAGCTTCCGTGGCTCGAGAGCAAGGGCGCCACGGTCATCGTCAACGTCTCGGGCCACAGCTTCGGCGAGTACGTTCAGGTCATCGAAGCGCTAGAAGACGCGCCGGTGGATGCCTACGAGGTCAACATCTCGTGCCCCAATGTGGATGCGGGCGGTATGACGATCGGAACGGATCCCAAAAGCGTCACCGAGGTGGTGGGGCTGTGCCGCGCTGCGACCAAGCGTCCGCTCATCGTCAAGCTCACGCCCAACGTCACCGACATCACCGAGATCGCACGCGCGGCGGAGGCTGCGGGAGCCGATGTGCTGTCCCTCATCAACACGCTCATGGGCATGGCAATCGACGCCGAGCGCCGCAAGCCGGTCCTTGCCCGCGTGGTGGGCGGCTTCTCCGGTCCTGCGGTCAAGCCCGTCGCGCTGCGCATGGTGTGGGAGTGCCACAAGGCCGTGAACGTCCCGCTGCTCGGCATGGGCGGCATCGAATCGGGGACCGACGCCGTCGAGTTCATGCTCGCCGGCGCCACGGCGGTTGCCGTCGGCACCGCCAACTTCTACAATCCACGCGCGACCGAGGATGTCATCGACGTCATCAAGGATTACTGCGAACGCCATGGCATCGAGCGCGTCACCGACTTGATTGGAGCATTGGAATGCTAACCCACTTCAACGATATCCCCGCATCCGAGCGCATCATCGTCGCCTTGGATTGCGATGCCGCCGAAGCCAAGCGCCTGGCGGGCCTTCTCGCCGGCAAGGCGCGTTGGCTCAAGGTGGGCATGACGCTGTACTATGCCGAGGGTCCTTCCATCGTCAAGGCGTTCAAGGATCTGGGCTTCAACGTCTTCTTGGACCTCAAGTTCCACGACATCCCCCATCAAGTTGAAGGTGCTGCGGCATCCGCGGTGGCCAGCGGCGCGGACATGCTGACGATGCACGCGTCCGGCGGCGTCGCCATGATGCAGGCGGCGCAGCGCGGCGTCGAGCGCGTGTGCGAGCAGACAGGGCGCCAGCTTCCCGCGACGCTCGGCATCACCGTGCTCACCAGCATGGATGAGCCCACGCTCAAACGCATCGGCGTGGAGCGCGCTATGGAGGAGCAGGTGGGAGCGTTGGCCCTGCTGGCCAAGGAGGCCGGGATCTCCGGCGTCGTCGCGTCGCCGCAGGAGGCGCGGATGCTGCGCGATATCCTAGGACCCGACGCCTACATCGTCACGCCCGGCGTGAGGCCCGCGGGATCGTCGAAGGGCGATCAAAGCCGCGTCGCCACGCCGGCCGACGCGTTTGCGGCGGGAGCATCCCATATCGTGGTGGGACGCCCGATCACGCAGGCCGAGGATCCTGCCGCCGCCTTCGATGCAATCGTTTCGTCGTTATAGTGTGGTTTCGCTTGCATCAAAACGCCTGATGGGCTTTAATAGTCAACGTCATTAGGGAATCGGTGTGTGCAGGTGCCCTGGATTTTTCCAGAATTGCCGCGCTCCGCGCTATGTTTGCGCAGTTCGGCGTGATAGTATCTCACAATCGCTTTCGTTTAAAGAAGGAGAGACACATTATGGCAATCCCTCAACTCAGCCCTGAAGAGCGTCAGGCCGCTCTGGAGAAGGCCAAGGCCGCCCGTATCAAGCGCGCCGAGGTCCGCGACGATCTCAAGTCCGGCAAGCTCAGCTTGAAGGATGTTCTGGGCATGAAGGACGATCCCATCGTCGGCCGCATGAAGGTTTCCACCCTCATCGAGACGCTGCCCGGCTATGGCAAGGCCAAGGCTGAGAAGGTCATGAAGGATCTGCAGATCGCCGAAAGCCGTCGTCTGCGCGGTCTTGGCGACCGCCAGCAGGCTGCCCTTCTGGAGCGTTTGGGCTAAACTGCCGTATGCGTCACGGCAATCTTTTTGTCATTTCTGGGCCATCAGGTGCCGGCAAGGGCACGCTGGTGGCCCGTCTTGCGCAGAGGGTTCCCGACGTGTGGGTGTCCCGCTCCATGACCACGCGGGCGCCTCGCGAGGGAGAGGTCGACGGCGTTCAGTACGACTTCTTGACCGAAGAGGCGTTCATGGATCTGGTTCGCAAGGACGGGTTCCTCGAATGGGCGCGCTATGCGGACCATTGCTACGGAACGCCCCTCAAGCGCATCCAGGATATGATTGCCGCCGGCAAGCAGATCGTCCTGGAGATCGATGTCCAAGGAGCCTTCCAGGTGCGCGATAAGATGCCCGAGGCCCATCTCGTCTTCGTGGTGCCTCCGTCGCTCGAAGAGCTTGAGCGCCGTCTGCGCGGAAGGGGCACCGAGGATGAGGCCGTTGTCCAAAAGCGTATGGAAGCGGCTGTCAAAGAGCTCTCGCGCAAGGACGACTATGATAAGCAGTTGGTCAACGACGATCTCGACCGGGCGACTGACGAGCTCGTGTCCTATGTCGAATCATTCGCTGACCGGGATAAGAACTAAGGAACAAACTGATGAGCATTATCGAACCGAAGATCGACGTGCTGCTCGACCAGACCGACAACGATCGCTTTCTGCTGTGCGCCCTCGCTTCCAAGCGCGCGCATGACATCAACGACATGATGCGCGGCCAGCGCGATCGCGCCATCCAGCTGCAGACCGCTGTCGAGATCGCCCGCGCGGCTGACAAAAAGCCCCTGACCATCGCCTTCAACGAGGTTTCCCGCGGCGATATCTCCTACGATCCGTCCACGATCGACGTTCACAATCATTAGGATTACGCGTGTCTACGACACGCGTAATCGGTTGACGCTGCGAAGCCCCCTCGCACGTGATCTTCGCGCGATCCTCGATACTCGCGTACCGAAGTACGCTTCGCATCGGCGATCCCGCGAATCTCACGCACGAGGGGGCTTCTCGCTGACGTTACCAATGACCTGGGGTTCTTCTATACGCCTGGAGTAGGGTTAACGTGACGGGGGACGTGCCTTCGTCGTGTTTGAATAATTGCTAACGTGACAGGACATCCCCTGTCACGCCCTGTCAAGATGTTTCGGTTAGGGAGTTACCTTATATGAGCGACTATCAGCGCATTTGCCTTGTCCATTACCATGAGATCGGGCTCAAGGGGCATAATCGCAAGGCGTTCGAGGAGCGTTTGCTCAAAAACCTCGAGGCGTTGCTCTCGCCGTTTCCAGTTGTCACCATTCATCGGATCTCCGGGCGGCTGTGCGTGTTCTTCAAGGAAGGGACGTCTTCCGAGATCGCTCTTGAGGCTACTGCCGTCATCGCCCGCGTTCCGGGTGTGGCGCGCGTTTCGAGCGGGTTCAAATGCGAGCGCGATATCGATCAGATGACCGAGGCCGGCATCGCCGCGATGGCGGAGGCGGGGGAGATGTCCAGCTTCAAAGTGCATGCCCGCCGCAGCCACACGGATTTCCCTGTGGGGTCGCAAGATATGAACCGCATCATCGGAGGCAACCTCTCAGATGCGTATCCCAACGTCGCGGTGAAGATGAAAGATCCCGATGTCACGGTGGGCATCGAGGTCGTGCAGAACGCATCCTACGTGTATGCACGCAGCGAACCGGGTGTGGGCGGTCTGCCGGTCGGCAGTTCCGGGCGCGTGGTCTCGCTGCTGTCGAGCGGCATCGACTCGCCGGTCGCCTCATGGCGCATGGCACGTCGCGGCGCGATCGTCATCGGCGTTCATTTTTCAGGCAGGCCCCAGACCTCCGATGCCAGCGAATGGCTGGTCGACGATATCGCCCAGGTGCTCGAGCGCACCGGCTGCATCGCACGCGTTTACGTGGTTCCCTTCGGTGATTGCCAACGCGAGATCTCCCTGTCCGCTCCTCCCGAGCTGCGTATCATCCTGTACCGCCGTCTGATGTTCAAGGTCGCCGAGGAGATTGCGCGTCGCGAGCGGGCCGGCGCCCTTGTCACCGGTGAGAGCCTGGGGCAGGTGGCTTCCCAGACCCTCGATAATATCCGCTGCACGGACGCTGCGGTGGAGTGCCCGGTGTTCAGGCCCTTGATCGGCACCGACAAGATAGAGATCATCCGCGAAGCGCAGCGTTTGGGAACCTTCGAGATCTCCTCTCAGGACGCTCCTGACTGTTGCACGTTGTTCATGCCGCGAAATCCCGAAACCCACGCGAAGATCCCCCGCGTCCTCGAAGCAGAGTCGGCGCTTCCCATAGATCAGTGGGTCGTGCAGCTTGCGGATGCCGCCGAGGTGCACGATTACGCATGTCCTTCGTATAAGAAACGCGTCAGGTAGCCGTAGAATACGCATGGCATCCGCATGACGCCCGCGCGCTCCTGATGGGAGACGCGGGCGTTATCTTTTCTCCGCTCGATCGATGTCGAAGGAGATGCGCATGCCGTTCCAGGAAAGCTCCGATTCCCTTAAGGCAAAGCTTCATTTGTCCGATGGTCCCAATGTCTTCGTCCTTGTGGGAATCGGCGCCGTCATCATCGCTGTGCTGGGGATCGCGATCGCCGTGGTCACCGGCGGCCTTTCCTCTGATCAGACTTCGTTTCCAATAGGGGACGATGCTGTCGCGGTCGAAGAAGGGGAGGATGCCGCATCGGGCGAGGATACAGATCTTTCCACGGCCGGCGCGGATCGAGTCGTCGTCGTGCATGTGAGCGGAGCGGTCGTCTCTTCGGGTGTCTACGAGCTTCCAGAAGGGTCGCGCGTATCGGATGCGATCGACGCTGCCGGCGGGCTGGCTGATGATGCTTCAGGCGATGCGCTCAACCTTGCACGCATTCTCGTCGACGGGGAGCAGGTCATCGTGCCGACGGCCGAGGAGCGCATGCAGGAGCTTCAGGCCGCCGCTGATGGTGGCGCCAGCCCCGCTGGGAAGGTCAACATCAACACCGCAACGGCGGAACAGCTCGATACGCTTCCGGGCATCGGCGAGTCCACCGCCCAGAAGATCATCGCAGATCGGGAAGCCAACGGTCCGTTTTCGTCTCCGGAGGACCTTAAGCGCGTCTCGGGGATCGGGGACAAAAAGTACGCGGAGCTAGCCGATCGTATCACCGTCGGATAAGAGATGCGGCTATTCGACCGGATAGCGGCGAACATGGGGTCGCAGCATTCGAAAGGCGATCTGCGTTCTTCGCGCCCACACGTGCCGCTTGCGCTGATGCTCGGACTGTCCGCATGGTGCGCTTGCGCGTTTGCGTGGTCCCATTTGAGAACAGTATCCATTGACTCCTGTTTACTCAGAGCCGTCGTGTGCTGTGCGCTTGCGCTGGCTGCCAGCGTCGCTTTGATGTTGATTAAACGCAACGCGTCTGTTTTCGTTGTCGCTGCAGGGGTTTGCCTGGGCGGAGCCCTTTCGTGTAGCGGTGCGTACGCTTTGCACAATGCGCAGGATGACCTGATCCATCGTCCGGTCGAACATGCGTTGCTTGAGGCTGTCGAGGACGCCTCAGCATCCCAGTTCGGCTCGCGGTGCGTGTTTTGGGTTCGGTATCCGGATGGAGGAACCGTCAAGGTGCAAGCGTACTTGGGTGAGGAAGTCGACCCTCCTTTGTATGGGCAGCGGTATATAGCCACGGTAGATGCTAGCCTGCCGAACCCGTCGACGGCGGGACGCTCATGGGATTCTGGTTTGGCTGCGACGGCTGAACTTGGAAACATCGAGGAGTTGCAGCGCGGTGATGCGATGGGCGCGGTTCTTTCGGTGCGCGAGCGGGCGATAGAGGGCTTTTCCGGAGAAAGCGATGCGTCGGGCGTCCTGCAAGCCTTGGTTTGCGGATACTGCGCGTCCTATGACGAAACGGATGCCAAGCACGATTTCACCGTGTGCGGTCTTGCCCATATCGTAGCGGTGTCCGGTGCCCATCTGGTTATCGTGAGCACGCTGATCGGATCGATGCTGCAGGCGCTCCGCTTCCCACGCATCGTACGCATCGTGTTGCAAATCGTTTTGATGCTGGGTTACCTGGTGCTTGCAGGAATGCCCGTATCCGCACTGCGAGCGTTCGTCATGGCTACGACGTTGCAACTTGCTGATCTTTCCGGAAGGAGAAGCGCCGGATTGTCCGCATTGGGGGTCTGCGTCATTGGTATGATTGCGCTTGATCCTGCAGTGTCGGTGTCCGCTTCCTTCGTCCTGTCGGCCCTTTCGACACTCGGGATCGCCTTGATAGGGCCGCTTCTATCGGCATGGCTGGATCGGTTCGCTCCTTGGATGCCGCGTGTGCTGCGCGATGCGGTGGCCATGACCTCGGCTTCCTCGGTTCTCGCGCAACCGTACTCGTGCGCCTTGTTCTCGCAACTGCCGTTGGTCTCGCTGCTAGCCAACGTGCTCGTTGCGCCTTTGATCGCTCCCGTCTGCGCTTTGGGGATCGCTGCCGGTTTGGCAGGGGCGTTGGCTCCGATGGACATGACGTGGCTTGCGGGCATCGCCACGACTGGTACGCGTGTTGTGTGCCTTGCTGCCGGATGGTGCGCGAGCCTTTCCTTCGCGAGCATCCCGGTCAGCATCGATGCAGGCGTCGCAGTCGCCGTTTCGGCTGCGGGGGCGTCGTTACTGTGGCTCGCGTGGCCTACGCCTCCGAGCAGGATACGATGGAAGCTTATCGCCGGCGTCTTCGGTACCGTCGCCGTGATGGCGGCGGCGATTCTGTTCGTGGCCCCATGGTTTAAAGGGCCTGAGCTCACTATGCTCGATGTGGGACAAGGGGATGCATTTCTGTTTCGAAGCGGCAAGGCGTCGGTGCTTGTTGATACCGGGGCTTCCGAATCGCGTTTGAGATCCGCGCTTGGCCGGGCGGGGGTGAGCCGTCTTGATGCGGTCGTCGTGACGCATTCGGACGACGACCACTGTGGGGCGTTGGCCAGTCTGCGTGGAACGGTGGGGGTTGATCGCGTTATCGTTGCCGCCGATGCGCTTGAATGCGCGTGCGATTCGTGCGGCGATCTCAGAGGCGATGCCGTCGCGCTTTCGGGACGGGAGGGGCTTGCGGGGGTCTCCCTTGGAGAGGCGTTCGAGGCGGGAGCTTTCGCATTCCGCGTCGTTTGGCCTCGCGTTTACGCAGACGAGGGAGGGAATTCCGACAGCCTGTGCTTGCGCGTATCCTGCGATTCGGACGGGGACGGGATGGAGGACGCTTCGGTCCTCATGGTGGGCGATGCCGAAGTCGAGCAGCTTAAAGAATTCGCCCGAACCGAGCGCTTGGGCGATGTCGACATCTTGAAAGTCGGGCACCATGGCTCCAAGAAGGCGCTTGATGCGGAAACTCTCGCCGAACTTAATCCGCAAATTGCCTTGTTGAGCGTAGGGGAGGGAAATCGCTATGGTCATCCCGCCGCCGAGATCATCGAGTTGTTGAAGGAGCAGGGTGCGGCGATCTATCGCACCGATCTCCAAGGAGACGTTTCGTGCAAATTCACCGACGACTCGATCGAGGTGTCTACGCTGCGGTAGAATCGACGCATGGCAACCCAGGCTACCAAAGATTCGCTATTCCCCGCATATGCGGCTGTGGGCGACGATGCGTTGAAACGCGACGCTGTCGCCAAACGTTTGCGTGCCCGTCTTCAAAAACTCGGAGACCTCTCATTCAATTACGATGAGTTCAACGGCGAGACCGCCGAAGGCGGAAGCATCGTCGCCGCTTGCAACACGATCCCCTTCGCAAGTCCCGTGCGCATGGTTCGCATCAAGGATGCAGACAAGCTGAAAAAGGCTGACTCCGAGGAGCTCGTCGCATATCTCCAAAGCCCCAACGACTCCACCGTCCTTTTGCTCGAAGCTGAGAAGCTTGCAAAGACGACGCGTCTGTATAAGGCCGTTGCCGCATTCGGAAAAAACGCCATCATCGACTGCGCGGCCCCCAAACGAGCTGAGTTGCCACGCCTTGTCAGATCTATGGCGGTCGGGCACGGCATTACGATCACCGATGGGGCAGCGCGTTTGTTGGTCGAACTTGCCGGCGAGGACACTGTCCGCTTGGACGCGGAACTTGGCAAGATCGCCTTGGCCCATGTTGGCTCCGACGCAGTCACCGAGCACGAGGTCTCAGGTCTTGTTGCGCGCACGACCGAGGTCAAACCTTGGGATTTTCTCGATGCCATGTCGGCTCGCAACGCCAAACGCACTCTGGTGTGCCTTTCTCGTATGAGCTCGGTTTCCCCTCACTCGCTCATCGCGATGTCCACCGGACGCATCCGCGAGCTCATCTGCGCCAAGACGCTCGTCAAACGCGGAGAGGGTCGGGCGATCGCCGCTGCCTTGGGCAAGAAGGATTGGCAGGTCAAGCATCATGCCGAATGGGCGGCAAGGTTCACCGAGTCCGAGCTGCGCGCAGCCATCCTTGTTGCTCGTGACACCGAACGCGCTATGAAAAGCGGATCCGACCCCGATGAGGCGTTCCTCGATTGGCTCCTGTCGTTCCTCAATCGCGGCTAGAGGCGGCACGCCTCTTCTGCATCAGGCTCTGATATGCGAAAGGCCCCCGAACGGGGGCCTTTCTCCTTGATATGCAGATGGATCGCGAATGCGATCAACGTGCTCGGGTTATTCGGCAGCCTCTTCGCCCTCGGCGGCAGCGGCCTCGGCCTCAGCCTTGGCAGCCTCCTCGGCCTCCTTGGCCTTGCGATCGGCGGCAGCCTTCTGGGCCTTCTGGGTCTCCTCGCGACGCTTGGCCTTCTCAGCGGCGGCGGCCTCCATCTTGGCGATGCGGGCGGCCTTGGCGTCAGCCTTCTTGGAGCCGGACTTGTTGGCCTTGGGCTCGGGCTTGACGTAGGCAGCGCGGTCGTCATCGGTCACGATCGCGTTGGCCAGGGCCATGATGCCGCTCTTGCGGTTGGCGGCCTGGTTCTTGTGGATGACGCCCTTGGAAGCGGCCTTGTCCATCAGACGGCACGCAGCAAGCGCGGCAGCGTAAGCCTCGGCGCCGTTGCCAGCCTCGACGGCGTCCTTGACGCGGCGGGTGGCGGTCTTCAGCGCGGCCTTGACGGCACGGTTGCGCATGCGGGACTTCTCGTTGGTGATGATGCGCTTCTTCTGGCTCTTGATGTTTGCCATTTTTTCATCCTTTCCTCATGGTTGCATCTTGGCGTCGGCGATAGCTTCGCGTCTGCGGGAAAGGAGATCTTTGCGCGTTGGGAAGATGAAAGGCATGAAACCATATGCCATCGGCGGTTCCATGAAAAGCGGTCAGGATTTTTCCGCTTGGCGGCCTTTCAGCCTCCCAACAACACGCTTGAGTCCCTTTGCAGCCACGTCTGCGGACCGACGGCACCCGCGTGCCGTGCATGCGTATCGCTGAACACAATCGGATAGGATAGCAGATAGGCTGATGGAATGCCAGATAAATTCAAAAGGCCTCCATGTGAAGGATAGCCGAAGCGTCGGAGCATCGGCCCACGCGTCCGTTTCATACGCTAGAATGGAAAGGATGAGAACTCACGGTTTAACCTGCCTGCCGTTCAAACGCTCTGCTACAGATGGCGGCAGTCGGGGATTCCGCATTGCACCATATGAAAGACAGGTTATGGCAAACAACGCACAAGAAATCGTTCACGATCCGACGCATATCAGGAACTTCTCTATCATCGCCCATATCGACCATGGCAAATCGACCCTGTCCGACCGTATCCTGGAGATGACCGGCACCGTTGCCAAGCGTGACATGAAAGACCAACTGCTCGACAGCATGGACATCGAGCGCGAGCGCGGCATCACGATCAAAAGCCAGGCGGTTCGCGTCGACTACACCGCCGATGACGGCGAGACGTATCAGTTCAACCTGATCGACACGCCGGGCCATGTGGACTTCACCTACGAGGTGAGCCGCTCCCTGGCCGCATGCGAGGGGGCCGTGCTTGTCGTCGATGCCACCCAGGGTGTCGAAGCGCAGACCGTGGCCAACGCCATGATGGCGATGAACGCCGATTTGGAGATCATCCCGCTTATCAACAAGATCGACCTGCCTTCTGCCGAGCCGGATCGCTGCCGCGAGGAGATCGAAGACGGTCTTGCCATTCCGGCCGACGACGCCGTGCTTGCCAGCGGAAAGACAGGCGAGGGGGTCCATGATCTTCTCGAGGCGGTCGTTTACAACATCCCGGCGCCGACGGGGGACGCCGACGCGCCTTTGCGCGCGCTCATCTTCGATTCGTATTTCGACGCCTATCGCGGCGTGGTCGCGCTCATCCGCGTTGTTGACGGCTCGATCCGCAAAGGCGATCGCATCCGCATGATCGCCACAGGCGTCAACGCGCTCGTCGAGGAGGTCGGCGCTCGCCGCCCTGCCGAGATCCCTCTGGATAGCCTTTCGGTGGGCGAGGTCGGCTATTTGGTCACCGGGCTCAAAGATGTGAGCCAAGTGAAGGTCGGCGACACCATCACGCTTGCCGAGGGCGGTGTCACCGAGGCGCTGCCTGGTTACCGCGAGGCCAAGCCGATGGTGTACACGGGCCTGTTCCCGATCGACTCCGACCAGTACGAGCCGCTCAAGGAGGCGCTTGAGAAGCTCTCGCTCAACGATCCGGCGCTCATTTGGGAACCGGAGACGTCGCATGCTCTGGGTTTCGGCTTCCGCGTGGGCTTTTTGGGGCTGCTCCACATGGAAGTCATCAAGGAGCGTCTCGAACGCGAGTTCAACCTCGATCTTCTGGCCACCGCTCCTTCGGTCGAATACCACGTGCATCGTCAGGGCGGCGAGGTGCTCTCGATCCGCTCTCCTCAGGAGATGCCCGATCCCGGCGAGATCGACTTCATCGAGGAACCCTACCTCAAGGCCAAGATCCTCATCCCGCCCGATTACGTGGGCGCCGTCATGGATTTGACGGTTCAGCGCCGCGGCGTGTTCACGACGATGAGCTATCTGAGCCAGACTACGGTGGAGATGCTGTGGGAGATCCCTCTTTCCGAGCTGATCATGGATTATTTCGACCGTCTGAAGTCCTCCACCAAAGGTTATGCGAGCCTTGACTACGAGTTCGAGGGTTACAAGCCCTCGCAGCTCGTCAAGCTGGACATCCTGCTTTCCGGCAAGCCCATCGACGCGCTTTCGTTCATCGTCCATAAGGACAAGGCGTATGAGCGCGGGCGCGTTCTGTGCGAGAAGCTCAAGGAGATCATCCCGCGCCAGATGTTCGAGGTTCCCATCCAGGCGGCCGTCGGCGGTCGCGTCCTGTCGCGCCAGACGGTCAAGGCCAAGCGCAAAGACGTGCTCGCCAAGTGCTATGGCGGCGACATCAGCCGCAAGCGCAAGCTTTTGGAAAAGCAGAAGGCCGGCAAGAAGCGCATGAAGGCCATCGGCAACGTCGAGGTGCCCCAAGAGGCGTTCATGGCGATCCTGAAGGTAGACGAGTAGGCGGATAGGCGGGAATCATGGCTCGAAACGACGAGGAATACAACTGGCTCGACGATCCGTTCGACGAGAAGAAGGCCGCCAAAGAGCAGCAGCAGGCAGGTATGAGCAACCGATCGAAGGTTTTCGTCGGCGTCGGCTGCCTGATCGTTCTGCTGGTGCTTATCGTGCTCGTCTTCATGGGGCTGGGCATGCTGGGCATGATGGCTTCGGCTTAGAAAGCCCGCATTGACGCGCCATGGACATGTTCGACTTCTTCGCCAAGCATAGGCTTCTGCTCGCCCCGATGGCCGGCGTGTCCGACGAGGCGTTTAGGACCTTGTGCCGCGAGCAGGGCGCCGACCTCACCTACACCGAAATGGTCTCCGCAAAGGGGCTTTCCTACGCCAACGAGAAGACCCGTCATCTGCTGAATCTCGCCCAGGGCGAGGACCAGGTTGCCGTGCAGCTGTTCGGCCACGAACCGGAGGTGATGGCGGACCAGGCGCGATGGGTCGAGCAGGAGATGGGCAAGGCGCTTGCCTATCTCGATATCAACATGGGATGCCCGGCGCGCAAGATCGTATCCAAGGGCGATGGGTCGGCGTTGATGAAGACGCCCGAGCTCGCAAGCGACATCGTTCGCGCCGTCAGCTCTGCGGTGGAGCATCCTGTCACGGTCAAGTTCCGAAGGGGCTGGGGCGAAGGCGACGAGACGTGCGTCGAGTTCGCCCGGCGCATGGAAGATGCCGGCGCCGCGGCGGTTGCGGTGCATGGTCGTTTCGCGCTTCAGCTTTACCGCGGATGCGCGGATTGGGACGCTATCGCGCGCGTCAAGGAGGCGGTTTCGATCCCCGTCGTCGGCAACGGCGATGTGAGATGCGGGGCGGACGCCGTCGCGCTCGTTGAGCGCACGGGCTGCGACGCGGTCATGATAGCGCGCGCAGCCGAGGGGAACCCCTGGGTGTTCGCTCAGTGCAAGGCGGCGCTCACGGGAGCACCGGAATCGCCGAAGCCTTCGATTGAGGAGCGCATCGCGATGGCGCGTCAGCATGCGCGACTGCTTGCGCAGCGCGAGGGGCGCAACATCGTGCGGATGCGCAAGCATGCCATGTGGTATATGGCGGGGCTTCCGGGAGCTGCGGCGGCTCGCGCGAAAATCAACGCGTGCGTCTCGGTCGAGGATTTCGACCGGGTGTTCGACGAGCTTCTGGCGTTTGCTAATCAGTCCGCTTAGATGCACGGCGGGGTTCGTGCTCAAACAGGTCCTGAGCTCGCTCAAACCGTCCACTGGACGCCCGCTCGGGCGGGAAATATGCTTGTCAACAGCCCACTGGGCTGTTGACCGTGCGGATATTGCGCGCGAACCCCGCCGCGCATCTAAGCTACAGTACTTTCGTCGAGAAGAGCGAAAGCGGCAATCTGCATCGCTTGGACACTTGATTGCCATTGTCGTTTAGCGAAGCTCCCGGAAGAAAAAGGTGAGAGGAGGTTCGATATGCCTCATGATCCTTATAGGGCACTGTATCTGCATATTCCGTTCTGCGTGAGGCGTTGCGGGTATTGCGATTTCGCTACTCAGGCGGTTGAGCGAGATTTATCCGATATCGACGAGTACATTGAGGATTTGTGCTTGCAGATTCGCCGAAAGGCGAAGGAGGGGGAGCTGGGGGAGATCGAGACCGTGTATATCGGCGGTGGGACGCCCAGCCACATCGGGATGTCGCGGCTGTCGATGCTGCTGTACACGCTGTCCCTTTCGATGCGGTTGGAACCCGACGTCGAGTGCACGATGGAGGCGAATCCGGAAAGCCTCGACGAGCGCATGGTGCGTGACATATGGGCGCTTGGCGTCAATCGGCTTTCGATCGGCGTGCAGAGCTTCGACGACTCCGTCCTTCGAACGTTGGGGCGGGCGCATGACGCGGATGCGGCGCGCGAAGCGATTGCCATCGCACGTGAGCGCTTCGACAACGTGAGCCTGGATCTGATGTGCGGGATCCCGGGCCAGTCGAACGAGAGCTTTGCAGCTTCGATCGACGAGGCCATCCGGCTCGGGGTTTCGCACGTGAGCGTGTATCCGCTTACGATCGAGCCGTATACGCGTTTCGAGAAGATGATCCTGCACGGCGAGCTCGACGAGCCTGATGACGATGTCGAAGCCGAGCATATGGAAATCGCCGCGCGCATCCTCTCTGAAGCAGGTTTCCATCGCTATGAGGTCGCAAGCTATGCGAAGCCCGGATTAGAATGTCGACACAACAAGGCATATTGGACGGGCGTGCCGTATCTGGGATTGGGGCGTGCCGCCGCGACCATGACGCAAAATGACCAACGCAGGATGCGCGTTCAGGATGGCCGGGTCACCGACGATCTCGATCCGCGCCAGATGGCGGCCGAGGACCTCATGCTGGGAATGCGCATGTCCGATGGCGTCCCGCAAGAGCTGATCGACCGAGCGACCGCTCTCATCCCGCGCACGCCCGAAGTCGTCAGCGATCTTGTGGAGCGCGGGCTCGCCTTCAACGAGAACGGACGTCTCAAACCCACTGAGAAAGGCTGGCTCTGCGGCAACGAGCTTTACGGCACCCTTCTTGACCTTGCTCCATAATGCAACGGGATGGGTCCCTTCTTTGAGTCGAGCCTCGATGTTTACGATTCTATGCAATTCGGTTGATTGTTTAGCACTCCTGACTTCTGGCTGCTAAAATGTCCGGTTGGAAAGATCCGGCTCGAACGATGACGGTGCGGCCAGATCTGCGTATGGCATGCGGATTAGGGAAGAAGGTGGGATGAGCGTGCTATCTGATCGTAGGCAGCGGGTGCTTGCGGCACTCATCGAAGAGTACGTCGCCCGCGCGCTTCCCGTCGGCTCGCGCACGTTGACGGAGCGCTATCACCTGGGGGTGAGCCCCGCGACGGTGCGCAACGAGCTGTCGGTGCTCGAGGATGGTGGCTACATCACGCAGCCGCACACGTCCGCCGGCCGCATCCCCACGGATTACGGATACCGCGCGTTCGTGGACGATCTGCTCAGATCCGGTTTGACGCCTGCCGACGACGAGCGCTACCGCCAGGTCGCCGAGCAGATGCGCGGCACCGCAAGCGAGCTTGACTCGCTTTTGGAGCGGACCTCCTCCGCGCTGTCGCGTTTGACCGATTGCCTTTCCATCGTGTTGGCGCCGTCCGTGCTCAACATGAGCATCCGGCAGATCACGCTGGTTTCGCTTGCGCCTCGCCGTGCACTCGTCATCGTGGTCACCGAAGACGGCCAGGTGTTCAACCGCCAGATGGAGTTCGCCGAGGACGTGCTTCCCGAAGGTCTTGCCGCCGTGCAGCGCCTGCTCAACGATGCGTTGCTCGGCAAGACGATCCGCGAGGTCGAAGAGGGGCTCGGTCGCGGCATGTACGAGGCGTTCCGCAGCCCGCTGGTGCGCATGGCGCTTGACGAAGTGCTGTCTTGCCTGCAGGAGGGCGATCTCTCGCGTGCGCATAGGCTCGGCGTGAGCTCGCTTCTCACCAAGCCCGAGTTCAGCCAGTCCGAATCCTTGGTTCCTGTTCTCAAGGCGTTGGAGGACAACACCGTCCTCCTTCATATCTACGATGAAGCCTCGCAATCCGGGGACGCTCCGTGCATACGTATCGGCAGCGAGAACGAGGACGAGGCGCTTTCGGGCGTGTCCGTCGTCGCAAGCAGCTACGGGCGCGGGCCTTCGATGGGCGTCGTCGCCGTGATCGGCCCGACGCGCATGGATTACTCGCGAGTGATCCAGGCCGTCCGCATAGCGCGCAACGCGCTCGGTGATATTTGATGATGCGTCGCCGCTCCCTGCGGCGAAATGGAAACAGTGGCAGACCCGCAGGCGCGGGCTTGGCAGGAAAGGACGATAGGCCTTATGGCAAAAGATCTGTACGAGATCCTGGGCGTGTCGCGTGACGCGACGGAAGCCGAGATCAAAAAGGCGTTCCGCAAGCGCGCTCGCGAGCTGCATCCCGATGTGAACAAGGCGCCTGATGCCGAGGACCAGTTCAAGGAGCTCAACGAGGCCTACGATGTCCTGTCCGATCCGCAGAAGCGAAGCGCTTACGACCGATTCGGCACCATTCCCGGCGCGGCGGGCGGCGGAAATCCCTACGGCGGCCAGGGATACGTCGATTTCGACGACTTGTTCGGCGGGATGGGGGATCTGTTCAGCACGTTCTTCGGGGGCGGCGGCCCCGGTGGCGGCCGTGCCCAGCAGCGCCACGAGGGGCGCGATATGGGCGTCGGTCTGCGCTTGACGCTCGAGGAGGTCGCCAAGGGCGCCAAGAAGGAGATCGTCTACGATCGATTGGCTCCCTGCCCTGATTGCGACGGAACGGGCCTGGGCGAGGGCGGCCAAGAGGTCACCTGCCCCGATTGCAACGGCCGCGGCCGCGTCGTTACCGTTCAGCGTACGTTTTTGGGCGACATGCAGTCCTCGACGACATGCAAGACGTGCGGGGGCACCGGCAAGAGCATCAAGAACCCCTGCCCCGAGTGCGAGGGCCAGGGACGCGTGCCCGACCGTCAGCGCGTGAGCGTCGAGGTTCCCGTAGGCATTCGAGACGGCCAGCAGCTCCGGCTCACCGGCTTCGGTGAGGCGGGCGTGCGTGGAGCGGCTTCGGGCGACCTTATCGTTACGTGCCGCATCCAGCCGCATGAGTTCTTCGAGCGCGATGGCGACAACCTGCATGCGCGCGCCAATGTCACGATGGCCCAAGCAGCGCTTGGCGTGGTCATCAAGATCGACGGGATCCTGGACGACGAGGTCGTCGAGGTGCGCATCCCTGAAGGATGCCAAAACGAGCAGGTCGTTCGCGTGAAGAACCACGGCATGCCCAAGTTCCGCAGCGACTCGCGCGGAGATCTGCTGGTGCATGTCAATGTTTCGATTCCCAAGAAGCTCAACAAGAAGCAGAGGGAGATCTTGGAGCAGTTCGCGCGTGAAATGGGGGAGGACGTCGCCGAGGCGCGTTCTCCTTTGCAGAAGCTGCGCGACGCGTTTAACTAGACTGTCCGCCGAGGAGGTCGGGTGGGAGGTTTTTGTGGCGTTGCCTCGGTTCTTTTTGGATGAACAGGTTATTGGGGACGAAGGCGAGGCGGTGTTCGCGCTTCGACTTTCGTCCGATGATGCTAAGCATGCGCGTGTGCTTCGGTTGAAGGCCGGGGAGCATATCGCCGTCGTTGATGCGTTGAGGGATTACTTCGAGTGCGAGATAGTGTCGTTCGACGACGTTGTTCCGGTGGTGCGGATCGCGCGTCATGTCGATGCTCCTGAGCTGGGGCCGCAGGTCATGCTTGTCCAAGGGCTCGCGAAGGGCGACAAGATGGAAACGGTCATCCGGCACGCGACGGAGTTGGGCGTTGCGGCATTCGTGCCTTTGGCGTGCCGCCGTTCGGTGCTGAAGCTCGATGCCAAGCGTGCAGCATCCAAAGTCGGACGTTGGCGCGCGATCGCCAAGAGCGCCGCCATGCAGTCCGGCCAGATGGCAGTGCCCGAAGTGGCCGACGTCTCCTCGCTCGACGATGTCTGCTCGCTGCTTTCCCAAGCGACGGCGGTTCTCGTGTGCTGGGAGGAGGCGCCCGGCAGCGCTTTGCTTTCGGATGCTCTCTCTTCTTCGCTCGAGGCGTGCGCCTGTTCCGACGTTTCGGATGCGCGCATCGCGATCGTGGTGGGTCCCGAAGGCGGATTGGAGCAGGCCGAGGTAGACGCGCTCCTGTACTGCAACCCTCGCGCATCGCTCGTCACGCTTGGGCCGTCCATCCTTCGTACGGAGACCGCTGGGATCGTGGCCCCCGCGCTCGTGCTGTACGAGCTGGGGGGACTGGGCAGCGGCAGGAGGGTCAACCTGTGAGGTTTTCGATCGTCAATTTGGGATGCAAGGTGAACCGCGTCGAATCCGATGCGATTGCGGCGCAGCTTCTTGGCTGCGGAGCCGAGGAGTCGTCGCTTGACGAGTCGGACCTCGTCGTCGTGAACACCTGCATGGTCACCGGTGAAGCTGAGAAGAAGACGCGCAAGGCCGTGCGTCAAGCGCTGCGTGCCAACGAAACTGCGCGTGTGCTTGTCACGGGGTGTGCTGCGGCGCTCAAGCCCGAGGTGTTCGAGGCGATGTCTCCGCGCGTCGTGTGCGTCCCCAAAGCGAATCTCGACCAGGCGGTCGCCCAAGAGGCTGCTTCGCTTGGATCTCGCCCTCTCCCGCATGATGGCGACCGACCCGAGCTGCTTCGCGTGGGTGGAGCCTTTCCCACGCGCGTGGGGGTCAAGGTTCAGGACGGGTGCAACAACGCGTGCACGTACTGCATCGTCCATGTCGCCCGAGGCCGCGCAACCAGCCGTCCGCTCAACGAGGTCGTCGAGGAGTGCACGGCTTATGCGCGCGCCGGCGTGAAGGAGATCGTTCTGACGGGCATCAACCTGGGTTCGTATCGTCAGAGCGCCTCGGACGGCAGGTCTTTGCGCTTGGCCGGGCTTCTGGAGCGTCTGCTCGACGAGACCGCATCCCTGCACGATGAAGGGGAGCCTGCCTGCCGTTTTCGTATTTCCTCGATCGAGCCGCGCGATGTGGATGACAAGCTCATCGCGCTTCTCGCCGATGCGCGAGGACGTGTCTGTCGTCACCTGCACCTGCCGCTTCAGGCGGGCAGCTCAAAGGTGCTGCGCGAGATGGCGCGTCCTTACGACGCCGCGTTCTTCCTCGATCTCGTGACGCGCCTGCGCGAAGCGTTGCCGGCGCTCTCGCTGTCAACAGATATCATCGCCGGATTTCCGGGGGAGACGGAGACCGAGTTCGAGGAGACGCTCTCGCTGGCCCGTGCATGCGGATTCTCTAAGATCCATGCGTTTCCGTACTCCATCCGCCAAGGCACGCCAGCGGCAGAGCGTCGCGATCAGATCGCGCCGGATGTCAAAGACGAGCGCGCCGCGCGATTGCGCGCTCTTGCCGAGGAACTGCGCCGTCGGGATTTCGCACGACGCGTCGGGTCCCGCGAACTCGTTTTGGTCGAGCAGGAGGGCCGAGGCATGACCGAGAGTTATTTCGAGGTCCCCGTTTCAGACGTTGCGCCGACGGGATCACTCGTCGAACTCCCGCTTTCCGAGATGCTCGCGTAAAGATGCGGCAAACCGTCGACGTTTCCTGCGCTTGAGCGCCAACCCTGATACAATTGCGGCTATGACAGATAACACTCATATCGCATTGACCGTTCCGGCGAGTGTCGACATGGCGCTTATCACCGGACCGGGCGACAACCTCCTGCGCATCATCCAAGCCGCGTTCACCGCGCGTATCAACGTGCGAGGCGACATGATCACGCTCGAAGGCGACCCGACCGACGTCCAGTCGCTGACGGTTCTGTTCTCGGACCTTATCAAGCTGGTGGAGGAGGGCGGCAGGCCCGACGCCGACTACGTCAGGCACGCCATCGACCTGCTGCGCGCCGACGAGTATTCGCCACGAGCGCTGCGCGAGGACATCCTGCTCACGTACCGCGGACGCGCCGTTCGGCCAAAAACGGCCGGTCAGAAGCGCTACGTCGATGCTATCCGCGCCAACACCATCACGTTCGGCGTGGGTCCTGCCGGCACGGGCAAGACCTATCTTGCGATGGCGATGGCCGTGGCGGCGCTCAAGCGCAAGGAGGTTGGACGCATCATCCTCACGCGTCCCGTGGTCGAGGCGGGCGAGAATCTCGGATTTCTCCCCGGCACGCTCGAGGAGAAGATCGATCCCTATATCCGCCCCCTCTACGATGCGCTTTTCGATATGACCGACATGGAGCGCGCGCGTTCGCTGATCGAGGACGGCGTCATCGAGATCGCCCCTTTGGCGTTCATGCGCGGTCGAACGCTCAATGACAGCTTCATCATCCTCGATGAAGCGCAGAACACCACGTCCGAGCAGATGAAGATGTTTCTGACCCGGCTCGGGTTCGGCTCGAGGATGGTCGTCACCGGCGACGCCACGCAGGCGGACCTCCCCTCGGGCAAATCCGGCTTCGTCTCGGTGCGTCGCATCTTGGAGGGCATCGACGGCATCGCGTTTTGCGACTTCACCGGCGCCGACGTCGTCCGGCATTCTCTGGTGGCCGCGATTGTGTCGGCATACGATCGCGCTGCGGGAAAGGCGTGATGACCTATGAGGATCCTGATCGATGCGGGATATGGCGAGGATATGCTTGCCGATCTCCCTCTCGAGGAGCTTGCGCTGTTCGTATTGGAGCGCGAGGAGGCCCCGGCCAATACTGAGGCGTCGCTGTCCTTCGTCGACGATGAGCGCATGGCCGAGCTCAACGGTCGATTCCGCGGCAAGATGGGCCCCACCGATGTGCTCTCGTTCGAGTGCGACGGCCTCGATGACGATTTCGACCTGATGCCAGCCGGGATGGCCGACATCCCCTATGAGCTGGGGGATGTCATCATCGCACCGGATGTCGCGCAGCGTCAAAGCGTCGAATTCGGGCATTCCTTCGAGGCCGAGGTGAGCCTTTTGCTCGTCCATGGGCTTTTGCACCTTTTGGGCTACGACCACATCGAAGACGACGAGGCAGAGCTGATGGAGGAGCGCGAACGCGCGCTTCTGGGCGCCTGGGCCGATGCGGGGCACGAAGCCGTTCGCGGCGTGCGCGATGACACCATCCGCATCCGAGGCGAGCATTAGGCGGTGCGTTCGGAAATGGATCGACACGCATCGAAAACGTCTGGGGACGACGCGCGCGAGATCGAGGGGCAAGCCCGTTTCGTCCGCCATGCCGAAGAGGCCCGATCGGGCTCCGAACACGGATTTCCGCTCGTCAAAGCCTTCTCGTGCGCATGGGCGGGCATCTCCTACGCGTTCACGTCGCAGCGCAATCTGAAGATCCACCTTGCGTTCGCCATCATCGCGGTGATCCTCGGATTCGCCCTGCGCATCAGCGAGGCGGGGTGGCTTGCCGTCGTTTTGTGCATTGCGCTCGTCATGGCGCTCGAGATCGTCAACACCGCCATCGAGTCCGTCGTCGACCTTGTCTCTCCTGAATGGCATATCCTGGCCAAGCGCGCCAAGGATTGCGCGGCCGGCGCCGTCTACCTTGCGGCGTTCGCGGCCATCGTCGTCGCCTGCATCGTTTATCTTCCGCGCATATTCGCGCTGGTCTTCTAGCGAAAGGACTCTGCTATGGATCTGGATGCCTTCTTCGCCGAAAACCCCATGGGAGGAACCGGCGGCATGCGCCAGGATGGATTCCGATCGGGATTCATCACGCTCATCGGACGGCCCAACGCCGGCAAGTCGACCCTGCTCAACGCTATCATGGGCAAAAAGATCGCCATCACGTCCAACACTGCGCAAACGACGCGCCATCGATTCCGCGCCGTTTTGACCCGCGACGACTTCCAGCTCATCATCGTCGACACGCCCGGCTTGCACAAGCCCCACGACGTACTTGGCGAGGAGCTCAACACCTCGGCCCTCAAGGCCTTGTCCGATGTGGACGTGGTCGCGATGCTCATCGATGCGTCCAAGCCGGTCGGAAGAGGGGATGAGTGGGTTGCCGAGCAGCTGTCGCGCGTCGATGCCAAGAAGATCCTCGTGCTCTCCAAAACCGATCTCGTCGACAACGAACAGCTGGCGGCACAGCGCGACGCAGCCTGGGGGCTTGCCGAATGGGACGGTTTCGCCGCGCTTTCCGCGCAGGACGGAGATGGTGTCGAGGAGTTCGTCTCAGCCGCGGTGTCGCTGCTCCCCGAGGGTCCGGCGTGGTTCCCGACCGACATGGACACCGACCAGCCCATCGAGGTCATCGTCGCCGAGTTCATCCGCGAGAAGATCCTCCGCACGTTCCATGATGAGGTGCCGCACGCGATCGGCGTGGCCGTCAACGAGATGACGTACGTGAAGAAGAGCGATCTTCACCGCATCGAAGCCATTATCTACGTCGAGCGCGACAGCCAGAAGGGAATCATCATCGGCAAGGGCGGCTCATCCATCAAGCGCATCGGCACCGAGGCCCGAACCGATTTGGAGCAGCTTCTCGGATCGCGCGTCTTTTTGGAGCTCAAGGTCAAGGTGCGTAAGAACTGGCGTCGCGATGCCACGCAGATCAGGCGTTTCGGCTACGGAGAGGGTGCCTGATCACGCAAAACCCCACACAACCGTGGATTTCGTGCGAGATTTGCCTCTTTGGAGGCGCTTGAGGGGCGCAATCAATCTCCGTCCACCAGGTTTTCAGCTACAATACCCACGTCAAAGCTGAATTCGAGGAGCGTTCATGATCTGCCCGAACTGCAATGCCGAAAATCGAGAATGCGCCAAATTCTGCGATGAATGCGGAACGCGGCTAGCGATAGAGTCCGCCGAGATCCCTGCGATCGAGCCGGCGCTCGATGACGCCGCGGACGACGACGCTGCGGACGTAGAAGATGATGACGTTTCGTCGAACGGCCCCTCCGATGCTTCCGATGGCGATTCGGCTCCTCTGGACCTTTCCACCGACGAGGGCTCCTCTGCGGCGGCTGAACCGGCAGACGGGGAATCCGAGGACGAAACTTTCGCCGACGATAGCTCCATCGAAAAGACTAGCGAGATACCGTCGGCTGATCAGACCGGCGTGATCGACTCGCGCAAGAACGCTCCCGCTTCCTCATCCTCTGAGACGCGTCCCATCGACCTTTCCGGATTCGATGAGTACCTTCCTCAGGGAACGTACACCGCGCCCGAGCCTTCGTGGCGCGACGGCGGCACGATGCGCATGCCGCGCATCGAGGAGGAATCCTCCATCAACGATCAGAAAAGCTTCCGCGCGCCCGAGCAGAAAAAACGCGGCTCCGGCGTGAAGATCGCCCTTTCCATCTTCATCGCCCTTGTACTGTGCGGGGCGATCGTTGCGTTTGCCACGTACCAGATGGAGCTGTGGGGCGGCAAGGTCGTCCCCGATGTCGTGGGCATGACGCAGGCCGACGCCACCAACACGCTGCAGTCCAAGGGCTTCGAGGTTCGGGCGACGCAGGTCAAATCCGACGAGACCGAAGGCGTCGTCCTGCTGATGGACCCCGGCAGGGGAGCGCGCGTGGACGAAGGTGGCGAGGTGGTCATACATGTGGCGGTCTCCCGCCAGATTCCCGAGATCACGGGACTTTCGCGTGAGGAGGCCGAGTCCGCTCTCGCCGGCGAAGGCTTCGATGCGGTCGAGTTCACGACCGAGCGTTCCGATGAAGCCGAGGGCACCGTCCTTTCCGTCGATCCAGCCGAGGGCTCCAAGGCTCGCGCTAACACGCCGATCACGGTCGTCGTCGCCGAACCCTATACCGTCCCCTCCGTCGACGGAATGACGCAGGAGCAGGCAGCCGCCGCGTTGGCGGAGGCGGGCTACACCTCGCATGTCGAAAACGTCTACACCGAGGATTACGCGCAGGGAACCGTCCTTGGCACCACGCCGGGTCCGGGCGAGCGCGTGACGAGCGGCTCGGACATCGCCATCCAAGTGGCGATGTCGCGCGGAACCGAGCTCATCGGCGCCACGCAGTGGATGCTCGCCGCCGGCAACACCGTCATCTTCGACGGCGTCAGCTACGAGATCAGCTCCTGCGACAGCGTCACCTACGAGGGCAATGAGACGACCGCCTATTCGGTAACGGCAACTCCGTTCACGTACTTGCTGGGAATCAAGATCCCGCTCGACGCTCGAACGATCTCGGGCACCATCACCTGGACGGCCGACAACCTGATCGCCTCGAGCACCCCTTCGATCACTTTGGAGTAGCTCCGCATGTCTGAGCGCACTCGCAGCGATCGCGTCGTCGTGCTGCGAAAGACCAAGCTCGGCGAAACGGACCTGATCCTGACGATGCTCTCGTCGGACGGGTCGCAGATCCGGGCCGTCGCCAAGGGCGCCCGCAAGCCCGCAAGCGTCTTCTCGACGCGCCTCGAGCTTTACGCGGAGTCCGATGTGCTGATCGCTCAGGGTCGATCCCTTGACATCGTCAAAGAGGCGAGGCTCGTCGCAGGGCACCAGGCGATCCGCTCATCCATCGAGCGCGCCGCCGCCGCGGCGCCCATCTTGGAGCTTCTGTGGCGCGTTTCCCAGGACGGCCTGCCCGTTCCAAGGCTGTTCGATCTGACGTGCGCTGCACTCGATGCCATCGAAGAGGCTCCTGTGGAGGACGCGCCGCGCATCGCCGCGGCCTCTCTTCTGAAGATCCTCGCATTCTGCGGCTTTCGCCCCAGCCTCACGCACTGCGTGTCATGCGGCAGGACCCTCGAGCTCCGCGAGGGGCTCGACGTCGCATTTTCCGTGCTGGAAGGCGGCGTCGTCTGCTCCGATTGCCGCTCCCATATCCAGACGTTTCCGGTCACCGCCTCCACGATCCGGCTCGCTTCGGCGCTGCTCGGATCGATCTTCCAGGAGATCCGCGGATTCGAAACCGATCAAGCCGGAGCGTTTTCGGTGCTTTCGCTTATCCGCCAATGGACGCGCGAGCATGCGGGGTGCTCTCTCAAATCGCTTGAATTCCTGTTCACCTGCGGCTTGTTCTGATAATCGAACGATGCCTGCGACGGGGCGGAATTATGCGGATGGTGTGGGCGGATGCGACCGCATCCTTGTCCGCTTCGGGAGCTTCGCATAGAATAATCCAGCTGCGCAAAAGCGCGGCCGCTTTTCCCTTGGTCCGCATGCTCCACCGCATGCCCTCCCAGTGAAAAGCGCACACTTGCGGCGCCAAGCCGCTCAACAGGCGCATAGCGCCAGGAAAGGTGGAATCATGCCCAGCAAGCTCAGCATCACCAAGGAGCGCACCGCAGAGCTCGTCAAGGAGTTCGGTCGCGACGAGAAGGATTGCGGCAACGCCAACGTGCAGGTCGCCATCCTCAGCGAGCGTATCCGCAACCTCACCGAGCACCTGAAGTTGCATCCGAAGGATCATCACACCCGCCGCGGTCTGATGAAGCTCATCGGCAAGCGTCGCAGCATGCTGAAGTACATCAAGAACCGCGACATCGAGGAGTACCGCGCTCTCATCAAGAAGCTCGGCATCCGCGACAACATCTAGGCATGAAGGAAGCCCGCGCCAAGCGGGCTTCCGCGCGTCATCGGCACCTGCTCATTGCAGGGGCCGAGGCTCGAACCGTAAGGGGGAGCTCCCCTTTGGGATAGCGGTCGGGTGCGCAAGGGCGCTCCCGCTCGCGGCGGCGCGAAACGTGAGTAAGCCGCCGAAGAAGCTCGCGGGCAATAGGGCACGCGAGGAACGAGAAGGAAAGACAACACATGGAAAAAATCGTCGAGTCGTTCGAGCTGTACGGAAAACAGTACCGCATCGAGACGGGCGAGCTCGCCAAGCAGGCAACCGGCGCTGTTCTGGTGGGCCAGGGCGACACCACCGTGCTGGTGACCGCCGTCATCTCCAAGGAGGAGAAGGACTACGACTTCTTCCCGCTGACGGTCGATTTCATCGAGAAGATGTACGCCGTCGGCCGCATTCCGGGCGGCTACCTCAAGCGTGAAGCACGTCCGTCCGAGAAGGGCACGCTGACCGCCCGCATGATCGACCGCCCGATCCGCCCCGGCTTCGCCGACGGTTTCAAGCGCGAGGTCCACATCGTCGCGACCACCTTTGTGGCAGACCAGGTCAACCCGCCTGACACCATCTGCGTCATGGGCGCGTCCGCCGCGCTCATGCTGGGCGCTGCCCCCTTTGACGGTCCTGCCGCGTGCGTGCGCATCGGCCGTAACGTCGAAACGGGCGAGTTCATCGTCAACCCGACCTTCAAGGAGGAGCAGAACTCCGATCTCGAGCTGACCATCGCCGGCACCGCCGACTACATTTCGATGGTCGAGGCTGGAGCCAAGGAGATCTCCGAGGAGGACATGGTCGCCGCCATCGCGTTCGGCCAGGAGGCCATTGCCGAGTTCTGCAAGGCGCAGCAGCGTTTCCTGGACCGTTGCGCCATCGAGCCGCGCGAGTGGCCGATCCACGTTGCCGATCCCTCTATCGCCGAGCGCGTCGAGCCGTTCTTCGACGAAATGTCCGCCGCTCTCAAGGACGCCGACAAGCAGGCGCGCATGGGCAAGGTCGAGCAGCTCAAGGAGCGCATCAAGTCCGAGCAGTTCTCTGACGAGGAGCGTGCCGCATGGAAGGGCGACATCGCCGCCGCGTGCAAGGCGCTTGAGAAGAAGGCCATGCGCGCCATGGTCATCGAGACGGGCGAGCGCGCCGACGGCCGTCGCTCCGACGAGATCCGCCCCTTGCACATCGTTGCGGGCTATCTGCCGCGCGTCCACGGCTCCGGCTTGTTCCAGCGCGGTCAGACCCAGGTCATGAGCGTCGTCACGCTGGGCATGCTCAACGAGTGGCAGCGTCTTGACACCATCGACCCTGCCGAGGGCAAGCGTTACATCCACCACTACAATTTCCCGCCGTACTGCACGGGCGAGGTCGGCCGCATGGGCGCCCCCAAGCGCCGCGAGCTCGGTCATGGCGCCCTTGCCGAGCGCGCTCTTCTGCCGGTGATCCCCGATGAGGACGAGTTCCCCTACACGATCCGCGTCGTGTCGGAGGTGCTGGAGTCCAACGGCTCCTCGTCGATGGCTTCCACCTGCGGCTCCACGCTCGCGCTGATGGACGCCGGCGTTCCGATCAAGCGCCCGGTCTCCGGCATCGCCATGGGTCTTATCAAGGAGGGCGACGACGTCGTCATCCTGTCCGACATCCAGGGTCTTGAGGACTTCCTGGGCGACATGGACTTCAAGGTGTGCGGCACCACCGAGGGCATCACCGCCCTGCAGATGGACAACAAGGCCAAGGGCCTGTCCGTCGAGATCCTGGCTCGCGCGCTCAAGCAGGCGCACGAGGGCCGCATGTTCATCCTCAACGCCATGCTCGATCAGATCGACGCGCCGCGCGAGCAGCTGCGCGACACGGCTCCGCGCATCGAGACGATCCATATTCCGGTGGATAAGATCCGCGAAGTCATCGGCAGCGGCGGCAAGGTTGTGCGTGGCATCCAGGATGAGACGGGCGCCAGCATCGACATCCAGGAGGACGGCACCATCCACATCGCCGCGGTCGAGGGACCGGCAGGCGAGGCTGCCAAGAAGATGATCCTCGACATCGTCAAGGAGCCCGAGGTGGGCGAGGAGTACGAGGGCGAAGTCGTCGGCATCAAGGACTTCGGCGCCTTCATCAAGCTCACGCCGGGCAAGGACGGCCTGCTCCACATCAGCCGCGTGGCGAATGGCCGCGTCGGCAAGGTCGAGGATGTGCTCAACTTGGGCGACGTCGTCAAGGTCAAGGTCCTCGAGGTCGATCCGCACACCGGCAAGATCTCGCTTGACCGCCTTGACAAGCCGGACGCCCCCGAGGGTTCCTCCGACAATGGCGGCCATGAGCGCCGCGAGCGTCGCGATCGCAACGGCAACGGTCACAGCGACAACCATCCCGGTCGTTCGAACAGGACGCCGCGCCGTCGTCACCAGTCCTAACTTGCTTTGCAGCGCCGGAAAACGACGCTTGGCGTGGCATTTCGCCCCGCTGCAGCTACACGTAGTCTAAGAGCTTCAGCGTAGGGCCTGCGAAATGACAGCGCCTCGATTCCGCTAGGGTCGAGGCGCTTGTTGATTCACCAGCCATACAGCTGGTGAGGGGTCTTCGAAAAGCCTTTTGGTGAACTATTCGCTGAGCTTGAAATTTGCAGGGTTTATCTCGGCCTTTTGCGCTGATGGTGTCGATCGCGGCATTGTTGCAAAATCGAAACGCAAACTGCGGTATTGTTGTCCCATGACAATGACGCGAGGAAGGCGGTTGAAATGATCAAGGTTGCCGTATCGGGTTGCGCGGGACGCATGGGTTCGGCCGTGGTTGCGGCGGTGACGGCTGCGGACGATATGGAAGTAGCGTGCGGCATCGATCCTCACGCATCCGGCGATTCTCCGTTCCCGGTCTTCACCGGTGTTGCCGATGCTGTTGCGAACTGCTGTTTTGACGTACTGGTCGACTTCACGCAGCCCAACGTGATCGAAGGCAACTTGCGCCAGGCGCTACCTGCGGGCATCGACTGCGTGGTGGGGACCACCGGTCTTTCCAACGAGGTGCTCGAAGATCTCGCCGCCCTTGCTCCTAAGGGAACGTGTCTGTTCTACGCGCCCAACTTCACGACGGGCGCCGTCCTCATGATGCAGTTCGCCAAGGCGGCGGCACCGTTCTTCTCCGAGGCGGAGGTCATCGAGATGCATCACTGCAACAAGAAGGACGCACCTTCGGGCACCGCCGTGCGCACCGCGCAGATCATCTCCGATGCCCGCGGGGGCCGTGCAAGCGAGGCGCCGGGTCGCGAAACCGAGATTGCGGGTGCCGAGGGAGCACGCGGTGCACTCGTGTTCGGCGTGCCCGTCCACTCGGTCCGTTCGATGGGTTTCGTCGCCAGCCAGGAGGTCGTCTTCGGCTCGATGGGGCAGACTTTGACCATCCGCCACGATTCTTGGGACCGCACCTCGTACATGCCGGGCGTTCTTTTGGGCATTCGAAGTGTAGGGGAGCGCGAGGGCCTCGTTGTAGGTTTGGAGAACTTCATGGACTAGTCCTGATCGGGGCCTTGTTGTGAGATAATAAGCCAGTTTGCGGGAACCAGGGCGAAGCCTTGGCCGTGTCGAGAGGAGCTACTATGCCGCAGCCGCGTTTCGGTCGCCTGATCCCGGCGATGATCACGCCGTTCGATTCCGATCTCAAACTTGATCTGGATATCGCGCAGAAGCTCGCTGTCCGCTTGATCGAAGGCGGCTCCGACTCGCTCATCATCAGCGGCACGACCGGCGAGAGCCCTACGATCACCCGCGCCGAGAAGATCGATCTGTTCAAGGCGGTCGTCGAGGCAGTGGACGGCAAGGCCCCCGTCATCGCAAACGTCGGCGGCAACTGCACCGCTGAGTCCGTTGACCTTGCGCTCGAGGTCCAAAACCTCGGCGTCGACGGCTTCATGACGGTTGTGCCGTATTACAACAAGCCCCCGCAGGAGGGCTTGTACGAGCACTTCAAGTCGATCGCCCAAGCGGTCGATCTGCCTATCATCCTGTACAACATCCCCGGCCGCTGCGTCGTCAACATGACTGCGCAGACCACACTGCGTCTCGCCTGCGAATTCGACAACATCGTCGCGGTCAAGGAGGCCTCCGGAAAGCTCGATCAGGTGAAAGAGATCGTCGAGGGCGCTCCCGAGGGCTTTTGCGTCTACTCCGGAGACGACGCTGCGACGCTCGACATTATGGGCCTTGGGGGCGTCGGCGTGATCTCGACGATCGCCAATGTCGCTCCCGACCGCATGAAGGAGATCGTCGCTCTGTGCGCCGAAGGCAAGGTCGACGAGGCGCGCCAGGCCAACGAGCGCCTCATGCCCCTGATGAAGGGTTTGTTCGCAACGTCAAACCCTATCCTCGTGAAGAAGGCATTGAATCTTGCCGGGTTGCCCGTCGGCGGCGTGCGTTTGCCGCTCGTCGACGCGACTCCCCAACAGTCCGAGGTGCTGGCCGGGATCATGAAGGAAGTGGGCGTGCTGTAGGCACGCTGTGAAACCGTAACCGCGCCGCATCCGTGCGCCAGCAACGCGCGATGGATCCGAAGCCCCGCATGGGGCTTCTCGGCTATATGGAAAGGAAGCAAAAAGGTAGCAACATGAGCCAAAACAACCAGGAAACCACCGATAACGCCAAGCAGCAGGCGTCCCGCAAGGAGGGACGCCGTCGCCGCGACCAGGAGCATACGACACGCTCGTACAAGCACGTCACGCTCGAGCGAAAGCGTCCGCAGCTGACTAAGGACGGTTCGGTCCAGGCCAAGCCTTCCCAGAAGAAAAAGTCCCGCCAGCAGGATTTCTCGTCGCCCAAGAAGGATCCCAATGCCACGCTCAAGGTGATCCCTCTCGGCGGCCTTGACGCTATCGGCAAGAACATGACCGTGTTCGAGTGCAAAAACGACATGATCCTCGACGATGCGGGCTTGATGTTCCCCGACGACGACCATCCGGGCATCGATTTGATCCTGCCCGACTACACCTATGTGCTCGAGAACGCCGACAAGCTGCGTGGTATCGTCATCACCCATGGCCACGAGGACCATACGGGCACGCTGCCGTATCTGCTCAAAGACCTGGATCGCCAGATTCCGATTTACGCGAGCAAGCTGACTCTGGGCCTGATCGAGGGCAAGCTCAAGGAGCATCGCGTCAAGAACGCGAAGCTTTGCGAGGTCAAACCCGGCGACAAGATCAAGCTGGGTTGCTTCACGGTCGAGTTTTTCGCCGTCAACCATTCCATCCCCGGCGCGCTGGGCATCTTCTTCCAGAGCCCGGCGGGCAACGTTTTGCATACGGGCGACTTCAAGCTCGATCAGACGCCTATCGACGGCGTCCACACCGACTTCGGCGCGCTTGCCCGTTTCGGCAAGATCGGCGTCGACCTCATGATGAGCGATTCGACCAACGCCATGAAGAAGAGCTTCACGCCCTCTGAGGCCGAGGTCGGAAAGGCGTTGTCTCCCATCATTGCCAATGCCAAAGGCCGCGTGATCATCGCTTCGTTCGCAAGCCATATCCACCGCATGCAGCAGATCTGCGATGCGGCTGTGGCAAACGGACGTAAGGTCGTCGTGACGGGACGCTCCATGGTGCAGAACACCGACATCGCCCGTCGACTCGGCTACCTCAACATCAGCGATGATGACATCGTCGACGCCTATGAACTGCGCGGGCTTCCCCCCGAGCGCGTCGTCATCATGTGCACGGGCAGCCAGGGCGAGCCGCTCTCGGCCCTTGCGCGCATCGCCAATGGCGAGCATAAGACTATCGATATCGACGAGGGCGATACCGTCATCATCTCGGCGACGCCCGTTCCCGGTAACGAGAAGGCAGTGACGCGCGTGATCAACTCGCTTGCCAAGATCGGCGCCGACGTCTACGACAAGAGCCGCGCGATGGTGCATGTTTCGGGCCACGCGGGCGCAGAGGAGCTTAAGCTCGTGTTGTCTATCGTGCAGCCCAAGGCTTTCATGCCGGTCCATGGCGAGGCCACGCACCTGCGTGCGCATGCGCAGCTTGCCGAGGATACGGGCGTGCCGCACGACAACATCTTCTTGTGCGAGAACGGCGAGACGCTCGAGTTGACCGACAAGGGGGTCGCCCGCGGCCCCATGGTCGAAAGCGGCATCGTGTTCGTCGACGGCCTTTCGGTCGGCGACACCTCGCAAGATGTTCTCAATGAGCGTTCCGAGCTGGGCACTCAGGGCGTTGCCGCAGTGGCGTGCGCCGTGTCGCTTTCCAAGCGCGAGCTTGTCGGGTCGGTCCAGCTTGAGATGCACGGCATCACCGGAGGCGACGACGAGATGCTCGCCGAGGATGTGCAAAGCGCCGTCCGCAACGCCGTCAAGCGCCAGTTGGGGAAAGGCGGCGGCAAAAAGGAGCTGCGCAAGGCCGTCCGTGATTCGGTCCTGTCCATGCTGTGGGATCGCGCCAAGCAGCGTCCTCTCACGATCGTCAACTTGATCGAACTGTAAGCCCAACTGCTGCCGTGACGTCGCTTCGGGCGAACCGTTGCGACGACGCGGCTGCCTTGCAACCATCGCACCAGTTAAACGCACCAGTAAGGAGAAAGGCACGTGGCCCGCAAGTCAACCGCCGCATCCAATCAGAAGAACGCAGCCCAGTCGCGTCCGCGCAAGCGTGCGGCATCGCCCGCCGAGAAAAGCGCGCGCAAGGGGTCGGCAAAAAGCGCGTCGGCGCCGGAGAGCTCGGAAAGGATCTTCGACGAGCGCACCCGTCGCGACATCGCCGGCGTCGTGTTCGCCGTGCTGGCCGTGGTCCTCATGGTCGCTGCGGTTCTTCCCTCCGACGCCATCGTGACGTCTTTCGTCTCACGTGCCCTGCATCTCACGTTCGGACTGGGCGCGTATCTGCTTCCGGTGTTCCTGCTCGTGTGCGGCGTGAGCTTTCTTGTTCGGTTTGATCGCGAGCGCGTGCCCACGCGCATTGCTGTGGGGCTGTGCCTCGTTTTCGTTGCCGTCCTGACGCTGCTCGCTTTGACGATGCCCGTCGGCCCCGAGGGCGGTGCTCCCGAGATGATCTTCGATCCTGATCAGCTGACGTTGAGAGGCGGATATATCGGAGCGGGCATCGCCTGGGCTGGATACACGCTGTTCGGCCAGGTCGTCTCCATCATCGTTATGATCGGCGTCGTGATCGTCGGATTCGTCATCATCGGTTTGTCCTTCTCGGGCATCATCGAGAAGGTCCGCGAGCGGCAACGCGCCAAAGAGGCCGCCGAGCTCGAGATGGAAAACGTCGTGCCCGCTCCGCCGTATGTCGACGCGAATGCCACTGGGTTCGTTCCGGTCAACCCGCTCAATGGAGACGGCCATCGCGGCAGGTCCGCTTCCAAGCGCTTCGATCGAAACGCACCTTCCGCTGAGAAGACGCAAGTCCTCGATCCTTCGAAAGGCAAGACATCCTCACCGAAACGCGCTTCCGCTGCCGAAACGGTTGCGTTCGACTCATCCGAGCCCCAAACGCTCACGCGCAAGCTCGGCCGCAAGCGCGAGGTCGAACCCGCCTCTGACCGCGTGGCCGCGACGCCCGCGCAGAAGAAGGCGTCTCGCGCCGCCAAGGCGTCCACGCCCGCGCCCGAGCCTGCCGCCGACGGCTTCATGCTGCCCTCGATGGACCTGCTCCGCTCGACCGATCCCGCAGAGCGCGCCCAGGAGAACGAGGAGGAGCTGCGCGACACCGCCGCCTGCCTGCAGGAGACGCTTGAGGACTTCAAGATCATGGCGCAGGTCGTCGGCTGGGTGGCAGGTCCCACGGTGACCCTGTTCAAGGTCGATCTTCCCGCCGGCGTGCGCGTGAGCCGCGTCACCGCGCTCGAAGCCGATATCGCCCTTGCGCTGGCGGCTCCCGGCGTCCGCATCTTCGCGCCCATCCCCGGTACCAACTACGTGGGCATCGAGGTTCCCAACCGGACCCGCCGTACGGTGTTTCTGGGCGACGTGATCAGCGATGCGCCCGAGGGACCGCTGCAGATCGCGATCGGCGAGGACGTCGAGGGCCACCATATCGTCACCGATCTCGCCAAGATGCCGCATCTTCTGATCGGCGGCACCACCGGCTCGGGCAAATCGGTTTCGATCAACGCGATGATCATGTCCATCCTGATGCGCGCGACGCCTTCGGAGGTGCGCTTCATCATGGTCGACCCCAAGCGCGTCGAGTTCACGCCCTACAACGGCATCCCGCACCTCTACGTCCCCGTGGTCACCGAGGCCAAGGAGGCCGCGAGCGCGCTCGCGTGGGGCGTGGCGGAGATGGAGCGCCGGCTGAAGGTGTTCAGCAAGGCTGGCGCCCGCAACATCAGCCAGTTCAACGAGATGTGCGAGAAGGAGGCCGCCGCCATCGCTGCCGCCGAGGCCAAGGGGGAGGAGCCTCCCGAGCCGGTGCACGGAGACAAGCTGCCTTATATCGTGATCATCATCGACGAGCTTGCGGATCTCATGATGAACGTCGGCAAGGAGGTGGAGTTCTCGATCAGCCGCATCGCCCAGCTGGCACGCGCCGCGGGCATTCACCTTATCGTGGCAACCCAGCGTCCTTCGACCAACGTCGTCACAGGCCTTATCAAGGCCAATATCACCAATCGCATTGCATTCAACGTCGCGTCGGGCATCGACAGCCGCGTCATCCTGGACACGCCGGGCGCCGAGCGCCTTATCGGCCTGGGCGACCTGCTGTTCAGCAAACCCGAATACGCCAAACCGCAGCGCATGCAGGGATGCTTCGTCTCCAACGAGGAGATCTCGTCGGTCGTCGCGGCGCTCAAGGAACAGGGCGAACCCGAATACCATACCGAGATCCTCAAAACCAACCTCATGTCGCTGGGAGACACCCAGCCCGACGGCTCCGGCGGCGCCGTCAGCGACGACGATCCGCTGCTTTGGGAGGCCGCCGATATCGTGGTGTCGAGCGGGCTGGGATCCACGTCGAACATCCAGCGCCGCTTGAAAGTGGGATATTCCCGCGCAGGCCGTATAATGGACATGCTGGAAAACAAGGGCGTGGTAGGCCCGCCTAATGGGAGCAAACCCCGTGAAGTTCTGGTAGATGCCCTTGAACTCGAGACGCTCAAGGCTTTCGAGTCCAACGACGCATCCGAGGAGTGATGATATGGCACCGCAACTGACCTTCGGCGCTATACTGCAGGAAGCGCGCGAGCACAAGGGGATGGAAGTCGGCACCGCCGCCAGAAGGCTTCGCATCCGCCCGGACATCCTGCGCGCGATTGAAGCCGAGGATTTCTCGCGCATGCCCCCGCGAGGATACACCCGCAACATGATCAACGCATACGCCCGCCTCGTCGGGTTGAACCCGTCCGAGATCACGCGGATGTACCTTGATGCCGCTTACGCGTTCCAGGTAGGCAAGGCCCGCAACGACAACCTGCCGGACATGGGCGGATCGCACCGCCACACGCGGCCCGCACGTTCGCGTCAGCGGGGCGCTGAGTCCGACGAGCGTCCTCCGCGCCAGAACGCCCTCGGACGCACCTTGTACGACGATCGCCGCACGTTCACGCGTGGCGATTACGACGCCCCGTCCGCGGGTTCGCGCCTTCGTCAAAGCGAGCGCACGCATCCGAGCAGGCATGCCGCCGTACCCGGATCCCAGTACACCAACTTCTACGCCGGTCCCCAGGGAAACGGGGCCATGCAGTCCCGGCTTCCGTTCGTCATCGCCGGCGTGATCATCCTGGTGCTGCTCATCGTCATCCTGGTGCTGGTGTTCGGACCCAAGGAGAGCCAGAACCAGCAGGATGCGACCACCGTTCCGATCACCGGCCTCGACGACACCACGCAGACCGGTGAGGAAGGCGAAGATACCGAAGGTGAGGAGACCCAGCAAACGCTCACGGCTCCCACCAGCGTCGCCGTCGAGTATCGCGTTTCCAGCGGTACCGATGCCTATGTGGAGATTTCGGTCGACGGAGGGGCCGCGGAGCCTGCCTATCTGGCGGCCGGCACCGTGGAAACCGTCGACGTGACCGGCACCTGGTCGCTTTCCACATGGACCACCGACCTGGTTCAGATCACCGTGGATGGCGAAGTGGTCGAGTTCACGCAGGACGGCACCAACATCCCCACGTGCACCGTCGATTTCAACGCGTATCTCGATCAGTGGATCAGCGAGCATCCGGGCGCGACGATCACCAGCGCCAACGGCGATTCCTCTAATGCGTCCGGAGCCTCGTCGACGGGTTCGAATGGAGGCTCTTCTGCTTCCAACTCGTCTTCTGGCGCTTCGAACGCGTCCTCCAATACCTCGAACACGACTTCGACCGGATCGTCCTCGAACGGCTCGTCGTCCGGCACCGGCAACGCCGCTTAGCAGAGAAAGGAAACCCCTATGGCCAAAGAATCCAGCTTCGACGTCGTCTCGACCGTCGACATGCAGGAAGTCGACAACGCGTTCCAGCAGGCCAAGCGCGAACTGAGCCAGCGCTACGACCTGAAGGACTCGGGCGCTTCCATCGCCCTTGACAAGGCCAAGCGCACCATCACGGTGGCTGCGCCCAGCGATTTCGTCGCACGCCAGGTCATCGATGTGATCGGTTCCAAGCTCATCAAGCGCGGCATCGATCTGGCCTCCGTCAAGTGGGGCGATCCCGAAGCCGCGGCGGGCCAAAGCGTCCGCCAGAGCGCCAGCATCGTCGAGGGCATCGACAAGGAGACCGCCGGCAAGATAAACAAGGACATCAAGGGAACCAAGCTCAAAGTTAAGGTCCAGATCGAAGGCGACAAGCTCCGCGTCAGCTCGGCTTCGCGCGACACCCTGCAAGAGGTGATCGCCTTTTTGAAGGGTCAGGACTACGGGCAGCCCTTGCAGTACGTGAATTACCGATAAAGGACGCGCCATCTTATGTCTAACGTCGATATAGCGTCGATCATTGAACCGGCATCTTCCTCGGATGCCGGTTCGCTTCATGTGGCCTTCATCACGCTCGGCTGCGCCAAGAACGAGGTCGACTCCGCAGAGATGGTCAAGCGCGTGGGCGCGGCCGGCTATGAGCTTTGCGAGGACCCCCTTGCTGCGGATGCGGTCATCGTCAACACGTGCTCGTTCATCCAGGAGGCCACCGAGGAGAGCCTCAATACGATTTTCGAGTTGAGCGGCTATCCCGGTTTCGCCGACGGTCAAAGGAAGATCATCGTTGCCGGGTGTCTGCCCGCACGTTACGGAGACGACCTTGAGGGCGAGCTCGTCGAGGCCTCGGCATTCGTGCCGTGCAGCAAAGAGGACGACATCGTCGTCGTGCTCGAATCGATCATCGGAAAACCGTCTGCCGCGCATCCCGAGGAGGTCGGTTCGCCCTACGGGGTGAGTCCGGCGGCTTTCGTGAAGATCAGCGACGGATGCGATAGGTTCTGCGCGTTCTGCGCGATTCCGTATATCCGCGGGCGCTACCACAGCTTCCCGTTGGAACAGGTCGAGGCGAAAGTCTGCGAGCTTGAGTCGGCCGGAGTCCGCGAGGTGACGTTGATCGCCCAGGATACGGGGCGGTGGGGCGAGGATTTCCAGCCGCTGAGCACGACCGCTCATCTTCTGGCTCATGTTGCCGAAGCGCACCCCGATATGTGGTTCCGCCTGATGTATATCGAACCCGTCGGCGTCACCGACGAGCTGCTCGATGTCATCGCCTCCCATGACAACATCTGCAACTACCTGGACATGCCGTTGCAGCACGCATCCGCACGCGTCCTGCGCGACATGAACCGCACCGGGTCCCTTGAGGAGAACCTTGCCCTCGTTCGCAGGATACGGCAGAGAGTTCCTGGTATCACGTTGCGAACAACGGTGATGGTGGGATTCCCGGGAGAGACCGAGGATGAATTCCAGGAGCTGCTGGATATGCTCGAGGAAGCCGAATTCGATTACGTGGGGGCGTTTGCCTATTCGTGCGAAGAGGGGACGCGTGCGTATTCGCTGCCCGATCAGATCGACGAGGAGACCAAGGTTGAGCGCTTGAGGGAGGTGCGCGACCTGGCAGATTCCATCAGCCATTCTCGCGTCGCCGCACGCGTCGGCTCTCGCATGGACGTCCTCGTGCTCGGATGCGAGGAAGACGGCCAGCTCTACGGACGTGCGATGTGCCAGGCTCCGGACGTCGACGGCGTCGTCTACCTGGATGAGGGCGAAGTGGGGGAGATCCGCTCCGTCACCATCCAGGATTCGCTTCTTTACGAGATGGAGGCTCGATGATGGCGTCGGGCAACCGAACATCGGCCACCGGCGACGGCGTTTCTCCCAAAGCATCGGACAGGCTTTGGACGCCGGCCAATATCGTCACCCTGGTGAGGATATGCCTCGTCCCCGTCTTCGTGGTCGCTATCATCAGCCCTTGGCCCGCCTATTTCGGCCTTGACGCATCCTCGGCTGTTAAATCGTGGGTGGCCGCGGCTATCTTCATCGTGCTGGCGGCAACCGACGGGCTTGATGGCTACCTGGCACGCAGCAGGGGAGAGGTGACCGATTTCGGCAAGTTCATGGATCCCCTTGCCGACAAGATCCTCGTTGCGGCTGCCTTGCTGTCCCTCATCGAGTTGGGTGTGCTGCCATCGTGGCCCGCTCTTATCATCCTCACGCGCGAGTTCATCGTCTCCGGCATCCGGATGGTCGCCGCGAGCAAGGGGACCGTCATCGCTGCCAGCTGGTACGGCAAGGCAAAGACGGTGACGCAGATCATTGCCATCGTATTGTTTATCGTCAAGGATACGGTTGTCTCCATCGATCCCCTGTCGGCGATCGAGGATCCGCTTTACCTGGTTTCCTGGGTGATGATGATCGTCGCGGTGGTGCTCACCATCGTCTCGATGCTCGACTACTTCGTCAAAGCGCGTCATCTGCTCGGTTTCTCCGCTTCGGATCGCGAACCGTCTTCTGATGCGGCGGTTTCTGCTGACGAGAAGGCTGATGCTGCGGATCGCGCGCCTTCGGTCGACGAGCTGCGCTCTGTTTGCCGCGATTCCGCAGGCCGCGTCATCTCCTCGGCGTCCCGGTGCGGGGTCACGCTCGGCACGGCCGAAAGCCTCACAGGCGGCCTCATAGCCTCCGCGCTCACTGCCGTCCCCGGCAGCTCCTCGGTCGTGCGCGGGGGAATCGTGAGCTACGTCAACGAGGTCAAGCATGACGTGCTCCGGGTACCGGACGCAGTCCTGTCCACCGATGGTGCTGTCAGCTCTGCCACGGCCCGCTTTATGGCCGAAGGCGCCATGGAGCGTCTGGAGTGCGATATGGCCGTGTCCGTCACGGGCATCGCCGGTCCGGGCGGCGCCGAACCGGAAAAGCCCGTCGGCACCGTGTGGATGGGCGTTTGCACGAAAGGCAAAGGCGCCGATACGCGTTTGCTTTGCTTCAAAGGCGATCGCGATCAGGTGCGATTGCAAACGGTCATCGCCGCGTTGGACGCGTTAGAGCGCGCGATCGAGGATCGATGAGGGGGATTCGCATTTGTACCGCGTGGTTTCTGCGCTGATTTCGTGCTAGATCCACGTCGGGTTTTGCGGCCGGCTGCGGGTTCGAATCGTCTAAAGCGCAAGGATATGATCGGTCATGCCGGCTTATGGTTGACAAACAAACATTTGTACGTATTATGGAACAAGCCGGCCGATAGGTCGATCAATCATGAAACGAGGAAAGATGAACGACGAAAAAGCCAAGATGCTCAAGCTCACCACCGATCAGATCGAGTCCAAATTCGGCGCGGGTTCGATCATGAAGTTCGGCGAGGGCGGACATGATCTCAATATCGGCGTCATCCCGACCGGTGCGCTTCCCCTCGATGCCGCACTCGGCATCGGCGGTGTTCCGCGCGGACGCATCATCGAGGTGTACGGCCCCGAATCGAGCGGCAAGACCACGCTGGCGCTCCAGATCCTGGCAGAGGCGCAGGCCATGGGCGGCATCGTCGCGTTCATCGACGCCGAGCACGCGCTCGATCCGGTGTATGCGGCTCGGTTGGGCGTCGACATCGACGAAGTCCTTATCTCGCAGCCCGACACCGGCGAGCAGGCGCTTGAGATCTGCGACATGCTCGTCCGCTCCGGTGCGATCGACTGCGTCGTCGTCGACTCCGTGGCCGCGCTTGTGCCGCGAGCCGAGATCGAAGGCGAAATCGGCGACACCACTGTGGGCCTTCAGGCCCGCCTCATGTCCCAAGCGCTGCGCAAGCTTGCAGGTTCGCTTTCCAAATCCAACACCACGTGCATCTTCATCAACCAGCTTCGCGAGAAGATCGGCGTGATGTTCGGCAATCCCGAGACCACGACCGGCGGTCGCGCGCTCAAGTTCTTCTCCTCCGTGCGCATCGACATCCGGCGTATCGATTCCATCAAAAAGGATGGCGACATCGTGGGCAACCGCGTCCGCGCCAAGGTCGTCAAGAACAAGGTGGCTCCGCCTTTCCGTCAGGCCGAATTCGACCTTATGTACGGCGAGGGCATCTCCAAGGAAGGCTGCATCATCGATATGGCGGTGGAATGCGGCGCGGCCAAGAAGAGCGGCGCCTGGTACACCTACGGAGAGCAGCGCCTCGGTCAGGGAAGGGAAGCTGCCAAGCAGACGCTTAAGGACAATCCCGATCTTCGCGACGAGCTGGAGGCGAAGGTCCGCGAGGCCTTCAATATCCCGACTCCGCATCGTTCGCCCGAGGAAGCCGATTCGATCACCCCGGCTGCCAAACCGAAGGGCAAGAAGTAAGTGGAATCGTCGCAAAGGCTGATCCTCGACGAGATTCGCGCAAAGATCGCCGAAATCGAACATGACGATCGTATCAGCGGAAAGGCCGCAGCGGTATCCGGCTGCGGCCTTTCCGCTTCAACCCGAAATGCCGTAACGCGCTCAGCCGTTTTCGAAGACGTAACGGATGACTCTGCCGATGCGCATCGGAGAGGATCTGGGTTCTCCGTTCGGGATAGCGCTTCGAGATCTTCCCAAACCGACCCGACTTTCGATCATGAAACCGCCATGCGCAAGATCGAGCGTCTCTGCTCGGTGCGCGAGCGTTCGAGCTCGTCTTTGAAGGAGCGCTTGGTCCGCGATGGCTTCCCTGACGATATCGCTGCGAACGCCGTTTCTCGAGCGGTCGAGTGCGGGCTGGTTGACGATGCCCGCTTTGCGGATGTCCTCGTACGCAGCCGCATCGCCGCTGGCAAAGGCTGTGCCGGCATCGCAAGGGAGCTCGCGTCTCACGGGATCGACGCATCGGCGGTGGAGTCGTATGTGGAGGCGGTCGAATCCGGCCACGACAGCGAAGTCTCCCGCGCGGTATCTCTGCTCAACCGCAAACCCCCTCGCGCGAAAAACGCCCGCGAGGCGGCGTACCGCCGTTTGGTGGGAAAGGGGTTTTCATCAGCCGCGGCATCTTCGGCGGCACGGGAGTGGTGGGAGTCCGTTCAAGGTCGTTGACACGCTGATTCATCTGCGGGCATGTTTATGCCGATCGAATCATTTTTTAAATGTTGCTTCAACTTATGCTCCAAAAAGCCTTATGATTGTAATGCTTGAGTGTTGGCGCCCCAATTGGGCGTTTCATATAGAGACAACTCCATAGATTGCTCTTGTAAGGCGCATGCGCTCTTGCCCGGCATTTTGCCGGAACCTACCTATGAAAACATTTCTTAGAACCCTGATATCGTTGTGATGTTGGGAAAGGAGGAGCACATGCCTGTTGAAGTGATCTGGGCGATCGCCGGCATCATCGTCGGCGCGCCCGTCGGTTTCGTGATCACGCGCTTCGTCGCGAATTCTTCCACCAAACGTGCCGCTCAGGAGGCGCAGGACATGGTGGCCAAAGCCAAAAGCGAAGCTGAGACGACCCGCAACGATGCCGAACGCGAAGCCGAATCGCTCCGCCGCGAGGCTATCGTCGAGGCCAAAGACGAGGCCTTGAAGCTCAAGCAGGAGGCCGAGGCGGAGAACCGCGAGCGTCTGAAGGAGGTGCGCGCCGCCGAGAACCGACTGGCGCAGCGCGAGGAATCCTTGGACCGTCGCGTCGAATCCCTTGATGCGCGCGAGCATCAGATCTCTTCTCTCCAGGGCCAGCTCGACAAGCGCTCCATCGAGCTGGACGAAGCAGTCAAGGAGGTCACGCGTCGTTTGGAGGGTGTCGCCGGCATGACGCCCGAAGAGGCCAAGGCCGAGCTGCTGGACACTCTGAAGGACGAAGTCACCCATGAATCCGCCGCGATTATCCGCGATGCTGAGGCGCGTACTAAAGCCGAGGCGGACAAGCGCGCGCGCTCCATCCTGAGCCTTGCCATCCAGCGAGTCGCTGCCGATCACTCCGCCGAGAGCACGGTCTCAACGATCCATATCCCTTCCGATGATCTCAAAGGCCGCATCATCGGCCGCGAAGGACGCAATATCCGCTCGTTCGAGCAGCTGACTGGCACCAACCTCATCATCGACGACACGCCCGAGTGCGTCACGATCTCCTGCTTCGACCCGGTCCGTCGAGAGGTCGGTCGCGTCACGATGGAGAACCTGATCGCCGATGGCCGCATCCATCCCGCCCGCATCGAGGAGATGTTCAAGAAGGCCGAGACGCTTGTCAACCAGCGTGTCCAGGAGGCCGGCGAGCAAGCCGCGTTCGACACCGGAATCCACGACCTCCATCCCGAGATCGTCCACACGCTCGGAAGGCTGCGCTACCGTACCTCCTATGGCCAGAACGTGCTGAACCACTCGCTGGAAGTCGCCTATCTTTCCGGCGTCATGGCATCCGAACTTGGATTGGATCCCGTTCCCGCCAAGCGCGCCGGTCTGCTTCACGATCTCGGCAAGGCGGTCGACCACGAGGTCGAGGGCAGCCATGCCGTGATCGGCGCCGATCTGGCAAGGCGCTTCGGCGAGCGTCCCGAGATCGTCCATGCGATCGAAGCGCATCACAACGACGTCGAGCCCGACAGCGTTCTCGACGTGCTCGTTCAGGCGGCGGATGCGGTTTCCGCGGCGCGCCCCGGCGCCCGCAAGGAGACGCTCGACGCCTACATCAAGCGTCTCGAGAAGCTCGAGGAGATCGCCAACTCGTACAAGGGCGTTGAGCGCACCTACGCTATCCAGGCCGGACGCGAGGTCCGCGTCATGGTCGAGCCGGAGCAGGTCGACGAGGCAGCCACGGTCGTCCTGGCTCACGACATCGCTCATCGCATCGAGAATGAGATGCAGTATCCCGGACAGGTCAAGGTCGTCGTCATCCGCGAGAGCCGCGCTGTCGGCATTGCCAAGTAACCGTTCTCGTGAGCGAAGACACTTTGAAAGATTTCATCGAAACGGCGAGTTCTAACTCGCCGTTTCGCGTTGAGGACGATTTCGGCAGCGGATTCGTTCGCCTTCGCAGCGAGGAGGCGGAGCGTCGGCAAGCCGCGCACGACATCCGATCGACCGAAGACATCGTCATTGAAGCGTTGCGCAACGCACGCGATGCTCACGCTCGCAACATCTTCATGGCCGTGTCGCGCGAGGGAGATCTCCGTCGTATCACGGTCGTCGACGACGGCGACGGCATTCCCCCTTTCATGCACGAGCGAATATTCGAGCCTCGCGTCACCTCCAAGCTTGATTCCGCTCACATGGACAAATGGGGTGTCCATGGCAGGGGAATGGCGCTGTACTCCATCTCCGTCAACTGTGAACACGCTCGCGTCGCCGCTTCGGATTCCGGCAAAGGCGCGGCTTTGGAGTTCGTATCCGACACAACGAAGATTGGCGAGAAAACCGACCAGTCGACGTTTCCTAGCTTCGAGCTATCCGATGCCGGTACGGTCGTCGTTCGCGGCCCCCGCAACATCCTTCGGATCTCCTGCGAATTTGCCGTTGACTGCGCCGATTCCTGCACGCTTTACATCGGTTCTCCTGCAGAGATCGCTGCGACTCTCTACGCCTTCGCTTTATCCACTCTGAGCGCGGCTCAGCGCGCCTTCTGCGCCGACGAACAGGATCTTCCGGTATGCAAACGGCTTGCGACCTGCTCCGACCCAGCGGATTTCACGCGTATCGCCATCGATTTAGGCTTAGGCATTTCGGAACGCACCTCCCGACGGATCATGGATGGGCAGATCAAATCGCTCGCCCCGTTGGTTGCTCGCATCGAGATCGTCGATCCGCATTCTCGTACGCGACGCACGACCGTGCAGAGAAAAACGATTTCGGGTGATGATCGGGGCTTGAAGATAGACGAAGCAGACATCAGTGCGTTTTCCAAGCGTATAGAGGCGGCTTTTGCCGAGATCGCGCAGGATTATTATCTCGATGCGTCCGTTGAGCCGGAAGTTACCGTACGCAAAGACCGTATCGTCGTGTCCATTCCCGTGCAGAAGCTGTGATAGCTGCCGTTTTCGCAGGTTGCGCCCACAGGCGTTAATGTCTAGAATGATTCGAGGTCGTGGGCGGCGCAGTTATGCACGCGCACGGCAACGTAGCATTCATGCACCGTAAACGCACTATTCGACGAAGGATTTCCATGCCAGATCTCGAGCATAAACCCGAAGGCGGATGCCTCAAAGTCTCGTCCAAATCATCTCCTGCCTCCGTCGCCGGTGCGATCGCGGGCATGGTCAAGGACGGCGTCAAAGTCGAGCTGCAATCGGTTGGGGCTGGTGCGGTCAACCAGGCAGTCAAGGCCATCGCGATATCACGTGGTTTCTTGTCCCCGGTTGGAATCGAAATCGTCTGCATCCCTTCGTTTGCTGACATCGTCATTGACGGTGAATATCGAACAGCCATACGTTTTGCCATTGAACCCCGCTACCTTCACGGCGTCGCATTGGCGGCGGATTCCGAAGAGGCGTAATAGGGGTCTTTCCTAGAAAGGCACTCGGTTGACCACCATCGAATCGTATTCCGGATCCAGCGCATCCGGTCATTTGATCATGCCCGCTGATCCGTTTGACGCAGCTTCCATCGGCTCCACGTCCGCCTTCATGGGGTTGACCTTTTGCGTCCGCACGTTCGGCTGCCAGATGAACAAGCATGATTCCGAACGTGTTTGCGGCATGCTTGAAGCGATGGGGGCCCTTCCCGTCGAGGAATTCGAAGACGCCGATATCGTCGTCTTCATGACGTGCTGTGTGCGCGAAGCGGCTGACACGCGCCTTTACGGTCAGGTCGCCTCTATGAAGAACATCCCTTTGCGTGCGGGATCCTCGGTCGACAAGCGGATAATCGCCGTCGGAGGCTGCATCGGGCAGCGTGATGGCGACAAGCTGCTTGAGTCCTTGCCTCACCTCGATGTCGTTTTCGGCACGCATAACCTTGGAGCGCTGCCGCAGTTGCTCGAACGCACGTTGCGCGAAGGATCCCGAAACGTCGAGGTGCTCGATGCTTCCGCCTCGTTTCCAACCGACCTTCCCACTGATCGCGAGAATCCTTGGGCCGCTTGGTTGCCGATCACCATCGGTTGCAACAACTTCTGCACGTATTGCATTGTCCCCTATGTCAGAGGTCGCGAGAAATCGCGCCCTATCGAGGACATCGTCGCCGAGGCGCAGCGTTATGTCGACGCCGGTGTCAAAGAGATCACGCTGCTCGGTCAAAACGTCAACTCATACGGTCGCGACCTTTACGGCTCCCCGCGTTTCGCGGATGTTCTCGACGCCATCGATGCCACTGGGATCAAGCGCCTGCGCTTTGCCACAAGCCACCCCAAAGACCTCACCGATGAGGTCATCGCCAAGTTCGGCTCCCTTCGCTCCTTGATGCCCGCCCTGCATCTTCCGGTGCAGTCCGGCTCCAATACCATTCTGGCTGCGATGAATCGCCGCTATACACGGGAGAGGTATCGCGAGCTTGTTGCCAAGCTGCGCGCCGTCCGCCCCGATATCGCCCTGTCCACTGACGTCATCGTCGGGTTCCCTGGCGAGACCGATAAGGATTTCGAGGACACCTACCGTCTGATCGACGAGATCGGCTACCACCAGGTGTTCACTTTCATCTATTCCAAGCGCGAGGGCACTCCTGCTGCTAAGCTCGAGGATTCCACTCCTCGCGAGGTGATCCAGAAGCGCTTCGATCGTCTTGTCGAGGTGGTTCAGGATCATGCCTGGACGGCCAATCAGACGGACTTGGGAACCACCGCCGAAATCCTCGTTGAAGGCGTCTCCAAACGGGATCCGCAGCTTTTGGCGGGCAAATCGCCCAAGAACCAGACGGTGCATGCCCGCCTTCCCGAAGGCGTCGATATCGCGCAATGGGAAGGCCGCTTCGTCGATGTGAAAATCGATCAAGCCAAAACCTGGTACCTTTCCGGGTCGGTGATCGACGGTTCGTTGCATGAGTAGCATCGATCCCGTTATCATCATTGTCGGCCCGACCGCATCCGGCAAGACCGATCTTGCTCAACTGATCGCGCTATTGGTTGATGGGGAAGTGGTCAGCGCCGATTCCATGCAGGTCTATCGCGGCATGGATATCGGCACGGGAAAGCTTCCCGTCGAGGATAGGCTTGTCGCACATCATGGATTCGATCTTGTCGATCCTGGCGAGCCCTATTCAGCCGCGCTTTTTCAAACGTATGCACGCCGCTGCTTCAAGGATATCTCCTCGCGCGGAAAGCGCACCTTGCTGTGCGGAGGGACCGGATTCTACGTACGGGCCGCTATAGACGATTACGTTTTCCCGGAAGGCGAGCAGGTGGACAACCCGATTCGCGACAAATATAACCGGATTGCCCAAACCGAAGGCGCTGAATGCTTGTGGAAGTTGTTGAGGGAACGCGATCCGCGCAGTGCCGAGATCATCCCTCCTCGTGACGTGAAGCGAGTTGTGAGGGCTTTCGAGCTTCTAGAAGTCGGATCCTCCTATGCATCTCAAAAAGAGAAACTGGCTTCGATACCTCAGCTGATCCCCGCCATCTTCATCGGCCTTCGTGTCGACCCCGACCTTTTGAGGGAGCGGATCGACGCGCGTGTTGACTCCATGTTCGAAAACGGCCTTGTGGAAGAGGTGGAGGCTCTTTTGAAGGCCGGCTTCAGAGAGGGCATCACGGCACCGCAAGCGATCGGCTACAAAGAGGTCGTGTCCGCTTTGGACGGCACCATCACCATGGACGAGGCCCGCGAGAAGATCAAGATCTCCACCCATCGTTACGCCAAAAGGCAGCGGACGTGGTTTCGCAAGGAGGCGCGAATCCATTGGATCGATGCTAATGAGCTAGATATCAACGTCCTTGCCGATCGAGCTCTGCGCATCGTGAGGGAATTCTCCTCCTAGCGTTTGTTTGCCGTAGCGCGGGCTTCGTTCGACGTCTTCACTGCATCACGTGTGTGCTAAGATACCCGCTATGAGTGAATTCGAATCTGTGATCCAGCGAGGACCGGCTACCGTCGTTGAGCAGGCGCGCGAACGCGCTATTCTGGTTGGCGTGGACCGCCCAGGCGCAAAATGGCCGGTCGCATCCTCTCTTGCCGAACTTGAACGATTGGCGGATACCGCCGGTGCCGACACCGTTGCAACCACCACGCAAAAGCTCAGCGCTCCGAATCCCCGCACCTTCGTTGGCACGGGCAAGGCTGAGGAGCTCGCGCAGCTTGCAAGGACCCATGCTGCCGATCTTGTCATCTTCGACGATGAGTTGAGTCCTTCTCAGCAGGCCAACCTTGAGAAGATCATCGACAAGGACGTCAAGGTGATCGATCGCACGGCGCTCATCCTGGATATATTCGCCTTGCATGCGACGAGCCGCGAAGGTCGCCTTCAGGTTCGCCTCGCTCAAAATCAGTACCTTTACCCGCGCCTTCGCGGCATGTGGGCGCATCTTGCTTCCAACCGTATGGGTGGCGGCGTCGGTTCGCGTTTTGGCGAAGGCGAAAGCCAGCTGGAAGTCGACAGACGAATGGTGCGCAAACGGATAACCTCCATCAAACGCGAGCTCGAGCATCTGGGATCCGTCCGCCATCTCCAGCGTGAGAGCCGCCTGTCGAGCGGTATGTTCAAAGTCGCACTTGCCGGGTACACCAATGCAGGCAAATCGAGCTTGCTCAACCGCCTCACCGATGCCGACGTGCTGAGCTACGACAAACTTTTCGCCACGCTCGATTCGACGACGCGGCGATACAAGCTTCCCGAAGGACGCGAGATCACGCTGACCGACACCGTGGGTTTCATCCAGAAACTGCCCACCACGCTTGTCGAGGCGTTTAAATCAACCCTCGATGAGATCACGGGGGCGGATCTGATCCTGCATGTCATCGATGCTTCCTCTCCGGAATACGATGCTCAAATCCTAGCAGTTGAAGAAGTGCTCGATCAGATTCACGCGCACGACATTCCCTGTATCAAAGTCTTCAACAAAATAGACCTTCTTGATGAAGAATGCCGCCTTGGGCTTGAAACAAGGCATAGCCATGATGTGCTCGTTTCCGCAGAAACGGGCGAGGGGATCGATCACTTGATCAAGCGCATAGAAATAGCCGCATCCTCATCGGATGCGGCTATCGAGGTGATCGTTCCTTACAGCGAGGGAAGGATCGTATCCATCGCACATGAACGATGCCGTATCATCACCGAGGAGCATCGTGCCGAAGGCACCTACCTTTCGATGATGGTGCCTTTCGCTTACAGAGACCTATTCGAGCCTTACAAACTTGCGTAACGTCTTATAGGCGCCTGAAGACGGCGACAACCTTGCCGGCAATGGAGCAATCGCGGGTGATGATCGGCTCCATCGAAGAGTTTTCGGGCTGAAGGCGGATATGGTCCTTTTCGCGGTAGAAGCGTTTCACGGTTGCCCCGTCGTCGATGATCGCGACGACGATGTCGCCGTTGTTGGCCACGGGTTGCTCTTTGACCACGACGTAATCGCCATCGTTGATGCCGGCTTCGATCATCGAATCGCCGCGGACGGAGAGCATGAACGAAGGCGCATCGCCGACGATGTCGGTCGGAAGCGTCATGGTATCGGTGATGTTCTCTTCTGCGAGGATGGGGGAGCCCGCAGCGACGTTACCCACCAAGGGTACCTCCACCGCGCGGCCGAAGGAGGGCGCGATGACATTATCGACCACTGCCGATTCATCCGAAGGATGCGTGAGGGCGATAGAGCGCGACTTCAGCGGATCGCGTTTGATCAAGCCTTTCTCTTCGAGGGCTTTAAGATGCACGTGCACGGTGGAAGGGGAGGAGAGCCCCAAGCTCTGGCAGATCTCGCGCACCGTGGGGCCGTAGCCTTTCTCGCGGATGCAGGCTTCGATGCAATCGAGCACCGCCTGTTGGCGCTTGGTCACTTTTTCGCTCATCGAGCAATCCTTTCTAACCGAACAAATGTTTTATTTTCGTTGACAGGAACCTTTGTTCGCTCTATTATAAACACGAACAAAGGTTCTACGCAAGGAGAACGGAGCTGAAATGAGCAACAGTATTAAGAATTTCCCGGTTGAAGGAACTGCAGCTCTTCGTGCCGAAAACACCGCTGCCGAACCGACCTGCATCATCTCGTTTCCTGCTCATGCGCGTCGTCCGCTTCACGCTAAGTCGCAATCTGATGATTCCGATAGCGGTTTGATCAACGGTGTCCTTGGGAAGGCCTCTTCCGCGATCCTTGACGGAGGGATGGCTAGCTGTCTCCGCAATGGAACGTGCAAGGGCAAGGCGGTCGGAGGGTTGACCAGCCTGCAGGCTGCCGGGGCCTCCCTTGTATTCTTTGTCTTCCTCATGGGCACGCTGCTGTTTGTTTAAGCGGCTGTTGCTTGACATACCGCTGATGCTGCGTTTCAGCGGCTGCGTTGAAGGGCTTCGAACAACCGAAGCCCTTCCTTTTATTGATGATTTAATATACGGAGGGCATGCATTCCGGGTTGCGGTATTATGAAGCGTACACAGATCGTAAGGAGTAGCATGCGTTGTCCCAGCTGCGGTCATCTTGAATCCAAGGTGGTTGATTCTCGTCCGTCCGATGATGGCGGCGTCATTCGTCGCCGTAGAGAGTGCCTTGAATGCGGAAGGCGCTTTACCACGTACGAAAGAGCTGAAGAGAATCCTTTGATCGTCGTGAAATCAGACGGATCCTCCGAAGCCTACGATCGTCAGAAGCTGATGCGCGGACTGTTGATCGCCTGTGCTAAGCGACCCATTTCGCCTGAACAGATCTCCTCGTTGATAAACGGCATCGAGACGGATCTGAGGAATTCCAATCAGATCGAGATCCGCTCCAAAGAGCTTGGCGATATGGTGATGTCCCGCTTGGCAAAGCTGGACGACGTCGCGTACGTCCGGTTCGCCAGCGTGTACAAAGACTTCCAGAACATCGAGGAATTCGCCGCCGCGCTTGAGGAGTTGCATTAGCATGACGATCAGCATCCCTTTGCAGCAATTGGACAAAGAACTGCCGATTCCCGAGAACGCTTACGTCGGCGATGGGGCAGTGGATTTACGCTCAACCAAAGACATCGTCCTGGCTCCTTTTGAGCGCGCGTTGATTCCCACCGGTATCGCGATCGAGCTTCCCTTGGGATTTGCCGCTTTGGTGGTTCCGCGCAGCGGACTTGCTATCAAGCATGGCATAACCTTGGTCAACGCACCGGGTCTGATCGACAGCAATTATCGCGGGGAGATCGGCGCGATCGTCGCGAACATGGATCCGCATGAAAAGTTCGAGATCAAACGTGGGGATCGGATCGCACAGCTCATGATCGTCTCCGTTGAGCAACCTGAGTTCAAAATCGTAGAGTCGCTTTCCGAAACCGACCGAGGTGCAGGCGGGTTCGGCAGTAGCGGAGTGTCGAATTAATATATTAGGCGATTCCTTTCTAACCGATTAGAGTAACTCTAATCGGTTAGAATTAGAGTTACTCTAATAAGAGGTGTTCTAACAGTTAGTCTGATCTTAAAAATTAGAGTTACTCTAACAGTAAGGACGATTCGATGAACGATAACGGCGATCTCAGCGAAAACAAGAGCAGTTTGCTGCTGGGCATCAATGAAGTCGTAGAGCTCACAGGAATATCCGCGTTCACCATCCGTTACTACGATAAATGCGGTTTCTTTCCAAATCTCATCCGCGGCAAACGCGGCGTTCGAAGCTTTTCAGATGCGGACATCCGTCAGCTTAAGCTCGTCGATGCATTGCGCCGCAGCGGGCTGTCAATCGAGGGTATTCGATACTATGTCAAGCTGTCGAAACGCGGACGCGAATCCGAGAGGGATCGGTTGTCGATCTTACAGACTCAAACAACCGCGCTTGAGTATCAGATAGCCGAAGCTGAGGAAAGCCTTGCAATGCTACGAAATGAAGTTGCGGAGCTGAAGATCCGTACCCAGGATTAACACACCGCTTTTTTGTATTGCAGAAAGCTCAGACGAGCGGCAAACATAATCAATCATCTGAAAAACGCGAAATTCCATGGGTTAGGAGTCGTCGTGACCCAAAATAGGGCCTTAGAACGGCTCTCAGAGCCTCGTTTCTAAAACTCCAGGTCAAAAGGTTAAAATATCGCAGTAATCAATTCGATACGCCTTTTGGAAGATATAAAGTAGATATAATGAGATGATAATATATGTTATGTAAACTAGCGATGAAGAATCCTGTTTGACTCAAGATAATCGCAAAGCGCTTCGCACCCCTGCTTCACGTCCTGGTACGTCGTCTCGAAGTCGCCGGTATACCAAGGGTCGGCGATGCTTCTTGACGAGCCTGCGTATGCAAGTAGTTTGGAGATCTTCGAATCAGGATCCCCACCGCATATCGTCCTCATTCTGCGGATGTTCTCTTCGTCCATGCCGATGAGCATATCGAATTTATCATAGTCCGATTTCGTCATTTGCCGAGCGGTTTTCCCTGTGCAATCAATACCTTTGGTCGCCAGGATCCTTCGCGTTCCCCGATGGACAGGATTCCCGATCTCCTCGGTGCTTGTCGCTGCGGATTCGATATGAACGACATCCTCCAATCCTCGCGAATGAGCGCAATCCTTCATCACGAATTCCGCCATCGGCGATCTGCAGATATTGCCATGGCAGACGAACAGGATATTGAACATGATGGCTCCTCATACTCTACGATTCTGCTTACCAGATAGATTTCGCAATTAATTAGAGTTGCTCTAACACATACCATTAGAGTAACTCTAAAAGACAATCTTGCACTATAGGATTATATGTCTACCGTATTGGTGGCATAGCGTTTGTATAATGAACATATCTTATTGTTCGGATCGATTAACGCATCCTTCTTGTCGATCCCCTATCGAAAGGCGGCTATGATGAACAGAACCGCTTCCCTGTACGCCCGCATCGTTTCCGTGTGCTTTATCAGCTGCATCCTGGTTTTTGCCGGAGCAGTTCTTTCTGCATGCGGTCCTGATCATGAGCAGGCGATACGCGACTCTTTGACGCAGGAGCTTGATTCCATCAAAAACCTGGACGAGGCATTCGTCGCCGATCTCGAATCCGCCTCCGGCGTCTCCGCACTCGAGGAGTTCGGTATAGATCCTAAAGAGTTCTTCACGTCCTATCTTTCCGGATTCGATTACACCATCGACGAGGTTGCCGTCGACGGCGAAACCGCGAGCGCAACTGTGACGCTCACCACCAAAAGCTACACCGAGCTCAACGATGCGATCCAGTCCAATCTCGATGCGCTGGTTTCCGATGACTCCCTGTACACGTTGAGCGAAGAAGAAGTGTATGCGAAAATCGGTCAAACCGTGATGGACACCATCGATGGATTGTCCCCCGTCCAGACCGAGCCGATCACCATTACCTATGAGTTGATCGATAACACCTGGACGCCCACGGAAGAATCTCAAGCCGCCATCGATGAAGCTCTGATGACGAGCTAATCGTCCAACGCTTCTTGGTAAAGAAGAAAGAGCTCGGGGGTCGCCTTCTTCATGCTTACGGGTTTGAAGGTGGCGGCCTCCACTATGCAGTGGACGCTCTTTCCGCTGCAATTGGGTTTCGCTCCTGATTCCATCGCCTCTCGCGATTCGAATATCTCATAAGAGAACACGACTTTCATTTGCGTCAACGCGTCCACCTTGGTCCGCACGACGGGCTTGTCGCCGTAATGGAGAGGTTTTCCGTAATGCAGTTCGACGGAAACGACCGGCGACTGAAATCCCTCGCGCTCGATCCGCTCATAGGGGTAGCCGAGCTCCTCTAACAGCCTCGTGCGCGCATCTTCGAAATACAGGACGTAGTTGGCGTGATGGACGATTCCCATCATGTCCGTCTCGCCGTACCTGATCGCAAAGGGCATTATGCATGGCGTCTGCGACATTTAAGATTCCACCTTCCGCCAATCGGCTACAATGTTTCGTATGGATACTATCGTAACGCACCAAGAAGCATGTGAGCGCCCTGGCTACGGGCGATTCACTCCTTTGATGGCGCTTCAAATCGCTGCTCCCCACACGTGGCCTGCCGCCATTTTGCCGGCGTTGGTGGCAATGGCATGCGCTGCCGCCCAAGGGTTTTCCATCTCCGCTATCATGGCCATAATCCTGTTGGTGATATGCGTGCTTATGCAAGCAGCTGTCAATACGTTCAACGACTATTACGACTACGTCAAGGGTTCCGACTCCTCTGACGACAACGTCGATCCAACCGATGCCGTTCTCGTCTACAACAACGTCAACCCCCGCTCGGCATTGGCGCTTGCAATCGGTTTTCTTGTCGCGGCTTATATCCTGGGTGCGTACGTGATCTGGCAGGCTGGATGGATTCCCTTGGCGATTGGCGTAGTGGGCGCCGTAGTCGTGGTTCTGTACTCCGCTGGAAAAACGCCGATTTCCTACCTCCCTATCGGGGAGCTGATGAGCGGCGTGGTCATGGGCGGCTTGATCCCGCTTGCATGTTACCAAGCGCTGACAGGATCTTTCGATTTGATTATGCTTGTCTGGGCCCTTCCCACCATCATCGGGGTTGGGTTGATCATGCTTACCAACAACACATGCGACATCGAGAAGGACATCGAATCGGGCCGCAAGACGCTCTCGGTCATCCTTGGTCGCCAGAATGCCCGTACTCTCTATCATGCGCTTGTTTGGGTGTGGATCGCGCTTATCATCGTGAACATCCTCATCTGGTTCGCCGCCGGATGGCCCGTGCTGATCTTCATGCTTGCTGCAAGCATACCTTTGCTCAAGGCGCTTCTTTCCAACCCTCTGGCGCCTCCTGCACGCATCGGTGCGATGGCGCAGATCTGCAGCGTCAACATCGCGCTGGGAGCCTTTTACGCCGCGGCGGTTTTCGCGAGCGGCGCGACGACGCTTGTCCTATAGATGGCAAACGGCCATAGATAAGGAGCCTCAAAGCTAATGGACGGTTTAACAACGGTTTCATTCATTATCGCGATCGTATGCACGGTCGTCGCGGTCGCTTTTACTTGGCAGTTCGCACATGGCCAGTGGCTGCTTTTTCTGGTCGGACGCGGGGTGTTCGAAGAAAACGAGGCCAAACGTGCAAAGGCGGTTGCATGCGGTAAGCGCATGGCGTTCGTTACCGGCGCGTTCGCGTTGCTCACGGTCACGATCCTTGTGTACAAATTCGCCGAAATCAATGCGAACGAGGTGCTGCGCTCTGCGGGGCTTATGGCCAACAACGCGGCGTTTCTGCTGTTCATCGTCGCGCTCATTGCGTTCTACGCGATGCAGCGCATGGACAAGTCCAAAGAGGCGAAGCTCGAAAAAGTGGATAAGAACGACACGTCTTCAGCCTCCGCACGGATGGCGCGACGTGCTCAAAAAGCACGGGTTGATTCCTTCCCCACCGCCACGTTGATCTTCTTGATCTGCATCGCAGTCATCGCGTTCGGTTTAGGGTTGCTGTTCAGCGCGATATAACCGTAGGTCGGATGCTGCGACAGCTAGGACCAGCGAATCTGCACGAGATCGGGGAAAGAACGCGCAACGCGCGCAATGTCGAATCCCCACAGAAGCTGCTCCGGCAATGCAGGCTCATCCTCCTCTGTTATGCCGGTCAGCCAAGCGATATGCCCAATCACTCCAGCTGGAGTCTTGAACCGCTCTAATAGCGCCTCTAGCGATGCGTCATGGTCTCGTTTGGACAATCGTCTGTCCTGCTCCGCAACAAGCAGGGGGACGTGGGCATAGACAGGCTGTGAATACCCGAGAATATCCTGAAGGTACATCTGCTGCGGAGTCGAGCAGAGCAGATCCATACCGCGCACGATCGATGTGATCCCCTGCTCGGCATCGTCGACGACGACGGCTAGTTGATAAGCGAAAGCTCCGTCTGAGCGTCGGATGAGAAAATCACCGCACTCGGTGTCGAGCGTTTGACCGTACGGGCCCTGGATCAGATCGACAAAGGAATAGTCGAGATGCGGCACAATGAGACGGATCGCGGGATCCTTGAGCGCCGCACGCTGCTGTCGCTCTTCATCGGAAAGCGATCGACACGTGCCCGGATACACAAGCTTCTCCCCCCTATGAGGGGCTGAGGCAGCATGCAGATCCGCTCGCGAGCAGAAGCAGGGGTAGATAAGATCCTTTTGCGCCAACATGTCGTAAGCGGCACGGTACGCCTCTTCCCTGTCGTGTTGGAAAAACGGACCCTCGTCCCATGTGAGGCCGAGCATCTCAAAATCGTTTTGGACTCCGTCGATGTATTCGGGCTTCGAGCGCTGCTGATCGAGGTCCTCGATGCGCAACACGATGCGGCCATCTTGGGACTTGGCGATGAGCCACGCCATCAACGCGGCAAAGATGTTTCCGGCGTGCATGCGCCCAGTGGGAGAAGGAGCGAACCTCCCCACTACCGGATGATTGCATTCCTTGTATGGTACTTTGCTGGTGCTCATTATGACATGCGGGCCATCCGCAACATCGCGTTTGCGAGCGACGTTGCGGATGGGACACCGTTGTTATTTGCGACGATCTTCCACGTGCTTTGCCTTGCCGGCGGTGCGCTCGATGCCACCAGGTTCCACGAGCTGCACCCTTACGCCCACAAGCAGCACACTCTTAAGCTTTTCGGCGACCGAAGCGCGGAAGCGATCCATTTCCTTGAAGGAATCAGAGAATGCCTCGGGCTTGATCTCGGTCTGAACCGTCATGCGATCAAGGCCGTTGACCTCCTCGACGATGATGCGGTAATGGGGCGTGATGCCTTCGATGGTGGAAAGCACGTCTTCCACCTGGCTGGGGAACACGTTGGTGCCGCGGATGATGAGCATATCATCGCTACGCGAACGCACCTTCTGCATGCGGGCATGCGTGCGGCCGCATTTGCAAGGCTCGGTGACGACGCGCGTCAGATCGTGCGTGCGATAGCGAAGCACCGGAATCGCCTGCTTATCGAGCGGGGTGAGGACAAGTTCACCCATCTCGCCTTCAGGCACCGGCTCTCCGGTTTCGGGGTCGATGACTTCCCATAGGAAATGATCCTCGGCGATATGCTGCATGTCGCGGCTGGCAAGACACTCGCCCGAGACGCCCGGACCCATGACCTCCGTCAAGCCGTAGTTGTCGGTGCAGACGATATGCATACGCTTTTCGATCTCGGCCTTGAGTCCGGGAGGACACGGCTCTCCGCCGAACAAGCCGACGCGCAGGGTCGAGGCCTCCCAATCGTAGCCCATCTTCTCCCCCACCTCGCAGATATGCAGCGCGTAGGTGGGCGTGGCGACCAGGACCGTCGTCCCGTAGTCCTGAATCATCTGGATATGGCGTTCGGTGTTGCCCGAGCCCGCCGGAATCATCATGCATCCGAGCTTTTGAAGGCCGTAATGCAATCCGAAACCTCCGGTGAACATGCCGTAGCCGAAGGCCATTTGAACACGATCGCTTGGCACGACGCCCGCCATTTGGGACAGACGCGCAATGCAATCACTCCAGACCTCCATGTCATGTTGGTTGTAACCGACGACGATGGGCTTGCCGGTGGTTCCGGACGAGGCGTGCAATTCGACGACTTGATCGAGCGGAACCGCGAACAGGCCGTAAGGGAACGTGTCGCGTAAAGCCGTCTTGTCAGTGAAGGGAAGCTTGCGCACATCGTCGAGCGTGCGAATGTCGGAGGGGCTAACACCCATTTCGTCCATTTTTTGACGATACCAGGGCACACGCTCATAGGTCCATTCGACCTGGGCGATGAGCTTCTCCAGCTGGATGGCGCGAATACGTTCGCGTGAAGAGCATTCGATCGCGCGATCGAAGATAGGCAGACGGTCAAAATCGCCTGCATTGGCTGCGGCAAGGGCCGCGCCTTTCTTGCTGACGTCGACTGTAGCAGATACGGATTCCGCTGCGTTCATAACGTTCCTCCTACTGCTGGTCGACCGCAAGCGAAGCGGCGATCTCCTCGAGGCCGGCAAGCTCGACCGGCTCATCTTTCAGAATCTCCTCCGCATGAGCGATATCCTCCACGGAGACGGCGATAAACGTTGAGATAAGGGAATACGTGTAGGAGACATTGAGGCCTCGACCGGACAATATTCCCATCACTCGCGCCAGCTCGCCCGGTCGGTCGACGAGCCGCAGGCAAAGCACCTCTGATTTGACCGAGGCCGACCCCATGCCGCCCAATACATCAAGCGCTTTGTCGGGATCGTCGACGATGAAGCGCACGATGCCGTAATCGCCGGTATCCGAGGCGCTGAAGCCGCGCACGTTGACATGCGCGGCTTCAAAGGCGTCGAGTACGCGATGAAGATGGCCGGGGCGACTTTCTAAAAACACGCTGATTTGAGGAACGCTCATCTGTATCTCCTTACTGAGCTGCGGATTCCGCGAAAGAGCGACCAGCATGGAACGCCTTGAGGTTGGCATCCACCGTCTTTTGCGGAACGCGTTGGCGGATGACGCTCTCCCATGCCTGCACGGCAAACGGCAGACGCGTGGAAAGCGCGCCGAGCAGCACGACGTTCACGGATTTCGGGCTGCCGATCTCAAGCGCCAACCTTCCTGCGGGGATGAGCGTCGCGCCCAGATCGAGCAGCTGGCCGCGCGCGTTGGCTGGCATCGCAGCGCTGCCGATCTGAACCGGCAGAGGCTTGATGGTCTCATCCGCCACGAGAAGAAAGCCGCCCTCCTTCAGGTAGGCGAGGTTGCGCAGGGCTTCGGTCGTCTCGAATGAGACGACGCAGTCGGCGGCGCCCAGATCGGCCACCATCGAGTGCACCTCCTCGCCGAAACGCACGACCGTGGTCACCGCGCCGCCGCGCTGCGCCATGCCATGGATCTCGGAGACCTTCACGGTGACGCCCGCTTCCAAAGCTGCGTGTGCGAGGATATCGGCGGCGAGGATGGTCCCCTGCCCGCCGACGCCGCACAGAAGGACGGTTGTGGCTTTCTGGTTAGGCATGGCAGGCTCCCTTCGATGCAGGATGGGTCGAAACGATCGCGCCGCGAGCGCAATACTGTGCGCACTGGCCGCAGCCGATGCACAACGACGGATCGATGGAGGCGATGCCGCTGGCGGCATCCTTGCCGATCGCGGGGCAGCCGAGCGTGGGGCAGATGCCGCAGGCGGTGCAGTCGGCCGTCACCTCGAACGCAGGCTTGACAACACGCTCAAGCAGAACGCAGGGCGCGCGGAACACGATGATCGAAAGCTCGTCATGGGCGCCCGTAGCTTCCTTCAGCGCCGTGCGCACCGCTTTCATATCGTGAGGATCCACCGTGCGGACATCCTCGATGCCCAAGGCGCGGATGACGCCTTCCAGGTCGAGCTCGCGGCTCGGTCGATGCTGAAGCGTCTCGCCGTTGAACGGATTGCCCTGGCGTCCCGTCATCGCCGTCGTGCGGTTGTCCAGGATGCAGACGGTGCCCGCACCCTTGTTGTACACGGTGGAGATCAAGGACGAAAGCCCCGAATGCGCGAACGTCGAATCGCCGATAACGGCGACGACCGGTCGATGTTCCCTGCCGCTAAGGGCCAACTCGAAACCGTGGGCCATCGAAACGGAGGCACCCATGTCCACGCAGGTGTCCATGGCTGAGAGCGGAGGAAGCGCGCCGAGCGTGTAGCAGCCGATATCGCCGGTTACGATCGCCTTCATGCGCGAAAGCTCTTTGAAGACAAGGCGATGGGGGCATCCCGGGCACAGCGCGGGCGGACGTCCGGGAAGGCCGGCAGGCGCGTCCTTGTACGGCGGAACCGAAAGTCCGAATGCGCGTCGGATGAGGCCGGGAGAAAGTTCTCCGTCGCGCGGCAGAGGCTCCGGGAATTCGCATACGGAGATCCCTAGTTGGCGCACGGCGTCGGTGAGGTAGGTGGACGCCTCCTCAACGACGTAAAGCTTGTCCACGCCTTCTGCGAAACGCTTGAGCGCGTGCTCGGGCAAAGGCCACGTAACGCCCAGCTTCAAGACGGAGGCGTCAGGAAGAGCCTCGCGCACATGCTGATAACATGCACCCGCGCACACGATGCCGATGGAGTTATCGCGCATCTCAATGCGGTTGAGCTCTGTCTCGTCGGCGAAGGCGCGCATCTGATCGATGCGCTGAAGCTGAACCTTGCGGCGCGGCTTGGCGAATGCAGGCATCATGACCCAGGCGTCAGGATCTTTAGCATATTCTCCCGAAGGGATGACGTCGCGCTCACCTCGCTCAACGGGCGTCTTGGTGTGGGAGATGCGCACAGTGGAGCGCAGGAACACCGGCATATTGCGTTCCTGAGACACCTCGAATGCGGTCTTGGCGAATCGCAGCGCCTCATCGGAGTCAGAAGGCTCCAACATAAGGATATGAGCAGCCTGTGCGTAATAATGCGAATCCTGCTCGTTCTGCGAGGAGTACATTCCCGGGTCATCGGCCGCCAAGATCACAACCGCACCAGCACCAGTACCCGTATAAGCAGCCGTGAACAGCGGGTCAGCGGCCACGTTGACGCCGACGTGCTTCATCGTGACAAGAACCTTGGCGCCCGCCGCGGCGGCACCGAGACCCACCTCGAGCGCGACCTTCTCGTTGGTGCACCATTCGGCGTACACGCCGTCCTTCTTGGCGAACTCCTCCATCGTCTCGGTAGAGGGCGTTCCGGGATAGGCCACGCCCACATTGGCGCCGGCTTCCCATGCGCCTTCGGCAATGGCTTCATTGCCCGACATCAGCTCCATATGGTATCCCCCTTCGTTCGCATCAAGCGCTCGTTTACGCTATTCGTCCTGGTACTGCAGGCAAAACGCCCCGATCTGGACGATATCGCCGGGTTTGAGCGCGTGCTCGCCGATGCTTTTGTTGTTGATCCACACGCCGTTGAAAGAATTGCAGTCCTTGATAACCCATCCGCCATCGACGGGCACGAGCTCCGCATGCTGGCGGGACACCGTCATATCGTTGAGGAACAGTCCGCATTGCGGATTACGCCCGATCGATAGAGGCTGGTCGCCCAGATCGAACACGACTCCGGTTTGGGGTCCCCTCACAACGCGCATGGTGGCATGCGACGGAGTGGGATCATGCTCGATGGCGGGAACGCCCTCGTCGAGCGTGATCGGTTGGAAGCTCTGCGTCGAGCCTTTCAGCTTGAAGCCGCATGCAGGGCATGCGGCGGAATTGGTCGGCAGCGCCGAACCGCACACCGGGCAGCTATCGGTCATATGTCCATCCTCCTTTATCTCATGCACGTCGCATCTGAAAAACCAAAGAATAGACGGACGTGCGGACGCATTGCATTCTAAGACGCGCTTCTACGCGGTCGAGTTGACCGAAGTCTTGTCGTTGATCAACGGCATCGTGTTGACCACGGTCGACTCGGCAACCTGTTGCTCGCCGGAAAACCCGCGGAACAGCCTATCCCACCAGATCCCGATGGATTGGAGCGGATCAGGCGCCGAGACATCCTGGCAAGCCACCAGATCATATTGAGCAACGACTTGGTTGCGCTGCTTGAAAGTGACAGTACCCACTTTCTGACCAGCCGAAACGTTTCCGTGGACTTCGTCGAACTCCACGGTTTGACTGATGTTGCCATCGAGCGCAAACACCTCGATCGCCGCTTGAGGATCGGAAAGCGTCGCAGGAACAGTCTGATCGATCCAATCGCCATGCGAAACGTGCGCGAAGACAGGCGCCTCTCCCGAATCACCCAAGGGACTGGACACCGTTTCGGCGCTGTTTACAAGCTGGTAGGTTACGATGTTGTCGTAGCCCCATTCACACAGGTTCTGGGCGTCCACGAATCGCTGGGCCTCCGAAGTCGAATGGATGACGATCGCGTACAGGTAGCGCTCACCATCGTAGGCGGCTCCCGCGAACGACGGTCCCGCAAGCTCGGTGAAGCCCGTTTTGACGCCGCAAGCGTACTCGTAGATATCCAAGAAACCGTCGGTGGTCTCAAGGAGGATCGCGGTGTCCTCGCCTGAGCGATCGACGGTGATCTGGGTGTCGCCAGCGGAGACGATATCGCGGAACCTCTCGTCGCGCATCGCCCACTGAACCACTTTGGCCTGATCGGCGGCGCAGCTGTGCAGATCTCCCGCCCATTGATCGTAGTCCAGCCCGTGAGGATTGCTGTACACGGTGTCGACGCAGCCGATCTCAGCGGTTTTGTCGTTCATGGCCTGCACGAACACGTCGACAGGATCCCCCGATCCGCGACCGACTTCAATCAAAGCGGCGCCCACATGCTCGGCGATAGCGACCGCCGCATCGTTGCCCGAGGGGACCAGAAGCGCGTAGAGCGCATCTTGAAGCGTCAGCATGTCGCCTTCCTGCAGACCGGCCGTGGACTCTCCCACCGCCGCCGAATCGGCGCTGACGATCAGATGATCCGACAGGGAGACGATGCCCTGATCGACCGCATCGAACGCGACCACAGCGGTCATGATCTTGGTGATCGAGGCGATCTGCGTAGGTTGCAAGGCATCACGCTCGAAGTACACGGTGCCCTCGTCATCCATCACGCAGGCGTACAGCGCGTCGATGCTGGGGCATTGGGCGACGGTCAGCCCACGCTCCTCGACGGTGGAGCCTTTGATGACGTCCGCGCGTCGTACTTCCGCGCTGGCGGAAGCCGGCAGCAAAAGGCAGACGCAAAGCGCCATGATCAACGCTGCGGCAAAGCAGCGCGCGGGAGAGAAGGGATACGCGCCCTCCCCTCCCGAAATGCGTCTATGTGCCCGGTTGAAAGCCATGACCTAGTCGACGGCGTAGATCTCTTCGGGCTTCACCGGTGCAAAACCGGCGTCGACGAGCTTCTGCTCCAAGGTGGCGTCCTCGTCCGTTTTGAGCACGTCCACGGCGGTCTCATCGCCCACGGTGAAGCAGTAGCCGTACTCGACGTTGACGTTCTCGCGATCCATGAACTCAAGAAGCTCGGCCAATCCGCCGGGGCGGTTGGGGACGCGAACAGCGGTCACCGGGGTGATGGTGGCGCGATAACCCGCGCCGCGAAGCGCCTCGGCGGCTTGCTTGGGGTTGTCGACCAGCAGACGGAGCACGCCGAAATCCTGCGTATCGGCAAGAAACAGGGAGTGCATGTTGATGCCCGCGTCGGCGACCGCGCGGCAGGCGGCGGCCAGACGGCCCTTCTCGTTTTCGAGGAAAACAGTCAACTGGGAAATCATGATGCCTCTCCTTCCTAATTCCTGTTGTCGATGATGCGCTTTGCCTTGCCCTCGCTGCGCTCGATGGTCTTGGGCTCGACGATGCGGATGTCCACCGAGATCTGCAGGTTGCTCTTGAGCTCGGCATGCAGTCGATGCTTGAGGTCCTCGAGCTTGCGGATCTCGTCGAACGGGAAGTCGGGCACCGGCTCGACCTGCAGCTCGATGCGATCGAGCGGGCCGTTGTTGGAAAGCACGATCTGGTATTGGGTGGCGATCTCGGGGAATCCCGTGATGACCTGTTCGATCTGCGACGGGAAGACGTTGACGCCGCGGATGATCATCATGTCGTCGGTGCGGCCGATGATGCGATCGATTTTGCGGTGCGTGCGTCCGCACGAGCACTCCTCGGAGATGATGCGCGTGACGTCGCGCGTGCGGTAGCGGACGAGCGGGCAGCACTCGCGCGTGAGCGTGGTGAACACAAGCTCGCCGTAGGTGCCGTCGGGGACGGGCTGCAGCGTCTCGGGATCGACGATCTCGGGATAGAAATGGTCCTCGGCCACATGCAGGCCGTGAGCGGCATCGCATTCCATGGCCACGCCGGGTCCCATGACCTCGGAGAGTCCGTACACGTCGCAGTACTGCACGCCCAGCTTCTCGCGAATCTCCTGGCGCATATTCTCGCTGGCAGGCTCGGCACCCAGGATGACGCCGGACACCTTGAATTCCTTGGCAGGATCAAATCCCATCTCGATCGCAGTGTCGGCGATAAGGAGCGCGTAGGAGGGCGTGCATGCCAGGATGTCGGTGCCAAGATCCCGCATCATCTGGATCTGGCGCTTGGTGTTGCCTGAAGAGGTGGGGATCACGGCGCAACCGACCGCTTCGCCGCCTGCATGGGCTCCCAGACCGCCGGTGAACAAGCCGTAGCCGTACGACACCTGGATCACGGAATCGCGGTTTCCGCCCACCATGTAGATGCCGCGGGCAAAGCACTCGCCCCAGTTTTTGAGGTCGTTGGCGGTGTGGCCGACGACGGTGGCCTGGCCGGTCGTGCCTGACGAGGCGTGGATACGCGCCACCTCGGAGGACGGAACGGCGAACAGGCCGTAGGGATAGCTGTCGCGCATGTCCTGCTTGGTAAGGAAGGGGAACTTCACAAGGTCATCGAGCGATTTCAGATCGCTGGGGACGACTCCTGCTTCTTCGAACCTTTTGCGGTAGAGCGGGATGTGCTCATAGGCATGTGCGATGGAACGCTTCATGCGATCGAGCTGCAGCTCGCGGAGCTGCTCTACCGGCATCGTCTCAATGTCTGGCTGGAAGTACACTGAAGACCACCTTTCTCATCTCTGCGGCTTTTACGCCGCTGCGGACATTCAAATGCGCGCGGACGCGCATAATTGCCTGATTATCAACTGCTGGGACCCTCAACGATCACCTCGTTGATGGGGTCGTAGTTGGAATCGAAGCGATCCTGGCGAACGATATTGCCTTCGGCGTCGGTGACCGTTCGGACGATCGAGATCGCGCGACCGTCGGTGCCCGCCGTCTTCACATAACTCGTGCCGGGAGCAAGCGAATCATCCACCTCAGTGCGCGTCGTGTATTTCCTGCCTTCGGTCCAGTTTCCGACTTCAGTGGACACGGTATAGCCAAGCGGGATGCCGTAGAGGGTGGCGGTGACCGTGGTCTCGGTGTAAGACATCTTCAGCAAAAGATCGCTGTCGGAGTCGTTGTTCCACTTGAGATCAAGATCGGGCCAGCTGACGGCCGCATCCCTGCCGGCGGGGTAGCTAGCGATGTACAGAGAGTGGTTGTATCGGGACACGATGGGCAGACCGGCTTCGTACACGGCGTTGAAAATCGTCGTGGCGACCTGGCAGATACCGCCGCCGACGTCGTCGCTGTACTCGCCGTTGACGATGGTGCCGGCGCTGAGGAATCCCGCTTCCTCGTTGCAGAAGCCCGTGGTGCCGTTGTATGACCAGACCTCGCCTGCTTTTGCGATGGAGTTGTTGAGCAGATCCGACACCAGGTGGATATTGTGGTTGCGGTTCTCGGTGCCCGCGCCCGTCGTGTACTCGGTGGTGAACGTCGAGACCTCGGACACGATGCCCGTGCTGAGCGCGTCATCGAAGGACAGCTCGGTCGGCGTGGTGCCGCTCACGAGCGAAACCTCGACGGCCTCGCCTTCGGCCGGACGGGAGGCGTGCGTGGTTCCGGCGTCCGGATCGTCGATCGAGAAGGGGGCAACATCGGCGGATCCCTTGCCGCCGAACAGGACGTCGTTAAGCGCCTGCGTAGCTTCAGCGGTCAGGGGCACATGCCCGTTCCCGTCCGTCGATACGCGAATCGATCCGTCGTCAGCCTCTTCGAACGAAATGACGGCACGCGCACCGTCGCGATGATCCTGCGCCTCGGCAAGGATCAACGGTTTGGACTTGGTCTCATCGAGATAGGGTACGAGCTGATAGCCCCCGTCCTTCTCTTCCACACGAGACGCCACGCACGAACCCAGCTCACTGCCGGACATCGACCATGTGACACCTTCGTATGAGAAGACGGCGCCTGAAGCGATCGCAGAGTTAACCTGATCGCATACCGCTTGCGCAGCAGCCTCATCGATTCGCAGGGGCGCGTCCTCCACCTCAGCGATGAAGGAAGGGTCTTCAGAGGTCAAAAACGCGCCGCTTAGCGCGTTGGAGAAATCATCGCGATCGAGCATCATGCCGTCATGGCCCTCTACGACCGACGCGGTGCCGTCGACCACCTCGAAGGAGTAGTCGACGCGGGGATTGCCAATAGAGGCGTCGATCTCGGATGCGAGCGATTCAAGCTTCTCCGCGTCGTAGGCAAGGCGCATGTCGACGCTCCAGCCGCCGAACAGCGCGGAGATGCGCGCGAAGACGCCTCCCTCTGCCCTGCCGACCTCAAGCGCCTCCTTGGCGATCTCTTCGGCGGGTATGCTGGCGCCGAGGGAGGATGAGTCGGCCGTCCAAAGCTGGCGGTTGGCACGCGCCTCTTCAACGGAGAGCTGCTGGGCCAAAGCGGCATCCTGAGCCTGAGCGGCCGCATCGGAGACCTTCTGCCTGGCCTCCTCGTTGGCGTAGACGGTCACCGTGGTGCCGTCAAGACGCTCCTGATAGGTTTGGGTGAGCAACGAGGCGATGTCCGCCTCCGATTTTCCGGAAACGTCGATGTCGCCGATGCGCACGCCAGGATACGCTTTTCCGTTGTTCAGCCCGAAATCCAGCAGAGCGCCTCCGCCAACGACGAAGACGGCGATAAGCGCGATGAGAGCAACACGGCTTCGCATGCAAAGCGAGATGAGGGAACGGATCGCAAAGACGATGCCGCGTCCGATCGCAGAGGCGACAGCTATCAAGATCGAGAGAATCTTCTGGAGGATGCCTTGATCGCTTCCGGAGGCGTACGAGCTCGTCCGACTTTCGCGCTGTTGGCGACGGGATTGGTCCTTCGTCCACAATCCCGGAGTGGCATACGAGGCTCCCGTCTGTCGCTCGATGCGTGTGCGCGGCGCGGACGACGTGCGTGTTGAACGCGCAGATGAGCTATCGGCAGGGCGGCGGGAAGCGCGCGAACCGGAGGTCGTGCGACTTGCCGAAGACGACCTTTGGGAGCGGGCGGAGGAGCCCTCCGACCTGGATCCGCGAAAGGAAGCGGATCGAGGATCCGCATTGGCGCTCGACCGGGAGGAGGATCGCGAAGAGGATCTGAACGAAGATGCGCTGGTGCGACTCGCGCTGTCGACCGTGCGGCGCGTGGGACGTTTACGCTCGACCATCTAGCGCTCCGATCCCTGCTGCTCCTTGGCCTCGCGAATCTTGCGAAGCGCAGCCAAGACGTAGTAAACGGTCGTGGCAAGCGCCAAGAGCAAGCCAGCGTACACGAACCAAATGCCCCATGAATATGGCTGAGGGCCGAATCCGGGCAGCCAGGAGGCGTCCACGACGCCAAGACCTTGCAGCACGGGCCAGTTTAACAGCAATGCGGCGAACCCGACGAACAGCAGCGTGGTTGCCACTTTGCCAGGATAGATCACGGCAACGCGCGTATGCCAACGTTTGAGCAGGTAGGCGCCGCCGCAAAGAAGCAGCAAATCGCGGATGAGCACGACGAGGATGATCCAAAGCGGAAGCCTGCCCACGATGAACAGGCCCACGACGCCGGAGATCATGAGGATGCGGTCGACCGCAGGGTCCAGCAGCTGGCCGAGGCGGGAAACCTGATGGGTGCGGCGTGCGATCTGGCCGTCGACCCAATCCGTGCTGGCGGCCACAGCGTACAGAAGCGTCGCGGCCAAGTCGAAGCCGTTGATCAGAAGGACGAAGAAAACGGGCACAAGGCACAAGCGGATCGCGGAGACCACGTTGGGCAACGTGAGAATGCGATTCGAAACCTCCTCTTGGGCGCTTGCGCGTTTTGCCGTCATCGAAGTCATCTGCTCCTCGTCCACTTGCGTCAAACGTATGAAAAACCGGGTCCAAGCGGACCCGGTCTCACTTGTCCGAACTTTGACATTGTAGCAGTTCGGTTGCGCTCCCCCGCCCTGCTGGGCGAGGTTCGCGGAGTTTTCACCATTTTGAAATCATAAGGCCGCGCAGAATCTCGCAAGCGGCGCCTCCGATCACTCCTTGGGATGTTCCGGTACCTCGAATGAGTCAATCGAGATCTGGCGTGCAGGAGGCGTGTAGGCGGTGTCCATCGTCAGACACGACTTGGGGCACTCGCGCACGCACGAGCCGCACTGCACGCATTGGAACCGATTGATCGACCACGTGCGCCCTTTCTTGTCGACCTCAATAGCGTGGGTCGGACAGCGCTTGGCGCAGATGCTGCACAGGATGCAGACCTCCGTGTCGTTGACGACATGGCCTTTGAGGCCGGCAGGCGCGGGTTTGACCTGGGCGGGATACTGTATGGTCTCGGGCTTTTTGAACAGGCCGCCCAAGGTCATCGTGCCGAGTTTGAAGCTTCCCATAGCAACTACCTTTCCGTGCAGCTGATGCAGGGGTCGATCGTGAGCACGATCATATTGACATCAGCGAGGTCGCAGCCGGCAAGCGCCTTGGTCATGCCGCCGAGATTCTGGGACGTGGGAGTGCGCATGCGCATGCGCTCCAGGTATTTGGTGCCGTTTCCGCGGGCGTAGTAGTAGCATTCGCCGCGCGGCTGCTCAACCACGTTGGAGGATTCGGCTCCGGATGCCGGAGACCCCTTGACGGGAACGGCGATATCGCCGGCGGGGATCTTGGAGATCATCTCCTCAATGATGTCCATCGACTGCAGCACCTCGAGCGCGCGCACCTTGACGCGCGCGTAGCAATCGCCCTGGGTGTCCAGGATGGGCTGGAAATCGGCGAGATCGGCGTAGGCGCCGTTGCCCACGCAACGCGCATCGTTGTTGACGTTGGAGGCGCGCGCGAACGGCCCCACCATGCTCAGGTCCAAAGCGTCCTGCTGGCTGATGTAGCCGACGCCCACGGTGCGGTTCTTGACGGACGTGTCCTTGAGGAACGCTTTGCAAAGCTGGTCGTAGTCGTGCTTGATCCCCTCGAGAACGCGTTTCATCTCAGCGAACTGCGCGTCGTCGATGTCGCGCACGACACCGCCCACCTTGACGACGGAGAAGATCACACGTCCGCCCGTGGTCTTCTCGAAGATGTCGAGAACTCGCTCGCGCAAACGCCAGCAATGCATGAACAGGCTCTCGAAGCCGAACGCGTCGGCCGCCAAGCCCATCCACAGGATATGCGAATGGATACGGGAGAGCTCATGCCAGATGACGCGCAGATACTCGGCGCGCTTGGGGATCTCGACGCCCATGAGCCGCTCAACGGTCTCGGCATAACCCATGGAGTGGCCGAACGCGCAAATGCCGCAGATGCGCTCCGCCACATAGATGAACTGGTTGTAATCGCGCGTTTCGACGAGCTTCTCGAGCCCGCGATGAACGAATCCGATCTGCGGGATCGCCTCGATGACCTTTTCGTCCTCGACGACAAGGTCGAGGTGCAGCGGCTCGGGCAGCACGGGATGCTGCGGGCCGAACGGTATGACAGTCGCCTTTCCCATGCCTTACTCGCCTTCCTTCTTCTGAGCGTCTGAAGCGCCCGCTGCCTGCTTTGCAGCCTTGGCTGCCATCGCGGCGCGGACCTTGGCCGCCTTCTCCGGATCCATGTTCTTGAGCTTCTCTTCGAGCTCGCGTTCCTTGGAGGATGCAACGGCTCCCTCCTGGGCCTTCTGCTCAACCTCGAAGCTTGCATTGGCCACCTGGGCCTTGCGCGCCTTCGCTGCCATCGCGGCGCGGACGCGGGCGACCTTCTCGGGATCCATGCCTTTGAGCTTCTCTTCGACGCCCTCGGCGGAGGGTTTGATGAGTTCGCCGTCTCCCTTGGGCTGCGGCTTGGCACCGGGGTGGTCCACCACGTAGGCGGCGTTGGCGGCAGCGGCCTTCTTGGCGCGCTCGGCCTTGGCGATCGCCGCGGCGCGCGCCTTCTCGCGAGCCGCCTTCTGTGCCGGCGAGATGATTGTCATAGGCTCGCTTTGAGCCAAAGCGTAGAAATTGCCGCCGAAATCGATCGCGATGTTGCGGATGTCGACGCCGAACAGATCGTGCACTTCGTTTTCGAATACGAAGGCGGCGAAGAAATCATCGCTGATGCTGGGGATCGCGTCGTTTTTGGTGACGTGCTCGATCTTGTTGTTCTGAAGGACGCCGTCCTTCATGAACGAATAGATCAAGTCGATGCCGTCTTCGGTGTTGACGGCCATCAGCTGAACGAAACGCCAGCCATCGGCTTTGCGGCTGTGCGCCATCTCGGTGATGCCGTCGATGGCGGTGATCAGATATTCGGTCTTAAGCGCCACGAGCTCACGCCCCTTTCTTGGCGGCGGCTAGCGCCTTGCTCTTCTCGTCGAGGATGCCGACCGCCTGGACGACGGCATCGATGATGGCCTCGGGCCGCACGGCGCACCCCGGAGCGTAAACGTCGACGGGTATCGCCTTGTCGACGCCGCCGATCACGTTGTAGCAGTCGTGGAAGATGCCGCCGGTGCAAGCGCAGATGCCACAGGCGACAACCACCTTGGGCTCGACCATCTGATTGTAGATCTCCTTGACGACCTCGATGTTGCGCTCGTTGACGCTTCCGGTCACCAGGAAAATATCGGCGTGTTTGGGATTGCCGGTGTTGATAATGCCGAAGCGCTCGGCATCGTAGCCGGGACACAGCGCCGCCAGCACTTCAATGTCGCAGCCGTTGCAGCTCGACGCGTCATAGTGGATAACCCACGGGGATTTGGATGCGAAAGCCATGTGCCGCTCCTTACAGGTACATCAGAAGGCCGATGTTCACGCCGCCGGCGACGAGCGCCACGATCCAAGCGGACGACAGCAACGCCTGCCATTTGACGCGGGCGAAGTTGTTGTCGATCCAGATCTCCAGGAAGTACGCCGCCAAAGCCACCACGACGCCCAGAACGATCGAAACCGGATTGCCCCACACGAAGAACATGCCGACCCATCCGAGGAACAGCACGCTTTCGCACCAATGCATGATCTCGACCTTGGCAAGCGTCGGACCGCTCATCTCGGTTGTGATGCCTTTGACGAGCTCTTGGTGCGCATGATGCGAGTAAGACAGATCGAACGGCGACTTGCGCAGCTTGATGGTAAGGATGAACAAAAAGCCCAAAAACACCAGCCAGATAGTCGTGATGACGGGCACGTCAACGTCGAACACGGCGGCAACGTTGAAGCTGCCCGTCGCTAGGAAGAACGCCACGGCCATCAAAAGCACCATAGGCTCGTACGCCATGACCTGCATGGTCTCACGCTCGGCACCCACCTCGGCGTACGGGCTGCGGGAGCTGTACGCGGCGATGATGAAGAGGAAGCTTGAAAGCGTGATGATGAAGATGCACAGAAGCAGGTTTCCGCCGGTGAAGAAAATGCCGCCTGCGACGATCGCGAACAGCAGTGCGAACGTCACATAGACGCCCTCAGAGGAGTTGACGGCCACGTGGTCCTTTTCAAGGAGCTTGCGCACATCGTAGTACGGCTGGAGGATCGGAGGGCCGACGCGCCCCTGCATGCGGGCGCTGATCTTTCGGTCGAGTCCGGCGAGCAGGCAGCCGATGACAGGAGCGAGCACCGCGAATACGATGCATCCGATCACAGTGATGAGAATCTGCATGTTCCCTCACGCTCCTTATCAGAACAACCCGGCGGCGAACAGGGCCGCGAAAACGTACAGTGCGACGATGAAGACGCTGCAGGCGACGGTGCCGAACACGTCCAAACGCTGCTCCCCCAACCAGTCCTTCATGTACCAGTTGCGCGCAGTGGCCTGGGTGACGCCCGAAAGCGAGTTTTTGAACGTGCGGTCATTGTTGTCGACGCTCACGCCCGCCAGGTAAACATCCACCTTGCGCGCGGTGGAATGCCCAAGTCCCGCGAAGATCACGACGATCATCAAAACGACCGCGATTCCGGCTATGATCAGGTTGTCGAAGCTGATCGGGAACGACAGGGTGCCGTAGACGGTGTATAGGTACGGCTCAACCAGATTGAGCGAGATAAGCGGAAGGCCGACGCAACCGAGCGCGATGAGCACGGCCATCAACATGATAGGGATCCACTCGCTCGTATGCACCGAAAGCTCGACATTGCGCGATTGCCCGGCGATTCCGGCGAGCTTGCCCATCCACTTAGCCCAGAACATGAACGTCGCGGCCGATCCGAACGCAAGCAAGAGCACCAGGACGACGTTGCCCGCCTCGGTGAAGGCCTGCAGCGTGGCCCACTTGGCGACCAGCATGCCGAACGGGGCGATGAACATCGTCATGATGCCCAGCATCATGAACCGCGCGAGGCTGGGCATGCGGTCGAACAGCAGATCCATGTCCTCGATATCGCGGCTGCCGATATGATGCTCGGCGGTGCCGACGCACAGGAACAGCAGAGACTTGGCGATGGCGTGGAACAGGATCAAGAACGCGGCGGCCCACACCGCTTCGGGCGTGCCGACGCCGGCGCAGGCGGTGATCAGGCCGAGGTTGGCGATCGTCGAGTACGCCAGAACGCGTTTGGCGTTGCTCTGGGTGATTGCCAATGCCGAGCAAATAAGGAACGTGACGCCGCCGACGAACATGAGCATGCCGCCCGGAACCGGGCATACCGCAAGCACCGGAGCAAGCTTGACCAGCAAGAAGACGCCCGCCTTGACCATCGTGGAGGAATGGAGAAGGGCGCTTGTAGGAGTAGGCGCCACCATCGCGCCCAGCAGCCAGGTGTGGAAGGGCATCTGCGCGGCCTTGGTGATGCCCGCGAACGCGAACGCGGTGACGGCAAGCACGGCGATCTGAGGAACCAACTGCCCGATCGCCAGGAACTCGGCAAGCGAAAGCGTGCCCATCGTGAGGACGCAGACGAACAGGCCGATCAAGAACGAGATGCCGCCGAGCAGGTTCATGATGATCTGGCGGAACGCGTTGCGGATGGCTTCTTCGGTGCGCGTGTAGGCGATGAGCAAAAACGAGCACAGCGTCGTGACCTCCCAACCGGTGAACAGCCACGTCATGTGGTCGGAGAAGACGATGACGTACATTGCCGAGAGGAAGACGAACATCAGCGCGAAGAACGTCGGCCGACGGTCAAGCGCCCCTTCGGGTTCGTGCGCCTGGAAATCTTCCATATACCCGAGCGCATACACGCAGATCGCCGAGCCGATGACGCCGATGATGAACACCATGAGCAGCGTCAGTTGGTCGTAATACAGCGGAGCGGCCACCTCGACGCCGTGAGCGAAGTTCAGCTCGAACACCAAAGAGCCGATCAGCTGGACGACCGCCAAGACGATAGCCAGCGGATTCTTGTACTTGGCGCCGAAACAGATCACCGTGATGGCGACGACGATGCCGACGATCGTGCATATTCCGTCGATCAAAGGCGAAGAGAATTCGAAGTACACCGGAGACGCCCCATTGAGACCTACGGCCACCAGCCAGATTGAAGCAAGGCCGATGACAAGCGAGGCGGCAACCACCACCACGTTGCGCGCCGCATTGTTGCGGACCGCGAGCAGAATGGCGGCGATGACCAACGGGAACACGATCAAGAACCCGAGCATCGTCACAAGGACCCCTCCTTACCTTCCCATATACGTGACAATCAGCTTCGCGGTTTGATGTCTGGTGACTCGATCAGGGATACGCAGACGTCAATCCCGCACTGCAGTAGAACCATATGAAGGCGCACATGACGCCTTCGATCGCTTTACTTTAGCAAAGAGGTCCGCTTGCCGAACCGACTGCTGCGAGGGTGGGCCGGTATTGCTCGGTAAAGGGCGCGATTTTCGGATTCCGCCTATCTGAACGGCACGACAACCCAGGTGAACGGCTGATAGGCACCGCAAATGCCATCATTTGAATTACTCAAAATAGATCTTGCAATGTCTAGATGCTTCCGTTATAGTACTTCCTTGCGTTGAGAGACGCACCAACGGGTTGTGGCGCAGTTTGGTAGCGCACTTGACTGGGGGTCAAGGGGTCGCAGGTTCAAATCCTGTCAACCCGACCAGAAACAAATGGGCCTGGCTTTAGAGCCAGGCCCTTTCTGCATTTCAAGACTTCGGCGCTGCGTAAGCGCATACTAGGCGGAGTGCAGGGTGAGCGCTTTGTCGAGAATCTTGTCAGCAAGCACGCGTTTGGACATGAGGGGAAGCGCTTCCGAGCCGTTTGCGGAGACAAGCGTCGCCTGGTTGTCGTCGGTCCCAAAGGCAACGCCCTCGCCCACGCGATTCGCAACGATGAGGTCAGCGTGCTTCGAGATAAGCTTATGCTGGGCGTTGGCGACGACGTCATCGGTTTCGGCGGCGAATCCAACGACGACCTGGCCTTCTCGCTTCGCGGCGGCCAGCGTGGCAAGGATGTCGGGGTTCTCGACCAGCTCAATGCGGGACAGCAATCCGGCATCATCGGCGGAGCTTTTCTTGAGCTTGTGCTCGGCAGGGGCAGCAGGCCGCATATCGGCCACCGCCGCCGTGAACACCACTATGTCGCTGCCTTCAAATGGGGACTTGGCTGCCTCGAGCATCTCGCAGGCGGTCCGGACGGATACGCGCTCGACGCCGGTGGGCGTCTCAAGCGACACGGGGCCCGACACCAGTGTGACATTGGCCCCGCGCGCTGCCGCCGCCTCGGCGATCGCATAGCCCATCTTGCCCGATGAGCGATTGGAGATGAAGCGCACAGGATCGATCTGCTCTTCGGTGGGACCCGCGGTCACCAGCACGTTCATCCCCTCGAGATCGCACGTCGCACTCTCATCGAGCGCCTTGACGATCCCCTCCACGATATCCTCGATATCCGCCAAACGTCCGCGACCGACATCTCCGCATGCCAGATATCCCGAGCCGGCCTCGACGATGCATGCGCCGCGCCGTGCGAGCGTTGCCAGGTTCTCCTGAGTCGCGGTCGCTTCGTACATATGCACGTTCATCGCCGGTGCGATCACCAGAGGGGCGGTGCATGCGAGCGCGGTGGTCGTCAGCAGGTCGTCGGCGATTCCATGAGCGATCTTTGCAGCCACATTGGCCGTGCAGGGAGCGATCGCGAAGCAATCCGCTTCCTCTGCGAGCGAGATATGATGGATGGGATCGGACGGATCGTCGAATAGACCCACCGCCACCGGCTCATGAGTCAAAGATCGGAACGTGAGAGGGTCGATGAAACGGGTAGCGTGTTCCGTCATGACGACCTTCACACGCAAATCGCGCTTTTGGAGCGCGCGGACGATCTCGGCGGACTTGTACGCCGCAATGCAGCCGGTGATTCCGACGAGTACGGTTTTCTGCATGGAACCCTCCTGTGGATTCGCTGATTGCCACGTTAGGAAAAGGCGCGCGTCAGCCTAGATGCCCTTCGATGACGTCGCACAGCGCGCGGATATGGGCTTTGCTCTTGCCGAGGCAGGGAACGTAGACGAAGCTCTCCGTGTCGGTGGGATGCCCTGCCGCACGCCTGCGGTCGAGGTACGTCGGCTCCAAAACGCGCTTGATATCATACAGCGTTTCCAGGCAGTCGACCGCGAAATTGGGGCAGACGACGAAGACACGCCCGCCTCCGACATCCGCCCATCGATTCAGCGTGTCGGCAGTCGTGGGAACGAGCCAATCACGGCTGTTGTCAAAGCGGCATTGATAGGCGATAGTCCATCGATCGCGCGAAAGGCCCAGCTCCTCGGCTATGCGCAGGCTCGACGACCCCGATTGCAGCTCGTAGCGATCCCCCGCTTCGATGTCGGTCAAGGGAATGGAATGATAGGAGAAGAGCAGTCTGTCATCGCTATCCGGTTCGAATCCGGCGTGCCTGATCGAGGCAGCGATCGCGCGAAGGTAGGTCGGATCATCGTGGTAGTCGTCGATGACGTCGACCGCATCGCGGAATCGCGAAAGCCGTACGGAGGATGCGATCTCGTCGCTGACGACTCCTGTCGTGGAATACGCGCTTTGAGGATACAAGGGAAGCACCACGACGCGAACGCATCCGTTTTTGCGCAATCCCCGAATCGCATCGCTCACGCGGGGCTCGCTGAAACTCATCGCCAAACGCACTTCGATGTCGTATCCACGAGCAAGCAACTCCTCTTCCACGCCTCGCTCGAGCGCCTCATGCGCCAAGGCGGACGGAGATCCCCGATCAGTCCAGATTTGCGCATATTTTTCAGCAGAGGCCCTGCCCCGCTTAGGCAAGATTGCCAGATGGAGGATCCACCACCATACGAAACGGTTCATCGGGGCGATGCGGCGATGCATGAGGAATCGCGACAGAAACGAACGTACGGCACGGGGAGTCGGCGCCGTCGGCGTGCCGGTGTTGACGAGCAGGATACCGGTCTTTCCGAATGGCGTCATGGTCTTCCTTCCATCGACTGTTCGCAAGTCTCTGACGACGCGAGCAATAGGCGCGGAGAGCGCAGCAGCACGTCAAAGCTTCTTCAACAGTGTATCCCGCAAAGGGGTTTGGAAGCGATCCGCAAGGAGAAGTTTACCCGATCAACATCAAGCGCCTAAAGACGCGGTCTTGGCGCATCGGCAAGCAACGCGAGCGTCTCGTCCCCCGCCTCGGTACGTCCGTCGCTGCGATCGGCAAGCCCGTCGAGCGCGAAGCGCAGATCTTCGGGCAGTCCATCGCAAAACGACATCTCCCTTCCCGTGATCGGATGGGTGAAATCAAGGCGGAAGGAATGGAGGAACTGCCGATCGAGGCCCAGGTTCGCCTGTGGTGCGGACGGCGCGCCTGCCGTGTACATGGGATCGCCGACGAGCGGATGCTTGGTGAACTCCATATGCACGCGTATCTGGTGCGTGCGCCCGGTGAACAGCTTGCAGTCGATAAGCGTGTAGCCGTCGTCTTTGGGACCTGGCTCGAATCGCTCGAGGACACGGAACGTCGTGACGGCCTCGCGCGAAGAAGAGGCCTCGCGCACCGCCATGCGCGTGCGCTCGCTCGCGCTGCGGGCGATCGGAGCGTCGATCATGCCCGTATCGTGGGCGATGACTCCGTGGCAAAGCGCAAGGTAACGTCGATCCACGGCTTTGTCGCGGATAGCGTCCATAAGAGCTTGGCCGCATTCGTCGGTCTTGGCGGCAAGCATGAGGCCGGTCGTGTCGCGATCGAGGCGATGCACGATCCCCAAGCGGTCATCCTCACCTTGCACATTGCAGAGGTTCGATGCCCCGCAATGGAATATCAAGGCATTCACCAGCGTGCCGTCACGATGGTCGATCGAGGGGTGGCACACCAGTCCCGCTTGCTTTGAAAGGACGATCAGATCCTGATCTTCATAACGGATGTCGAGGTCGATCGGTTCTCCGGCAACGCGCGCCGGTGCGTCATCGGAAACCTCGTAGACGATCGCATCGCCCGCGCGAACGGTATGCTTCTTGCCTGCAGGCGCTCCGTTGACCAGGACCAGCCCTTCTTCGGCGGCGCGGGCCGCGGCCGAGCGACTGGCGTAGCAGCAATGCGCCGCCAGAACCGAATCCAGACGCTGTCCGTCATCAGAGGATACCGCTACGTGGCACAGGGAACGGCTCATCGACGTCCCTCCCCTTCCGAAGCAGCGTCTGCTCGCCAGAAGAAGATGGCCGCAATGAAGATCAGCACGACACCGCATGTGACGCCGATATCGGCAATGTTGAACACGGGAAAGTCGATGAACGATAACTCGATGAAATCCACAACATAGCCTTGTATGAAGCGGTCGATCGCATTGCCGATGCCGCCAGCTACAACCAGTGCGCCCCCAAGCGTGAGAGCCCAGTTGGAACGCTTTGCGTAGCGGACGACGACGATTGCGACAACCGCACTGATGATCAGGGAGAACACACCAAGAGCAAGAGTCGATCCGCTGAAGACGCCCCATGCCCCACCCGTGTTGTGAACGAGGGTGAACTGGAAGATGCCGACGAAAGGCCCGGCGATGTCCTGGCCGAGTGCGTACGTGTCGAAGTGGATCTTGGTTATGCGGTCGAATACCAGCCAAAGCCCCGCAACGATGACGAGCATCGCCGCGGCTTTGCCCGACGTCCAGCCGCTGCTGGAGGAAGGCTTCCCATCAGCAGCGGCGTTAATACGTTGTTCGGGAGCGGCACCCACGTGCGGCTACTCCGCGGAGGCGACGAAGCCGATAACGTCCAGAACGTCGCCGCAGCGCTTGCACACGTCCGGATGCGCGGCGTTGCCGCCCAGCTCCAAGTGATTCCAGCAGCGGGGGCAGCGCGGCAGATCGGTTTTGACGACCGAGACGATCGGAACGCCCTGTTCGACATCGGCCTGCTCGATCGCAACCTCGGCGACGATGAACAGCTCCTTGAGATCCGCCGTGTCGAAAGAGCCGAGCACCTCCGCATCATCGGCGGATGCGGTGATGCGAAGCGATGCCTCCTGGCTCTTGCCGATCACCTTGGCGTTGCGCGCCTCCTCGAGCGCCTTGGTCACTGCCTCGCGGGTGGTCAGCAGCACGTTGAAACGCGCCAGGAAGGCGTCTGCCTCGGATCCCTCGGGAAGGCCGGGCGCAAAATCGTCGGCAACGGGCCAGCCCGCCAGCTGAACGCTGAACGGACGGCCTTCGCGGTTGCGAGCCGCCTCAGGATAATGCTCCCACACCTCGTCGCAGGTGAACGACAGGATTGGGCTCATAACGCGAACCATAACCTCGAGGATGCTCATGAGAACGGTTTGCGCGCTGCGTCGCGCGACGGAGTCAGGAGCATCGGAGTAGAGACGATCCTTTGCCACGTCCATGTAGATGGCCGACAGATCGTTGATAACGTATTCGTACAGCGTGCGGAACACCTGATGGAAGCGGTACTCGTCGTAGCCCTTCTCGACATCGGCCAGCACTTGGCGCAGTCGGAGCAGCGCCCACACATCGATCGCCGGCATATCCGCCACATCGACGGCGTCTTTGCTATCGTCGAAGTCCGACAGGCTGCCCAACAGGAAGCGGAACGTATTGCGGAATCGACGGTACGCATCAGAGGTGCGCTGCAGGATCGTATCGCCGATGGACACGTCCACCGAGTAGTCTGTGGAGGCCACCCACAGGCGCAGCACGTCGGCGCCGAACTTGCCCGTGACCTCGGCGGGGTCGATGCCGTTGCCCTTGGACTTGGACATCTTCTCGCCGTTCTCGTCGACGGTGAAGCCGCAGCACACGACGCTCTCATACGGGGCGCGCCCGAAAGCGCCCGTTCCGAGCAGCAGCGAGCTTTGGAACCAGCCGCGGTGCTGGTCGGAGCCCTCCAGGTACATGTCGGCGGGCCAACGCAGATGATCGGCCTCGGCGCGATGCTTGAGCACGCCCACGTGGCTGACGCCGCTTTCCCACCACACGTCCAGGATGTCCTTCTCGGGGACAAGTTCCTCGCCGCCGCATGCCTCGCAGTGCGTGCCGGCGGGCAGGTAGTCCTTGGGGTCCTTGGTGAACCATGCGTCGGCGCCCTCGGTATCGAACAGGTCGATCACCGCATCGAACGTCTCGGCGTTGGCGACGATCTCGCCGCACTTGGCGCACTTGAACACAGGGATCGGTACACCCCAATTGCGCTGGCGCGAGATGCACCAGTCGGGACGGTCGGCCACCATAGCGCCGATGCGGTTGACACCCCAGGAGGGATACCAGGTAACGTGGTTGTGGATCTGGTCGAGCGCGGCCTCGCGCAAGCCGGTCTTCTCCATCGAGACGAACCATTGGTCGGTAGCGCGGAAGATGACGGGTTCGTGGCAACGCCAGCAGTGCGGATAGCTGTGCGAGATGTCCTTGCGAGCGACGAGCGTGCCGCGTTCGCGCAGCCAGTCGATGATATGCGGATTGGCATCGTCGGTGTCCATACCGGCGAAGTGCGGCACGGTCTCCATGAAACGGCCGTCGTCGTCGACGGGCATGACCGTCTCAAGGCCGAACTCCTGGCCCATCAGGTAGTCCTCGACGCCGTGACCGGGAGCGGTGTGAACCGCGCCGGTGCCGGAATCCAGCGTGACGTGGTCGCCCCAGACGATGCGGCCGACCTTCTCCGTGAGGATCGGGCACTCGTAGGTGACGCCATCGAACTGGTTGCCCTTCATGAGCACCGGCTCTCCGTCCTTCGAGACGACCTCATAAGAATCCCAACCGCACACCTCGGCGACGGTCTCGACCATCTCATGGGCGAACAGCAGATAGGCGCCGTCCACCTTGACGAAGCAGTAGTCGAGATCGGGGCCGAACGATACAGCGACGTTGGCCGGAAGCGTCCAGGGAGTCGTGGTCCAGATCAGCACGTACGCGTCATCCGGCTCGACGCCGGCCTCGGCGAATGCCTCGGGCACCTGGTAGAGCTTGAAACGCACGTAGATGGAGGGGGACGTCTCGTCGGCGTACTCGATCTCGGCCTCGGCGAGCGCGGTGTGGCAATGCTTGCACCAGTGGATCGGTTTTCGGCCACGGTAGACCGCACCGTCAAGATAAAGATTCTTGAACACTTCGACGTTGGCGGACTCGAACGTCGGTTGGAACGTCAGATAGGGATGCTCCCAGTCGCCGTTGACGCCCAGACGCTTGAAGCCGTCGCGCTGCACGTCGACGAAGCGCTCGGCCCATTCGCGGCACAGCTTGCGCACCTCGGACTGCGGCATCTCGCGCATCTTCTCGGTGCCGAGCTTCTTTTCCACCTCATGCTCGATCGGCTGGCCATGGCAGTCCCAGCCGGGGATGTAGGGCGTGAAGAACCCGCGCTGAGCATGCGATTTGACGACGAAGTCCTTGAGGATCTTGTTGAAGGCGTGGCCGATGTGGATGGGGCCGTTGGCGTACGGAGGGCCGTCGTGGAGGATGAACGGCTCGCCGTCCTTGTTCTTCTCCAGGATGCGCTCGTACAGATGCTCCTGCTCCCATTTCTCCAGGCGCTTCGGCTCGTTGGCGGGCAGGTTGCCGCGCATCGGGAAGTCGGTCTGGGGAAGGTTCATCGTGTTCTTGTAGTTGTTGCCCTTGTCAGCCACGTGGTTTCCCTCGCTTGCATCGTCTGCGCCGCTCGGCCGGTGTTTGCGGCTTCATCAGCGCATAGTTGAATCAAACCGGATCATTATAAAGCCCAGCGGCGGTATTTCGCGCCGAACAGCGCGAGTTTTCAAGATTGCGACACAGCGGGCGGTTCAGCGGGTATACTGCATCTCGTGATTCCGCAGGTATCCCCTGCTGCCCGTTAAGAGGGCGAGATGCGTTTGAGAGGAGCACCGTCAATGGACTTCGAGATCGTAACCGACTCTTGCTGCAATCTACTTGAGGATATGATCGATGATTTCGGGATCCACGTCCTCCCTCTGACGTTCATGGTCGACGGCGAGGACGAGGTCTACCAAAGCTACCTCAAAGGCGAGCGAACCGACCTCAAGCAGTTCTACACGATGATGCGCGAGGGCAAGGTCTTCAAGACGTCGCTTCCCAACCTCGCTGAATCCGAAGCCCTGTTCCGCAAGCTTTTGAGCAGCGGACGCGACGTGATCTACTTGGCGTTCTCCAGCGGGCTTTCCGGCACTTACCAGGCACTTTCACTCATGGCCGAGCAGCTGCGGGAGGAGTTCCCCGAGCGCAAGCTCTACGTGGTCGACACGCTGGCGGCGTCCGGCGGCCAGGGGCTGCTCGTCTGGTACGCGGTACAGCACGCGCGCGCCGGCGAATCTATCGACCAGGTGCGCAACTGGCTCGAGGAGAACAAGCTCCACCTCGCCCATTGGTTCACCGTCGACGATCTGATGTTCCTGTTCCGCAGCGGACGCGTCTCCAAGACGGCCGCCTGGGCGGGCACGCTGCTCAACATCAAGCCCGTCCTGCATGTGGACGACGAAGGCCACCTGATCCCCATGGAGAAGGTGCGTGGACGCAAGAAGTCGCTCAACGCCTTGATCGACCACATGGAGAAGTCGGCGAACAAGCCGATCTCCGACCAGATGGTGTTCATCACGCACGGAGACTGCATCGAGGACGCCGAGTACGTCGCCGGCAAGATCAAGGAGCGCTTCGGGGTCAAGGAGGTCGTCATCAACTACGTCGATCCGGTGATCGGGGCGCATTCGGGGCCGGGGACAATGGCGTTGTTCTTCCTGGCTGACAAACGCTAAGGGTCATCTGCGGCTTTCTCTCATCTCTATCCCACCGGTGCTTGGTTGGCCGGGGGCTCATGCTCAAACAGGTCCTGAGCTCGCACGAAACGCCCACTGGGCGTTTCGGCTCGTGCGGATACTGCGCGTGAACCCCCGGCCAACCAAGCACCTACATCTTTAATCATTGATACTCCCACGAATCTGATTATGCGTTTGCATCCATTCCGTGGATTGGGAGGGGTTTACTTGTAGTCGGCGGGGTTTTTGGGAGCGGAGCCGGTGGTTCGGGTGGCGCTTTTAATTTCGTGGCCGAAGCGGATGGCGGATTCGCCGAAGCGGTCCTTTAGTTTGTCGGTTGTTTTAAGCAGTCGCGTTCGCTTTTCTTCCGTTAGCTTCGGCTGCTCCGCTGTCGGGCCATCCTCGGGCACGTCGAACAGATGCTCTTGGATCGCCGCGTCCCCGTCGAAGCCGGACATCGCCACGCCCACCAGGCGGACGGGGATTCCGGGGCGCCAGATTTCGTCTAAAAGAGAAAACAGGGTGGGGATGAACGCAAGATCGTCGTCGGTGCCGGTTTCCAAGCGGCGCTGGGCGGAGCGTATCGTCCGATCGTCGTAGCGCAGCTTCAAGGTGAGCGTGCGGCCCTCAAGGCCTTTGCGGCGCAGCCTTCTGCCTACTTTGGCGGCCATCGCGGAAATCGCCGCTTCGATATCCCCTCGATCGGTCAAGTCGGTGGCAAAGCTCGTCTCGTTGGAGACCGACTTCACATCGTCGTCCTCTTCGACGGGTGCATCGTCCCGTCCGCACGCGCGGATGTGCATCGTCTTGCCGTTTTTGCCGAATAGGCGCACCATCCGAGCCTCCCCCGCTTGAACGATGTCACCCAGAGTGAGGATTCCCGCAGCTTTGAGCTTGGCTTCGGCGGCGGATCCGATGCCGCTCAGCGTGCGGATCGGCAACGGCGAGAGGAAGTCCTGCTCCGTTCCGGGATACACGACGGTCAAGCCGCGCGGCTTGTCCATGTCGGAGGCGATCTTGGCGACCGTCTTGGACGATCCGACGCCCACCGAGCACGTGACGCCAAGCTCCTCGACGCGCTGCTGTATCCTCTCCGCGATCCTGACGGGATGCTCGCGATTGACGTCGTTGGGCGTCACGTCCATGAACGCCTCGTCGATGCTCACCTGCTGAACGAACGGCGTCTCGTCGCGGAGGATGCCCATGATGGCGTCGGATACCTCGCGGTAGCGGTCGAAGTGCCCTTTGGTCCAAATCGCATCCGGGCAAAGGCGCTTGGCCTGGGAGGACGGCATAGCCGAGTGGACGCCGTACCTGCGCGCTTCGTATGACGCGGTCGAAACCACGCCCCGCTTGTCCGGATCGCCGCCGACGATGACGGGTCTGCCGCGCCATCCAGGATGGTCGAGCTGCTCTACCGAGGCGAAGAACGCGTCCAGATCAACGAGGAGGATCGCCTTTCCATGCCATTCCGGCAAGAACAGCGCATCCACGTCATTGCGCTCAATGTGATCGGCCAAGGTGTCGTCTAATTCGTCCATGGCGCCAGTCTATCATGCCCCGCATCGCGATTAGCGGCTATACTGATATCCGCTGCCTAAGCAGCGATTCCTGGCAATCGACGATCGAAAGAGATCAAGACATGAGCATCGACAGCTTCGAGGCAAGCCGCAAGCGCTCCGACGAAATCATCGCGGATCTGCCCGTACATCCCGAAAAATACCTCATGCTGACGGGCGATCGCCCCACCGGCAGGTTGCATATGGGCCACTACTTCGGCACCATCAAGGAGCGCATCGCGCTTCAGGACATGGGCATCACCACGCGCATCGTCATCGCGGACTACCAGGTGATCACCGACCGCGACACCACCGAGCACATCCAGGACAACGTCTACAACATGGTGATGGACTACCTGGCATGCGGCATCGACCCCGAAAAGACGATCATCTTCACGCATTCCGCCATCCCGGCGCTCAACCAGCTGATGCTGCCGTTTCTGTCCCTGGTGTCAGAAGCCGAGCTGCAGCGCAACCCCACCGTCAAATCCGAGATGGAGGCGTCGGGCCATGCGCTGACGGGCTTGCTCCTCACCTACCCTGTGCATCAGGCGTGCGACATCTTGTTCTGCAAAGGCAACATCGTGCCCGTCGGCAAGGACCAGCTGCCCCACATCGAGCAGACGCGCCAGATCGCCCGACGCTTCAACGAACGCTACGCGCATGTGTTCCCCGAGCCGGAGGGCGTGCTCAACAGCGCCCCCGAGATCCCCGGCCTTGACGGTCGCAAGATGTCCAAGAGCTACGGCAACGCCATCAGCCTGTGCCTTACCGAGGAAGAGACGGCCAAGCTCATCAAAAAGTCCAAGACCGACTCCGAGCGAACGATTACGTTCGACAAGGAGAACCGTCCCGGCGTATCCGCGCTGCTCACGACCGCCGCGCTGTGCACCGGCCGCTCCGAGGTCGAAATCGCCGAAGAGATCGGCGATGCCGGCGCCGGCGCGCTCAAGAAATACGTTACCGAGAGCGTCAACGGCTATCTGGCGCCGATCCGCGAACGCCGACGCGACTTCGAGAAAGATCTGGACTACATCAAGGACATCCTGCATGACGGCAATCGCCGCGCCAACGAGATCGCCAACGCGACCCTTGATGAAGTGCGCGAGGCTATGGGGATGGTGTACTAGCCGCCCCACGCTTGCTGCAATCGCGATCGTCAAAAAGTAACGCGATTGCAAAAATTACGTCTTGCGCGCGCGAGCGATATCTGTATAATGATCACTTGCGCGCTTCAAAGACGCGTCACATTCCTCGGTAGCTCAACGGCAGAGCATCCGGCTGTTAACCGGAGGGTTGTAGGTTCGAATCCTACCCGGGGAGCCATGAATTCGAAAGCCCGCGTAAGCGGGCTTTTTCGTAGTCGGGCCTGTAGCTCAACGGTGGAGCAGGGGACTCATAATCCTTTGGTTGTCGGTTCGAATCCGGCCGGGCCCACCATTCATCCCCTTCTTTAATGAATGTAAAGCAGGCATTCATTAGACTACATCCAATAAGTAATGGACATAGTCTATTGCCCCAGGTGAAATGGCGTTTTTGTGCCGTTGGCCGACGATTAAGGCAATTGACTTGCAGGTGCCCTCGAATACGCGTACATTAAGCCGCGTTGTGTTTTCAATCGACAAGAGGAGGAATCGATATGTGCTTTCGTCCTGCTGACGCCGGTGGCGGATCCCACAAGTGCCCCGAGTGCGGTAAGACCATCCAGGCTATGGGCGGCATGAAGCTGACCAAGTGCCCCTTCTGCAAGTGCGACCTGACGCCGTACATTAATGGCGAGAAGCCCATCCCCGGTGCTCCCTCCGCCCCCGGCGCGCCCGGCGCCCCCGCTGCTCCTGGTGCCCCCGCGGCTCCCGGCGCTCCCAAGCCGCCGACTGCCTAAGTCGATAGCGACCCTGAATGCCCCGCCTACGAGCGGGGCATTTTCGTTTCTGCAGGCAAATGGACGGATTTACGTTCCGAGCTCTGTCTGCTGTCGCGCGCGCTTCACCAGATAGCAATGGTGGATCTTGGGGTTGCGCTCGAAATCATGGGGAATCGTTTGCGCGGTTATATCCTCGATCTCAACGCCATACTTGTTCAAGACCTCGATATCGGGCTTGAAGGAACGCAGATTGCAGCTGAACACCGCGACGCCATCCTCGGACAGAAGTCGCGATACGCCGATGAGCAGCTCTGCGTGATCGCGCTGCACATCCCACGTTCGCTTGCCCATGCTCTTTGAGTTGGAGAACGTCGGAGGGTCAACGAAAACCAGATCGAACCGCATGCCCGCACGACTAGCTTGCGAGACCCACGACACCGCGTCGGCGCGCTCGAAACGATCTTCCTGACCGTCGAAGCCGTTGAGGGCCATATTGCGACGAGCCCAGTCGAGGTATGTCTGCGACAGATCGACCGTGAGCGTGCTTCTGGCGCCCCCTGCAGCCGCATGCACTGATGCTGATCCCGTGTAGGCGAAAAGGTTCAAGAAACGCGCACCGTCTGCCATACTGCCGACGAGAATGCGCGTGTCGCGATGGTCCAGGAACAGCCCTGTGTCCAGGTATCCGTTGAGATCGACCTCGAACGCGAGCCCGTACTCCTCAACCTCGACGATGAAAGGCTCCCTGTTCTCAGAGCGGTACTGACCGCCGCCTTTCTCGCGCTTGCGTACCTTGGTGAAGGTATGCGCCGGCTTGACGCCGCACACCAAGGGGGCAATGGCCAGCACGTCCTCGAACCGGCGCTGAGCACGCCGTGGATTCACGGAAGACGGCGCGGCGTACTCGGCGATATGAAGGAAGACATCCTCCACGCCACCATGCAACCCGGTGTACAGGTCGATAGCTACGGAAAAGTCAGGCAGATCAGCATCGTAGATGCGATAGCAGGACACCTTGTTGCGAGCGGCCCACTTCTTTCGTTCCTTGAAATTCTTGCGTAGACGCGCGGCGAACTGATCGGCATGCTTGTCGAGCACAGGAACCTCGATATCGGGTCCCCCGGCGCTGTCCGGGAGCGAGATGAGGCGATAGGAGCATCCCTCGACGGCCCGCGCATGAGCCTGTGCGGCTTCCGCGTTGGCGAGGTGCGCAGGCGTCTCGAAGCGCCCCCGGCCGATCAAAAGCGAGACCGTCACCTTCGCGCCGCGCACGATGATCTCGATGCGGACATCCGCCGTATGCGCGTCCACGTCCGGACGCGTGCCGCGCGCGTCGCGAACGGCATCGACGATCGCGTCTTTGGCTTTCAGCGCGATGAACTTGGTGTTGCGCAGCAGCTCGTTTCCGCCCTTCGCGCGCACAGAGAAGGTCGACCCCTCCTTGATGAGCGAGGCCCACGGAAAGGCGCGCATGCCGCGGTAGAGCGCGTCGTCGTCGGACGCGTCGATGCGCCCGAGAACCATGGTCAGCCGCGAGACGAACCGCGATTCCAAACAAGCCGCGAGGACGTCCTTGCGCTCAGCGAAGAAGGCGACGCCGCCGGTCAGGGGCCTCACGCGCCGCGCGCCCGCCGTACGCAGGTCATCTGCGACGAGCTGCTCCATACCCGCGAGGCAGCTGGCGAAGAACTCGCGCTCATCCGATCTATCCATGTCGCTCCTTACCGCGTCCCGCACACCCACCATGCTCCCACATCAGCGAGAAGGACCCCGGCACCGACCTCGTAGCCTCGCGGGGCGCAACGTATTCGCGCTCCCCACGATCGCCGCGAGATCCGGCGCCAGGGCCCTTCGCAACGTTCGCTCGTATCGCCAGCCGAAAAGCGGCGCAACCCTAGTCGTCCAGGAAGTCCTTGAGCTTGGAGGACTTGGACGGGTGGCGCAGCTTGGCGAGCGTCTTGCTCTCGATCTGGCGGATGCGCTCGCGCGTGACGCCGAACTCGCGCCCGACCTCCTCGAGCGTGCGCTGATGGCCGTCCTCGAGGCCGAAGCGCAGGCTGATGACCTTGCGCTCGCGCTCGGCCAGCCCATCGAGCACCTTGCCGAGCAGCTCCTGCAGCATGCTGAAGCTCGCCGCGTCGGGAGGCACGACGGCGGAGTCGTCCTCGATGAAGTCGCCGAGCTGGCTGCCCTCCTCCTCGCCGATCGGCGTCTCGAGGCTGACGGGCTCCTGGCTGATCTTCTGGATCTCGCGGACGCGTTCGGCCGACAGGCCCATCTGCTCGCCGATCTCCTCGGGCGTTGGCTCGCGGCCCTTTTCCTGGAGCAGCTGGCGCTGGATGCGCACGAGCTTGTTGATCGTCTCGACCATGTGCACCGGGATGCGGATGGTGCGCGCCTGGTCGGCGATGGCGCGGGTGATCGCCTGGCGGATCCACCAGGTGGCGTACGTGGAGAACTTGAAGCCCTTCTTGTAGTCGAACTTCTCGACCGCGCGGATGAGGCCGAGGTTGCCCTCCTGGATCAGGTCGAGGAACAGCATGCCGCGGCCGACGTAGCGCTTGGCGATGGAGACGACCAGACGCAGGTTAGCCTCGATCAGCTGCTGCTTGGCGTCGAGGCCCATCTGCTCGATGCGGCCGAGGCGACGGCGCTCGCGGCGGTCGAGCTCGATCTCGCCGGCATCGTCGGCCTCGAGCTTCTCGGTCGCCTCGACGCCGGCCTCGATCTTCATGGCCAGGTCGATCTCCTCGGCGGCGGTCAGCAGCGGGACCTTGCCGATCTCCTTGAGGTACATGCGCACGGGATCGCCCGTGAGCATGGTGACGCTGCCGTCGGCGGAGCGCTTGCGCACGTTACGGGCGCTGCGCGTCTTGGATCGGGTGATTTTGGGGAGCTGGACGTCGCTTGCGGCTTTCAGCTCCTCCTCGGGGATGCCCTCCAACAGATCCTCGCCGTCCTCCTCGGTCAGCGAGGATTCGACGGAATCGCTCTTATCGTTGTCGATGGCCTCGACGGGCTCCCCCTCGCCCACCTCGTCAAGGGCTTCGTCGTCCAATGTCTCCTCTAGTTCGATCTGGGGTTTCGCGGCTTCTTCGGTTTCCTTTGCAGATACGTTCTTCTTGGAGGCTTCAGCCACGTGATCTTCCTTTCGTCGAAAGTGCGACCGGGGCGAATCGCGCCCATCTGCGCATAAAGATACAGCAGAGAATTCTACCACAAAGACGGGATATAAGGCAAAACCCGCGCGCAGCCGCGCTCAGCGATCAGAGGGCATGCCCTCCAGGACGAGGAACACGGTGTCGTCGGCGAGGAGCAGCTCGTCGCCCGGGCGGATCTCGACAGGAGCCGGTACGAAACCCTCGCGCTCATCGCGCGGCGGCTCGATGACGGAGAGCTCGAGCGTGGCGCCGCTGCGCAGCACGCTGCCGTTGCGCGAACCGAGGCCCTCGGCGAGCCACGCGCCCTCCCCGTCGCGCCAGATACGCAGATGATGGGATGAGACGCCGGCGCCGACGTCGGCGATGGCGGAGTCCCCGAGTGCCAGCGCGCCGATCTCGGAGCCCTCGCGCGTCGGGGGGATCCAGTAGGGGCCGCCCGCCACGTACCCGTCGACGATCCTCAGAAGCTGGAGGTGCAGCAAGGGCTCGGGAAGTCCCGCCGCATCGCGCTCGCCCTGCGCCTCGATCGGGGATGCGGTGGCGGGCGTCGCGAGGCGGGCGCCGTGGACCGACTGAGAGAAGTCGAGGGCGGTCTGCGCCGCGCGCTGGACGTCGGCCGTGCAACCGGCGGTGAGGAACAGGACCATCGCGATCTCGGCGCGCTCGTCGACGGTGAACCGCCTGCCCTTGACGAGGCGCGTCACGATGTTACGGTACAGCGAGACGTCCTGGCGGCAAGCTTTGAGCGCGTCCACCATCGAGGAGCCCTCCGGACCGCAGACCAGGTTGAGCACCTGCTCGCTCGTGAGCCCACGGCCCTCCTTGGACCTGAGGCGCGAGACGACGCGCAGGGCGCCGATGCCGAAATCGCAGAAGTACTTGTCCTGCATCGAGCCCGCCGGCGCATGCACGATGAAGCGGGAGACCCACGTGCGGTCGTTGATGCGGCTCACCGGGCTTTTGCCGTCGGAAAGCGGCTTGCCGCTGAGGATCAGGCCCGCAAGCTCTTTGTAGCTGATGCCCCCGAGCTTCTTCATCGTCGAGAACAGCACCGAGCACGGTGTCGCAGCTGAAGCGCTCATCAATCGATCCTTCCTTCCAATTCCCGCGGGTTCGTTCCCGCAACGCGCCGGGATCCGGCGGGCAACGCCGCCATCCGACCCTGGGAGCGCGACCGCCTAAGGCGCGGGGCGGCGAAATCAGACAGCAGCCAGCAAAGCCCCGCGGCGCTCGTCGCGGCGAGAGCGGCGCCCGCAAGAGCGAGGATATCCGATCCGCGCGGCTCGAGCATCATAAAGCAGGCGACGGAGAGCAGGATACCGGCGAGAAGACCCGCCCCTCCGCGGGCAAGCGAAGCGGCGGATCCGTCATCCCCCCAACGGACGAGCAATCCCACCGCGAACGGCAAGAGCAGGGCCGCCGCCGTGGCGCAACCCGCGACGGGACCGTGCGTCAGGGACGCCGCCGCGCAATCGTACGCGGCGGGCACCGAGGCAACGAGCAGGCCGGCCGTCGCCGCGACCACCACGGCGAAGAACGCGCAGAGGGCCTTCCCCGCGGCGCGCACCACCCGCGAGCGCTCGCGGAGCGCCGCCCCGTAACCGTCGGCGAGCGATCCCGGCACGCAGGGCGTCAACGGCTCGCCGCGGAGGGACCTGCGCACGTTGTCCGCGTAATGGAACGCGAAAGCGCCCAAGGCGTCGCGAGCTTCGGCGGCCCGAGGCCTGAGGGCGGGATCGGGGCTGAGGCACGCGAGCAGGATCGGGTCGAGGAGCGCGTCCACCTGCACGAGGGCGAGGCGCGCGGCCTCCAGCCCCTGCACCTTGGTTTCGTCTTGGGCGAGCTTGACCGCGACCGCGACCTCGGGTTCGTGCAGCAGCGCCGCTGCGATGTCGTCGGAAGCATGGGCGGTGCGCAACGGAGCGGGCGCCTGGCGCGTTTTCACGCGCGCGACCTCCGCCCTCTCCATCGCGGCGTCGACGCGGAAGGGAAACGATCCCGTCGCAAGGCGGAAAAGCACGCCGGCGGCCGCGAAGACGTCCGAAGCCGGCGAGGGCGCCGCTTTGCGCGAGGCACCGTTCGGATCGACGACCTCGGGAGCCGCGTACTCGACCGTGGCGCTGCCCGTCGGCGCGCACTCCCCCTCCGCATCCGTTCGCTCCTCGATGAAGCGGGCGGAGCCGAAGTCTATCAGGCACAGATCGAACACGCCCTCCTCGGCCTGCTCGGCCAAGGGCAGCCGATCGGTGCGCACCATCACGTTGCCGCAGGAGATATCCCCGTGGACGATGCCGCTCTCCACGACGTCGAGCCGTGCAAGAAGCTCGAACAGGTCGCGCCCGATGCGCGCCACGTTGAGGGGCGACACCCGCCCGTCGTCGTCCACCGCGAGCATTCGCGCGGCTTTGGAGAGGGTGATCCCCTCGACCCATTCCATCAGCAGCGCGGGATCGCCCTCCACGCGTCCGATGCCGTACACCCGCGGGAAGCCCTTGAGCCCGGACACGCGGGCCTGAAGGCGGTACTCCCTGCTAAACGCCGCCTCGCGGCGCTTCCGGGACGCGTCGTCTTGAGGCGTCGAAGGACTTGGCGGGGCCGCGAGCGTCTTGAGCGCGAACGCCTCGCTCCAGATGTTCGTCACGCGGCGGACCTCGCCGAGGCCCCCGTGCCTGACCGCCCCTCCCTCGTCTAACAATGTGACGAACCGGCGCTCGTAGGCATCGCGCGAGGCGGGGTCGACCGGCACGGCGGGCTCGAACCCCTCCAGGCGCAGAACGCGCGTCGGAGCGGGGTCGGCGGAAAGCGCCTCGGAGGGCAGGATGGGCATGTCGTCGCGTGCGCTCACGGCCTCGCCCCCGGATAGCGCGCCTCGAAATCGGCGAGGAAGGTGATCTGCCCGTTGACGGAGTTCGCGTTGAAGGGCGTCATCCAATCATCGGGATAGTTAGGGTCGCAGCAGCGGCCCCACGACTGGCGAAGCAGGGCCGCAGCGCTGTCGATGTCATGGTTGAGCTGGAGGATCTCGAGGTAACTGGCGTGGTAGCGGGAGTTTTCCGGCACTTGCAGGTCCGAGATCGCGCTATGGGTCACCGAGGTTTCGTAGAACAAACTGTTGGCGGCGGAGAAGTATTGGTCTCGTTGCGCCTTCGTCACCGTGGGAGCGATCTGGAAGAGCTCCTGCCATCCCGCGACGACGCGCTGGTAGTACCCTCCCAGCAAGTCGTAGTTGCTGCGCAGCGATTGGAGGTACGCCTGCTCCTGGGATTCGGAGAGTCCCGGCTGGGACTGCCCGGAATCGTCGGATTCGTTCCCGGACGAGCCGGAGCCGGAATCGGAGGCCGCTCCTCCCCCTCCGGATCCGGCGCTCGATGCGCCGCCGGTCTGGCCGTCGGTAGCGCTTTCCTGCGCGGCGGATTCCTTCTTGTCGGCTATCTCCTGCTTGTCGAGGAACCTGAACTGCGAGAATAGGGAGACGGAAACGGACGAGGACGCTGCGGCGTCGGAGTCGCCCTCGGAGGCGGAGGTTTCCGCCGCATGCGCGGATGGGGATGATCCGCCTTGCGCGGCGGCGATCCCGTCCGCGTCGTCAAAGCCGAACAGCGGCGCGATCGCCTCATCGACCTCGATCACGAAGGCGCGTTGGAACACGCCGGCCGAAACAAGCGCGAAGCAGACGAGGCAGACGGCGAGCAGCGAGAACGACCCGATCGCAACGCGGTCGCGCGCGCTGCGGGATGAGGCCCGCCCCAAACCGCGGATGCGTCCTGCGCCCATCGGGTATCTCCACCGTCCTTTCCCGCTCGATCCGTCCTCGACACAACCCTACCTTGAAGTGGCGCAACATTATACGAGAGCGCAGAAGGAAAATGTTGCGCAACAAATGCGATCGACCGTCAGAGCAAGTCCACGGGATCGACGTCCACCGCCACGTTGACGGCGCGCTCGGGCTTGCGCGCGCGGAAATAAGGGAGCAGGACCGCCGAGAGATCCGCTGCGGGAGGGCATTTGACGACGACGTGCCAGCGGTACGTGCCGCGCAGCTTCGCCAGCACACAGGGCGCCGCCGGCAGCACGCGCCACCCTGCCGCGTCGACCACGCGGTCGCGCACGTAGGCGGAGAGCTCCTCCTGGATGCGGATCGCCGTCTCGCGGACCGGCTGCTCGTCGGGACCCCACACGAGCACGTTCGCCATGCGCGTGAAAGGCGGGTAGCCGAGCATCCGGCGCTTGGGGAGCTCCGCGCCGAGGAACAACCCGCGATCGTAGGCCGCCGCCGCGCGGATCGCGACGTTGTCCGCCTCGTAGGTCTGCACGTACACGCGGCCGGCGAGCTCGGCGCGCCCCGCACGGCCAGCGACCTGCTCGACCAGCGCGAACGTGCGCTCGGCAGCGCGGTAGTCGGGCAGGTGGAGCTGGGTGTCGGCGTTAATGACGCCCACGACGGTCACGTCCTCGAAATCGAGCCCCTTCGCGATCATCTGCGTGCCGAGGAGCACGGCGGCGCCCGCCGAGGCGAACTCGCCGAGCAGGCGCTCGTGGGCGCCCTTCTTGGACGTCGTGTCGGCGTCCATGCGGATGATGGGGACGTCCGGGCCGACGCCCGGCATGCCGTCGAGCAGGCCGCGCAGCTCGTCCTCCACGCGCTGCGTCCCCGCGCCGAAGCGCTTGAGATAGGGGCTGCCGCACTCGGGACAGCGCGCGGGGGCGGCGATGCGATGCCCGCAATGATGGCAGATGAGGAAGTTGCCGCGCTCATGGTAGGTGAGCGACGTCGAGCACGCCGGGCATTCCGGTACGAACCCGCACTCGCGGCAGAGCAGGAACTTGGCGAATCCCCGCTGGTTGAGGAGCAGGACGGCCTTGCGTCCCGCCGAAAGCTCGTCGTGCAGCGCGCGCGTGAGCTCGGCGGAGAACATCGAGCGCGAGCCGCTGCCGAACTCGCGCGCCATGTCGACGACGCGGACTTCGGGCAGGGGCTTGCCGTTGGCGCGCGTGGGAAGCTCGACCCGATGCCACAGCGGATCGGTCTCGCAGGCGTGCAGCGTCTCGACCGAGGGCGTCGCGCTCCCCAGCACGACGGCGGCGCCGGATCGGCGCGCCATCCAGACGGCGACGTCGCGCGCGAGGTAGCGCGGAGCGCTGTCCTGCTTGTAGGACCCCTCGTGCTCCTCGTCGATGATGATGAGCCCGCGGTTGGCGACCGGCGTGAACAGCGCGCTTCGTGCGCCGACGACGACGCGCGCCGCGCCCGACCGGATGAAGTCCCATTGGTCGTAGCGTTCCCCCGGGCTCATGCGCGAATGCATGACGGCGACCAGGTCGCCGAAGCGCGAGCGGAACCGGGCGACTGTCTGGGGCGTGAGCGAGATCTCGGGGACGAGCACGCAGGCCGTGCGCCCCTCGGCGAGGACGCGCTCGATGGCGCGCAGGTAGACCTCGGTCTTGCCGGAGCCGGTGACGCCGTCCACGCAGACGACCTCGCCCCGCCCCAACGCGCAGGCGCGCCCGATGGCCTCCACCGCCGCCGCCTGCCCTTCCGTGAGCTGCGGAATGATACGAGGGGACAGTCCCTTTTTCTCATTTTGCGGGACTGCGGGCATGGCGGAGCGGAAGCGTCGGCGCGCCTCGATGCGGAGCACGCCTTTGGCCTCGAGTGACTTGAGCGTGGACGAGATGGAGCCGAGCTGGGCCGACAGCTCGGCAACGCGCATCTCCCCCATGCGCAGGGCATCGATGATGGCCTGCTGCTTCACGGCGTTCTTGCGCGGCTCGAACGCGTCGAGCTCGGGACCCGGGACGACCCAGCGATCATCGACCTCCCCGACGGCGGGGGCCTCCAAGCGCCAGCCTCCATGCGCCGTCCGGACGATCCGGGGGACGCCGCCGGGCGGCGTGAAGAGCCGCACGCACGAAGACAGCGGGGCGATGTAGCGCTCCGAGAGCCATTGGGCGCACGCCGCGCCCTCCTCGTCGAAGTACGGGCGGCTCACCGCCCGGATGATCGGCTTGACGCGCGCCGGATCGATGCCGAGCTCCTCCGGCTCGCACTCCTTCAAGCCGACGACGAACCCGACGGCGCGCCGCGCGCCGAGCGGAACCAGGACTGCGCATCCCACCTGGACGGAGTATTCGGAGGCGTCTTCGACCGGAGCCTCCGCCTCGGACGGGACGGCATAGGTGTAGGGAGCGTCGAGCGCTTGCGTGGGGATGTCCAAAATGACAGAGGCGAATTTCATGCCACCCAGTATAGCAGCCCTGTGCAGATAGGCGCGCGCGCCCGACGCGCCCAATTTTTCCTGCTATCCTAATCAGCTGCAATGATTTCACCGAGCAGGCGTCGATGCGACGCCTTCAAACGACGATACGAGGAGCGACAGTGAGCAGAGACTTCGGCAACGATTCGCGCGACTTCGGCCGCGACGGGCGCCGTGCGGGCGGCTACGCGAAAGGCCCGCGCAACAACGGCGGGGACCGCGGACGCGGCGGCAAGCCCTTCGGCGAGCGCCGGGGCGGCAAATACGACGACCGCCGCGACGGCAAGCCGTACGGCGAGCGCGACCGCAAGCCCTACGGCAAGGACCGCGACGGCGATCGAGGCGCAAAGCGCTTCGACGGTGGATCCCGCGACCACGGCTTCAACGCGCGCGGCGACCGCAGCGGCAAGCCTTTCGGAGATCGCGGACCGCGCGGCGGCAAGCCCTTCGGCGAGCGCCGTTTCAACGACGCGCCGCGTGAGCGCCTGCATGTCGATCGCGGCGGCCACGACGGCAAGCGCGGTTTCGGAAGGGACGCACAGCGCGGCCCGCAGCAGGGCGACAGCGAGCTTTTGAAGAGCACGCTCGAGCGCATCGCCGGCAAGGGATTTGCCGCCTATCGCGACACCGAGGGAACTTATGCTTTCGATGGGTACGAGCTGACCATCGGCCGCGTGCAGCGCGATCCCTTCGCGCCCCCTTCGAAGATCTCCGTCACGGTGCCCCAGGACACGGCCGGGTTCGATGCCGAGCTGTTCTCCACGCCGCAACGCCGTATCGCTCTGCAAGATCACATCCTGCGCGCCTTCGGGCAGGAGCTGGCCAAAAACGCCTTTGGGTTCGCGGATTTCATCAAGGGCGGCGCGTTCAGCGTCAGCCGTCCCGGCCCCGAGATCATCGAGCGTTCGGCCTGCTCGATCGATGGCAGCGCCGTCGCCATGCGCTTTGAAGCGACGTTCCCCGCACGCGAGCGCTCCATCGCCACGCGCGAGTTCGAGGAGATGTTCTTCACCGCGCTGCCGCGCATCGTCCGCGACTCGCTGCTTGCGGTGAGCTATCCCGATGGCGAACTGCAAGCGGTTGCGGATCTCGCCGATGACCAGCAGGCCATCCGCGACGAGCTGGTCAAGCGCGATCTGGTCGCTTTCGTCGCCGATGGCGCCATCCTGCCGCGCGAAACGGGTATCTCGCAGCGTCCCATGGCAGACGCCAAGCCCTTCCGCTCTCCTGAGTCGCTGCGAGTCGCCATCGAGACGCCCCACTCCGGCACCATCCAGGGCATGGGCATCCCCGCAGGCGTCACCCTGATCGTTGGCGGAGGCTACCACGGCAAGTCCACGCTGCTCAAGGCCATCCAGGACGGCGTCTACAACCACGCTGCCGGCGACGGCCGCGAGTTCGTGATCTGCGACGATACGGCCATCAAGCTGCGCGCCGAGGATGGACGCAGCGTGCGCGGCACCGACATCTCGCTGTTCATCAACAACCTGCCCAGTGGCATCCCCACCGACAGCTTCTGGACCGAGGACGCCAGCGGCTCCACATCGCAGGCTGCCTCCACCGCCGAAGCTCTTGAGGCCCGCAGCCGCGTCTTCCTCATCGACGAGGACACCTCCGCGACCAACTTCATGGTGCGCGAGCCGCTGATGCAAGCCGTCATCGCACCCGAGGGCGAGCCGATCACCCCGTTCGTCGAGCGTCTGCGCGACCTGTACGAGAAAGCGGGCGTCTCCACCATCATCGTCGCCGGATCTTCCGGCGCGTTCTTCAACGTGGCCGACACGATCATCCAGATGAAAGAGTACGAACCCCAGGATATTCGCGAGCTCGTGCGCAAAGCATGCAAGGACCAAGGTGCGGTAGAGGTTCCGCGCGCTGCCGGCTTCGCGCGTCCCAACGCCGATCGCGTCATCGTCTCTCCGCAGCACCCGCTCGTCGTGAAGACGTCGGCCGACGCCCGCAAGGCCGACAAGGATCGCCGCGAGGGCAACGGCCCCAAGGGTCCGGAGCGCTTGCGCACCAAAGTGCTCGGCGGCGTGGACATCCGCGTGGGATCGGTCGGCTCCGATATGCGCTTCGTTGAGCAGCTGGTCGATGCCGAACAAGCAAAGACCCTTTCACTGATTATCAAGGAATGCATGGAACGCGATCTGCTCGCTCGCATGAGCGTGCACGAGGTCGTCGAGACCATCTGCGCCGAGCTGTCTGAGAACGGCTTCGATGCCGTGAGCAACTCCCGCACGCTCGAGTGCGGCATGGCGATGCCCCGCCGCGCCGAGATCTTCGCCTGCATCAACAGGCTACGTCCGCGCGACTAACGCCTACCGGATCATCAAAGTCTTCGAGGCGCCAATCTCCCTACCGGGATTGGCGCCTCGAAGCATTCTTGGCGTTGTTAGATACATTCTTGGCGTTGCAAGAAATACCAATCGCCATATTTCATCCAACCCCAAACCTATCCGGATAAAATCAAGCGGATACGACATTAATTCGCTTCAAACTGGATGAAATCAAGCGGATGCGACAAAAATCGTCTATCCAACAATCCAAAACGTCGGATTTCATCCAACTATTTTAAAACAGGATGAAATCCGGCGTTTGCGACAATTCAATCAGCAGCGACAGGAACTCAGCTGCGATCCGAGAACCCGAAAGGGCTGCTCAGTCGCAATCCTAATACGCACCGACGTTATCCATATGCAATGCGGCCTATGCGGAAGCAACTCGGTTCCGCACGTGCAACGCAAGGTGATTCAGCTACTCCAGCCCGCAAGCTTTGCGCAGCGCGGCGGCGCGGTCGGTGCGCTCCCAGGTGAACTCGGGGAGCTCGCGCCCGAAGTGACCGTACGCGGCGGTCTTGCGGTAGATCGGACGGCGCAGGTCCAGCGCATCGATGATGGCACCGGGACGCAGATCGAACACCTGGTTGATGGCGTTCTCGATATCCGCCTCGGGAACCTTGGCCGTGCCGAACGTATCCACCATCAGGGAAACCGGCTGCGCGACGCCGATCGCATAGGCGATCTGCACCTCGCAGCGGCTGGCAAGCCCGGCGGCGACCACGTTCTTGGCCACCCAGCGCATCGCATAGGCGGCCGAACGGTCGACCTTGGTGCAGTCCTTGCCGCTGAAGGCACCGCCGCCGTGACGGCCCATGCCGCCGTAGGTGTCGACGATGATCTTGCGCCCGGTCACGCCGCAGTCTCCCATGGGACCGCCGATGACGAAGCGGCCCGTCGGGTTGATGTGGATGATCGCGGTCTCGGACAGCTCGATGCCCTCGTCTTGCAAAACCGGCATCACCACGTTGTCGATGATGCCCTTGCGGATCGTGGCGTTGTCGACGTCGTCGGCATGCTGCGACGACACGACGACCTTTTCCACATTCATGGGCTTGCCGTCGACGTAGCGCACCGTCACCTGCGTCTTGCCGTCAGGACGCAAAAACGGCAGCGTTCCGTTCTTGCGGACCTGCGCCAGGCGCTCGGACATGCGCTGCGCCAGGTAGATCGGCATCGGCATGAGCGTCTTGGTCTCGTCGCACGCGTAGCCGAACATCATGCCCTGGTCGCCCGCGCCGATCTTCTCGTAGGGATCCTCGGACGCGGCGGCCTGCTTGGTCTCCCAGGATTCGTCCACGCCCATGGCGATGTCGGGGCTCTGCTCGTGGATGGCGTTCAAGACGCCGCAGGTGTTGCCGTCGTAACCGTATTTGGCACGATCGTAGCCGATGCCGGTGATGACGTCGCGCACGATGGACTGCACGTCCACCCAAGCCTGCGTGCGGATCTCGCCTGCGACGATGGCAAGACCGGTGGTCACCATCGTCTCGCACGCGCAACGGACCTGCGTCACGTCGGCAGGCTGGCCGTCGGGCGCGACATAGCCCTCGTTTTGAAGCTGGATCTCCTTTTCGAGGATCGCGTCCAGGATGGCGTCCGAGATCTGGTCGCAGATCTTGTCGGGATGCCCCTCGGTGACGGACTCGGACGTGAAAAGATAGGTGTTGTGCTGTTCTGTGGCCATGAAGCTCCTCCTTCATCGCTGTCGGCCGTACCACCTTAGCGCTTGGCGCCAGGTTGGTGCCGGGATCGCAGAGCCAACTCTCTCCCCCGACTCTTGATAAACGGGTATGTCTTCTGCAAACCGCAGAGGATTTGCAAACGTTGCGATGGTACCCTTATGCGTGGATAAAGGCAAGACGCAACCGCTGGACATCGACCATCAACTACAGAATCGTCGATTCTGTTGCGACGCTCAAGGTCAAAACGTACAAAGGTCGATCGATATCGAGGCGATATGCACGGGAAGAGAGGATTCTTCCCGTGCTGTTTCTCGCCCCGTCTAGCGAATTTGCCAGACTACGCCATCCCCAACCATATCTGGAACTTGGGGATATAGCCCATCACGAAGATGATCACCATGAGCACGGGGATGCCGTATTTGATCCACACATAGGACCACGAGGCGAACTTGATCCCCTTGCCCTGATCAGCCTCGGCAAGGAAGTTCTTCCAACCCCAACCGTAGCGGCTCGTGCAGAAGATCACATAGAACAAACCGCCCAGCGGCAGGACGTTGTTGGAGACGATGAAGTCCTCGAGGCTCTGGATGTCGCCGATGCCGGGCACCTGAAAGCCCGACCACAGGTTGAACCCGAGAATGCACGGCACGGAGAGCACGATGATGAGCACACCGCTGATGACCACCGAGCGCATGCGCGAGATGCCCCACTCGTCCATAGCGAAAGCAATGATGTTCTCGAACACGCCGATGACGGTGGACAACGCCGCGAACACCATGAAGATGAAGAAGAGCGCGCCCCACAGCTGGCCCAACCACATCTGGTTGAACACACCGGGCAAAGTGACGAACACCAGGTTGGGACCCGAATCGGGGCTCACACCCAAAGCGAAGCACGCGGGGAAGATCACCAAGCCCGCCAACAACGATACCATCGTGGACAACCCAGCCACGCTGGCCGCCTCGCCGGTGAGCCGACGATCGCGGTCGATATAGCTGCCGAAGATGGCCATGCCCGACGCGCCGATCGAAAGCGTGAAGAACGCCTGGCCCATTGCAGCGTACACCGCATCGCCGAAGCCGTTCTCGATCATCTTGCCGAAGTCGGGCATCAGGTAGAACTTTAACCCCTCGCCCGCTCCCGGCAGCAGAACCGAGTTGATAGCCAGGATGATGATAGCCACGAACAAAGCAGCCATCATAACCTTGGTGATGCGCTCAACGCCCTTTTGCAAGCCCATGCCGCAGATTGCGAAACCGACCACGCAGATCAGCGCCATCCAGCCGAACATCTGCAGCGGATCGGCCTGCAGCGCGCTGAACACGCCGGCCACCTCATCGGAGCCCAGGCCGTTGAACTCGCCCGCGGCGGTCTTGAACGCATAGGCGACCATCCAGCCGGCGACGGTCGTGTAGAACATCATCAAGATGATGTTGCCCGCCAGAGCGAACCATTTGTAGTAGTGCCATTTGGTGCCCTTGGGCTCCAAGATGTTGAAACTGCGCGCGCAGCTCTTCTGGCTGGCGCGGCCGACCGCGAACTCCATGACCAGGATCGGCAGGCCCAGGATCACGAGGAACAGCAGGTACAGAAGCACGAACGCGGCACCGCCGTACTCGCCGGTGACATACGGGAAACGCCAGACATTGCCCAGGCCGATGGCGCAGCCCGCGGAGATAAGGATGAAGCCGATGCGCGTGGCGAACTTCTCGCGCGGTTGACCCGCTTGGTTGCCCGCTGCGGACGTGTTGCTGCTATCGTTCAAGGAAATCTCCCTCGATGTGAAATAGACGGGTGACAATTCTCAATCTACGGAGATGCGAAAAATCACCCGCCCCATTTTCACATCACGCACGTCTGGCTGAGCGCCGAAGACGCAAGGTGACATTATAGGCCAGTTGAACGCGAAGAAAACCCCGAGATGCTCAGGCCGTATTCGCATTAATCAAGTACGCGAGACGGGCTAACCTCAACGTACATCCCATCCTTGCGTACGCGCAAAGTCACGCGCTTCGAAATACTCCTTATTAGACAGTTGCCCTCCAGACAATCTATGCCAACTGTCGGCGGGCATCTTTAATCCAATATCGAGCAGGGCTTTTGCCGAGCTTGCCCCGCCTTCCTCCAACGCGTACCACAAGGCGAGCGCTTGATCTGCCTTTCCGCCAACAGGGAATCCGGATTTGCGCACCTTCCGAAGCAGATTTGTATCGCGTGGCCATTCAAACACGACATCATAGAACCGAACGCCGAAAGAATGGAGCACTGATCCGCTCATTGAGCGATAGCGCTTTGTCGTTTCATATGCATGGGTCAACTTCTTGAGCTCGGGCATCTTGCAACCAAGATCACAAAGCGTAGTGAGAATATAGTGCGCGCGATCCTTCACTTTCAGCGCTTCGTCATCCCATTGCTGCTTGAACGTGTCGTAATGAGTCTTTCTGCTCTTTGAATAGTAGGACTTCAACGACTTTACAATATCGGACACGAAACAACCCTCAAGTTTCACCGGATGCTTCTCGGGTAAATCGATTCTTTTTACAGCAGTGGCAAAATCGAAATCATGGGATAGCAAAAAATCAAATAACTCGCGATCGAGATTCTTGGCACAATTCACCCAGATGTCGATATCCCATCTGCCTCCTGGGAAACCCGTGCCGATATTACCAAGCATCCTTTCGGCGGAATCGAAATCATGCTTTGCAAGCAGGTCGGCAAACGACTTAGCCGTCTTGTTGTTCCACTTTGTCGCATCCGCCACAGCCTCTTGCGCTTTGGGCTTAGGCGCTGGACGGTCTTTCTCCTCATAAAACGCATCGTAAAGAAGCGTACCCTCGACATCCTTTGCCTTGATGCCTTTTATCGTCTCGGGACGGTTGTCGCGAAGCCAGCGGTACGCATCGGCATTCCAACTTGCAAGCAGCTCTTTGCGCACCGAGATCTTCTTCAGATCAAGGTCATCGAGACTCCAACGGCGTGTTTTAAGGAAGATATCGCGAACCGGTCCGGACAGATGGAAAAACGCACGTTGAAGGGATCTGTCATCCCGCTCGTCAAGAAATCGAGTATACATAATGCCCGGCATTTGAATTCGGAACACTGCTCCGCGCTCCGCAAGCATCCCGAACACCTCGGCATCTTCTTCGTACCACAGCCAACTTCCTTCACCATGCGAGTAACACAGCTCGCTGTTGATTCCGGAGTTCAACGGGATGCAGGGGATGCGCAGAACCATTCCTGCGCGGCCATCGATCCGATCGAGAACGCTTTTGAAACTTGCCGCCCATCCGCCCTCGGGACGATGTCTGCGCAAAATCGCCCCACGCAAAGAGCTTTGCTTGAGAGGGCGAAGAAGTTTAAGCGCATCTATCAGATCGCAACCCTCGATCGCGCGATATCGATCGTCCCGCTTGAACAAGGGATCAAAGTCGAAACTCACGTAGTAAACGGCCATGCAGAGCAGAAGCTTGCGATCGTTGTCAAGCATGTCAAAATCGGCAATGCCGTAGGAAGGCCAGTTCGCTTTGCGGAAGTTGAATCTACCCCACGGCATCGAGGGGTCCAACTCAAAGTCTTGAGAAGCAACGTCGCGATTTTGAAGATCGTCCGTTTGATGGGTGCGGTTTGCTGAATGAGACATTATATGACTCCTACCTGCGTGTTTATCGCTCTTCCTGGCTGTGTTAAATCAATCCTCGATGTCGAATTTTCGCAGATCGACACCGAGTTCTTCAGCCTTTCGGCAAAGCTCCTCGCCGGACATGCGCTCGATATCAGCAACATCCAGGAGTGCGGCGGGAAAGCCGCTGAACACGGCCGTGCCGCAGTAGTCTTCTAAGTAGTCGCGCAATTCGTCAACGTCGATCAAGGTCATGATCTCATCCTTCTCTAAAAACAATCAAACGAACAGGGGCCTTATGTAAGTGCCGCGCTCAATTTGCCATGGCGTCTTCAGTCAACACGTTAGGCATCCGGAGCAGGCAAAGATTATGCCGGCCGATAGAGAGTCTGGCCTCTCTTATTCTCTTGAGTTCTACCGCATACTTTAACCAGCCCCCAATCAACAGCTGTTTGCATGCATTCAACCGCCACTTTCTGTGAAATAACCCCCGGAACGTGCTCTGCAAGCCACTCTGCAGTCACCGGATTGCCGTACTCGTTCATATATTCAAGCGAGCGAAGTGCACCTTTCAATCTTTCCGATGAATAACCTTGCTCATCCAAGATCTTCTCCATGCGAACTCTCTGATCTTTGATTGCTGACTCAATTTTTGCTATCTTCGCCCTATATTCGTCAATCTCTTTCTCGATTTCAGGTATTTTTTGATCAAGCTCTCGTTTCTCCGAGAAAGCAAACAACCCTAGAGATTCTCTTCTTGCTTTTGAATTTCGGAGCTCATCAGAAAGGGCATTGGCCTCTACCCTTAACTTTTCAAGTTCTTTCTTTTGGTCAGTGCAATCAAACTCCGCTAGCAGTTGTTTCAAACGCGCGCGATTATCCTTTTTCTTCTGGACTTCTTCTTTTCCAGCTTCTTTTTTTGGACGAGCGAAACTTTCTGCTTTACATCCATCCTCAAACACTTCAGACTTCTTAACGCTGACGTGCGATTCTTCTGCAATCAGCTTCTTGCACTCGTCAACATAGCCAGGTGAATAGCGTTCGATGCTCTCAGCAAGTACCCAATACTTTGAGGGAAGGGCAATATCTCCATGCGAATCTAATATCTTTTGTTGGCTATCGCCGTCGGGTTCGAAATGCGACTCGAAACTATGGTGGAGGTATTTCACCGATTCGACCATGGCAGCGAGCTCTTCATCGGAAGCTCCCAGTTGCTTCTGCGTTTCGAGAGCGCCGAAAGCTCGCTCGCAGTGGTGAAACGCAGACTCGTTGAAAGCGGCAACATGATCCATGAGAGAGACAAAGAACTGTTCTTCAGAAGAAACGGCATCAGCTTTGAGCTTGTTTTGAGCTGCATCGGTTTCAAAGTTCCTGCTTAAGTATAGAGTGTTCGCCAACAGGGTAATCGCATTGTCGAAATCTTGCGGAGAGCATTTCTCTTCGGTCAGCCTAAGCAAACTGCTCTGTAGGTCTGACATGCACGGGTTCGACAGCTCGATGCTACGAGCAAGATCAAGCACTGCCGACCTGAACTCAGGTTCACGAGAAAGACCCTCTTCGTTAAAAAACGTCACACGTACGTAGTCGAAAATCTCAGCTCCAAGAGGCCTGATATAGTATTCGAAACCGCCACCGGCATTGCCGACAAGAGACACTAGACATTTGCAGTTTTTAGCTTCAACGAGATCTTCCACATAATGGGTTGCATCTTTGGATATCGCGCTCGGAGGTACCGCTTTATGCATGACCGCCAGACGTAATTCCTCAACGAACAGCTTCTTCATATTGTCGCTAGCATCAGAATCAGACGCCATCGATGAGAATGAAGCTCCAATCAGCCTATCGCAATTTGGAATATCCTTGTCATCTGCGCTTTCGGGTATGGCAACAAAATCCCTTGTTACGGGTACCAAACCGTCTTCTTGGTAGTTTTCAATTAAGCGATACCCATCGGGGATAGCGATGGAATATAAGTCGTTACCGGCGCGAAGTCCGCAATCGAACGTCCATGCTCGTGGATCAACGCAATGGATGGAAGGCAGTAGATCGTTTATCCTGCGACCAAGATCATCTAGGTCGATTGAACGATCCCCGTTAGTCGCACGCTCAAGATCGTCGAGGATGTCTTGCGGAAAGCCATTAGAGGCTATGCTTGCGGTCAATGCCGCCATATTTAAAACCGTCAGTATCGAGTCGCGCTCTGCGTCCTCGTCGGCGGTTTCGATTTGAACAGGAGCTGGTTCCGAATCCACCTTTCCCCCAATCGCAGGAAGGCTAGCGACATGCATCACGGTGGGATTATCTTGGCGATCTTCAACAGGTGTGTTTACGTTTCCAAAGAATTCATCAGAATCGATGTTTCGCACAGACATGAAAACGACGTCGAACGGAATACCTTGCTGCGACTTCATGAACGAACGAAAATCCCATATAAGACGCGCCATCAAATCGAAGAAGTGCGGAATACCCATCGCCAGACGCGTGTCGTAAAGGCAAATATATTCATCTTCTTGATTCATGGTCACCTGAAACGCCTTGCCGCACGCAGCTAGGTTAGCGAAGGTAATGCCCGTGAGGTCGCCTTCGCGTATTGCCTTCCTAACGCCTTGCGCTATGCGGTTGCGCGGAATGCGAAATGCCTCGTCTTCCTCGAGATGGGTCAGGAAGGAAACGACGAAATTCGCTGCTTCCTGAATGTCATCGAAATCCGTGAACTGGTTCACGTAATCCATGAATCCATGGATTTTCGCACCGTTCACCTGGATGCCGACGATCTTATGATGCTCGCCATCCCAAGCGATTTCGTCATCTTCGAAGAACACCCAATCGTCGCTCAATAGCGAAAGGATAAGAGCGGGAAAATCCATGTGCATAGCAGCCTCCTATCGATGGGTTCGCCAGCATTCGCGGCTTTAAGGCAACTTTACCTCAGATAATATGTTATTTGTTGTGCAACTAGTCTAGTCATACGTGTTAGATAATTGACAAGTAGGGCGTTGACCGACAAAACACCGTCGACCTTGCCTGAATTACCCTTCAGGAACAGTGAAAAGTCCATATCGACATATTTGCCTACAACAAAACAGAAGGAGACTAAATTTGGACATGATAATCGGTGCATACTGGGTTGAATACGAGAACAACGGCGTTCGATCCATCATTGGAGAGCTTCCCGGCGATGTATGCGAACAAGCTGGCTGGAAGGGACTGAAACTAGAAAAAGCTAAGAGCCTAAGCGACCTTGCCGACATCCTCCCCTGCCCCGATCTGGAAAACGAAATTATCAAACTTCAGTAAAACCTTGATTTAAAAGAGATACGCTTGTGTCGCGTGTTCCACTTCTTCATCGAGTACGACGAAGTCGACTCCCATTCCTACAACTACCTTACAGGGAAATACGACGGCCCAACGGACCTCAACATTGCTCCTTGGACGCAGTATGGCAGCGACCTGAGCTCCCTCACAGACTGGTATGACGGAGAGGATTGGGGAATAGTCGACTAAAATCCTCGTCATCAACCCCAACCAGACACAACAAAGATGTCTTACTTCGTATCGAATAACTAAACCCATGTTGAACTCTTCGAGGTAGCCTTTGCCATGGGATATAATTCAAACACACTTCCGACAAGAGCCTGGAGCCGCAATGACCGCTGAATGCCCTAACGATTTTCCTTACGAAGTCGCATCTAACACCTCGAGCCACGAAGATCGAGCGACATATTGGAAAGTTGCTTCAGGGCTGCAGGCGGTCGATGGCCTTACCCCCTCGCCTTACATGAAAACGGTTGTGCAGGACTACATTGTAGGCAAACGATCTGCTACAGAGATCAGCGAACTTATCAAGGTCTACTACCGCGGAAGATCGACCTCTCAGAAGATGGACTCAACCGCCACCCGCGGCAATGCCCAACATGAAGCAGACGCCGTAAGCTGCCGTGTCATTGAGATCTTGGATCGCAACGCATTCGCATTCGCGCCATTCATGTTGGATGATATCCATCGACAGCTGTTCCAAGACCTCGACCCAAACATTTATCAGCCTGGGCAGCACAAGACCGAACAGCTAGTAAAAAGCGAGCTGATCCTCAACGGCGACAGCGTGCTCTACGCTGACTCATCCATGATCGACCGGGCTCTTTCATTTACATTCGCAGAGGAGGAAGACTACGCATACGCTGCCGAATTCGACGACGCACAAATCGACCACCTGTCGCGTTTCGTAGCGCGCTTGTGGCAGGTTCATCCATTCTGCGAGGGAAATACGCTGACCGTCGCAGTATTCACCATTCTGTACCTGAGGCATTTAGGATTCGATGCTGACAACGATCCGTTCGAGAATCACGCTCGCTACTTCCGAGATGCCCTGGTACGCGCGAACTACCGCAACGCCAAAGCAGAAGCTCTCCCCGACCGGACGTTCCTCAACCGCTTCTTCGAGAACCTACTTGCCGGCGGAAAGAATGAATTACGTTCCCGCGATCTCATAGTTCGAGCGCTGTACGACGACCCGACACTCCTGCGCAACGTCAAGCTGCCGAAAGCAATTAGTCATTAATTATAAACTATGTAAAGCTGACGCCGACTTCTTCAGTCTTGCGAGAGGGCTCTTCGCCAAACATGCGAAAGAGTCGGCGACATCGAGAAGCACAGAGGGGAAAGCGCCGAACAAAGCAGTGCCGCAGCAATCCATCAAATAGCTGCGAGTTAAACCCCGTATCGACCAGCACACGGGCTGATGGTCGCGCAGCCAGCGGTACGCATCGGCATTCCAGCTCGCAAGCAGCTCCTTGCGATCGGAAACGCTCTTGAAGCCCAGGTCATCAAGAGACCACCTCCTGCTCTTCAAGAAGATGTCGCGAACCGCGCCAGGAAGATGGAAGAACGCACGATACTTCGAGTCCTCGTCGTAGATGCTGCTGGCAGAGGAGCCCGCTGCGAACTCCCAAGGAATTCTGAAAGAGGCCCCGCGTTCGGCGAGCATGCCGAAAACCTCGGCGTCCTCCTCGTACCAAAGCCATCTGCCCTCGCCATGCGAGTAGCACAGCGCATCGTTGATTCCCGAGTTCAGTGGGATGCAGGGGATGCGCAGGATCATGCCGCAGCGTCCCTCTATACGATCAAGGACTCGCTTGAAGCAGGATGCTCATCCCCCTTCGGGCGCCTTGGCACGCAGGATCGACCCTCCCAACGCGGTTTCCTCTATCGGTTGGACCAGCTTGACCGCATCCTTCAAATCGAGCCCGTCGATCGCCGCTTGACGATCGCCTCGTTTGAACAAAGGATCGAAGTCGAAATCGGTGCAGTACGCCGCCATGCACAGGAGCAGCTTGCGATCGTCATCAAGCATGTCGAAATCCGCGATGCCATAGGAAGTCCAGTCGATAGCGCGGGAATCGACGGCACCCCACGGTGCGGCAGGGTCGAGCTCGAAGCCGCAAGTCGAGCGGTTGTCGACTGCCGCCGCATTAACCTCTGCATTAAGCTTCGACATAAATCACAACCTCCTCTAGTCGGGAACCGCAGATCCCCACGAGCCGGAACCGCAGTCAAACTGGCAATCATCCAACTTCCGATAACGCGGCAAACAGGAATCCGTCACTGAAATACGACAACGTCCTCCCCAAGCTCAGACAGCGCGCCTTTGTTCAATTTCACATATTTCCCAATACGGATCCTCTTCAAAGAAGGGCATCCAGCGAACGCGTTTTTTGACACCCTTCCTTCGCCGGCAATGGAAATTTTCTCCAGATGCGGAATGGAACCTAAAGCATTCGCCTTCAACGTCGCTTTATCGAGCTGGAGGGAGAGCGACGTGATCGACTCGCAACCGTCGAAAACCTTGGATCCGATCATCGAGATCTTGTAACCCGTGGTCTTGAATGACGTTAGTTTGAGACATCCCACAAAACAGCCATCACCGATCTTCACCAAACCGCTATGGCAGTTGATTTCAAACGATGCAAGGTTCTCACAACCTGCGAAAGCGCCTTCACCGAGTATCCCGCATTCGCATACTACTGACTTGATGGAAGGATTCCCGCGATAGAATTCGGATGGGATTCCCTCCGTTTCGGCGGAACAGATCACCATCGATCCTGAGGATGCCGCCCGCATCCAAAGAGACCGCCTCTGCGGTCGCCGCAGATCTTTCCGCAGCTCTCTCCTTCGATCGTCCTTCGATTATCGATCTGATTCGAACGAGAGCAGAGGATGCGACTGCATTGCCGGGGCAAGAAGAGCTGAACTTCGAGACGATGTCCTCTGCCCTGTCCAGATCCTCGTCGTTCCATGCATAACGATCGAGGAAGGCATCCATCGCAGCGCCGGCTTCGGCTTCGCAGAACGTGACGAGATACTTCTCTATATCGCGCGGAGCGTAGCGCAGCCGCCTCCACGAGGTAATCCCAAGGAGGAACGCGTACAATTCGAACTTTCCGTCTTTGAACAGCTTGCAGAAATCCGCATGAGTTGCGTATTCGCGTACGGCCTTCTCGTCGGCATGCCTCATCAATTCTGCAACATCATCGGCACGCACGAGGTCGCGGACCCTCCATTCAGAGAGCGAGGGTTCCAAGCCGAGCACCTCTCGCACATACGCTGCCGCCTGCCTATCAGCCCCAAAGTCCTCATCTTCCGCTGAATACGCAAACGGGCGCATCTCTCCGTTGCAGCACAGAAACGCGATCTCGTTCTGATCAATCTTCTTTTCAAGGTTCCAGACATTGCTGAAAAGGTACCCTGCATTATCAAGAAGCAGCTCATCGAAGGCATGCTCAACCGCCAAGCCTTCGGTTCTCAGATACATCTTCAAAATCCAAACGTCATTTCGATACGGGTATGCGATGCAGAGACATGCTTCGAGAAGTCGCGTACCGTCAATTGCGAACAGTGCATCAAAAGCCGATGGCCGCTTCTCCAGAGCCAAATTCACGGAGTGCGCCAACATATTCGCACGAGACTCGTCAAAGAGAGGGTGATCCCCTTCAGCGGGTAAAGGCAGCCCCATAACCTCATGAAAACGTTCCAATACGTACAGGATGCCTGCTTCGCTAGAAACTAGCTGGATATTGTTATGGCAACGCTCATCCATCTTTGACTCCCTTTATATAGCGCGTTGGGATAAATACTCCTATCCGGACATCAGGGTTACCGCCTAGAATCTCAGGCCAGCTCCTTTCAGGTACGGTCGTCAGACAGAGAAGATATCGTTGGATTTCTTGAATACGAACAGCGGCTTGAAATCGTATGATCCCTGGGGATCAACGCAGCGCAACTCGATCTCGAATGGGTCGAGATTAACGACCTCCGCGGACAAGCGCCTCATGTTCAACGCGACGGCAAGCGAATCTTCCCGATCAAACGCCACTTTGCCCAGCATTTTCCCCTCTTCCGTTCTCAAGGTCACCGAGAACGAGGGGGCTTTGCCTCGGGTGCCGCCAACAGGGCCGAACAAATACCCTCCGCTAGAAGCGCGAGGACCGATATCGCCAGCATGGGAGTCGATATTCATTTGCATGACAACATGGTCGCCAGTAGACATTTGAGAACGAAGCTTCCCGCCCCTGCCACCCACGGAATATGCGCGAGGCAATTGGGAGAGCAGCTGTTCGGTGAGCTCTTCTGCGTGGGATGCGAACGCCTCCGAGCTCGCACCGTCTCCATCTTCGCTCCATCCTATTGATCTGAATCCAGCAGGGGACCAGTAATAACGCGCAGATTCAGAATAACTTGCGATTTGAGGGAAATCCCCCGTCTCGCCATCGCCTTCGAACTCAAACGAACCAGCAGTAAGCACTCTGCCGTAGATTTCCACTTCGGGAACACGCTCGGCTATAGCCCCAAGCACTTCCCCGAAAGCATCTGCAGTGCCGGGTACCGCGAACCTTGTATGAAACTCGCCCATCTCACTGCCATCCGCCTCCTCGGTAAGCCACGTCCATTTGTTTACATGAGGCCCAAGCGGCATATGGGCGCACCGATATTCGTTAATGATCGAGGCGATCTCATCAGCACGCTCCTTGCTTAAAGATTCCATTCCGTCAATAAAAGCAATTCCTCCTCCGCAAGGAATTCTCGTGCTGAGAATGCTTCCGGGGAACAGGCGTGATTGCAAACTCCTTTTGAAGATATATTTATCTTTAGGAACGGGATCTCCTGAATACCTTCCATTTTGAGCGCGAACAATATACGAGACATCGGGAAATGCTTCCTCCAACTCAGTGAGGAAGGGAGCCAAATCGACATTCTCCCCTTCGCATTCTCCGCAGTAAATGCTCTGTCCATGCTCCTCTTCATATATCTTCTTCGCAGTAGCAAGCCAGTATTGCGTGCGAAGCACCTTATCCCTTGAAGAGGAGAAGGATTGATCCACCTGCTTCAACATTTCCCTTCTCTTTTTCAGAAGAAAAGAGCGGAGGCTCTTGCTCTTTTCCGCACACTCATCCTCGTCGCATCCAATGAACTCGAACTTGATTGAAAGCGATCCGAGATAGTAGTATCTGGAATCCTTCGAGTTGGACTTCCCGGACGAACCATCCTTCGACCACATGCGCAGAGCCGTCGCCATGGCAACTTGATTGAGATCGTTCTCGCTTGCCATGTCTTCCACGCGCCAATGCTTCCACTTGAGCATTTTGCGACGCTCATCAAGATCGAAATAATCGCATCCAAGGTCGGCAAGGCAATCCGGCGATGTTCCGCCCCCTCCCTTGAATACCTCCTCATCTGCGTTTATGCAGATCTGCTCTGGCTCGAAGTCCCATGTGAAAGCATAGGCAAACCCGTACTCCCCTTTAGGAAGCGCCTCGAAGATCGGCTTGAACGCTTGGATGTTGGAGGAAGACCCTCCCCACAGCTCCCAGAGAAGGACGTATGTCTCCCCGTACCGCTCTAGCTTGAACCAATAATCCGATGTCGGGAAGAATACGCTCATCTCTCCGGAGTCGTAGGCGGACTTAAGATCCATGGCAAGAAGGCGTTGCGAATCATCTGCATACAGCCAGTTTGGGAAGAACGACGCCACTCCTAAAAACACGTTCTTCATGTCTCTCTCGTTAGCCGCTAAAGCAAACTGCGCATGACAGCTCATGTCGACCTCCTTGATCGGTATCCTGGCGAAACCTTCAATACGAAACGATAGCGTATAGTCAAGAGCAAGACGTTACGTCCTTGTTGCCCATTCGTCCGCATGCTCACCGGTTCTGTTGGGTTATGCAGATGTCAGCCTGTTGGACTTCCTGAAAGCAAGGAGCGGGCTGATATCGCACGAACCGTCCAGATCGACGCATCGCAACTCGATTCGGAACGGATCAACACTCGCCACCTTCGCAGCAAGGCGCCCGATGTTCAACGCCACGGCGAACGATTCCTCGCGGGTAAGCGTCAGCTGGCCGAGCGCCTTGCCCTCCGGCGTCTTCACCGCGACCTCGAAAGAAGGATCCTTTCCGTGGGACCCTCCGACGAACTCGCAGAACCCCCTGTTGAGCGCATTGGGGCCGATCTCGGAAGCGTGCGCGTCGATGTTCATGTGCAGGATGACGCGATCACCCGCGCCCATTTGGGCGCGCTGCTTCGCCCCGCGCCCGCTGACCGAAAACGCGCCGGGCAACCGCGACAGCAGACTTGCGGTGAGCTCGTCAGCGCAGGATGCGAACGCGTCGGTGCATCCCGGAACCCCGTCCTCGCCCCATCCGATCGATCGGAATCCCGCTGGCGACCAATAGCAGCGCTTGGAAACCCCGCATGAAAGGACTTCCGTGCCAATCCCGTCGCCGTTTTGCCCATCAACCGTCAGCGAACTGGGCGTGTCAATGCGCCCGTAGATCTCGATCTCGGGGAAACGCTCGCAGATGGCCGCAAGCACCTCGCCGACCGCATCGGCAGTGCCGGGAACGGCGAAGCGGGTCTGGAAGCCCCTCTGCCAACGGTCCCCCAACTCTTCAACGAGCCACGTCCACGCGTCGATCTGCGGATGAGAAGGCGCGTGCGCGCGGCGATACCCGTCAAGGATGGACGAGATCTCGCCGACAAACTCCGCGTTGCGCGCGTCGACGCCCTTGAAGAACACCTTTCCTCCTCCGCAGGGGATCCTGGTGCTGAGGATCTGACCCGGAAATGCAGTCGATGGGAGCGCCTTTCTGAACAGCACGTTTCCTTCAAGGGATGAATCCACCGTCGACTGCCAGCTGCCCGACTTGACCACGTACGACGCTTCCGGGAAGCGCTTTTCGAGCTCTTCGAGGAAGGGGAGGAACTCCGAATCCGGCCCGGCGCAGTCGTCGCAGTAGACGCTTTGTCCGGAAGGCCCGTCGACAAGCTCGCCGTTGAGAAGCCACGCTAGCCCCACGAGCCGGCTGTCGCTTGAGGGGGCGGCCGATTCCTCGGCTTGCTTTCGAACCTCCCTGCGCTTCTTCAAGAAGAACGAATGGAGCGCCTTGCTCCTCTTCTCGATATCCTTGCTGCCGCTTCCAATGAACTCGCACTCGACGGAAACGCGACCCTGGATGCTCATGGAGTACCTCCTTATTGTTGAATCGAACGGGACGAAGGAATCTCGCTTTGGGAACCAACACCGCCTCATGGAGCAGAGGGATTGAGTTTCGGCATTTACCTCATCCTTTTGTCCCTCCCATTCACCAATTGCACACACTTGGAGAGAGTCGTTTCACGCAACAGCCACCTGGATGTGACAAGCCCCTTCGCATTCGAATCTTGAAACGCCCAAAACGACTCTCCGTCATTGTCAACCTTTGAAAACTGACCATGCGCAAGAGAATTGCGAAGATGCCTGAACAAAGAATCTAACCTGTAGAACTCAGATTTATTTTGGCGCTTGCTGCCTGTTTTGCGCACCGCACCCTTTCTGAACTCTGGCAATTCTTTAACGCGTTTTGAGATTGCAGAATGCCCCGAAAAGACGAAATATGCGAATTCCTGGTCCTGATTGGTAAAATCGTCACCCGCGAGTCCGTCTTCCGAGAGCGCCGCGCCCAGATCATCTGGATTGGAAAACGCGCGAACCCGCACCCCCAAATCAGATCCCAGTTTCTTGTAGAAGCTGCTCGCTCTCTCGGTCCTGTCGATCCTTAGGTCTGAGATGAATCCAGAAGTGCTTTTAGAGACGCCATGAGCTTCAGACAGATAAACAAATCGGATGAGCAAACTCGGTAGAATCGAAGAGTCGATGATATTGCGTTTGAACGTAAGCCACCCGGTTGCATCAGCGGATAACAAAGCCGAACGGGAGAGGGCTCCATTTAGCTTCCGCACCGCCATAGCTACCCTCTCACCAGCTCAAATAGTGACTCGTAGCTATCCACCGCATCGTAGCTAACATCCCCGTCGCTCATCTCGTTGAACAGTTTGCGAGCGCACTCGATCTTCGCCTGCTCCACCCCGCGCAGCTGAAGAGAGCTCATCGACCCCTTCGTCTCGGCGACGAAGAACACGTGCTTCACCGACCCCGCTTTGAACGCAATCGCCCAGTCCGGAGCGTAAGCGCCCACCGGCGTGGGGATCTGGAACCCGCGCGGCAATTTGGCGTAAACGCACACCTCTTCCGCCGCGTCCAGGTCCTCCGCGAACCGGCGCTCCACAGAGCGCTCGGCGGAGCCGTCGGGGAACACGTAGTCCTGGACGTTCTTTTTCGCACGGTAGGCGCGCGCCATGCTCTCGGGCATCGCCTCGGTGAAGATCGCCGAATCGTAGCGCTCCTCCAGCTTGCTGTAGCTGATGTGCTCGACCACCATCGTCGCTTTCTCGTCGACGATGGCATCGCCCACCTTCGCGATGAACTCCTCCGGATTCTCTTGGAACAGGGCGAACTTAACCGGGCTGATCCCCGATAAGATGGCCGCAGCGCTTCGGCGCGTGACGCCCGCGCGTGCGGCGACCTCGCCAACCAGGTCGTATCTCACATGGACGGGCGACCCGTCCAGCTCCCTGGTAGCAGTCGAAGTGCGCGAGAAATGCGACCCATCGTCCAGGTGGCCGACGTGCGCCGTTTCCTCCTGCTCGCCGACGACCAGCCGGTACGACACCTTGGAAACCTTCAGGTTCCTGTCGATGCTGCCGATGGCTTTGCGGCGCAGCTCCTCGTCGTCGAAACGGACCGTGTACGCCTGCTTGAAATTGATGCGGTTCCACAGCTCTTGGAACTCGTGCTTGCGGAAGTTCTCGTTCAGCGCGTTCGAAGCGACCTTCGCCTCCAACCCGTTGCCGATCATGCCTTCGAGCGCCGACGGATCGTAGACGCTGGTGAGGGCAGCGTCGATCAGCGGAAGGTGCTTTCTGACCGTCTGCTGCATCGGCTCGGCGAGCTTGTCGATTTCTTCCTCGGTGATCCCCTCGTTGCGGAACTTGTCCGACACGCATCCGTCGGCGTCGATGTAGCCTGCCATGCGGACGAACGTGTAGACTATGCTCGCCTCGCCCTCGTCCACGGAATAGAAGGACATCCTTTCTCCATCTGCGGCAGGCAGCGCAAACTCTTGCAGGAACTGGGCGGTGACCTTCTTCGGACGCTCTCGCAACTCCGCCCGCATGTCCTTCTGCAGGCTGGCAACGAAGCTGGAATAACTCTCCGAAGCGATAACCGTGAGCAGGTTCACCCTCTGAACCATATCCTCGCCCAGCGCCGCCGCATCCTGGCGGTCTCCATCACGGTTGACGCACAGGCGCATGCCGCGTCCCACTTCTTGGCGTTTGCTGGTTTCCGAACCCGATTCTTTCAGCGTGCAGATTTGGAAGACGTTCGGGTTGTCCCAGCCCTCGCGCAGCGCTGAATGGGAGAAGATGAAGCGCGTCGGCTCGTCGAAGGAAAGCAGGCGCTCCTTGTTGCGCAGGATCAGTTCGTATGCGCTCTCGTCGTCGCTGTCCTCGGATCCGCGCTTCACTTTGCTGTCGACCGCATGGCCCTTCTTGTCGATGGAGAAATAGCCTTTGTGCACCTCTCCGGGCGAGAATCGGGCAAGGTAGGCGGCATAGGAGCCCGGCTCGCCGTCCCCGATGCGCGGGTTATCCAGACGCTCCCGCACCGCAGCCTCGTACTCTTCTTCGAACACCGCTCCGTAGCCCACCGTCAGCTCTTCACCGTCGTCGGAATAGGCGCGGTACTTCGCTACCTCGTCGATGAAGAACAGCGACAGGCACTTGATGCCGCGCTCGTAGAGCCGTTCTTCCTTCTCGAGATGCGACTTGATAGTCTCGCGAATCTGCACGCGACGGAGATCTTCTGCCGACGAATCCCCCACCACCTCGCCGCAGCGTATTTCTACGCCATTGCGGAAACGTACGAATCCCAGCATCCCGTTTTGGTCGGGGACGACCTCCGCCACCGTGAAATCGTTGCGGTACGCCTCCAGCTCGCCTGAAGCAACATAGATGCTGTCGCCCTCGTTGAAGGACCGGGTTGCTTTCGCCACAGAACCGTTGGCGGTAAGGCGTTTGAACTCGATGCTCGCCACAGGAGGCTTGTCCTTGCTTACGCGTATACCGCGCAAGAACAGATAGCCGTCCGTCCCGCGCAGCCCACGCACCTCTATACCCTTCACCTCGATACGCTTCACCAGGCGCATGTTGTAGGCGTCCAGCGCATCGAGTGCGTACACCAGGTTGTGGTGCTCGGCGTGCGTTGCCGAGTAGTTGAGCGAGAACAGAGGATGGAACTGCCTCATCGCTTTGCGCGTGGCGCTGTTCTTCTTCCCCATCTTCTGGGGCTCGTCCAAAATGAGGATGGGGTTCGTCGCCGCAAGCACGTCGATGGGACGACGGCTCCCGAAATCATCGCGCTCCGAAAACATGATGCGGGCCGTCTTGTCTCCGCCGCGCCCCTCTTTGCTCTTCGACTCGTCGAAGGCGTTGAACGCCTGCATGTTGATTATCATGACCGAAATGTCGTTACGGCTGGCGAAGCCGTCCAGCTCGTTCAACCGTCCGCTGTTGTAGACGAACCACCAGATGCGCTTGCCGTAACGCTCCGCGAAATGCCGCTCGGTGGTCTTCAGCGATTTCGCCACACCTTCGCGGATAGCTACGGAGGGAACGACGATAATGAACTTCGACCAGCCGTAGCGCTTGTTCAGCTCGAAGATGGTCTCGGTGTACACATAGGTCTTACCCGTGCCGGTCTCCATCTCCACGTCAAGCTCGACCGCGCCGAGATCGCGATGAAGCTCGCCCGATCGCGAAATGCTGTTAGCTCGCTGAACAGAGCGCACGTTTTCCAAAAGCTGCGCCGACGATAAGGCGAGCGCCGCATTCTTGTAGCCGCTCGCGTCCTCGTATTGCCACTGCTGCGTGGCGGTTTTCGCGTTGTAGCGGTCGGCGCCCAGATCGCGCACGAACTGGAAGCCTTCGATTTTTGGCTGCCCCTCGAACACGCGAGCCACAGCCTCGGCGGCCTTCGTCTGATAATCCTGGATGGTGAACTTGAATTCCATGAGGCTAGATCACCTTCGTGATGGTGGCGGGGCTGTAGGTTTTGAACAGCTCGCCGAAGTTAGACACCGCATCGTCGCCGACGAACGACGCGTCGCGCATGACGGCATAATCGGGCTCGAGCTTGGCCATTGCAGCGATGGCATCGGTGGTAACGCCTGCATCAAAGCATGCGACAAGCCGCCCGCCATCGACGGAGTAAACGGTAAAGCCTTGAATGTCCAGCTTCTCGATAGATGCCGAAAGCGGGATCTGCAGCTGGGGCATCACCTGAAAGAGAAGATCCTCTGCCGTGCGATTGGGTTTAAGATTGTCCGCAAGACCCATGAGCGTTTCCTGCGTGAATTGCGCCGGCTCGGCAGAAACGTCGCGGAAGTTGGACGAGTCGATCTTCAACACGCGGAAGCCGATGTCGGGAACTTTCTTGGGATCCTCGCCGAGCTTGAGTTGGCGGTTTGACTCCTCGACCTCGGCAGCGATCTTCTTGCCCGCACGACGGATGCGCTCCTTGCCGATTTCGCAGATGTTCTTGTAGCCCGCCTTGGCGGCCTCCGACTTCTCGTCACAGACCTCGGGTAGCTGAACCATGATGAACTTGCGGTTGCCGCCATCCTCGGCGTTGAGTTTCATGACGGCGTGAGCGGCTGTGGCGCTACCTGAGAAGAAGTCAAGAATTGTCGCGTCCCTGTTGGTCAAAGCAGCCGCTTCAACCAGCTGATAAACCAGCTCAACAGGCTTCGGATAGGAAAAACCCTCCACCCCGAGGCGTTCGAGGTCCTTCTTTCCTTCCTCGGATAGAACCTTGATGATTGAATAGATCTTAGAGGTCGCCGTGTTTACTGGAATCCACTCGCAGATCGTGTGCATTCCCTCAGAATTCTTTTCGAGAAACAAGCGACCTTGCCTGAGAAGCGAATCGATCTCCTGCTTCTTCTTTATCCCTTTATACTGTTCCAGCTGCTCATAGAAACAACGACGATCGACCCCGGAATCGTACTTCCCGAACTGCTTTCTCACTACATCATCGTTCTTGATGCACAGAACACCATCAACAACGTAAGTACGGCCCTGAACAATCTTTTTTCTCGCAAGAGAGACGTTGGATTGGGTCGATTTAATACAGACATGAATATAGTCATGCCCCTTTACGATATATTTCGCCTGGCCACCTCACTTCGCCCTCTGATGGATTAGAGCACCAAGATGACAATCGCTTCCAAAAACCTCATTAAGCATCCTGTCAAGAGACCCTTGCTCGCCATCATCGCAGCTCACGAACAATATCCCATCCTCGCTCAGCAAGTCCCTTGCAAGCAACAGCCGAGGATACATCATGCTGCACCAATCGGAGTGGAAGCGACCGTTGGACTCGGGGTTGGCTACCAGGCGGCCGCCCTCCTCATCGTAGTCGCCACTCTCGGCATCGTAATCAGCCTTCGTGCGCGCAAAGTCGTCGTCATAGATGAAGTCATGCCCCGTGTTGTACGGCGGATCGATGTAGATCATCTTGATCTTGCCGGCATAGGTGTTACGCAGGAGCTTCAGCGCATCGAGGTTGTCGCCCTCGATGTAGAGGTTCTCCGTCGTATCCCAGTCGGCGCTTTCCTCTGGGCACGGGCGAAGGCACTTGTCGATGGGGCGATACGCCTCCTGCTTGGCGTCGCGCTTACCCGGCCAGGTGAACTGATAGCGCTCGCGCTGGCCTTCGGCGACGTCACCTACGCGGGCTTTGAGCGCCTCGACGTCGATGGTATGGCGCAGGCTCCCATCGGACTCGCGTACCTCGGTCACCACCTCAGGAAAGAGCTCGGCGAGCTTCTCGACATTCTCGTCCAAGATATTCGTCGTAGTCAGGTTCACACGCTCCATTAGAGAGCCTCCAGTTCCGTTATTCTTTTTTCAGCAGCTTTAATTTGATCCCAAAGAGCATTTCGACGAGCGATCTGCTTTTCCGCAAGGCGCTTCTTCTGCAATTTCCCCAGACGCTCCTGCAACGATGCCAGTTCGGTGATTCGTTGCAAGCGACCCTCGAAGCCCGCAGGATCGGCATCGCCGAACACCACCTGCGCTGAAAGCGAGTCCCACGCCTCGTCCAACGTGGAACCGCGCAGTTGGAGCCGCGATTCGTCTAGCGGCGCCCATGCCGTTTCGTAAAGCCTGTCGCGCCTGATAAGAAACTTGCACCCGCGTGCTCCAAGGCAGACGAACACAAGTTTGTTAGGGACGGCGGAGGCGATCAGATCGATCGCCTCCGTGGGAACGGCCACACCCTCCCCTTTGAGGCGCATCCCCAAGACATCAATCTCGGCGACTTCGCCTCCCGCAGGAATGTGAATGCTCGACTCCTTGAGCGCGGCAACAAGCTCGATGCGCTCAATGCCGTGAACGAACTGATCCTTGACCCGCGCGGGCACCTCCAAGTGCTCGTAAAACACCTTCTTCGGCATCGTACGGCCGACGAGCGACGTGCTGGGAAGCCCGAAAGTAGCAGCATCGCTAGACACGGGGCCTCACCACCAGAAAGCAGATCAGCTCGAAGTCGTCCAAGCCCGCCACGTCGTTTTCCAAAAAGCTGGTGGTTCCCCCGGTAAAGAAGCTGTCCATGTCGGCCTCCGCCTTCTGGTCGACAATCGACTCGATTGCGCACCGAAGCAAGCGGGAAGCGGCGCGCATGTCGCGCCCGTTCTTAGTCTCCTTGTTGTACGCACGGCACAGCTGGGCATCGGGCTCCGCCTTGCCGCGGCACAGGCGCCTCATGGTATCGAGCGTCTCTTTAGCGTCAAGGTACCCATGGACGATCTCGCCATCTTCAGCGACATGGATCAAATAGAACGGATGGATTTGGTTTCGGGTCTTTTCGTCGAGCTGCTGGTTGACGTTGCGCAGGACGAAGATGACCCCCGGCTGGTCGCCCTCCACCACGGCATCAATGCCCGCAGGAACCCGGTCGATGTCGGGGTTCTCCTGATGGTATGCCACCAGATCCATGCGGAAATCGTTAAGGCCCAGGTCAGTGATGGAGACGCCGCCCGAAACCTCTTCCAGGTCGACCACCTGGTTCTGCATCTGTTCGAGCTGCTGGCGGCGGTACTCGAGGTCGCCCCGTTCGTTTTCGTTAAGAAGGTCGTCATCGCCGGTGGAGGTCATCACAACCGCATGCATGCGGCTTTCGACCCTGCCTTTGAGGTTGATGTAGTCGTCAAGCTCGACATCGGGCCAGAAATTGACGAGCTGAATAACCCGGTTGCGCGACCCGATTCGGTCAATACGACCGAATCGCTGGACGATACGAACGGGGTTCCAGTGGATGTCGTAGTTGACCAGGCAGTCGCAGTCCTGCAGGTTCTGGCCTTCCGAGATGCAGTCGGTGGCAATGAGGACGTCGATGTCCCTGCCCGCCAGACGAGGGCTTACCGCATCGCGGTTCTTCGATACGGGAGAAAAGCACGTAAGTATCTCGTTGAAATCGGCATGGACGCCTGGTACGGTGACCCTTCCGCCGCCTGTGCCCGTCACCTCGGCGAACTCAAGGGCAAGCTCCTGTTTCAGCTCATCGGCAAGCTCTTGATAAAGGTAATCGGCGGTGTCGGAGAACGCAGTGAACACGATAAGCTTGCGGTTTCCAGGATTGAACGGCGCCGTCGCTTTCTTTCTGATGAGCTTCTTAAGCTCTTGCAGCTTCGCGTCGTGCTCGGCGTCGATTCCCCGGACCATGTACAGAAGACCGCGTATGGTATCCGAATCCTCGGAGATATCGTGTTCCCACGATTTCCAATCCATGTCGCGCAGATCGAACGAAGTCTTTCCACCGGTCAGGAACTCCGCAGCTTCCTCGTCTTCGTCGTCGATATCCTCTAGATCGATATCGGCGGTAAGGTTGATCGGCGTTGCGCTGCCGTCATCCGAAAGATGAGCCTTGAAGCGCTCGATCTCCCCCAAGCGCTCATCCATGATGGCGAGAACGCGCTCAAGCGTCTTGCGGAAGGAGTTGACGGAGCTTTCCAGACGCTTCAGCAGGTTCGTCGCCATCAGGCGCCTCACGCCCGTTTCGCGCCCGCTGGTGGTGAGGTTGCCGTTTTTGTCAGCATACTTCGCCGCCCGACTCGGCAGCACGTAATGAGACGGCATGTACACGGCGAGCTTCAGCAGGTCGAGGGATCCCGCTATCTCGCTGTATGTCGGAACGTTGGCTAGGTCGGAAAGTTTCGGGCGGATGGAGATGGGCTTGTTGCGCTCGGGAAAAGGCCCGATAGCGTTTACGTCGTAGTACCGTTGGATATGGGCACGCGAGCGCGCCACCGTTACCTGATCGAGGACGCGGAAGAAATCCATGTCGAGCGCATCGGTGAGCGCACGCGTAGTGCGCGCCTCCGTTTGCAGCTTCGACCAGGTAGTGTAAGCAGCCTGCGCGCGGCTGAACACGTCCTCCACGCTCATCGACAGGCCCAGGCGCTCCGACCAGTCGAGCGGCTTTCCCTGGTAGGCCAGCGCGAGCTGGTTGCGCAGGTCGCGGAACCGGTTGTTCACCGGCGTCGCCGACAACATCAGCACCTTGGTTGGGATGCCCTCGGCGATGACGTGGTTCAGCAGCCGCTGGTAACGGTTCTCCACCCCGCCCGTCTCGTCGTTGGCGGCCCGCGCCGAGTCGGCGCCGTTGCGGAAGTTGTGTGACTCGTCTATGACGACGAGCCCGAACGCGCCCCAGTTTATCTTCGACAGGTCGAGGCCGTCGACGTTCGAGCCGCGCGACCGGTTGAGGTCGGTGTGGCACGCGACGCGGTAATGCAGGCCGTCCTCCCATATCGGGTTGTCGTTCTGGGGGTTCTTGTAGGTAAGCCAGTTGTCCGCCAGCTTCTTCGGGCACAGAACCAGCACGTCCTTGTTGAGCGATTCGTAGTACTTGATGACGGCCAGCGCCGTGAACGTCTTGCCCAGGCCGACGCTGTCGGCCAAGATGCAGCCGTTGTAGGTCTGCAGCTTGTTGATGATGGCGAGCACCGCATCGCGCTGGAAGTCGTAGAGCATCCCCCATATCTTCGAGTCGCGGAACCTGAGCCCCTCCTGAGCCAAATTGTCGGAAGACGTGTCGCTGAGGAATTCATGGAAGATGCGGTAAAGAGCGGCGTAGTACACCAGCTCCGGCGGGTTCTCGCGGTACATCTGCGAGATGCTCTCGATGACGGCTTCAGTGACGTCTTCCAGCTGGTCGCTTTCCCACACGGAGTCGAACATCTGCAGGAAGTTCTTCGAAGATGCCGTGTCCGAGCGCATGATCCCCGTGGTGGTGGGACAGCTCCCGCAACCAAGCTCGCCCGCCGTGAACCCCGAGAAGGGCATGTAGGTGACAGTGTCGTTTCCTGCGACAGTAAGCGCTGAGGCCACTTCGGCGCTGCCCTTGCTCGCCGATTTGAAGCGGGCTTTTTCCCTGATCCAGCGCGCGCATTCGGAAGCCACTGCCTTCTGCGTCAGCTCGTTTCGGAGCTTGATCTCGAATTCAGTGCCATACAGCCCCTGCTCGCGCGACTGGCGCGGGATGTAGAACTCGCGCTGTTCCTTCTTCGCGCGCTCCTTGGCGAAGGTGGGCTGGGTGTAGATGAACCGGAATTCGTCAAGGGACTCAAGCTGGTCGCGCAGCTCGTCGAAAGCGTACATCGAGAACACCGACGCCGCCACGGAGATGCGGTCGCCCGATTTGACGACCTGCGCCAGATCGTCTTTCAGGATGCGCGTCTTGTTGTCGAAGAAGGCGTTTTCCATGCTACGCCGCCCCAGCAGCAGAGGCGGCGCGCTCGATCAGCGAACTAGAAGCCCCCTTCCCACGAATGTTTCCCTGTAGACGAAGCATTGCCCGCCTCCTCAAACGCCTTCCCAAAACCGATCTATCGTGACGATTATACCAACGATCGCAATTTCTCAACCTTTTCGTTTCGCCGTCCAGTCGGCTTCGTCCCCACAATCGCAAGCTGCGAACCCGCACAATCGTGCTACCGGCCTTGCCCGCTTCGCCCCGCCCGCCCCTCCGCTATAATCGTGTTGCAAAGCCAGACGAAGCTGAAGCGAGGACCCATGACCGCCGACAACCCTGACGATTTCCCTTACGTGCCGGTGCGCGAGCCCGCTGATCCCGCCGTGCGGGCGGGGTACTGGTGCATGGCAATGGGGCTTCAGGAGGTCGATGGGCTGCGTCCCTCCGCATACGCGAAGCAACTTGCGCAAGAGCACGTGGAAGGCGCGCGCGGCATCGAAGAGACGGGCGAATTGCTGCGGCTCTACTACCGGGAACGACACACGGAGGAAGCGCCGCGTTCCGATACGTCCGCCCCGTCGTCTTACGCCGCCGAGCGCGAGGCCGACCTGGTGAGCCAGCGCATCGTGGAGGTGCTTTCGCGCAACGCATTCGCGTTCTCGCCGTTCATGCTCTCCGACCTGCACCGGCAGCTGTTCGGCGACCTCGATGCCGCCCTCTACCATCCTGGCGAGTACAAGCGCGACGCCCTCGTGAAAAGCGAGCTGGTTCTCAACGGCGACAGCGTGCTGCACGCCGACCCGTCCATGATCGCGCGCGCCCTCGCATTCGCCTTCGACGACGAGCAGGACTACGCCTACGCGCCCGATTTCGATGCCATGCAGACCGACCATCTGGCCCGCTTCATCGCGCGCTTGTGGCAGGTGCACCCCTTCTGCGAGGGCAACACGCGCACCGTGGCCGTGTTCGCCATCCTCTACCTGCGCCATCTGGGGTTCGACGCCGACAACGAGCCGTTCGAGCGCCATGCGCGCTACTTCCGCGACACTCTCGTGCGCGCGAACTACCGCAACGCGAAGGCCGGCGCCATGCCGGAGCGGCGCTACCTGGTCGCGTTCCTGGAGAACCTGCTGTGCGGCGCCCACCATGAGCTGCGCAGCCGCGACCTCATGGTGCGCGCTCTTTTCGACGACCCCTCGCTCCTGCGCAACGTCGATCCCTCGCAGGCGCTCACGCGCAACGGGTTCGACACAGCAAGCGACGAAGAGCTTTGCCGGATGTTCGGAACCACGCTGGACAGCGTCGTTTCCAACGAAAAGCACGTGGAAAACGGCTTTCCCGCCAAGGCGTTCGGGGCCGCGACAGACGGTTTGCCTGCGCATTGAGCCAAACCGGCTTTCGCCGCGTCCCGCCGTTGCGAGCCGCAACGCCCGCGCCGCCGCCCCGCCCCCTCCGGAACTTTCATCCCCTCTGCTCAGCGGCCCGAAGCCAACGGCGCTGCCGTGGTACACTTCTTCTTTGTACGCAATCGCGGCCCCGCGCCGCGCCGACGACGGAAGGACACCACGCGCATGCAAACCAACGCCCAGCTCACGCGCGAGTATTTCGACATCATGGACGCGCTCGGCGGCGACATCGACGGCCGCCGCGCCGCCCGCGCCTACATGGATCGCTCGACGGCCATCGTCCACCATCAGGTGGTGGACTCCAGCTTCGTGCCGCGCCTGTTCAATCAGCGCACCTACGACACCATGAAGAGCACGGCCGAGACCGCGCACCGCATCCTGTGCAAGGTCATCGAACGCTACTTGGCCGACCCCTCCTATCGTGAGGTATTCGAGCTCGACCCGCGCCTGGTCGACCTCATCCTGCTGCCGCGCGGCTACGACGCCACGCTGCCATTCGCACGTGTGGACACGTTCCTCGACGAGGACGACTACTCGGTCAAGTTCTGCGAGTTCAACGGCGACGGCTCCTCGGGCATGAACGAGAACCGCGAGATTACCGTCTCCATCGCCCGCTCCGAGACGTTCCGCCGTTTTGTCGCCAACCACCGCATCGAGTCGTGCGAGCTGTTCGCCACGTGGGTGCGCGAGTTTTTGGCCATCTACGACACCTACGAGCACAAGGTGCCCAACCCGCACGTCGCGATCGTCGACTACCTGGAAAACGGCGTCGTCGACGAATTCAAGATGTACGCGCGCGTATTCAGCATCAACAACGCGCACTGCAGCGTGTGGGACGTGCGCGACCTCGCGTTCGACGGAACGGCGCTGCGCGACCCCGACGGCAAGCAGGTGGACGCCATCTGGCGCCGCTGCGTCACCAACGACGTGATGGATCACTGGGACGAATCGCAGGATCTCATCGAGGCCGTGCGCGCCGGCAAGGTTGCCCTCATCGGCAGCTTCGCGGGACACCTCGTCCACGACAAGCAGATCTTCCGCGTGCTGCACGATCCGCGCACGCTGGCGTTCCTCGACGAGGAGGAGCGCGCCTTCGTGCGCGACACCGTGCCCGAGACGATGTTCCTGGACGCCGAACAAGCCGACCTGGCTGCCATCCGCGCCGACAAGGACGCTTGGATCATCAAGCCGGCCGACCACTACGGCGCTGACGAGGTCCACGCCGGCTGCGCCTGCACGCAACAGGAATGGGAGGACTTCCTCGACCGCTTCGCCGATGCCAAGTCCGGCACGCGCTTCATCGCGCAGCGTTACGTAACGCCCTACAAGACCAAGACGCTGCCGCCCGACACCGGCATATCCGAGCTCGCCGACGACCAGGTGCGGCGCGAACCCGCCCTCTACAACAACATCAACGGCCTGTACCTGTTCAACGGGCACTTTGCCGGCGTGTTCAGCCGCTTGGGGCCGCTGCCCACCATCTCCAAGGACATGCAGGGTATGACCGCAGCGACAATCTGGGTCGACTGCGATCTGGACGGCGACGGCTCCGAGGAGGCCTAGCGCATGTCTGCAAACGCCCGCCGCAACGTCGTCACCGCGATCGCCACCGTCATGCTGGCGATCACCTACATCACCTGCGGGTTCGTCGCAGTAGCCGGAATCCCTCAGATGGTGCACGGCCTGGCGATGTCCTACTGCAACGACGATCTGTCGCCCTTCGACAAGATGCAGCTCGTCGAGGCCGCCGACGCCACGCGCGACTACACCGTCGGCGAACACGACTACGACGCCCTTATGGAGGCGATCGCGCAGATCAACAACGAAGCTGACACCCCCTACGCCGGCGCATCCGCGGAAGAGCTGGCAGCGGCCGACGAGCAGTACACGCTCACACCGGATGCGATCTCGCACCTCGATGATGTCAACGACGTCGTCAACCGCGCCATGCCGGCGATCCTGGCATGCGCTGTGCTGGCGGGATTCTGTCTGCTCTGCTCAATATACATGTTCGGGCCGCGCTCGATCGGGCGCCCCTTCGCGTTTGCCGGCGGCATCGTCGTCGCGCTGTTCGTGCTCTTCGGCATCTGGGCGATCGCCGACTTCAACGGGCTGTTCGCGGTGTTCCACTCGCTATTCTTCGCCGAGGGCACGTGGACGTTCCCGTCCGACTCGCTGCTGATCTGCATGTACCCGCAAGATTTTTGGATGGGGATGGGCTTCACCTGGCTTGCCGTCAGCATGATACTGTCTATACTTTCCCTGTTATGCGGCATGTTCTTCATGCGACGCGAAAAGCGCCAGCGTGACCAGATCAAGGCCCGCGCAATCGCACAATCGAAAGAACGAGGAACCGAGATGTCCAACACCAACTCCGGGGTGCGCGTCCGCTTCGCGCCCTCTCCCACCGGCCGCCTGCATGTGGGCGGCGCGCGCACCGCGATCTACAACTGGGCGTTCGCCCGCGCGATGGGCGGCACGTTCATCCTGCGCATCGAGGACACCGACTCCGAGCGCTCCACCGAGGAGAACGTGCAGGTCATCCTCAACGCGATGAAGTGGCTCGAGCTCGACTGGGACGAAGGCCCCGAGGTGGGCGGCGCTTCGGGTCCGTATTTCCAGACCCAGCGCATGGACACCTACGCCGAGGCGCTCGAGCGCCTGAAGGAGCGCGGCGCGGTCTATCCGTGCTTCTGCACCAAGGAGGAGCTTGACGCCAAGCGCGAGCGCGCCGAGCAGGAGGAGGGCGGCTACGCCGGCTACGACCGCACGTGCCGCGACCTCGACCCCGCCGAGGCGCAGCGCCGCATCGACGCAGGCGAGCCGCATGTCTGGCGCCTCAAGGTGCCGCTGGACCACGGCCCGATCGAGTTCGACGACGCCGTGTACGGCCACGTGAGCTTCCCCGCCGACGTCATGGACGACATGATCGTGGTGCGCACCGACGGCAGCCCCACCTACAACTTCGCCGTGGTCTGCGACGATGCCAACATGGGCATCACCCACGTCATTCGCGGCGACGACCACCTGTCCAACACGCCACGCCAGATCCTCATCTACGAGGCGCTCGGCTACAAGGTGCCCACGTTCGCCCACCTGTCGATGATCCTGGGCCCCGATGGCAAGAAGCTCTCCAAGCGCCACGGCGCCGCCAGCGTGGAGGAGTTCCGCGACCGCGGCTACCTGTCCGACGCGATGGTCAACTTTTTGGCGCTGCTCGGCTGGTCGCTCGACGGCGAGACCACGCTGATCGACCGCGACACGCTGTGCACCGAGTTCAGCCTCGACCGCGTGACCAAGAAGGACGCTGTGTTCGACGAGACCAAGCTCGCCTGGATGAACGGCCAGTACATCAAGGAGATGGGTCCCGTCGCCTGGGTGGAGCAGTCCAAGCCCTGGCTGGCGCAGGCGGTAGCGGAGGGCGGCGTCGTGGCTTCCGAGGACCAGCATGTCAAGGTGGTGCCCACCGCCAACCCGTCCGATCCCAACGCGCCCCAGCCCGAGCCGATTGTGCCGACCACCGAGGCGCTTGAGAGCGCCCTCGAGCTCGTCGACGAGCAGCCCGGTTGGTTCACCAACCTCTATCCGCTGGTGGCCGAGCGTCTGAACCGCCTGGACGAGATCCCGGGCAAGCTCTCCTATCTGTTCTGGGGCACCAACGTGCATCTGGACGAGAAGAGCGTCAAGAAGGTCCTGCTCAAGGAAAGCGCCCGTCCCGCGGAAGCGCTCGCCGCGTGCCGCGAGGTGCTCGCCAACGAGACCGTCGGCTGGGAGAGCGACGCGCTGGAATCCGCGTGCCGCAAGAAGGGCGAGGAGCTCGACATCAAGGTGAAGAACCTGCTCCAGCCGCTGCGCGTCGCGGTCTGCGGCAACATGGTGTCCCCGCCGCTGTTCGAGAGCATCGAACTGCTCCCCCGCCCCGACGTGCTCGCCCGCATCGACGCCACCATGAAGGTAATGCAGGACCTTCAGAACGAGCAGCAGGACGCGTAAGGTTCACAGCGACAGTGCGACAATCGCCCGTTGCCGCTGAATTAGCAAAAGACTGATCGGGCCTGCGCCGCAGCGGTGCAGGCCCGATTACTTGAAAGGACGCACATGCAACTTCCCGAAAATGCCACGGTCGAGGAGATCGCCGAACTCTTCAAGAAGGACCGTTTCGCCACCAAAGCCGCCGGCTGCGCCGTCATCGATGGCGGCCGCGGGTATGCTGTATGCGAGATGGAGCTTCAGGACCATCATCGCAACGGAATGGACAATGTGATGGGCGGCGCCATCTTCACGCTGGCGGATTTCGCACTGGCGATCGCCAGCAACGTCGGGCAGCCTCCGACGGTCTCGGTAAGCCACTCGATCGATTTCTTCCGCGCAACCAAAGGCACCAAGCTCATCGCCAAGGCGCATTGCGACAAAGAGGGCCGCAGCCTCGCGTTTTTCACCGTCGACGTCACCGACGACCTGGGCAAGGACATCGCCAAGATGACCGCCGTCAGCTCGCGAGTGGGTTAGGATGCCCATACGGAATTGATTCGATGCCGAATCCTCCAAATTCCAGTTTTCTATAGGACGGTTTTGGGGAGTTTGAACCCTTCACATCTCGAATAAGTGGACATCTTACGAATCACGGGCTTCTATAACTTGCGTTTCCCCAGGTCGCAAATCAACCATAGGGATTTGGATTCCTCTCTTGCAGCAATAGATGGGTTCAAAGTCCTCAAAACCGTCCATCTAGCGCCACGAAAATGGAGGATTCAGAGGAAAAAGCGCTCCGCATTCACGTGGAACGCCTTTTCCGCAACGCTTGCGCCGAACTCGCGCGCCAACAGGGCGTGGAGGTCGGCCGCCTTGTCGCAGGGGTCGAGCCAGCGGGGAACGTCCGAGCCGTCGTAGTCGCTGCCGAGCGCCAGAACATCCTCCCCCGCAACTTCGAGGATATGATCGACATGCCGCAGCACGTCATCAGCCGTAGCCTCGTTGCCTGAGTCGGTTAGGAACTCGTTGAAAAAGTTCAAACCCACGACACCGCCACGTGCGGCGATTTCGCGCAGCTGCCAATCCTCCAGGTTGCGCGGATGTCCGCAGACAGCACGCGCATTGGAGTGCGAGCACGCGAAAGGCTGCTCCACGGCATCAAGGAGATCGCGAAAGCCCTCATCGTTGAGATGGGATGCATCCACGACGATGCGACGTTCTTCGAGCTCGCGCACCATGCGACGACCGAACGCAGTCAATCCGCCCGTGCCGTCATGACCGCTGCCGATCGCGTTTGCGCTGTTCCACGTGAGCGTGGCCATGCGCACGCCGGCGTCGGCAAGCGCGTCGAGCCGCGCTAGCGCAAAACCATCATCTTCGAGGAAGGACAGCCCCTCCACCGTGAGCATGCCCGCAACCTTGCCGAGTTCGAAAGCCCCCGCTGCCTCAGAGGAACTGCGCACTTGCACGATCCGCTGGCTACAACGAGCGACTTCAGCTCCCCAAAATCGCTCGGCGCGCTCAAACAGCGACCACGCTTGCGCACCGCGAACCGCATCAGGGACATAAACGGCGAAGCACTGACACCAGTTGAACGATCTCATGCGCTCAAGGCTGATATGCGCATCATTGACGTCGAGGCGACTCATGCGATCGCGGGACACTCCCGCGTCATGCTCGTAGAATCCCCCAGGAACGTTCGGATCCGCCGAGAAGACCAGCCTATCCAGCGTATCGCAATGCAGATCGAATACGGTGATCGCCATCGTCACTCCTGTTCCTTGGCTCCGGACAACGTGACCAGAAAGATCATCGCAACCATGAGCACCAAACCCAGCCAATCAGCCCACGAGAACATCGTTCCCAACCACAGCGCGGCAAACACCATGGCACTTGCAGGCTCTGTCGTTCCCAGCAGTCCGCCCTTGACCGAACCAACGACAGAAACGCCGTGCAGATAAAGCCCGAACGCGGCCAACGTGCCGACGACGACGATGGCGGCCATCACGAGGATGCCGTCCAGCTGCAACTGGGGAACCACGGGCGCGGCGCCCCACAAGCCGCCGCAAGCCCAGATCGCCACTGCGGCAATTCCGCCGATGAACATGCCGATGCCGGTGACCGGCAGGCTGCCCCACCGCGCGAACAGCTGCTTGGGATACATGATGTAGAACGTGCACGAAGCGGCGTTGATAAGGCCCCACGCCAGGCCGGCGGGAGGGATCATCAAAGCGGTCGGATTTCCCTTGGTCGCGATCAGCCACGTTGCGACGAGAGCCAGCGCAAGGCCGCCGAGCTCCATCGCGCGAGGACCACGTCTCATCAAGATGCACGTAGCCGCCAAAATGAAGACCGTGTTAAGGCTTTGAAGAACCGTCGCCGTGCCCGCGTTGGTGGCGTTGACCGACGTCGTGTAGGTGAACTGGCACAAAAACAGTCCGGCGACACCGAACAACGCGAGGCGCGCGATCTCCTTGCGATCGCTTACGATCCCCTGCAGCTTGCCGCGCTGGGTGCACGCCAAAAGGATCAGGAACAGCACGCCCGACCCGAGCATGCGCACCCAGGTGATGAACAGAGGGTCTATCTCATAATGCTGATAGAGGTATTGAGCGCAAGTACCGGAGAAGCCCCACATCGCGCCACCGACAAGCGCCGCGATGACGCCCCGCCAGAACCGACGGCGAAAGATCGCGGCTCCTTGCGCGATGCTGTTTCCCGTAGCGTCGCGGCTCACTTTTCACCACCTGCAAGCTCGTCGAGGAACTCCGCGACCGGCCTGAGCAGCGAATCGCCCTCCTCCAGCTTGAAATACCTCAAGGGAAGCGTGAGCTTGCGCTTGTCCTGCAGGTAGCGACCGCCCGCGCGCCGCAGCGGCGTCATCTTGTCGCGGGGCACTTCGATCGGCTCGACGACGAGCTTGCCGCCGGTGACGGACACCGTGCGGATATGGTGCTCGGAAGCGAACGCCTTGATGCGCGCCTTCTCGATGAGCGCTCGCGCGGCGGGCGGCATATCGGGCCGCTTGCCCAGCAGGTCGTGCTCGATGTCGTCAACCGCTTGCGGCGTCGCGGCGCTGGCGATCTTGCGGTACCACAGCACGCGCTCGTCGGCATCGGGGACGTAATCTTCAGGCAGGTAGGTATGGCCCGGCACGTTGACGGTGATGTCGGACAAGGCGGGCGGAAGCGAATCCATCGCCTTGAGGTCGCCCTCACGCGTGGCGCTGACCGCCTGCGCGAGCATCTGCGCGAACAGGTCGAAACCGACCGCGCTCATGTTGCCCGACTGCTCGGCGCCCAGCAGGCTGCCCGCGCCGCGGATCTCCAGATCGCGCATGGCGATGCGCATGCCGCTGCCCAGATCGGTATGCTCGTCAAGCGCGGTCAGGCGCGCCTGCGCCTCCTCGGTCAGGCTCACCTTCTCGGGGAACATGAAGTACGCGTATGCCTGCGTGGAGGATCGTCCCACGCGCCCCTTGAGCTGGTACATCTGAGCGAGGCCAAGCCGTTGAGAATCCTCGATGATCAACGTGTTGGTATGCGGGTTGTCGATGCCGCTCTCGATGATGGTGGTGGCCACGAGCACGTCGAGCTGTCCGGCGGAGAAGTCCTCCATCACCCGCTCGAGCTCCTCGCGGCTCATCTGGCCGTGGGCGACGCCGACGCGCGCCTCGCCCGCGGCGGCCGTAACGCGCCTGACCGCCTCCTCGATCGAGCGCACGCGGTTGCTAACGTAGTAGACCTGCCCGCCGCGCGCAAGCTCGCGCCTGATCGCGGCGCTCACCAGATCAGGATCCCATTCGCCCACGTGCACCTCGACCGGACGGCGGTCGTCCGGCGGCGTCATGATCAAGCTCATGTCGCGCACGCCCGACAGCGACATCTGCATGGTACGCGGGATGGGGGTGGCCGACATCGTCAGCACGTCGATCGATTCGCGAAGGTTCTTCAGCTGCTCCTTGTGGCCCACGCCGAAGCGCTGCTCCTCGTCGATGATGACCAGGCCGAGATCGTGAGGGTTGACATCACGGCTGAGCAGCCGATGCGTGCCCACCAGGATGTCGACGTCGCCCTCAGCGAAGCCCGATAGAGCCGATGCCTGCTGCGCCTCGCTGCGGAAGCGCGACAGCACCTCCACTTTGACGCCGAACGGCTCGCAGCGCTCCTTGAAGTTGATGTAGTGCTGCTGCGCCAGGATCGTTGTGGGACATAGCACCATCACCTGCTTGCCGTCCTGCGTCGCCTTGAAGGCGGCGCGCAGCGCCACCTCGGTCTTGCCGAACCCGACATCGCCACAGATGAGACGATCCATCGGTTTGGCGGACTGCATATCCGCCTTGACGTCGGCGATAGCGGCAAGCTGATCGGGTGTCTCCTGGTACGGGAACGCCTCCTCCATCTCGTGCTGCGCAGGGGTGTCGGGGCCGAACCGGTAGCCCTGCACCGACGCCCGCCGCGCATACACGTCCACCAGATCGAACGCCAGCTTCTTGGTGGCCTTGCGGGCCTTCTGGAGCGCCCGCGACCAGTCGGCGGTGTTGAGGCGGGTCAAGCGCGGACTCGCGCCCTCCGGCCCCACGTAGCGCGTCACACGGTCGAGCTGCTCGACGGGAACGTAGAGCTTGTCGCCCTCCGCGTACTCCAGCAGCAGGTAATCGCGCGCCGTGCCATCGATCTCGCGCCGGACGAGCTCCTTGAAATGCGCCACGCCGTGCGCAGCGTGGACCACATAGTCGCCCGGCTTGTACGGGAACGTGATATCGGTGATGTCCACGTGCCGGCTGGGACGCGCCGCAGATGCTCCTTGCGTGTCGGAGATGCTGATCAGCGCCAGCTTGGCCTTGGGGATGATCATACCCAAGGGAATCTCCACGTCGACCACGTTGACGACGCCGCGGCGCAAACGACGCTTAGCCGCGCCTTCGGTCTCCTCGGGACGCTCGCCGTCAAGGCCGATATCCAAGCGCTCCTGGATCGGAAGCTCATGATCGACGAAGGCGAGCTTCATATCCTCACGCGCACGCAGATTAGGCGCGCTGAACACCACGGTGTCGTCGTTGTCGATGAGGCTGCGCAGACGCCCGAACAGTTTGTCGGGATGACCCGCCACCTCGACGCGCTTCACCGGCAGCTCGTCGTCGACCATGCCTCCGACACGCATGATCGACACGTACGTCGCGCGCTGATTGTCTCCAAACGCGAGGCGCGACGGATCGCAATAGAGCCCCTCCACGGGAATGCTCGAGCCCTTAGCCCTGGCCGCAGCCTCCTCGAACAGATGCGCGGCATCGTCGAACAACGATCGCGGCTCGATGAGGACCGTGAGCGCATCCGAGGGCAGATAGTCGCCGAGCGTCTGCAGCCCGTCATAAAGCAGCGGCAAAAGCGCGTCCGACCCCTCGAAGCGCAAACCGCCATCGAGCTTTTCCAACATGTCCCTGAGCACGGGATTGGTGCGTGCGGGCACCTCGAGCTTCTTTCGCGCGCGGGACAGCGCCTTTTGAGAACAGGAATACTCCCTTACCGGATAGATATCGACCGCTGGAAGCGCCTGGATCGTCTGCCCCGTCGTCGGAACGATACGGCGTATCTCGTCGAGCTCGTCGCCGAAGAAATCCAACCGAACGGGATAGACGAGATTGCCCGGGAACACGTCAACGGTTCCGCCGCGCACGCAGAACGTGCCGGGGCCGTCAAGCTCGCCGGTGTTGGCATACCCGCGATCCACAAGCGCTTGCGCCAAGTCCTCGAACTCGGTCACTCCCGCCCGCTGGGCACCGGGCATGTCGGCAAGCTCCGATCCGGATGCCAGCGAAATCGGCAGGAACACTTCGTCGTCTACGGGCGCGAGCGTTCGCAGCAACGCACGGGCGCTTGCCACGACCACGACATGCGCGCCCTGAGCTAAAGCGTGGGCCGCGGCCATACGCTTAGCGACGCAGGAAGGATCGGCTGCCTTTGCGGCGAACACGTTGTCGGTGCGTTCCGGGAAGCGCATGACGCGCTCCTCACCCAGATACGCCGCAACCTGCTGAGCAAACGTGATGGCAGCATCTTCGCCCGCCACGACGACGAGCGTCGTCTGCGGACGGTGGGCGAACCGAGCCGCCGTGAGGAACGGCCGCGCCGAGTTGGCGACACCGAGCGCGGAATCCGCGCCTTCATCGAGCTTGCCCCAAAACGTCTCAAGGCAACCCGAGCGTTCAAGGGCGAACGTCAGCGAATCGATGAGCACGGAATACGTCCTTTCTACCAAACCGAAAAAGCCGCGTGAGCGGCGATGATGCGTGAAGCCGACGCAGGATGCAAACTCCTGGCGACGAACGCGAATCATTCTATCATCTTGCACCCTTCTCGAACGCAAGATGGAAAAGCCTCCCGTCCAGCGAGACCAGATGCACGGTCACGGTTGGAGGGAGGCTCGATAACCCGATCTACGTCAGCTGGCGCAGTGCGGATAGGCCGAACCGCAGCGACGTGCGCGAAGCGGAGTCTTACAGCTCGGCAGCCTTGTTGATGCAGTTGATGGCATTGAGGCAACGCGGGAAGCCCAGGTACGGAACAAGCTGCGAGACCACCTTGATGAGGAACGCGCGGTCAAAGCCCAGGTTCATATTGCCCTTGGCATGGGCGGTAAGCTGAGCCTCGCAGCCGCCCTGAGCAGTCAGCAGGCACAGCGTCACGAGCTCGCGATCCTTCAGGCTCAGACCCTCACGGGTGTACCAATCGCCGAAGCAATTGGAAGACAGCCATTCGTTGATGTGACGGGTCTCGTCGTCGCCCTGGTTGTAGGACTCGCGCATCTCCTCGCCGAAGATCTGGACCTGCAGCTCGTTGCCGGCGCGGCGGCGATCCTCGTGAGCCACCGTCGCGGTGCCCTCGAGCGGCAGCTCGATGTTGTGCTGGCGGAACACATCGTTCATCAAGGGGATGAACTTCAGCTGGCGGCCCGAACCTTGGTAGGCGACCGCCTGGTACACGACCTCGCGGATCTCGATCGGCTCGATGCCGAACTCCAGAGCGGCCGACACCATAAGCGGGAACACCGTCACGCTCTGGCAGCCGATTAGCGCGGAGATGACGGAGATGAAGCGGGTGTGATCATCCAAATCGCTGCTGTTGGGCACCTTGTCAAAGGCAAAATTCTCGTAGATGGCGGCGAACTCCGGATCGGTCTCGGCCAGCGTTGAGGGAACGCCGGCGAACATCTTGGCGCGGTAGTCCTTGGCCGCCTGGGTGATCTTGATTTCCATGGTCAATGCTCCTCATGTCTTTGTGCGAACCTAACGCAGCGAACTCCATCACCGCTGCCCCGCTCCTCGCAGGGCGGTCGCCATGTATCTGGGTCAGCATACCTTGCTTAACGCAAAATGGAAGAGCGAAAACGCAGTTGAATGCGTAAGGACACATTCCCTCCACGCCTTGTCAGGCAAAACGCCTGACCGAAGCCCTAAACCAACCGCATTAACGGTCGCGTTCAAGCAAAGCTTGAGGGATTGCGGAAGTGCCGTCCTTGCGCTTGACCTCTGCGCCGAGCTTGAAGAGCTCGGCGATCAGCGTTTCGACAAGCTGCGGCAGGGCGTCGAAGACTTTGGGCGTGAGGCCGATAGTGACCTCCGCGGGCGAGGAGTTCTGCACCTGCATGCCCAAGCACAGCCCGTCAGCGGAATACCCGAGCAACGTCGCGGCATCGAACAGGTCGATCAGCTTGAGATCATGAAGCGACGCGTTGGCACCCGCATGCCGCGCCATGGCATCGGGTTGAAAGCGGAACACCGTACCGGGCTCGGCGTCGGTGCCGTCGACCGCGTCGACGGTGATGATGAAATCGCAGGAGTCCACGATGAAGAGCATGTCCATGCTCAGGCAGCCGATGTCGTACAGCTCGACGTTGTCGGGGATCTCGTACCCCTCCACCAGCTCCTCGTACACCGCCGGACCGACGCCGTCGTCGAGCATCAGCTTGTTTCCCACGCACAGGACCGCGATCTTCGCCGGACGCTCCCCGACGGGCAGCTGCTCGACGCCCGTGCGCTTGCCCTCGGACGCCTCCGCTGCGGCGGTCTTTCCTTCGGCTGCCATGCGCTACTCCCCCATCATCGGTCGGATGACCAGGTTGTAGTACGTCGCGGCGGCGAGCGCGATTACACCGATGGCGACGCAGAGGACTGCCCAGACGCGCTGGGATTTGAGGTAGTCCTCCTTGGTCTTGCCGCGCGAGACGGCGCGGTGGGCAGCTATCGGCTGTCCGATCAGGGTGAACGCGACCGTGATGGCGACCGTGATGGCGAACACGATGACGGCGATCGCGATGGACAGGGCGGTGCGCTGCTCGAAGGCCGCGTAAAAGGTGTTGTCCGCGATGAGCCACAGCGGATAGAAGATGATCGCGGCCCAGATCCCATGCGCGGGCCCCCAGATGGCGGGCATGAAGAATGCACCGATGTTGAAGCGGGGAATCCCCTCCATGAACTTCTCCTCGGCGGCGATCTGCTTGTCGTTGAGCTCAGCCACGGACGATCTTCCCCCATCCAACCACTTTAACGGCACATCGATAGCCAGATAAGTATACCCAAGAACGAAAATGGGGACCCGGCGCAATGCCAGGTCCCCGCCTCTTGTCGGTCTGCGGCTATGCCGTCATCCGAACTAGTGCTTCAGGTCGTCCTCGCCGACGATGACATGCTTGTCGGGATCGTAGACCAGACCGCCATGCTCCTTATGGAAGAACATGAGCAGCGTGGGGGCGATGCCCTCGATGTTCGCCAGGTAGATGTGGATGAACATGAAGCAGATGAAGACGTACATCAGGAAGTAGTGGATGATGCGCATCGACATCGCTCCGCCCACCAGCTCGGTGCCGGCGGCGAAGAAGGGCAGGTTCATCGTGGTGCCCCACAGGCACATGCCCGTGTAGAACATGACGATGATCAGCACCGGGATCAGCAGGTAGCTGATCTTCTGCGGAACGCCCAGCTTGGCGCCCAGCGGATGGTCCTTCTTCAGGAACAGGTAGTACTTGATCCAGGCGCCCAGCTGATGACGGTTGTCCTTCTGGGGCAGCCAGGTCTTGTAGTCCTTGACCTGCTTGCGGGTGCCGCCGGTCGGAGCGGACTTGACGAAGAACGCTAAGATCACGCGAACGATGCAGTTGATGAACAGCACGAAGCCGCAGAAGATGTGCACGCCGCGCGCGATGCCCATGAAGTCGGGCCAGAACGGGAAGTGGATGCAGAAACCGGTGACGATCAGGCAGATCATCGCGATCAGGTTGATCCAGTGCGTGATGACGAACGGCAGCGGATGCGCTTCCTTGTAATGAGCGAGATGCGCCATCTTACTTCACCCCCCAAGGGCTCGTGACCGTCTCGAAGCTCTTGCCCGTGGCCGGCTCGGTGATATGGACCGCGCAAGCCGTGCAGGGGTCGAAGCTGTGGACCGTGCGCAGAGCGTTGATCGGCTTGTCGATCGTGCCGACGGGGCAGCCGATGAGGGCCTGCTCCAGCGGGCCGTTCTCGCCGTTGGCGTTCTTGGGAGCAAGGTTCCACGTGGACGGGATGATGATCTGGTAACCGGTGATCTTGCCGTCCTTGACCTCTTCGCTGTGGTAGAGGGCGCCGCGCGGAGCCTCCCAGAAGCCCGTGCCCTTGCCGGAGATCTGCGACGGAGCGCGGAAGTACTCGCTGTCGCCGCTCTTGACGGCCTCGATGAGCTCGTCGACCCACTCGCGCATGAGACCGGCGATGTAGAGGGTCTCGATCTGGCGGATGGCCGTGCGGCCGAGCGTGGACTGGGCGACGCTGAAGTCGCCGGGTGCGCCGAGCGTCTCCAGCAGGCCGTCGACCTGGTCGACGATGAAGGGCACGCCGCGCACGTAGGCGGAGAGCAGACGGGCCATGGAACCGGCCTCCATCGGCTTTCCGTCGTAGGCGGGGCACTTGACCCAGGAGTAACGATCCTCGACGTTGTACTCGGTGAACTCGGGCTCGGTGGTGAAGTACGGGGACGTGTAGGTGTCCTCGCCCTTGTACCAGGAGTGGCCGACGTACTCAGTGATGAGGTTCTCCTGGACGTCGGAGACGTTCAGGTTCTCATCGAGAACGCCCATGGGCATGTAGCGGTTCTTCATCTGCTCGATGTAGTCGCCGCCGAAGCCCTCGGCGCGCTCGAACACGCCCCAGGCGATGTAGCGGCCGCAGCCCTTGCCGAAGTTGAACGCCTCGCTGTAGTACGGAGCCAGCGCCAGCGTATCGGGGATCATGGTCGCCTCGACCCAGTTGTAGATCTCGTCGCACAGCGCCTTGAGGTCATCCAGCTTCTGCTGGGTGGGCACGAAGGAGGTGCCGCCGGGGATCAGGGTCATGACGTGCGGCATCTTGCCGCCGAGCAGAGCGGCCACCTCGGATGCCTTGGCCTGCATCTTGAGCGCCTCGAGGTAGTGGGCGGTGCAGATCAGGTCGAGCTCGGGGGGCAGCTTGTAGGCGGTGCCGTCGTCGGCGTCGAACCAGTTGCCGGAGAAGATGGACAGCTGGCCGTTGGCGGCGAACGCAGCCAGGCGCTCCTTGAGTGCCACGAAGTCGGAATTCATGGACGTGCCGGCAGCCTGGGCCAGATCATAGGCGTCGGCCGGATCGGCGGTGAGCGCGTTCAAGGGGTTCACGTAGTCCAGCGCAGCCAGGTTGTAGAACCACAGGATGTTGCTGTGCAGGAACTGCGCGCCCTCGATGAGGTTGCGGATGATGCGCGCGTTGTTCGGAATGGTGATGCCGTAGGCCTTCTCAGCGGCGATGGAGGAGGCATGCGCGTGGGAAACCGGGCAGACGCCGCAGATGCGCTGCACGATCTGCGCAGCGTCCTCAGGCGTGCGGTTCTCCACCACAAGCTCCATGCCGCGGAAGCAGCCGCCGGACACCCATGCATCCGACACGACGCCGTTCTGAACCTCCATCTCGACGCGCAGATGACCCTCGATGCGGGTGATCGGGTCGATGACTGAACGAGTCATGCGGGCTTACCTCCCTTCTTCGTTGTCGGATTCGACGGCCTTGGCGGAGGCGGTGCCGGCGTTCTCCTTGGCCAGCTGCTTGTTCTCCTCGGTCGTCAGGTCGTATTTGCCGATGGAAGCCTCGGGGTGCTTGGCATCCCAAGCGCGGACGGGCTCGAAGTCGGCGCCGCCGTCCATGCGGCCGGAGATCTTCATGCCGAAGCCGTGCACGACAAGCGCAGCGGCCAGCAGGCCCGTGATGCCCAGGGCGATCGTGCCGGGCTGGATCATCCAGTCGCCGATCAGCAGGTCGCGATGACGCTTGAAGAACGGCGTGTTGACCTCGACCCAGTTGTCGCCGGGATCGTTGGGGTTGGCCTCGCAGCAACCGATGCAGGGGGCGCCGGCCTGGACGCACCAGCTGCGGCGGTTGTTCCACAGCGTGACGCCGCAGGTGGACTTGGTCTGCGGACCGCGGCAACCGACCGGATACAGACAGTAGCCCTTGGCCTCCTCCTCGGAGCCGAACTCGTAGACGAACTCGCCGTTCTCAAAGTGACCGCGACGCTCGCAGTTGTCGTGGATCGTCTGATCGAAGATCAAAGCGGGCTTGTTGTCCGGGGTCAGCTTGGGCAGCTGGTTCATCATGACGACGTCGACCAGCACGGCCATCAGCCACTCGGGGTTGGCCGGGCAGCCGGGGACGTTAACGACCGGCACGTCGATGCCGACCTTCTGCAGATACTGCTGGACGCCCAGCGCGCCGGCGGAGTTGGGGTTGGCGCCCATCCAACCGCCGTTGACCGCGCAAGAACCCAACGCGATGACGGCGTTGGCGTTGGCGGCAGCCTCGACCAGATGCTCGGTACCGGGCATATCGGCCACGCGCAGCGCCTGGCCTCCCCAGCCCTCCAGCACGGCACCCTCGTAGATGAGGATGTAGTTTCCAGCCTCGATCGTCTGCGCCTTGGCCTCCTCCATGGAGTGACCGGCAGCAGCGGACAGGGTCTCGGAGTAGTTCAGGGAGATCATCTCCAGAACCACCGTGGCCGGATCAGGCGTCTCCACCTGAGCGAAGGACTCCGTGCAGCCCGTGCAGGAAGCGCCCTCGATCCAGATGACCGGATACAGATTGCCCCTCGTTGCGCCGATCACGGATTCCTCGAGCGCCTGCGCCACACGCGGAGCAGCCAGCTCGCCCAGCCCGGCTGCGACGGCGATAGCGCCGCAGAGTTTCATGAAGCTGCGACGCGTTACGCCACGCGCCTCGAGCATGCCCTGAAACTCAGTAGCCATGGCTTCAGTTCCCATGCGCACACCTCCTCTTGGTGTCCTCGTCTTGTACGCTGCGAATCATTATCCACATAACAAGCACGAATTTAAGAGGAGTGCATCAAAAAGTCCCCACATCTCCGTCAATGGCGCGAAAATGTTACGAACCTGTTTTTTGGTAACAACTTGGGACGATGCGCTCGACGCGGGGGCGTTCGGATCCGCGCGCGGAACTGCGCGCGAAGCCGTGAAACGCCCTCCCCCATCAGGCTTGGACGGCCGTGGCGGGCTGCCGCAGCCCCGTGCGATTCATCGAGTTGAAACAATGCTCGGATACCATCGTTGGATATCGCATCCGGCCGCCGGATGCGGGACGCGGCCGAATGCGCGAAGGTTTTACGTTTCCCCGCGCCTGCGCGTCCCTATAATAGATGAGTTGCGGAAAATGCTTCTTGCGAAGCGTTCGCCGCCCCCTTGAATCGCGAAAGGAACCCCCATGGCATCCAAGGCAACGGCACTCGCCTTCCTCGGGCCGATCGGCACCTATTCCGACGAAGCCGCCCGCGCGTTCGCGTCGAGGCTGGGAATCGACAACCCGACGTTTATCGAGTGCTCATCGTTCGACGAGGTGTTCGATTACGTCGATCGCGGCAGATGCGAGTACGGCGTCGTCGCCAAGGAAAACGCGCTCGAGGGCCCCGTCACGGCCACCTTGGACAATTTCGCGTTCAAAAGCTCCGCCGTCATCCTCGGCGAAGAGGTCGTGGACATCCACCATTGCCTGGTGACGCACCCCGATGCCCAGATCGAAGACATCACCACCGTTGCCTCGCATGCGCAGGGCTTGGCGCAATGCCGCCGCTTCCTGGCCGAGAAGCTGCCGGGCCGCGCATCGATCATCACGTCGTCCACCGCCGAGAGCGCGCGCCTTGCCGCCAGCAATCCCCACGTCGCCGGCATCGCCAATGAACTGGCGGCCCAAACCCACGGCGCTGTGGTGCGCGAGCGCGACATCGAGGACCATTTTGGCAACCAGACCCTGTTCGCGCTGATCGGACGTCAAGGCCACGAGCCCGTGTTCACTGGCGACCGCTACAAAACCACGCTCGCGCTGTTCTTGCAACAGGATCGCGCCGGCACGCTGAACATGATCCTGTCGGAGTTCGCGTACGCGGGCATCAACCTGTCGCTGATCCAATCGCGCCCCACCAAGCAGTCCCTGGGCGACTACATGTTCTTCATCGAGTTCGAGCAATCCGTCAACGAGCTGCCCGTCCAAACGGCGCTCAACTGCCTGCGCCTCAAGCTGCGCGAAGTGAAGATCCTCGGCTGCTATCCGGTGCTGTAAGGGCGAACTCTTCCTAACGCAAAAGCAGAAAAACCGTCTCGCGAGATTGGATCAGGGGCTCGCGCGCAGTATGCGCAGCCCTATAAACGCGATCGAAGATCGCGTTAGTCAAGGCGAGCACCTGTTTGAGCACGTGCCCCTGATCCAATCTCGATGGAGGAGCCACGAGCGGCACGGAAAATCAGATCGCTATGATTCCCAGATGCTCGAGCAGGATCTTCAGCCCGATGAGGATCAGCACGACGCCTCCGACGATCGTCGCGGGCTTCTCGAACCGAGCGCCGAAGAAGTGACCGATCGCCACGCCCGCAAACGAGAGCGCGAACGTGATGACGCCGATTAGCGTCACGGCAGGAACGATATCCACCTGCAGAAACGCGAAGGTGATGCCCACCGCCAGCGCATCGATGCTCGTCGCGATCGCAAGCATCGTCAATTCCTTGAGATCAAGGGGGGCATTGGCAGATGCCGCATCATCGTCCCTTTCGTCATCATGGAACGCATCGAAAAGCATCTTGCCGCCGATGAACGCCAGCAAAGCGAACGCGATCCAATGGTCGACGGGTGAGATATAAGACTGGAACCCTGTTCCGAGCACCCATCCGATGACGGGCATCACCGCCTGGAACACGCCGAAGAACAGCGCGATGACAAAAGCTTGGCGCATGTTCAGGCGCTTCATCCCCAGCCCTTTGCAGACCGAAACCGCGAACGCGTCCATCGACAGCCCTGCTCCGATGAGCGCCAACTCGATAATCCCCATCTATCCTCTTCCCATCAGGAGACGAGCAGCGAGCCCGTTCGTTTGAAAAATCCCTCGACGGCAAGGTCGTCGATGATCGAAGCGATCTCCTCCTCCGACGCGCCGTCGCGACCCGCTTTGCGTTCGGTCTCGTTGAGAAGGAATGCCGCCTTGGAAGCTTCGATGCCCTCGGCTCCAGCAGCCAGGACGATGCGGATGAGCTCGGCGCGCTTCTGGCGACGCGAGCCCTCGAACGCGCTCTGCCGCGTATGGTGCGCGCTGCGGCGCGAGGGGTTGGGAAGCGTCGCTTTGAGGTTGGCGCCGTAATCGAGCAGCGCATAATACCAGTCTCGCGCGTGGTCGGCAGGGCAAGAGATCTCGACGAGCGGGTTCAATGCGGCATCCTTGACGCCGTCCTGGCCGGGAAAAAGCTCGTGAAGGAACACCGTGCGAACATTGGTCTCGAGATAGAGCGCAGGGCGGTCGAAGGCGAACGCGACCACTCCCGCAGCGGTGGCGGGTCCGATGCCGGGAAGTTTAACCAGCTCGTCGACGGAGTCGGGAAGCAGACCGCCATGCTCGGCGGAGCAGATGTCGGCACATCGCTTGAGGGCGAGCGCCCTGCGGTTGTAGCCGAGCCCCTGCCATTGCGAGAGCACGTCGGAGGTGCCGGCCGATGCGAGCGCATCGATCGTCGGAAACAGCGAGAGGAAACGCGGCCAGTAATCGAGCACGCGTTTGACCTGCGTTTGCTGCAGCATGACCTCAGAGACAAGAACCGCATACGGGTCGTCGATATAACGCCAGGGCAGATCGCGATGATGGATCCTGCCCTGCTCCCATACGCGAGCACGGAACCCGTCCAAAGAAAGGACGTCCTCCGGCCACGCCGAAGGACGTCCGCATCGATTAAGACCGGCTTGAGCCACCTCGCCTACCCCGCCGCTTCGACGAACATTTTATGGGCACCGCAGTGGCCCTGACTGACCGCGGGAATGTGCTGGCAGGTGATCGCGGCGGACACAGCTGGATGCTTGATGCCCTGCTCGAAGAGTTCCTCGAGGGTGATCGATGAAAAGTAGGCGTTGAGCAGGCGATCAGCACCCTGCCAGACTTTGTTGTAGTCACAGCCCGGCTGGCGCTCGCAGCTCGATGGATCCAAAACGCAAGCGGAGATGCTCACCGGGCCTTGGATGGATTCCAACACGTCGAGCATCGTGGTCGAAGCGGGGTCGCAGTTGAGCACCAGTCCGCCACGTGCACCGCGGACCGTTTTGATGAGACCGCTTTTGACGAGATCGTGCTGGATGCTGCGCGCAAAAGCGTACGGTATACCCTGTTGGTCGGCGATCTCCGACACCGACATGTAGGCTTCGCCATTTCGATAAGCCGCCTGCAGAATGCGGCACGCGTAATCGCAACGACGCGTCACGTCCATAGCAATCCTACCCTTTCAGCAAATCATCGATGCTGCCATCGAGCCCGCGGCCGAACTCGCGCACCACGGCGTTTTCGAGCGCCTTATATTCCTTGGAGTCGAGCGGCTGGTAGGCAGCAAGTTTTTCAAACAGATTGTCGCTGGTCACCGGCACGTAGTTGCGGTGCATCAGGCTGACCTTGTAGGCGTCCTCGATCGCCTCGCGCGCGGCCATGTACATGTCGTAGCGCGGCATTCCCGCAGAGAAATCGACGAGATCGTCAAGATTGTTCCCGCGCATCGAAGGATGATCGTGCAGGATATCCAGCCAGATAGCACGACGCTCATCTTGATCGGGATAGTCGATATCGACCACGGTCAACGGCTCCAGCAGATCGTAGAAGAAGCCGTCGATGGCACGGCCGTCGGACGCGGAGGCGATCACGAACACGTCGGGGTTCTCGACAGCCGAGCGAATGAGGTTGATTGCCTCGCGCGCGCCGCGCGACAACGTCGCGTACATGAATCCGCCGAAATCGTCGCCCGTGTCGACCACGGGCGCTTCCCACAGATCCAAATCCTCGAGCATCAGGACCCCGGGGCCTTCGAACGCGTTGCGCGACGAGTTAAGCCGGGGATGGTTGTCGGCCTGCGCCATGACGCAGAGGACGGGCGCGCCCTGAAGGTTCTCCTCCATATGCATGCGGATGGCCGGCAGCCCGATCTCACCGAGCGTCGCTGTCATAAAACGATGCGCGTCCTCGCGTGCGGGCGAGCGGAACAAAAACGAATCCGCAGCGGGCATGCGTTCGAGGCCGTGGCGGTAGTTGAGCAGCGTGACCAGGCCCTGGAACTCAGGGTCGTCCTGCATGCCGATGCCGAAATCGCGCATGACCTTGATCGTGCGGTCGAATCCGGCAAGGTCTTTGTACGTGATGTTCTCGAGCGAGGAGATGACAGCGCTTTCGTCAGCCTCCCGCGCCATCGTCTGGGTTTCATCTGACGGTTCGGCTTCGGACGCAGGCTCATCGAGCGCGATGATGGAGGTTGAGCCGTCGGAAGCCGAGGGATCCTCGGGAGTCTCGGAGGAACCAGCGGATCCGTCCTCGTCTGCCTGGCTGCCGAAGGGAGCCTGGGGACGATCGTCGGAGGATTCGCTTGCACCCATAACCGCCTGATGCGCGTCCTCGACGGAGGTCGCGGCTTCTGTGGCGGGCTTGGGCTCGGGAGCAGGTTCAGCGGGTTTGGCAGCGCGTTTGGAAGCCGTCGAGGAAGGAAGCGTGAGGTGCTCCACCTTCATCAGGCGCGCTGGTCCCGTCGCCCCCAGGAAATCCTGGGAGATCATGTCGGCCATATCCTGCAGCTCCTCGCGGGAGAGCCCGAATTCCTCGAGCTTTTCCAGCGCCATGCTCTGAAGTTGGCCCGCGCATACGGCAAGCTCGTTGGGATCCATCAAAGGCTCGAGCTTCTCGAAGATGTACTCTGCAAGCGAGCGCTCCTTGAGCTTGACGGCAAGCACCCACGCCTTGCGCAGCGCGAAGGCGGCATCCGAGTCGGCTTCGCCGTTCTCGCGCGTTCCCCTTTCGTAGGCGGCAAGGTACAGGTGAAGCCCCAGCTCCTCATCGCCCGCCGCGCATGCCTTGACGGCACGCCGCATGTAGGCAGCGCACGAGCTGTCGAATTCGTTGTTCTGGCTTGGTGAGCTGTTGGCATCTTTGTCTTCGAGCATGCGCCCACCTCCTTTGTCAATGTCACTCAAAACGCAGGGGGCTGAGAGAATTCGCAGGACCCCCGATAAATGTACTGTCTCGAATAGCATTTTATCGCACGGACGCAAGCGTCGCGCCTGCGTCCACAAAAATGCACATGTCGGAAACAAGGAAAGCAGGACCTCAACGGGCCTTCCGTCAGGGCTTCAGCACGATGGTACGAGCGCGAATACGACCAAGTCGACGTCCCGCCGAACGATCACCAGTCGAGGATCTCCCATCCCATCCGTCGCGCCGTGCGCGTGAGCGGACGGTCGGGATCGACCGCATGTGCCGTCTTGGCAGCCTTGAGCAGCGTTCGATCGGAATGGTGGTCGCCGTAGGCATGCGCGATCTCCCAGTTGCCCTCGCCGAAGCGTCCGTCAGCGAACCGCGTCAGGGCGGCAAGCTTCTCCTCGCCTTCGACGGGCAGGCCCTCCACCTCGCGCGTGTAGGTGCCGTCGTCGTTCACCTTCATACGCGTCGAGATCTGGTATTGGATCGGATGATCCTGCATGCAGCGGATGATGATCGGCTCGAACGTCGCCGACACGACCACCACCACAACGCCCTCCTCCGTATGCTTGCGCATGGCCTCGTCGGCCTTGGCACGAAACCGCTTGGCGATCTTCTGCTCGTAGAAGCGGGCAAGATATGCATCGACCTCGGCGACGGGTTTGCCCTCGAACGCCGAGAACACCATGCCGCGCACCCAGCTTTCGTTCTGCGGAAGCCGCAGCTTGTAACGCAAACCCCACAGCGCGATGCGCAGCGTGATGCGCTTGCCGATCATGCGGCGCCGCGCAAGGTGGCTGACCAGCATAACCGGCGAGTTGCCCTCGATGCTTGTGCCGTCGAAATCGAATACGGCAAGGCGCACCTTCCCGCCCTCGGGAGGAGCGGAAGGCGCGGTCTCGCATTGCTCGATGCGCGGGGTATGGGCTGTATCGCGCTCGGAAAGCATCAAACCAGCAACTCGCTTTCATCTGTTGATTGGCCTTGGCAATTATAGCATCATACCCCGCGCCGTCGCCGCAATGCTCAGCGCAGGCTAATCCTCGTCTCCGAGCTGGCCTTCCTTTGCAAACTGCGACGTGTACAGGTCGGCGTAGAATCCGCCTGCGGACAGCAGTTCGTCATGGGTCCCCTGCTCGACGATATCGCCATCGCGGATCACAAGGATCAGGTCGGCATTGCGGATGGTCGACAGACGGTGCGCGATGACGAACGAGGTGCGGCCCGCCATCAGATTGTCCATCGCCTTTTGGATGCGCTCCTCGGTGCGGGTGTCGACGCTGGAGGTGGCCTCGTCGAGGATCAGCATACGCCGATCGGCCAGGATCGCGCGCGCTATCGTGAGCAGCTGCCGCTGTCCCTGGCTGATGTTGCTGGCGTCCTCGTTGATCTCGGTGTCGTACCCATGCGGCAGCGTCGTGATGAAATGATGGGCGTAGGCCGCCTTGGCCGCAGCCTCCACCTCTTCATCGGTGGCATCGAGCTTGCCGTAGCGGATGTTCTCGCGCACGGTGCCCTTGAACAGCCAGGTGTCCTGAAGCACCATCGCGAACATGCTGCGCAGATCGTTGCGCTCGAACTCGCGCACGTCGTGGCCTCCGATGCGGATTGCGCCTCCGTCGACATCGTAGAACCGCATCAGCAGCTTGACCATCGTCGTCTTGCCCGCGCCGGTCGGCCCGACCAATGCGACCGTCTGGCCCTCGCGCACTTCCGCCGAAAAGTCGTGGATGATCGTCTTGCCCTCTTCGTAGCCAAACGCCACGTGATCGAACTCAACATCGCAAGAGACGTCGGCGGACTTGGCGCTGGGCTGCTCGACCTCCACCTCGGGCGCGTCCAAAAACTCGAAGACACGCTCGGCGGATGCCGCCATCTGCTGCAGGATATTGGACACCTGCGCCAGCTGGGTGATCGGCTGGGTGAAGTTCTTGACGTACTGTATGAACGCCTGGATGTCGCCGACGGTGATGATGCCCTGCACGGCGAAGAAGCTGCCCAGGATGGCCACCGCGACGTATCCGGCGTTGCTGACGAAGTTCATGACCGGCTGCATCAGGCCCGAGAGGAACTGCGACCTCCACGCGCTCTCGAAAAGGCGGTTGTTGGTTTTGGAGAATTGACCGACGATGCGCCGCTCCTGGCAGAACGCCTTGACGACCGCGTGCCCCGAGAACGTCTCCTCCACCTGGCCGTTGATGAGGCCGAGCGATTCCTGTTGCTGTCGGAAGTAGCGCTGGGATCTCGACACGATGATTTTGACCAAGATCGCCGCCACCGGAACGATGAACAACGTCACCAGCGCCATGACGGGATTGATGGAGACCATCATGATGAGCACGCCGACGATCATCGTGGTGCTGGTGATCAGCTGCGTGACGCCTTGGTTGAAGCTTTGGCCAAGCGTGTCGATGTCGTTGGTGATGCGCGAAAGCGTATCGCCGACCGACGTGCGCTCGAAGTACCCCATGGGCATCCGGTCGATCTTGGCTGCGATGTCGGCGCGCATCTGGTAGCACGTACGCTGCGACACCGACGACATCATCCAGCCTTGGATGAACGAGCATGCGGCGCTCACCAGGTACAGCGTGAGCGTTGCCACAAGGATGCCCGCGACGGCGTCGTAGTCGATGCCGCCTGTGCCCGCGATTTTGGCGGCGATGCCGTTGAACAGCTTGGTGGTCGCCTGAGAAAGCACCTTGGGGCCGACGATGTTGAAGATCGTCGATCCGATCGCGAACAAGAACACGACGGCAAGCGCCACCTTGAAACGCCCCATGAAGCGGATCATACGGCGCATCGTCCCCTTGAAATCCTTCGCTTTGGCGCCGGGCATCATGCGTCCGTGATGGCCGCCGCCCGGACCGCGGCGACGGCGCGGCTGCGAGCTGCTGGCAGCCGCGGCGACCTGTTCCATGGCAAAGGCGGACGCCTCGCGGCGCGCGGCGCGTTCCTCGGAGGTGGTGCCAGGCGTGCCGAAGGGGGCAAGCTTCTGCGAACCGGAAGGCGCGTCGCCGGTGGCGATATCCGCGCCGACGGCATGCTTGCGATGGGCGCGCTCGCCCGCCGCCCTCATCTTACCAATGGCGCTCATGCGGCATCACCTCCCTTCAGCTCCTCTTCCGAGAGCTGCGAATACGCGATCTCCCTGTACTCCTCGCACGACTCCATCAACTCGGCGTGCGTGCCCTTGCCGACCATGCGGCCCTCCTCCAAAACGATGATCTGGTCGGCATCCATCACCGTTGAGATGCGCTGGGCGACGATGACGAGCGTGCGGTCGCCCAGGTTCTGGCGCAACGCCAGGCGCAGGTTGGAATCGGTCTTGTAATCAAGCGCCGAAAAGCTGTCGTCGAACACCAGCACCCTCGATTCGGCGGCGATGGCGCGGGCGATGCACAGGCGCTGACGCTGACCTCCCGAGACGTTGGTGCCGCCTTGAGTGATCGAGCTTTCGAACCCATCGGGCTTCTCGTCGATGAAGTCGCTCGACTGCGCGATGCGAGCGGCCTCCCGAACACGTTCGTCAGGCATGCCGGCATCCGCATAGGCGATATTGGAGTCGATGGTTCCCGAGAAAAGAAACGCCTTTTGGGGGACGTAGCCCACCGTGCCGCGCAACTTCTCCTGCGACAGCTCGCGCACGTCGATGCCGTCGATTTTGACCGATCCGCTCGTCACGTCGTAAAAGCGCTCGATGAGCTTGATGACGGTCGATTTGCCCGACCCGGTCGATCCGACGATCGCGCACACGGTGCCGGGCTCGGCGGTGAAGCTGACATGCTGCAGCACCGGTTCGGGAGCGCCGTCGCCGTCCTCATCCTCGTATCCGAACGCGACGTCGTCGAACTCGACGCGCGCACCCCCTTTGCAAGGAAGCTCGGCGTCGCGCGGATTGAGCGGATCGTTGATGCTGGGGGCGGTGCCCAGCACCTCGTTCACACGCTGAGCCGCCACATCGGCACGAGGGAGCATGATCGATATCATGCCGATGATCAAAAACGAGGCGATGATCGTCATCGAGTAGGAGATGAACGCGATCATGTCGCCGGTCTGAATGGTTCCGTTGTCGATGTAGGAGCCGCCGATCCAGATGATCAGAACGCTGACGCCGTTCATGATGAGCATCATCGAGGGCATCATGAACGTCATGACGCGGTTGGTGAACAATTGCGTGCGATAGAGCATGCGGCTTGCGTCATCGAAACGATCCTGTTCGTAGCTCTGGCGGTCGAACGCGCGGATGACCGGCAGACCGGTGAGCATCTCGCGTGCAACCAGGTTCACGCGGTCGATGAGCTTCTGCATGATCCGGAACTTGGGCATCGCGAACACCATCAGCACGCCCACGACGACGAACAGGCACACCACCGCCAACACGATGATCCAGCTCATCGCGGCATTGGTGGTGGACACCATGATGACGCCGCCGATCGCCAGGATAGGGGCGTAGAGCACCATGCGCAGAAGCATCACGATGACCATCTGAATTTGCTGGATGTCGTTGGTGCCGCGCGTGATCAGAGAGGCCGCCGAGAAGCTTTGAACCTCGCGATCGGAGAATGCAACCACACGTTCGAACAGCCGCTGGCGAAGCGAACGGCCGACGCCCGCCGCCGTGCGCGACGCCATGAAGCCCACGCCCACCGCAGCGAGCATGCCCACCGCCGTCAATCCCAGCATCAGCGCGCCGACGCGCAGCAGATAGCCCATCTGCATCGAAGTGACATCGTAGCCGATCGCCTGGTACTCGGCCTTGGCTGCCTCGATCGCCTGCTGGGACAGCAGCGCCTCGGTCCCCTCGCCCATCTGCGCGCGGAATTGCGCGAGCTGCTCCTGGATCTGGTCCTTGGACACCACGCCCGCGTCATATGCGGCGCGGATCCGATCCAAATCGAACCCCATCTGCTCGGCGTAGTGGACGGCGACGAGCGGGAACTCCACGATGCCGTCGAGCTTATCCAGATCCTCACGCGCCGCCTCATCGAGGTAATACAGCCCGTCATCGCCCAATGCATATGCATTTCGCAATGAGGATTCGTCTTCGTCGGTGCTCAGTGCGCAGAGGGCGTCAAACGTCTCGGCGCTCATGGCGTCCATCGCGGCATGCTCGATACCGGATTGCTGGATACCCACATCGACAATGTTGGAGGTGTAGTGCGGAAGCGAAAGGTCAGTGGCCGCCTGTACGATCAGCAAAACGATGATGATCGCGACCGCGCCAAGGGAATGTTTCAAATACGAGATTATGCGCATGGCGGGACATCCTCCCCACCGCGCTCCGCGGCATCGCGCTTCTCCTCGAAAAACGCGTTCATCCGGCAGATAACGCGGTTGAGGTCGGCTGCGTCGTCATCCCCTAGATAGGAGAAAAGCTCCCGAAGATAGGCATCCCGCATACGCTCGCCCTGCTTGGCCAGCTGTATGCCCTTTTCAGTGAGCTGCAAATCGATACCGCGCGAATCCTCGCCGAAGCGCTCGCGGACAACGTAGCCCTTGGCTTCGAGCGACTTGAGCATCTGCGAAAGCGCGCTCGGGGTCATATTGGCCATATGCGCCACCATACGCGGCCTCACGTGCTTGGCGTGACGTCGTGCATGCGCGATCGTTATCAGGACGCCCGATTCGCCGGTAGTGAGATCCCCGAGAGGGACGGCAAGGGTGTGGCGCCCGCGCCTGAAATTGACGAACAAATCGTGTATCACGCTTTTAAAGCGTTCATACTCATCTTCAGCCATAGGCACACTCCTCTCTCATTAGTTTAGGAACTAAATTATCAAGATGCTGAATTCTTTTCAATATGGTTCAACAATTCATCGGATAGGTGAAACGTAGCTGTTACCGAAACCATGATTGGATAGCTTGCGAGCTTGGCAAGTCCTCATGCCGTCAGCAGCGTCGTTAGCGCGCTGCGATCGGATTTGAAAAAAGTTTCAAATTGGGGGTTGCGCGGGGTTTGGGGTTCCGGTAATATACCCTTCGCTGCTTGAGAGAGCAGCTTGACAACACGGGGTGTTAGCTCAGTTGGTTAGAGCGCCGGCCTGTCACGCCGGAGGTCGCGAGTTCAAGTCTCGTACATCCCGCCATCAAAACTTCGAGGAGCCGATCGGCTCCTTTTTTATTTTCTGAACTGCACTATCTCTCCCACCTTTAGAATCTTTAATCGTCTTCGACCACTGCAATACACTGCATCCTGGCGATCCATCTTTCACAACCGCTACCCTTTCTTTATCGTTGACATACGTCATCCACTGTCGCTTTCCGTACAGCAATGCCGAGATTGTCCGACACGCTAGGTTGACATAGGAACTCTTCCATCTATACTTATGAACAGTTGCTCATATGTTGAAAGGTCGAACCGATGAATGATGACATCGCATCTCAGCAAAAATGCGAAGCATCCCTTCTACGTGATGCGAATTCGGATTTCGAATGCATCCCCGAGTGCATGCCTGATGAGGAGCTGCTCTACGAACTCGCGGATCTCTTCAAAGTGTTCGGCGACACGACGCGCATCAAAATCCTTTACGCGTTGATGGAACGAGAGATGTGCGTAGCCGATATCGCGGAATTGATCGGCGTCTCGCAAAGCGCGGTATCCCATCAGCTTCGCACGCTCAAGCAGGCGCGGCTCGTGAAGTTCCAGCGCGATGGCAAAAACGTGATCTACTCGCTTTCCGACGATCACGTCTACACCGTCCTCGCCCAAGGCATGACGCACATCTGCGAGTAGAGCAAGCGCCTGAAGCACCAGCACCGATCACGGAACCACTCCGGCATCACCATCGTATGCCGGGTTCAAACACGATAGTCTCAATTGAAAGGACCCATCATGCGCAAATCCTTCAAACTCCAAGATCTCGACTGCGCCAATTGCGCCGCCAAGATGGAAGATGCCATCAACAAGATCGACGGCGTCGACAAGGCGACGGTGAGCTTCATGACCCAAAAGCTCACGCTTATCACCGACGACTCCCTTACCGCCGATAGCTCCCGCTTCAACGCGATCGTCGACGAAGCGCAGCGAATCTGCTCGTGTATCGAGCCGGATTGCGTGATAGTGCGCTAACGGCCAGCGAAGAAAGGATTTCCCATGTCCCCCAAGCAGAAGCGCTGGCTCACCCGCATCATCATCGCGCTCGTGCTCTTCGCGATCATCATGGTGTTCACGGAATTCGCCCCGCTTGAAGAGTGGCTTGGCAGCAGGTCCGCGGCAATTTGGGTTGAATTCGCACTGTTCTTCGTGCCCTATCTGATCGCCGGTTACGACGTCCTGTGGGAGGCGGTGCGCAACATCGGCCACGGCCAGGTGTTCGACGAAAACTTCCTGATGAGCATAGCAACCATCGGTGCGTTTGCGATGGTGCTGTTCCCGGATGCAGACCCCCACATGGCCGAAGGAGCAGCGGTGATGCTGTTTTACCAGGTGGGAGAGTTGTTCCAAAGCTACGCGGTCGGCAAAAGCCGCAAGTCCATCGCCGACATGATGGACATCGCGCCTGATTTCGCCACCATCGAAAGGGACGGCGAGCTCGCAGAAGTCGATCCCGACGAAGTGGCGGTCGGCCAGATCATCGTGGTGAAGCCGGGCGAGCGCGTGCCGATCGACGGCGTCATCATCGAGGGCGCTTCGCAACTCGACACCGCCGCGCTTACCGGCGAGAGCATGCCCCGCCATGTCGAACCCGGCTCCGAGGTCATCTCGGGCTGCGTCAACATGACCGGCGTGCTGCGCATCAGAACGACCAAGCCCTACGGCGACTCCACCGTCGCCCGCATCCTGGAGCTCGTGGAGAACGCCGCGGAGAAGAAGGCGCGCACCGAGAACTTCATCACGCGTTTCGCGCGCTATTACACGCCCATCGTCACAGGAGCGGCGCTGCTGCTCGCCATCGTCCCCCCGCTTTTGGGAATGGGATCATGGAGCGACTGGATCCTGCGCGGTCTCACCTTCCTGGTGGTCTCGTGCCCCTGCGCCCTGGTCATCAGCGTGCCGCTGTCGTTCTTCGGGGGCATCGGCGGAGCCTCCCGCCTTGGCATCCTGGTCAAGGGCTCCAATTACCTGGAGCTGCTATCCAAGGTCGACACGGTGGTGTTCGACAAGACCGGCACCCTGACCAACGGAACCTTCGACGTGGTCGCCATCCATGCCGAGGCGGGAATCGATCCGCAATACGTGCTCTCGCATGCGGCGCATGCAGAAGCATTCTCAAACCATCCCATCGCGGTATCCCTGCGCGAAGCGTACAGCGGCGAGATCGACCGCAACCGCATCGCGCAGGTCGAAGAGGAATCCGGCCACGGAGTGCGCGCGATCATCGATGAGCGAGTAGTGCTGGTGGGCAATGACAAGCTGATGGCACAGCATGGCGCGACGTGCCACGACTGCGAGCTCACCGGAACGATTCTCCATGTCTGCATAGACGGGAAGTACGTCGGCCACATCGTCATCGCCGACGTCGTCAAGGAGGATGCGGAAAAAACGATCTCCGAACTGCACGCAACGGGCATCCAGACATGCGTTATGCTCACCGGCGACAGGTGGGACGTGGCGGAGGCGGTTGCAGCCAAGCTCGGTATCGATGAAGTGCGCGCGCAGCTGCTGCCGCAGGACAAGGTGGATGCCGTTGAGGAGCTGCTCGCAAAGGAGAGCGGCGGTGGCAAGCTGGCCTTCGTCGGCGACGGCATCAACGATGCTCCCGTCCTCACGCGCGCCGATGTGGGCATCGCTATGGGAGCCATGGGTTCGGATGCCGCCATCGAAGCGGCGGATATCGTGCTGATGGACGACAAGCCCTCCAACATCTCCAAGGCGATACGCATCGCGCGCAACACCATGCGGATCGTCTGGCAGAACATCGTGTTCGCGCTCGGCATCAAGATCGTCATCCTGGTGCTGGCCGCCGTCGGAATCGCCAACATGTGGCTTGCTGTGTTCGGCGATGTGGGAGTGGCCGTGCTCGCCATCCTCAACGCCATGCGCGCGATGAGCGTCGCGAGGTTCCGCGACTGACCGATCCCGCAGACCGCCTGACAGCGTGTCGAAGTGCCGGGCAAGTCGAACATACGGCTTGCCAGGCACTGTCTATCTGCGATTGAGAGAGTGAAGACGCGAAAGGCCCCTGAGCGTCAACGTCGCGTCGGCCGTCGCATCATGATCGAGCAGAGGCGCCACCGCAGCGGCATTGGAGCCAGTCACGATGATCGAATAGTCCGCCGGCTGCTCGCGCTCGATCATCGAGAGCAAACCGTCGATACGCGCGATCTCGCCCAAGACGACGCCGGACTGCATCGCCTCGCGCGTGCACGTGCCGATAACCGCCTTGGGAGCGACGATGTCGATAACCGGAAGCTTGGCAGCGCGATCAGCCAGCGAACGCGCGCCCAGCGCCATACCCGGCGCGATGATTCCGCCCAGGAACACGCCGTCGGCATCGACCACCTCGAAATTGGTGGTGGTTCCCAGATCGACGACGATCGCAGGGGGCTCGTAATCTCCGAGAACCGCCGCCAGATCGGCTATACGATCGGCGCCGACCTCGGCAGGATCACGGTACTTCATGCGGATCCCCGTCTTGATGCCCGGGCCGACGCTCAGCGGACGACGACCGGCAAGCTCGCGCAACGCTTCCAACCATGCAGACGCAAGATCGGGGACGACGCAAGAAAGGACCGTGTCCGATACCGAATCGGGATCAAGCGACAAGGTGTCTTCCATGGAATCCTCGCCCACCGTTTCGGATGCATCCCTCGCACGATTCCAAAGATCGGACGAGAGGCGTCGCGACATGCTGCGCAGCGAGGATAACGCGACGTCGAACGCCTCGTCGGCGGTGAGGCTGCTCGGCGTGGTGAGCGTCCACGTTGCCAAAAGCTCGTCTCCGTCGAACACTCCCAGCGATGTGCGGGTATTGCCAACATCGACGGCGAGGAGCACTCCCGCGCGTTTTGCGTTCCTATCCCCCATCGTCCATCCTCCTCGGTAAACAGTTCGCACGAGCAGTTATCATGCCAGCATACCGGAAACGATCGTCCACAGCGCCACCAACACGCCGACGACCGACTCGCCTCCCAACAGGCCGCTCGCAACGACCAGCCCCGTATGCTCGTCTTCCACCTCGAGAGCGGCCCGCTTCTCGGGCGGTGCCGAGAAGCGCCTGCGCTTGCACACGGCATTGTAGACCACACGCACCATCGCGCCGAAAAACGCTGCAGCGGACATGTAGAACGGCAGATAGATGCCAAGACCCAGCATCATTGCCGGCGCTTTTGCAAGATAAAGGATGAAGCCTATGGCAAAGCCAACCATAAACGCGGGGATCGACGGGATTCCCGCGACCATCGTGGCAACGACAGACGCCTGGGCGGCGACGAAGGACCCCTGGGCTCCGAAAGCACCCGCGCCGTACGCGGCAAGCAGGATGAACATGACCGCCACCGCGACGAACGCGCCGATCACGCTGCCGATCGCCTGCGCGATCCACTGTAAGCGCCAATCCGTACCCAGCATGTAGCCAGCTTTAAAGTCATACATCACATCGCCCGCCAGACCGCACGCCACGGCGATGACGCCTGCGACGTAGAAGAGCTGCACCTCGGTGGATCCCGAAAACGCCGCGACGAACAGTAAGACGATGAGGCCAAAGATCTCCATCGGATCGATGCCCGTCTGACCGCAGCTTTGCGCAGCCATCGCGCACGTGACGAAGGAAAGCAGCACGACGACAAGCGCCACAAGCGGCTCGAATCCCAAGACGAGGCAGAGCGCGAGCGCAACAGCCGCCGCAGCCAGGGCTATGAGGCCTGAAGTGAGGCGAATGTTCTTAATGGCGGGCTGAGCCGCAGGAGCGCTCGATGCGCCCTCTTGGCGGGCATCGGAATCGCCACGGGAGCCATCGTCGCGGGCGTCGCCTTCGGCCTTGCCGCTGCGGATCATCTCGATGACCTTTCCGGCGATCATCTTGACGACGACCGCGATGCCACACCCCATCATCGCGCCCATGCCGAGGCTGGAGGTGATCCCCTGCCCGGTCGTCACGTCCCAAAGACCCAGCGCCGAACCGCCCACGATGATGCCGAAGCTGCCGATCAGCGCTCCGAGGAACCAAACGACGACCGAAGAGGTGCCCACCAGAAAACCCATCGACATCATCAACGGGGAGTTGTACAGGCCGAACGACACTCCGGGAACGCCCACGCCCTGAAAGAAGACAGTGGGCAGCACCGCGATGCCGTCGCGCAACCACGTGTAGATGCCGGCGATGCCCAGCGCGCCGAAAAGCTTGCGCCCGGTGGAGCCGCCCGCCTCGCCCGCCTTGAGCGTTTCGGCGGCAGCCTGCCCGATCGGAAACTCGAGTGGCTCGTCCTCGATGAAGCGGCGGCGCAGAAGCACCGTGCAGATCGAGCCGAGAATAGTGCCGCCGAGCGCAACGACCAACAGCTGCGGCCATGTTGTCTGGTCAGCGAAGCCGAGCATCCAGGCAGCGGGGATGGTGAACGCCAAACCGCCGGCGACCATGGAGCCAGCGGACATAATGGTGTGGGTGACGTTGGCCTCGTTGAGGTTGGTATGACCCTTAGAGAGGGCCTTGAGGAAGAACAGGGAGACGATGGCGGCGAATACGATCGGCCAGGGCAACGCGCCCATCTTAAGGGCCGTGTACGCCGATGCCGCCGTGATGATGATGCAGCCGACGACGCCGATGGCGATGCCACGGCCGGTCAGCTGCCCCTTGGGCAGGTTCATATGAGCTCCTTCGCGTATATCCGCTCCCCCTCAAACGGGAAGTCGGGTTACCGAACAGACGCGAAGCAGTATAACAGCCAGGATGAGAACAGGGGACGGTCACTTTTTCACTTTGTATGAAAAAATGACCGTCCCCTGTTCGTTCCGAACGTCAATTCGCAAAGGGCGGATGAGCACTAGTTGAACTTGAAGATCCTTTGCGCCACGTGGTAGCCGGTGATGCCGATGCGGCGGCCCAGCTCGGTGGGGATATTTGTTGCCAGGTTCAGCACGCTGTTCTTGACGCGGTTATACACCCCGGGGTTGTGCTCTTTGAGATAAGCCCAGATGGCATCGCGCTTCTCCTCAGCCTCGGAGGTGTTGATCATGCGCAGGAAAATCGAGCAGATGCACATCATCATGGACAGGTAGTTTTCCATGTAACGCTCGAGACGCTTCTCCTCCACGGCATCGGGGAGCGGCACCGCGTCGATCATGATTCGCGTGATCTTGAGCTGCTGGTCAATACGGCCCATCATCACGCTCTCGTTGACGCTTTGGTCCTCGCGGCCGATGAAGTAGCGGTACATGTCCACATCGAGGTAGTACATCGACTTGACGTGCGGCAGAGGCACGTACACGAAGATGTTGTCGACGTAGAAGGTGTGCTGCGGAAGCTGGAGCCCCATATCGCGCAGAAGCTCGGTGCGGTAGATTACCGAATGCATGAGCAGGTACTGGCTGGGGTTGAAGTGCCCCACGTCGGCCCAGGTGAACTCCTCGCCCACGGGAAACACGTTCTTGTAGCGGATGACGGTGCGCGTGTTCTCGTGCACCTTCTCGTAGACATAGTTGCCGATCACGAGATCGGTCGCATCCTTCAGCTCGCACTGGCGGCGCAGATAGCGCATCACCTCGCGCATGGCATCGGCATCGAGCCAGTCGTCGGAGTCGACAACCTTGAAGTAGCGGCCCTCGGCATGGGCCAGGCCGGTGTTGACCGCCTGGCCGTGCCCGCCGTTGGGCTGGTGCACGGCCAGGATCGTCTCGGGATACTCGGCCTGCCAGGCATCCGCCTTTTCAGGAGTGTCGTCTTTGGTGGATCCGTCGTCCACGATCACGATCTGGATGTCGTTGCGCCCCTCGTCGCAGGCGAGAAGCGATTTGATGCAGTTATCCATGTAAGCTGCCGAGTTGTAGCACGGCACGGCGAACGTGATCGTCTTCATGTGCGGCTTCCTTTCCACCAGCGTCCGGACGGAACCGGACTACTCGCCCTCGCCCACCAGCTCGTCGGCCAGCGCCAGCGCGCGGCCGATGATGACGTCCATGTTGTAGTAGCGGTACTCCGCAAGGCGTCCCAGCGGGTGGAAGTTCGGCAGCTTCTCGGTCAGCGCGAGATAACGGTTGTAATGCGCGGTGTTCTCTTCGGAGATGATCGCGTAATACGGAATCTGGTTCTCGGGATCATCGTAGGAGTGGCTGTACTCCTTCATGATGGTGGTCTTGTCGGACTCCTGGCCGGTCAGATACGTGAACTCGGTGATGCGCGTGTAATCCTCGGTCACCGTGAAGTTGACCGTGCCGCAAGGAAGCACGTGCTGCTGGTCGTGCGTCTCGTACTTGAAGTCAAGGGTGCGGTACGGCAGGCGGCCGAAGCGCGACAGGAACAGCTCGTCCAAAGGACCCGTGTACACGATGGGACCGTCGAAGTCCTGGCCCTTGATCGCGATGGCGGTAAGCGGCGAATCCTCGGCGCCGTTGGCGAACTTGAGGTCGAAGACGCTTTCGGCCTCGGTGTTCAGGCACACGACGATGTTTTCATGTGAGAGCATGTTCTCGAACAGCGGCGTGTAGCCGTCAAGCGGCATGCCCTGGTAGGCGTCCTGGAAGTAGCGGTTGTCGCGCGAAATGAACACGGGAACGCGGGCGGTGACGGAGGGGTCCACTTCCTCGGGCGTCAGTCCCCACTGCTTCTGCGTGTAATAGAGGAAAACGTTCTTGTACACGAAGTCCGCGATCTCGGCGAGCTCGGGATCGTCCTGCTCGCGCAGCTCGATGATCGGCACCTTGCGCTCGTCGCCGAACGTCTGGATCAGCTTGTCGATGAGATGCGCCGCCTTCTCCTCGCCAAACGCGATCTCCATCGAGTTCTTGTTGAACGGCACGGGCATGTAGATGCCGTACCAATCGGCCAGCACCTCGTGCTGGTAGTCGCGCCACTCGGTGAAGCGGCGCACGTAGTCGAACGCGCGCTTGTCGTTGGTGTGGAAGATATGGGGGCCGTAGCGATGGACCAGGATGCCGGCCTCGTCGAGCTCGTCGTACATGTTGCCGCCGATATGGCCGCGCTTCTCGATGACGAGCACCTTCTTGCCGCCGCGCTCCGCCAGCTCGCGCGCGGTGACCGCGCCCGCGAAGCCGGTGCCGACGACCACCGCGTCGAACTCGGCGATGTCGATGTTCTTGAATGCGGAATACTGAACGCCCATGGGGCTCCTTTCGGTATGCTTCATGCCGCGCTCAGGTCGCCTCCCAGGTATGCCGGGCTAGACGCGGACGACGCCGACGGCCGATCCGAAGCGCGCGCAAATTGAACCGTGAGCCATTTTACCGGGAAGCCGCACCACGCGGGCGATTATCATAAAAGGCGGATATTTTGCTGGGCGTTTGCATCCAAGACGACGCAGCCGAACGACCATCCGCGGTCCCTCTTGGCGCCGCGCGCAGCCGATCGCGAACCGCCCGCTTTGCGACCACATGAACGGAGGCACCATGAGCACGTTTCTGGAATCCATGATCTCCCGCGCCAAGGCGGACAAGCAGACCATCGTCCTGCCCGAAGGCGACGATCCCCGCACGCTCGAAGCGGCCGAGGAGATCCTCGCCAAAGGAGTCGCCGATCTGATCATCTTGGGCGATGCGAAGCAGATCGGCGCTAGCGGACGCGCGCTCGAAGGCGCCCAGATCGTGGATGTGCGCACCTCCGAGCTGCGCCAAGAGCTTGCCGACGCGCTCTTCGAGATCCGCAAGCACAAGGGCATGACGCCTGATCAAGCACTGGAAAAGATGGACGACGTGCTGCACTTCGGCGTCATGCTCGTCAAGACGGGACGCGCCGACGGAATGGTTGCAGGCGCATGCCATGCGACAGGCGAGGTGCTGCGCCCCTGCCTGCAGATCCTCAAAACCGCTCCGGGCGTCAAGCTGGTCAGCTCGTTCTTCGTGATGGTGGTGCCCGATTGCGATCTGGGCGAGAACGGCACGTTCGTGTTCTCCGACTGCGGCCTGGAAGTGCAGCCCGACGCCGAACGGCTGGCCCACATCGCCGTCAACTCCGCCAAATCTTGGAAGACGCTCATGGGCACCGATCCCACCGTGGCCCTGCTCTCGCACTCCACCTACGGATCGGCCAAAAACGACGATACCGCCAAAGTCGTCGAGGCGACGCGAATCGCACGCGAGCTGGCACCGGACCTCGCGCTCGACGGCGAGCTGCAGGCGGACGCCGCGATGGTGCCGAGCGTCGGGGCATCCAAGGCGCCCGACTCCCCCGTCGCCGGCAAGGCCAACGTGCTGGTGTTCCCCGACCTTGATGCAGGCAACATCGGCTACAAACTGGTCCAGCGCTTGGCAAAGGCCGAGGCTTACGGCCCCATCACGCAAGGCATTGCCGCTCCTGTCAACGACCTGTCCCGCGGCTGCAGCGCTGCCGATATCGTCGGCGTCATCGCGATCACCTGCGTGCAGGCGCAGGCCAACAAGGCTTAATCGCCTTTGCGGATCGCCCTCATCCGCAATGAAACGGCGAGCGCCCCGCAGCTCCATGGATGAGCTGCGGGGCGCTTCCATTAGGGGGGGGCAGCCGGCTTGCCGGCATAAGCGAGTCGCCGCTACTGATGAACCAGCTCGTAGGTGTCGCGGGCGATCATGTACTCCTCGTTCGTGGGGATGATCAAGATGGCGACCTCGGAATCATCGGTCGAGATGATGCGCTCGCCACCGCGCGTGCTGTTGCGCTTCTCGTCCAGCACGATGCCGAGCGGCTGCAGGCCGGCGAAGATGAGGCGGCGCATCTTGTCGCAGTTCTCGCCCACGCCCGCGGTAAGCACGATTGCATCGACGCCGCCCATGACGGCGATGTACTGGCCGATGTACTTCTTGACGGAATGCGAGTACATCTCGTAGGCGAGCTGCGCGCGCTCGTCTCCTTCTTCGGAGGCGGTGCGCACGCTGCGCAGGTCGTTGCTGATGCCCGAGATGCCCAAAAGGCCGGATTTCTTGTTCATGAGGTCGTTGACGCCCTGCGCGTCCAGACTCTCATGATCCATGAGGAACGGCACGATAGCGGGATCGATCGCACCGCAGCGCGTGCCCATCATCAGGCCGTCGAGCGGCGTCAGGCCCATGGAGGTGTCGACGGCGATGCCATGGTCGATGGCGCTCATCGAGCAGCCGTTGCCCAAGTGGCACGTGATCAGCTTAAGGTCCTCGAGCGGCTCGTCGAGGAAGGCGGCGGCGCGCTCGGAGATGTAACGGTGGCTGGTGCCGTGGGCGCCGTACTTACGGATGCCGTACTTCTCGTACAGCTCGTAAGGCAGCGGATACATATAGGCCTTGGGCGGCAGCGACTGGAAGAACGCCGAGTCGAAGACGGCGACCATCGGGATGCCCGGCATGTGCTTCTGGCATGCGTGGATGCCCATGAGCGCAGCCTTGTTGTGCAAGGGCGCCAGCTCTGCAAGCTCGTCGATCTTGGAGATGACGTCATCGTCGATGATGACGGAACGGTCGAAGTACTTGCCGCCTTGGACGATACGGTGTCCGACGGCGTCGATCTCGGCGAGCGAGTCGATGGCCTTGGTGGGACCGCTCGTCAGCGTTTCCAGGACGAGCGCCATCGCTTCGTCATGATCGGCCATATGGGCGTCGATGACGACCTCGTTGTCGTCGATGCCGTGCTTATGGAACGCATCGGGAGACCCCACGCGCTCGCAGATGCCCTTGGCGAGCAGAGCATGCGTCTCCACGTTGAGCAATTGATACTTCAAGGAAGATGATCCTGCATTGATGACCAGAACGTTCAACGATCCGCCTCCTTTGCTTTTCCTAACTTGAATATTTTAGAAGCGAAGCGTAAACGTGCCGGACGCGACCCCTCCCCTTTCGGCAAGCGGTGCATGGAGCGTGTTGGAGAAATAGAGAGCAGCGAACGTTGCGAAACGCGCAGGTTGAGAAAATGTCAGCGAGCGGGGTGCTGGCGAGTGCAGACGACGCGAAAACCCGCCTTGGTTGGACTTCGGTCCACCAAGGCGGGCTTGAACGTCAGCTGTGCCGCCAGAACCCCGCGCAGCGTCGACCGGTTCCGGCGGTCGGCAGACCGCCGGAACTACCGAGCAGGGCTGCCGTCGTTCATCGGGGCGCCGCCGAGGACATGCACGTGGATGTGGTGCACGGACTGCTGGGCGTCGTCTCCGGTGTTCACGATCACGCGGTAGCCGCTCTCAGCGATCCCTTTGATCTCGGCGATCTTCTTGACGGTGTTGAACAGGCGTCCCATTTCGTCATCGGGAATGCCATCGCCGATATTGTCGTAATGGTTCTTGGGGACGATGAGCGTGTGGCACGGCATTTGGGGATTCAGGTCCTCGAACGCCAGCACGTCGTCGTCTTCGTAGACCTTGTTGGAGGGAATCTCGCCCGCCACGATCTTGCAGAAGATGCAGTCGTCTTTGCGCATGGTCGCGCACCTCGTTCCTCCGCCTTGAGGGAGCGGCACCCCGCCGCATCTTCCGCCGCGGCAGCGTCGTTTACAGTGTACGTCAGATGAGAGCCATCGAAAACGCTCCGTTAGGACAGCGTCGCATCGCGCGTCTTGTCGTCGGGAGCCGCCTCGAGCTCGCCCATCAGCACGTCGACTTTCTGCTGCGCCTCGGTCAGGCGCTTCTGCAGCGATCCGAGCAAGGCGACGCCGCGCTCATAACCCACAAGGCTCTCCTCCAACTCGAGCGTGTTGCTTTCCAGCTTGCCGACTATCGCATCAAGCTGCGCCAGCGCTTCGTGAAACGAGAGGTCCTCGACGGGGGTCGCATCGAACTGGGCGTTGTTCATATCGATCATCGGAAATCCTTTCTATGACGCAGGGACGGTTCATCAATCGAAAGCCACGGAGTCGATGTCGATGCGCTTTGTCGATTCGACACGGCACTCGACGACGCCGTCGGACACGTTCACTTGCAGCGGATCGCCTTCGCCCACTTGGGCGACGTGCTTGACGATTCCGCCGCCTTCGTCGCGCGCTATCGCGTAGCCGCGCCCGAGGATGGCAAGCGGGGATAGATCGTTCAAACGGGCGGCGCGCAGCCCCATCTGCTGTCGGAAGCGCTCCAGCAGCGATCCAAGGCCCACGGTCAAACGCGCGTGCTGGCGATTCAGCGATTCGCGCTGGCGCTCCCCCGCACTGGACAGCGAGCGCGACAGGCGATCGGCGAGATGGCGCGTCGCCTCCGCATCGTGGGTCAACGCCTGCGGAAGCGCACGACGCAGACGCCCGGCAAGCTGCTCGACTTCGAAACGACGGCTCTCGAGCGCGGCGGGAAGCGCCCGCTCCAAACGGGCCGCCAGGTGATCGACCCCCATCGCCTCCTGGGCGAACAGCTGGTCGACGTCGCGCAGCACAGGACGGTCCGAAAGACGCGCGACCTCGGCGCGCGATCGATCCACGACGCGTGCGACGGCGCCGTTGAGCGCGACGGTGCGCGCGCTCAAAAGGTTGAGGATCTCAGCCTGATCGGGAACGGCCGCCGTCGCTGCCCACGTGGGCGTGGAGGCACGCACGTCCGCGACCATATCGGCGATGAAGTTGTCGGGTTCGTGCCCGATACCGGTGACCACGGGGATGGGGCACGCGGCAACGGCGCGCGCGAGGCCCTCGTCGTTGAACGGCATCAGGTTCTCGTAGGATCCGCCGCCGCGGCCCAAGATGACCAGCTCGGCATCAGATGCTGCGATGCAGCGCAGCCCCTCGATCAAAGCGGCGGGAGCGCCCGCCCCCTCCACTTGGACACCTGCCAGAACCACGCGCGCCATCGGCCAGCGACGGCGCAAAGTGCGCAGGATGTCGTGTACCGCATCGCCGCGCGAAGAGGTTACAACGCCGACGACGCGGGGGAACGGCGGCAGCTGCCGCTTGCGGGAAGGATCCATAAGACCTTCGGCCTGAAGCTTGCGCGCCAGCAGCGCGACCTCCATCCGCAGTTTGCCCTCGCCGGCGAGCGACAAGCGCCTCACATCGAAGTTCATCGTGCCGCGCGCAGCGTACAGGCTGAAGAAGCCGGAGACTTCGACCTCCTGCCCGACCTCCAGATCCAGCCCGCTTGCGCGGTATAGGTCGTTCCACATCAAGCACTTGAGGGCCGAGGAGCGATCCTTGATCGTGAAGTACACCGCCTTGTAGCCGCGCTTGGCCGACACCTCGGACACCTCGCCTACCACGGTGAGGCGGATGCCCTTGAGCGTTCCCTTGACGATGTCGAGCGCCTGCGAGACGGTGAGGGCCTTGCAATCCCGCCCTTCGCTCGAGGCCGCCTCGGCGGAGCCGTGCGCGTAGCCGGTCATGGACGCGTTATTCCTCGCGCTGGCCGAGCAGCCACAGAAGCTGCAGGATGGAGGTGAGCGCGGCAGCAACGTAGGTGAGCGCGCACGCGCGCAGCACGCTGCCCGCGCCGGAGCGCTCGCCCGCCGGCATGCCGATCGTGCCCATGTAGGTCATAGCGCGGGCCGAGGCGTTGAACTCGACCGGCAACGTGACGAGCTGGAACAGCACGACCGCAGCGTACATGATGATGGCCAGGGTGATCAGGCCGGCGATCTGCATGAAGATGCCGATCATCAGCAAAAACACCCAAGCGTTGGAGGCCAGGTTGACTACCGGGACCAGCGATCCGCGCACCTTCATCGGCGCATAGCCCTCGGCGAACTGGCAGGCATGCCCGACCTCGTGGCACGCCGTCGCCGTAGCGGTGATGGAGCGCCCGTCGTAGGCCTCGGGCGAAAGCGTCACGGAGTTCGTGCGCGGGTCGAAGAAATCCTGACCGCGGCCGCCTCGCTGGACGGGCACGTTGTGGATGCCGTAGTACGACAGCATCTGACGCGCCGCCTCGGCACCCGTGAGCCCGTTGCTGATGGGTACGCGCTGGTATTTGTGAAGCTGGCGGTTAACCCAGGCGGTGGCGGCACAGCCGATGATGAGCGTGACGACGATCAAACCCAGATAGCCCATATCCATGTACATGCGTTGGTTCTCCTTCTCGAATCAATCCGCATCTTCCGCGCTGAAACGCTACCGCGCGGATAAGCATCAACAAAGAATTATACCGATGCGACGGACGCTTACAGCCCGCAAGAGGCCTCGAACGCGAACATCCGCAAGCTCGTTACCGCCGCGTCATCTATCCCACGCGCTCGACGACGAGAGATCCTCCATCAAGCGACAGCTTGATGCGCCCGTCGAGCAGATCGAGCAGTTCGTCCCCCACGATGGCGCAGCGCCATCCACGCAGCAGCTCGACGTCGTCGCGGTAGCCACGGGCGACGCGGACAAGGTCGTCGTGGCTTGCCAACGTGGGCATCGCGATGCCGCTCTCCTTGGAACGCAGGCGCACGAGCGCCATCATCAGGTCGAGTTGGAAGTCAACGTTGCGCTCGCTTTTGCCCGGGCGGTCGGGCTCGGGCCACGCGTCGGGAGGCGAGTCGAGCGCCGACACCATCAGCGACAACACCTTGCGCGCATCCTTGATGGGAAGCTTCTCCTTGATGCCGCGCACCATGTACAGGTCGCCGATCGTGCGGGGCTCGCGCTTGCACGCCTCGACGATCTGCTCGTCGGTGAGCACCCACTTGCGCGGGATGTTGCGATTCTGCGCGGTCAACTCGCGCCACGCCGCGACCTCGCGCGCGGCGGCAAGCTGTCGGCGGGACAGCGACGTCATGCGCTTGAGCCGCTTGTAGCGCAGCCGCTCGTCGATACGGAAATGAGACGGATCGGACAGCTCGGCAAAGTCGTTGGCCAGCCATTCGAGCCGACCCTTCTCCTCCAGTTTGGCCCTCATCTGAGCATAGAGTTTAGGAAGGTAGATGACGTCCTCGGCGGCGTACTGAAGCTGCGATTCGGACAAGGGTCGCTGAGACCAGTCGGTGAACGAGTCGATCTTGCGCAGCTGCACGCCCAGCTCGGCGTGGATGAGCGAGGCGAGGCCGATCTGCTGGGTATGGCCAAGCAACGCGGCGGCGATCTGCGTGTCGAACACGGGATTCGGCAGCATCCCCATTTCGTGAAGTATGATCTCGAGATCCTGGCCGCCCGCATGGAACAGCTTGATGATCCCCTTGTTGGCGAACAGGGGCTTGAGCGGATCGAGGCTCTCGATGGCGAAGGGATCGACGACGGCCACCCGATCATCCGCCGACAACTGCAGAAGGCACAGCTTGGGGTAGTAGGTCTTCTCGCGGAGGAACTCGGTGTCCACCGCAAGCACGCGCGCACCCTCGGCGCTGCGGGCGAACGCCTCGAGCGATTCTTGGTCGGCTATGTACATCCAGGAGGTTCCTTGCCTAGTCTTCGTCTCTTCGTGATCATGTTGTACCATGCATATTAGCAAGAGAAGGGGGTTCTGTGAAACTGCTCGTCATCAACAACCTCAACTCCGGATACGGCGAGGGCGCGGTGTACGACTTCATCCGATCGTTCGTCGGCGACAGCGACGAGGTGTGCATGCGCTCCACCGACGGATCCACCGAGGTTGCCACGATGCTGGACGATGCAACATCGTTCGACGCCGTGGTCGCGAGCGGCGGGGACGGCACCGTTGCCGCCGTCAGCTACGCGCTTGCGGGATCGGGCATACCGGTGCTCCCCTTTCCGGCCGGCACGGCCAACCTGCTCGCGCTCAACCTCCAATCTCCCAACGAGCCCCACGCTTTGGCCAAGATGATCAGAGCGGGCTTGATGCTCGACTTCGATCTAGGCGAAATCGAGGTCGCCGGCAGGAGCTTCGGCTTCGTGATCATGGCCGGCGCCGGCTACGACGCGGCGATCATGCGCGACGCCAAGCCCCACAAACGCGTATGGGGACCGATGGCCTATTTCTCCGCCGCCATCGCCAACGCGACGCCCCAGGTGTCCAAATTCCACATGGTTCTGGACGGCGAGCCGATTGAAAGCGAAGGCCTGGGAATACTGCTGGTCAACTTTGCCAAGATCCAGTTCGACCTGGCGGTGACGCACGACAACCTTCCGCGCGACGGCGCGCTGGGCGTCGTGGTGCTCAAGGGCAAAAGCGCGTTCGACCTGATCCCCGCCCTGATCTCGACGGTGCTCGACCGCGATGGCATGCATCCCGATCGCACCGACTCGCTGGAGATCTACACTGCCCGGGAGGTTTCGGTGATCGCTGATCCGCCGATGGAGGTGCAGTTCGACGGCGAGACGACCGGCCTCACCACTCCCTTCACCGCACGCGTGCTGCCCGGCGCCGCGCGCTACTACGTTTCCGAGGAAGGCTACGAGCAATTCTCCGGCGAGGAGCTCCACGAGGTGCGGTAAGGTCATCGAGTGCCGATATCGAAAAGCTGTAGCCGAAAAACAGCTTTCATGCATTTCGTTTCGACTCTCCTCGTGTCCTCCATATCCAAAAAAATAATCTTGCAAGCATGGAAAGTTGCCGCTAAAATACTTGAGCACGTTGAAACGGCAACGTGATTCGGTCGCTTGGCTCAGCGGGAGAGCATCGCCTTCACACGGCGGGGGTCACAGGTTCAAATCCTGTAGCGACCACCATTAACAACAGGCCGGAGGAAATCCCTCCGGCCTTTTCGTTTCTAAAGCTTCATCCACCCCTGAACGTCCTTACAGGATCTCCCCCGCTTCACCGAACAGCTGCTCGTCGGACAGGCGGGGAACCCAATCGTATTCCCTGAAAAACGCAGCGCGCGTGTGATTGGCGATCTGCGCGAGGCGCATAGGATCAAGGCGCTCGGCCTTCGGAGCCCTGATCGCGTAAAGTCCCAAACCGACGTAGGAATGTCCGAGCATCGTCTCGAAGTACGGACGCATCTTGTCACGCGGCACTCCTTCGTCGTCCATCATGTCATGCAGCTCGGCGCTCGCTTTGGCGATCAGCCGCCCGGTGAAACGCGGATCGCCGTTCGGTCCGGTTAATACTCTGAGCGCCCGATCCCACGCGAAGCAGGTGCGAAACCATTTGCACATGTCGTCAAAGGGGTTCTCCGTCGGCGCAAGCGATCTCCGACTCCGGTACAGGCTGAGATCCTCCAAAAGCTCCGATTCAATCGCCTCCAGCAGATCCTGCTTGTCCTCGTAATATGCATAGAACGTCGAACGCCCCACCCCGGAGGCGGCGACGATCTGCTTCACCGAGATCACCTCAAAGGGCTCACGCTCCATCAGCGCGATGAGGGCATGTTTGATCGATTCTTTGGTCTTGTCTGATCGGTCGGTCATCATCGCCCCTTTCAACAGGGTAATGATAGACCAAGGCCGCCTCGAGCGGTTGCCAAGGCGGCCTTTCAGGGAAGCTCGTAGTGCGAAGATCTATCGGATGCCTGGCGATGATTAGAAGATCGGGTGGGACGGATGCGCCTCGGGATCGATCACGAACTCCTTGGTGCGATCATGCTTGGGGCCGATCACCGGGATCTGCAAATATGACTCATGCGCGCCTCCCGTATGGATGACGTGCTTGCCGGCATTGTTGGTCTCCCAGGTGAGAGGCTCGATCCAATACGGCTCGCGAATATAGCGTCCGCAGATCTGCACGCGCAGCGTCTCGCCGGCATGCCACAGGCGGCTTGTAGGGTTGATCTCCACATCGATCGGCACGATCTCGCCGGGGCCAAGCTTGAGCTCGCGCTCATGCGATTGAATGGGCTGGAAGTCGGTTGACTGCTCGGGATCGAGCTCGCGATGGCTCACACGCATCTTGCCCCACGCGCCCGGATGCGGCGAGGTGTCGCCGAACACGCAGACCGGCAACTCCGTGCCGTCGGGGCCGATCTTTTTGATCGTGACGAACAGATCCATATCGTCGTGGCCGACCGCTTCAACCCAGGTATGCAGTTTCATGTAGCCGGTGATCTCGGTGTCTTCGGCAAATGCGAAGTCAAACTCAGCTTGGCCCTCGTTGGCGTCGTAGGACACGGTCGCCTCAACGGTCGGCGCGTCGTAGGACGCGCTCATAGTCGCGGCGTCGAGATAGAGCTTGCGGTATACGGTGCGTGCCAGCGGGAACTCCGATTCGGAGCGACGCGAGCAAGCAAGTTCGTCATAGGCATCCTGCACGTCAATACGCACGCGCGGCGTGAGCTCCCAGCCGTTGTGGATATCTTTGCAGTAGCGGTCGAAGAACAGTTTGAGCTCTTCGATGTTCTCCGGCGTGTAGTAATCCGGCCACTCGAACTCACGATGAGCGCGCAGCCATTTCTCCTTGGAGGCGGCCAGTCGCCACCCCATGATCGATCCGCGCAGGTGGAAGTGATTCCAGCCAGCGCCCACGTACATCGGACAGGTGATCTTGGAGAAGTCGGGGATCTTGTTGCGCCAGTAGACGTTCATGAGCGGGTACTTGAGCGCCATCTCGGCTTGGTCGTCGATGCCGTTGAGGCCCGCGGCACCAAGCGTGGCGAAGCGCGTGAAGGCGACTGCGGGTATGCCGCCCTCGTAAAGCGACTCACGGTACATATCGCTCATGCCTTCCCACGGAGCGATGCAAGCAAGATGCGGCGGCTGTTGCGCCGCGATATGCCACTGGCTGATGGCAAGCGCCGAGGATCCGGACATCGCCACCTTGCCGTTGCACCAAGGCTGGACGGCAGTCCACTCGATGAAGTCGTAGCCGTCCTGACCGTCCTGGAGTCCGAACTGGTCATGGTAGCCGTCGGAATAGCCGACGCCTCGGATGTCGACGTTGATGACCGCATAGCCGTTGCGGCACCAGTATGAAGGGTCAGGCGCCTCGAATTTTGCCATCGGCGAGATTGCGCCCTCGGGCACGCCCGGCGTGAAGCCGACGTCCTTGCCTGTGCGGTACTCGTTGGGGCGCTTGCCGTAGTTGGACCACGCCAGGATCGCAGGCACCTGCTCGTCGGGACCGCTGGTAGCCGGACGGAAGATGTCGCAGTACAGTTTTGCGCCATCACGCATCTCGACCGCGACGTCCTGCTCGCAGATGATGCCGGGCGCGGCCTCGTAAGTGTGCGGGTCGAACGGATACGGCTTGGCGAAGGCCTTATCGTCCACAGGCAAAGCCTGCCACTCCTCCATAGATACCGGCTTGAGCATCTGCGTGTAGATCTGCTCGTAGGTTTCCCCGTTGATGGTCTTTTCGACCACGATCTTCTTGCGATCGGCGAATCCGGCGCCCATGCGCTCACCCTCCTTCTTCCGCGGCCCTAAGGGACGAACCCCATTATCCGACGTCATCATAATCGCAAGCGCCCGGCGTTCAAACCAGAACACCGGGCGCCAAAATGTCCCGAAGACGTAAATATCACGCTTTCTTCCAACTTCGAACCGCAGCAAAACCAACGTTTTACGGCGTCGAAGCGAACCGCTCGTTAACCTCGCTTGCCAGGCTCCTCGTACGTCGGCTCCGCATCACCCGAATCCGCATCCTCGATGAACTCGGCAGGGATCTCCAGAGGCTCGCCCACGCGCTCGCGGGCGGCAGGATCGTTTGCCATCAGCTGCTTGAACGAAGCCGCGTCATCGCTTCCCAGCGGCATCATCACGTACACGTTCTGCCCGATGATGATCGGATGCATCTTGGCAGGCGCCTCGGCGGCAACGACAGGCACCTCCTTGCCCGCGGCTGCCTTCGCGGCCTCCAGGCGCTCCTCCATCTCGGCTTTGACGCGATCGAGCTGAGCGTCGCTGTCCTCACGCCAACGCTGCGCCATCCATGCCTTCAACGCATAGTTGTAGCGCATCTGGATGAGCTCGAGCACGATGCAGAACACCATCGCGAAGTACACCATGATCTTCTCGAGCGGCATGTGCATCATCTCGATGCCGGTATGGAAGCCCGCCGCATCTATCACGAGCAGCGCGCCGATCGCAACGATGAACGTGAGCGCGAGCATCTTCATCTCGGGATGTCCGTTGATGAAGTTGGAGATGGGATCGATGAAGATCATCATCATGAACACGGCCAGCATGACCGCGATGATCATGATGATGAGGTGATCCGCCATCCCGACCGCGGTGATGACCGAGTCGATCGAAAAGACGATGTCCATGACCATGATCGTGCCGACCGCCTGGGGAAGCCCGATCATATGGAGCGCCTTGTACTCCTCGGAGTGGTGCGCCTTGACCTCGGTGAGCTTGAGCATGTCGATGACCTCGGTGATGCCCTTGTAGATCAGATACGCGCCACCGAGCAAAAGCACGATGTCGCGCACTGAGAATCCGTGCTGGTAGGGACCCAGATCCACCGTGAACAGCGCGTCGGTCATATGCACCAGATACGACGCGAAGCACAAGAACAGCACGCGCATCACCAACGCGCCGGCAAGGCCGAGCTTGCGGCCGATGTGCTGCTTGTCCTCAGGCAGGCGGTTGGTGGTGATCGAGATGAACACCAGGTTGTCGATGCCGAGCACTATCTCCAAAAAGATGAGGGTGATCAGGCTGATCCACGCCTCAGGCGTGGCGAAGATGGACAAGTCGAACAACGTAAGCTCCTTCTTCTCTCGTCTACTCCTACGCTGCGCGCCAGGGGCCGGCAAACAAAAAGACCCATGGCGCAGGACGCCTCGACGAGACGTCCGCGCCATGGGTCTGGTTATTTCAGACACGCCAGACGCCTTTTGCGGCGCCAGGATGTTGACGTGCCCCATATGGGAATATGCCAACTACTCCCCCATGAGCAAGGGCATCCTACCACTTCCGCCGCCCATCCCGCCCGAAAAGCGATGATATAATCCGTGAAGCACAAAAACCACAAGGCGAGCGAAGAGGAACCCTTCCGCATGAACATAGCCGACAAAGCAAACGAGCTCATCCACGGCAAACCCTCCCCCTCCCAATACGGACACGGAGAAGGTCCGGTAAAGTACATGGACGTCGAGGCGCTCAACCGGCCCTTGACGCTGCCCCGCAAACGGCTTCCCATCGCCATTGCGTTCGGCATCATCGCGTTGGTCATCGGCGTCTACCTGGCCATGCAGCTCCTTGGCTCCACCATGCACGTGGCGCAAAGGGCGGCCGCCAGCGTTGAGGAGAATCTCGCGCGCGACGTGACGATGGACCTGCCCGCGCTGTCCGGCTACGCCGGCATGGATGCGGCGGGGATCAAAGCCGCCGTCGACGGACTCGGGTTCAACGTCTACACCGCCTCGACCGACGAGGACATCGCCGCCGGAAACCTCGACATGGTCAAGCTGCCCTCCGACGTGAGCGTCGAGGAAGGCGCGATGTATTACCTGCAGGGCATCGGCAACCTCGATGCGCCTGATGCCGCGCTGCTGCTGAACGGCTCATGGAGGCTTCAGCTCGATTCGAGCGAGGGGCACAACCTGTCGCTTCGCTATGCCGACTTTGATTCGGGAAGCCTGGACACCGCAGTCGAAGCCGCTATCCAAGCGCAGGGGTTCGATTCCGCAGCCGCCACCGAGCTCGAGGTCGACGAGGTCGGCAATTCGTTCCGCTCCGGCACCGTCGACGCCAACGGCGCCACGTACAATTGGCGCGTCTCGGCCATCGCCCTGTCTTCCGTCTACGACATCGCAGGACTCCCCGACACCGCGATCTACGTCGGTGTGCGCTTGACCGCCGAATAGCCGATTGGCGGCATGCCGCGGCGACGCCCGGCAAGCGGATCCCCATCAACCAAGCGGGGCTGGAAACATTCGCTTCCAGCCCCGCTTTCGCATTTTAGCTCCTTAGCCCGTGTCGGCTAGCCTGTCTGCTTCCTGACGAACGTAACCGCGAAATGAGCATCCGAGGACCCGGATGAAAGGCACGGCACGAAGCACGATCGTCCGCCGATGGGAGCCAACGCGAACGCCGATCCCTCCGGGCTCGCAAGAAACGCCTTGACGACATCGAAATTCTCCTTGCGCGTGACCGTGCACGTCGCATAGGCCAGCGTCCCGCCTTCCGAGACGCACGCCGACGCGGAGCGGAGCAACGCAAGCTGCGTACGCGCCAGATCATCGACATGCGCGGGCGTGAGGCGCCAGCGGATCTCGGGATGGCGGCGAAGCGTGCCCAAACCGGAGCAGGGGGCGTCGATGAACACGAGGTCGAATCTGCGACCCCCCAGATCGTCCTGGAGCCGCGTGGCGTCGGCGACAACGCCCTCGATCGCATCCAACCTATAGGCCGCCGCGCGCTCCTTGAGCAGCTTCACCTTGAACGAATGGTTGTCCACGGCGGCATGGACCTGCAGGAGCGCGCCCCAGCGGCGGACGGCAGCCGCCTCGACGAGGATCGTCTTGGTCCCGCGCCCAGCGCCCACCTCCAGCAGCGACTCGGGCTTGCGGTCGGGCAGGATAAGCGATGCGACAGCCTGCGAAGACGCATCGGAGACGAGCATCTTGCCCTGGTCGATCAGATGGCGGATGCGCCCATCCGCAAGCACGCGCGCGGGCTCAACGCGAAGGCAGCCCTGCACGGCAATGCCGTCGACCTCTACGGGATCGACGGTGGCTTTGGCGCGCTCAAGCTCTGCGGCAACCTCCCCCGCTTGGGCTTTCAAAGGGTTGTCCGCCACGAAAAGCGGAGCGGGTTCGTTGCTCGCGCGCATGAATTCGCGCGCCGCTTCGGGTCCGAGGTCGCGCACCAGCAGCTCTGCCAGCCACTGCGGGAACCCGCACAAACGCGCGAATGCGCAAATGTCCTCGGCAGGGTCACCGAAGGGGAATTCGGCCGCAACGCGGGTAAGCGCGCGCAGGGCGGCGTTTCCCAAGCCGGCGGCACGCGGAGCGACCGCGCGCACGAGCTCGACGCCCTGATCCACCACCGCATACGGCTCTTTTTTGAGGAAGACCATCTCGTACGCGGCGATGCGCAAGGCGTCTCGCACATCGGATTTGACGTCGCGCGGGGATCGCAGCGATCGATCGATCAGCTCGTCGAGCACGCCTTCGGTAGACACGACGCCCAGCACCAGGCGCGTGGCGAACGCACGATCCTCGGGCGCCATATGGGAGCGGTCAATCGTCGCCCGTATGACATCCTGCGCGTAGGCATCCCTTTCGCGGACGATGCGGCAGGCGTCGAGCGCCACCAAACGGGCAGGGCTCGCATGCGATGGAACGGAGCGGCGATCCTCATGCCTGGAACCGCGATGCGGACGGTTCGACTGCTCGGAACGACGACCGTCGGAACGGGAGGAACGGCGGCTATCCATCGATGCGCTCCCACGTGCATCCGCCCGCTTTGATTCCCTGGATGCCGGCGGCAAAGGCGCGGGCATCCATCGACTTCTTTCCATCGGGCTTGAGCGCCAGCACCTCGATGGGCCCGTCGCTCAGCCCCAGGAACAAGCGCTTCCCGGAAAAGCGAACCATCCCTTGCTCCAAACCGTCGCAAAGGCTAGCTGCGCGATCGTCGACGGGAAGCGACGTTTGCTCCAAAGTGACGGATCTTCCCGCAATGACAGCACGCGCAGGATGCGCTTCGCTCGAGGCAAGCACCTCGCGAACCGCTGCAGCTGCAGAATCATCCGGGCCGGGAAACAGTTCGTCCTTGCCAAGCTTTTCGGCATAGGTGGCCGAACCTTCATCCTGATACGTCCACTCAGCGCCGCCCTGCTCGACGACCGAAAGCCCCGTCAGCAGCGCACGGGCACCCAGGTTCGCAAGCTCGTCGGTAAGCTCGGTAGCGGATTTGCCCTCGACTTCGGTCGCGCGTCGCACGCAATACGGACCAGTGTCGAGCCCCTCCTCCATGCGCATGATGCACACGCCCGTATACTCATCGCCCGCAAGAATAGAACGCTCGATCGGAGCCGCACCGCGCCAGCGCGGAAGCAGCGACGCATGCACGTTGAGGCAGCCGTAACGCGGGATCTCGAGCACTTCGCGCGGGAGGATGCAGCCGTAGGCGGCAACGCAGATCGCGTCGGGTGCCAGCTCCTCCAGATACGCCTGCTCCTCGGCATCGCGCAAGGTCTTGGGCGTGCGCACGGGGATCTCCAAGCGCTCCGCAACCGCCTTCACCGGCGACGACTCCAGCTTGGAGCCCCGGCCGCGCACGGCGTCGGGACGCGTGTAGACGCACACGACCTCGTGTTGCTGGGCAAGTTCGACCAGGATATCGGCAGCCAGCTTGGGCGTGCCCATGAAGACGACGCGCATCGTCTACCGGACCTTGGGATCGACGGAGGTCTGCCCCGGCTTGGCGCCGGCAGCGACGGCGAGCTCGTAATCTCTCAGAGCCTTGATGCGCGCGATGGGATCGCAGCGCTCGAACATCGTGATGCCGTCAAGATGATCAATCTCGTGCTGCAGGCAACGACCCAAAAGACCGTCCCCTTCGATGATCCACTCCTCGCCGTCAAGATCGAAGTAGCGCACGCGCGCCCACGGCTGGCGCGAAATCGGCACGGCGACACCGGGGCAGGAAAGGCAGCCCTCGTCCTCGGTGACCGGATCTCCCTTGACCTCCAGGATCTCGGGATTGACCAGGATGATGGGATCGCCCTGCTCCTCTTCGCAGTCGATCACGACAAGGCGCTTGAGCACGCCGAGCTGGGGTGCCGCCAAACCGCAGCCGTCGTTTTTGTACATCGTCTTGATCATCTGCTTGGCAAGCTTCTTCAGGCTTTTATCGCCAAGATCGCACGGCTCGCAAACGGTGTTGAGCAGAGGGTTGGGGGATTGAACGATGGTGACCACCTATAACACGTCCTTTGCAACTCGAAGGTGCTGCGGCCCGCCGGACCATCGGCAAGCCGATACTGTTTTCATCAGGTCGTATTGTCCGCGCTGCATCGCGTTTTGTACAGGACAGGACGGCAAACATCCACAAGAGCAGCGCCGACGGAGCCTACAGGAGCGTCGATGCTCACCCGAGATCGGATCGCAGCGGCTTGTGCGCCAGCTTGCGGCGGGTGAGGTCTTTCTGCATGCCCACGACGCTTTGGAAGATGAAGTCGTATTCCTCCTGCGACAGACCGCGCGGATCGGAAAGACGCGCACGCATTCCGGCGATGGCCTCCTCGGCATCGCCGATGGCGAGCTCCTCCGAAAGGAATGCGGCAAGCTCGTCCGGTTGCGAACTATCCCCCATCTGGCCCGAAGTGAGGATCCCCGCCGCCTGGGGCACTGCGCGGGAAACCTCGCCGACGATCCGGGCAGGGTCGACGGCTCCCCCCTCCGCCAGGATGTCCAGGATTCCGCGGGCCACCGCCTCGTGGACGGGGTCGTGCCATTGCGTGCTGGCAAGGGCGTCGACATGCGCAAGACCCACGCGCGGGTCGCGCGCGGCAAGGCTTAAAAGCTCACGCTCGAACCGCAAGCGGCTCTGCTCGGAAGGCTCCATCGCACGTTGGGGCCGACTCGATTCGGGTGCCGAAGAACCGTCAGCGGAAGACATGCCGGATGCCGCGTCGCCTTGAACATCGTCGGGCTCGGTCTGCTGCCGAGGCGGCTTCAGACGCGAAAGAGCCTCAAGAGCGTCCTCCTCGCGCGCTCTGACGCGCCCGGCGATCTGACGCGCGTAATCTTTGGCCAAGAGCGAGCCCTTGATCGGCGCGAGCACCGACAGGGCATCAGCCAAAGCGGCGGAGCGACCCTCGGGACGCGACAAGTCATAGCGCTCGATGCGCCGATCGATGCCGTATTGCACAAGCGGCTGAGCATCGTCGATCAGCGCGCGCAGGGCATCGGCTCCCCGCTGCGCCACGAAGTCCGCCGGATCAAGGTCGTCGGGCAGCGTGACAGCGGCAAGCTCGACCCTGCTGCGCCCCGCCTCGGGAGTCATGCTGTCATCGATGAATTGCAAGGCACGATCCGCTGCACGCTGGCCGGCGGCATCTCCGTCGAACAGATAGACGATGCGATGCTGCGCATGGCGTGAGAGTACACGCAGATGTCGCGAGGTGAGCGCGGTGCCCAGCGTCGCGACGACGTTGCGCAACCCCGCCTCGTGCAGCATGATCACGTCGGTATAGCCCTCGACGACCACGGCGCAACCGGTTGAAGCCATCGCGGCCTTCGCATGGTCGAGACCGTAGAGCACCTGGGACTTGCGGAAGATGGGGGTCTCCTGCGAGTTGAGGTACTTCGGCTCGCCCTTGCCGATGACGCGTCCGCCGAACGCGATGCATTCGCCTTGGACATCGTTGATGGGAAACATCACGCGGTTGAAGAAACGGTCGCGCAGCTTGCCGTTGCGGGACAGGGCGACGTTGGCCTCGACCATCTCATCGGCAGCAAAGCCTTTGGCCATCAGGTGCCTGACCAACGACTCGCGCCCCGGCGCGAACCCGAGCTGCCAGTCTTTGGGAACGCTGCCGCCCATACCGCGTCCCGCAAGGTACTCGCGCGCGGCCTGAGCGTCGGCGCCTTTTCCCCGCATGAGCTGGGTGTGGTAGAACTCGGCGGTCTCCTTGCAGATAGCCTTCAAGCGCTCTCGCTTGCTGCGCGGCGCGGTCCCCCGCCGTGCCTCCTCGGAAAGCTCGATGTGGGCGCGGTCGGCCAGCTTGCGCACCGCTTCGGGAAACGTGAGGTCCTCCGCCTGCATGACGAAGCCGAACGCGTCCCCGCCGGCTCCGCAACCGAAGCAATGCCAAAGCTGCGTGGAGGGATCGATCTTAAGCGAGGGCGTCTTCTCGTTGTGCAGCGGACAGCAGCACCAGAAGTCGCGCCCGCGCTGGCGAACCGGAGCGCGTTCGCCGATGAGCGCGACGACGTCGGTCGCCTCGCGTACCTTCTGGATGTCGTCATCGCTGATGATGGCTCGATCGCCGCCTTCCGCCTTCTAGCTGATTTCGCAGCCCAGTATAACGCAAGCGGCGTTGCCGATGATCAGTCTCCTTGCACGCATGCGGCATCGAGCATACGCTGCGCAAGACGGTCCCACGAAAGAGCGGTGACGTCGCACGGATGCGGCGGCAGCACGATCGCACGTGCAAGCGCATCTGCGAGCCGACGCTCGTACGCGGGCAGCTCGTCCTCGCAGGGCCTATCGACATCCTGCATGCGAGGCGGCTCCACGTACACGATCGGCGCATCGGGAAGGAACCTTCCATAGAATTGCCTGATGCCGGGCAGATCGGCGGTGACCACCTTGCATCCGCATGCGAGCGCCTCGGCGATCACCAATGGCAGCCCCTCGAAAAAGGAGGGCAGCACGAACACGTCGGACGCACGGTAGGCGTCGACCAGCCGCTCGGTGGAAACCTTTCCGAGGAAACGCGGTTCGACCGTGCAGCGTCCGGCGCGATCGACGATCCGTCGGTACTCGCCCTCATCGCTATGGCCTCCCACCAGATCCAGCGAAAACGCCGTGCCGGTGGACGCAAGCAAATCCGATGCTGCAAGCAGGCTCTCCACGCCTTTTGCGATTCCGATCTTGCCGACGTAAAGCAATCGCGCTTCGGCGCCTTGGGGAACGCGAGGCGACACAGCGTCATCCCGGTTAAACACCGCGGCATCATAGCCGGTTCCGATTAGCGACACGCGGGAGGGGTCCACGCCAAACAGCTGCTCTATCTCCTCCGCCTGGGCTTCATGCAAGGCGAGGATTCTATCAAGCGCACGGATCTGCTGCTTGATAAAGTCGCGCTGAAGCCCGTGTTGGGCGTACTGGCGCAGATCCGTCGAATGGCACACTGCGCATACGCGCCGATGCGCAAGCGTCTGGCGCGCGACCGCCGTGGCAAGGTACAGATGATGGCAGATGACCAGATCGGGCTGGAAGCGCTCGTCTTCCTCGACGATCGCACGTGCGAAGGCTTCTTTGAAGCTCCCCGCCATCTCAGGAGAGAGGTCGCGGTACCGCGTCGCACGATACGGCATCACATCGGACATTCCGCAAACGGGGAAGGGAAGCTCCTCGGTTTCAAAGACGACGGGGCGCACCGACACCCCCGCGGCAAGGGAGGCGGCAGGATCGTCATCGGGCGCGACGCCGCAGATGACGGACACTTCGTGGCCAGCCTCCGCGAAGCTGCGCGCGGTCTGGGCAAGGAACACGCCGCTTCCGGTGCTGTCCGGCTTCTGCGCGCTGATGGTGAGGATCCTCATGATGATATCCCGCCTCGTCGATTTGGTTGCGTTGCCCTATGGTAGACCAACGCCCCTCCGTTCAAAAGACCCTGCGGCTGCCACGATGCGCTGCCGAGGCATACGACCTGCTACAATGGGTGCGAAAAGCCGTGATGCACTTGCAACGCGTCAAACCGAAAGGACCCGTCCATGGGCAGCTCCATCCCCTACCTAAAGCTCGATCCCGGCATTGAGGAAGCCATCCGCGCCGACCGCGCGGCGGGACGCGGCTCGCGCCATCGGACTTTGGACGAGGCGGTGCTGCGCCGCGAGCCGAACCCCCATGATGAGGCGACGCTTGCGCGCCCCGCTTTCGCTCGCGACATCGAGAAGATCCTCAACGTGCCCGCTTACAACCGCTACGCCGGCAAAACCCAGGTGTTCAGCTTCGTCGAGGACGACGACATCTGCCGCCGCGGACTGCATGTCCAGCTGGTCGGACGCGTGGCACGCGCGATCGGCGAGCTGCTCGGACTCAACGGACACCTCATCGAGGCGATCGCCCTGGGCCACGACGTGGGCCACACGCCGTTCGGCCATGCCGGCGAACGCTACCTCAGCCGCATCCTGCATGCGCGCACCGGACGCTACTTCAACCACAATGTGCATTCGGTCCGCGTGCTGGACAAACTCTACCGTCGCAACATCAGCCTGCAGACGCTCAACGGCGTGCTCTGCCACAATGGCGAGTTCGCCTGCCAGACGCTCGAACTCGGCGCTATGGCGGATTTTTCCCAACTCGACGCGGCTGTGGAGACCTGTGTCCGGGACGAATCCTCTATCGCGACCTTGCGCCCCTCGACGCTCGAAGGATGCGTCGTGCGCGTGAGCGACATGATCGCCTACATCGGCAAGGACCGCCAAGACGCCATCGACCGCGGCGTCATCCCCTCGCTCGACATCTTCGACTCCGACTACATCGGAACCGACAACGCCCGCATCATCAACAACCTGACCGTCGACATCGTCAACCACAGCTACGGCACCGAACGCATCAGCATGAGCGAAGAGGCGTTCTCCGACCTCAAACGCGCCAAGCGCCAAAACTACGAGTTGATCTACAACGAAGAGGGCATGACCGAAGATGCCGGCAATCTGGTGCAGGAGATGTTCGAGCGCCTTTACGAGCGGCTCATCCAAGACCTCGCACGCGGTGACGAGTCGTCGCCTGTCTTCAAGCACCACACCGCCAGGCTCTGCGCCAAATCGCGCTCGATCACCCCAGAGGACTACCTGCGCGAAGACGCGGATCAGATCGTCGTCGACTACATATCGTCGATGACGGACGATTACTTCCTGTCGCTGTACCGCCACTTGTTCCCCGACGACGTGCGACGCGTTTCGATCCGCGACTACTGCGCGGATCTATGATCGCGCATCCCCGATATTCCCAAAGGAGCTGCCATGAAGCTGCTGATAGCATCCGACATCCACGGATCCGCCGCCGCCGCACGCGCACTCGCGCGCCGCGTCGAGCAGGAGCGGCCCGACCGCATCGTCCTTTTGGGGGACCTGCTCTACCACGGACCGCGCAACCCGCTTCCACCCTCATACGCTCCGATGGAGGTGGCAGGCATCCTCAACGAATGGGCGGATACCATCATGGCGGTGCGGGGAAACTGCGATTCGGAAGTCGATCAGATGGTGCTTTCGTTCCCCTGCCGCGCTGACTATGCCCTTTTGGAAGCGGACGGCCGCTTGATGCACCTTTCCCATGGGCACCTTCCCGGCAACGCTCCCGACGATCCGCCGCGCTTGGCGCCGGGCTCCGTCTTACTGACAGGCCACACGCATGTGAAGACGCTCGATGCGCGCGATGGCGTGCTGTTCGTCAATCCTGGAAGCACCTCGCTTCCCAAGGACGGAACGGCAAGCTACGCCGTCTACGAAAACGGCTCCTTCTACCTCAAGGATATGGATGGCGCGATAATCGAAGAGCTGTCGTGGTAGCCGCCGCTGCGCACGGAGGTGATGGCAGCAACCGTCATCGACCGCCGCGAACGCTGTCTTGGATGCGCTCGCCTAAATCGATGAGCTCCTGGCGGTTGTGCACGCCGGCTTTGGAGTAAATGCGGCGTAGATGCGTGTCCGCCGTGCTCTTGGCGATGCAGAGCTCGCCGGCGATGCGCTCCGACGTGCGTCCGCGCAAAGCCAAGGGAAGCACCTCGGCCTCGCGCTTGGACAGCCCCGCGTCCGCCGCGATCCGCCTGCACGCCTCATCGAAGGCGTCGATGCCCCCCGCAATGGCGGTGAGTTCGACATAATCACGTTCGGTGAACAGGAACAGGTAGGCGAACAGCGACGCCAGTCCGGCGCATGCGGCAACGGCGAAGGGCTGAGCCGCACCCGGCTGCGCAAGTTCGATCGCGTTTCCCAGCGCGATGCCGATGATCTCTCCAGCATACAGAGCGAAGAACCCGCGCGCGAACGACACGGCAGCGTCATTGCCCGATGCGCGGGCGATGGCAAGGAACATCGTCATAAGCACGCAGGTCAACCCGAGATGGCCGGCAAGCACGATGGATTGGCCGGTGATCCCAAACCCGCCGAGCACGGGGATGAACAAATACCCCGCCATCATGAGCAGCAATGCAAGGCGATAAACACCCGCCAAAGATCCGCCGCCATCGGTTGCGTCATCACCTGTCCCCAGGTTGAGCGCGGCGAGCAGCTGCGCCGCGGCCACGCAGAACAGCACCAAGATGAGCAGCGTCGCCGGAAACGTCGGCATCGAAGCCATGCCGGGCTCCGACGAAAACACCTCCATAAAGCCTCCCGCGACTCCGAACAATGCGGTGCCCGCCACCACCCTGCTCGAAAGCCGCGCGGCAGCGGCCCGCTCCTCAGGAGATGCGAGCAGTGCGGATAGAGACAAGGGGAGATCGGCATCGGCGTCATCTCGCTGCTCCGAAGCCGTTGAAGCAGGCACCATCGAACGCAGCGCCCACGCGCTGCCTATAGGCAGAAGCTTGAGGAGTTCGATCAAGCCGGGGATGGGAACAGCGAAAAGGATGAGGCCCGCAGCCGCACCGAGAGCCGTGGCAAGAAGAACCTCGCGGGAACCGCAGAAGCGAGGGAAGCCGACAAGCGCTCGTCCCCAAGCGCACAGCAAAAACCCGGACGGAAGCCCCACCAGCGCGCCCTCGGCAGCAACCTCCAGGATTCCGGCGTTGAGGGGCAACGTCACCAGAAGCGAGCCGATGATGAGAAGGACCGCGTACCACCCCACCAGCGTGGGGGCCAGCAGCGCTTTGCGAGCCCTGAGCGAAGCGGCGCGCACGACAGCGAACGACAGCACCATGAAGGCGAGCGTCAAAAGAAGGTCGATGCGCTCGATAGGCGCACCCGCCACATCGACGGCTCGGTTGCTCCCCAAATAGAACAACGCGTAGAGGAAGCCCTGCTGGCACGCGAAACCCGCGACCGCGCGCGCGGATATCCCGTCGAACAGGCCCATGCCCTCCCCTTTCGCTTGATTCGATGCCGGTGCGCGTTCCATGATAGCCGACCTGCCCCGGCGGCGCAGCGGCGATGGGCAATCGCCCAAAAACGCGCAACGCCCGCATGGCGGGCGTTGCTGCTGAGGAAGGAATCGATCCTTATATGCTACTCGCGCGATGCGCGAGGGATCGCCTTAGGCTTTGGTGGTGACGCGGCGCGTGACCTTTTTCTTCTGGGGAGCAGGCTCCTCTTCGGCCGCCTCCTCGATCGCGGCGACGGGCTGAGCCTCCTCGGCCGCCTCCTCGGCATCGGCGAAGCCCTCCTCGGCATCCTTCTTGGCTCCGCCCACGCCCTCACGCAGGTTCTTGACGGTCTTGCCCAGCGCGCTGCCAAGCTTGGGAAGGTTCTTCGGGCCGAAGATCAGCAGGATGACCGCCAGGATGATGAGGAGCTCGGGAACTCCCATGCCGAGGATTTTCATGCGTGCCTCCTTAGGGCGTCGACTTCGTTTTGGATGGGCTCATCGTCCGTTATCAAAGCCCGTTGCGCCATCACGCAGAATGATGATTCAAACGCAACGCGGGGATAAATGCTGTAATGCATATTGAGTATTCTTCGTTTTCCCTGTTGGAAGCTATTCTAAGTTGTAAATATGTCTTATCAGCTTCAAAGATCCCCGATGAGCAAGTATGAAGAAATCGCGGAGCGCTTCTGGCGAACCGATGGGGCGCGTATGGCGAAACGCTGTTCAAAGCGACGGATTGCGATGATGCGTCATATCCGCTGCTAGGCTTATCCGCAAGGTCGCGACAACCGAACCACTCAACTGCACCCGTGCGACCGGAAAGGATAGGCCCTTGCAGGCAGTCCGTCCAACGACCCCCATGCGCCTTGCGCGCATAGCGGCGGCAGCGGCTTTGACGCTGCCTTTGCTGACAGCCGCCGCCTCGCCCGCTTACACTGACGAAGAATCCGCGCCGATCGCGGCATCCGCCCTCTCGGGAGTCGCGTCCCAAATCCAACACGTCGGCGACACCGCACTGCAGCGCGCCGATGAAATCGCGATGCGCGCAAACCGCACGCTGTCCTACGACCCCGCTTTGATAGCGGCGATCGGAAGCCAGCAATCCACCGGGCACTGGGTATGCTGCCCTGGATTCTCATGCGCGTACGGAGATGCGATCATATACGGAACCGCGAATTCGCATGCGGCTTACGGATGCGGATGCTGCACCTGGCCCGGCTGGGGCGGAGGAAACTCCTCGTTCCGATCGCTCGGCACCGACCAGGCGCTGCTCCGCGAAGCCTATGACAATATCGCAGCTGGCAAGCCGACCGTCATCCATGTGTCGGGCTCCTCCAACGAGCACTGGATCTGCCTCATGGGTTATCGCGACGTGCAGGATCCCGACAATCTGACCTTGGACAACTTCATCGCGCTCGATCCCGTCGACGGAGCGCAGATCATCGCAAGCGATAGATACTCGCTTTACGGCGACGCGTGCGAGCACGTAAGCGACGCGATTTGATGAAGAAAGGCGGCACCGTCATCGGCGTCGCCTTTTTGGCTTAGAGATTATCCCTCACCCATTGGATATTGCCCATAACCGTGGCGATGAGCTCGTCGAGGTCTTCGAACTTGCGCATGGGGCGAAGCCAATGAGCGAACTCGAGCTCCACCTGCTTGCCGTAGAGATCTCCGGAAAAATCGAGAAGATGGGCCTCGCAGGTGGCGGTGGCGCGATCCGCGAATGTCGCTGCCACGCCGACGTTGACCGCAGCTTTGTACCGAACGCCATCCACTAGCGCATACGCCGCATAGACGCCGTCTCCGAGCACGCGCAGCATATCCTCGACGACAAGGTTGGCGGTGCGAAAGCCCATATCAGCGCCTTCCCCTCGTCCGGCAAGGACGGTGCCCTTGAGGGAATACCTCCTGCCCAGCAGACGGTTGGCGTCCTCGATGGCGCCCCTCTCCAGAAGCTTTCGGATGCGCGTGGCGGTGATGGGCGCCCCCTCCATCTCAAAAAGCTCGTGGGAGCGCACCAACATGCCGCGGGAGTCGCCCCAAAAGCGCATATCGGAGACCGTCCCCGTTGCGCGGACGCCGAATCTCAGATCGCAGCCGACATGGATCGCAGACGGCACGCTTGCGCCGAACGTCGCGTCCAAAAAGGCGTCGGGGGCCAAACCCGAAAGCTCGTCGGTGAAAGGCAGGATGGCGACGACGTCGGCCAGATCGGACAAACAGCCGATACGCGCCTCGTTCGACATGAGCTTCTTCAACCGCTGCGGATGGAAACGCTCGTCAGGATCGACGTCGAAGGTAAGGACCACGAAACGACCGCCCGATCGCGACGCCTCCTTGCGTGCGCAATCGAGCAGGTAACGGTGCCCTCGATGCACGCCATCGAACACACCGAACGCGCAGCTGCTTTGCGCGAACAGGTCGCCGGGCGCATCGATGTCCACTTTATAGACAGCTGCCACGGGACACCCCTTTCTGGAAAACGCACGCAGCACGCCAAAAGCCCTTCGCAGCATCGAACGAATACAACGCGACGAGCTTGTTCTCGGAGATGACCGAAACGATCTCGCCATCCCGAGGCCCTTCGCAGCTTTCGCGCACGCCCGCCGTGCATGCGCACAGCTCCATCGCAGCGGATGTCCTGCGGCGGACGAACAGCGAAAGCTCGTCGGGGCGCAGCTGCGCGCCGTTGGCGATACGCGCTGCCAAAGGGCCGTCGGCAAAAGCGAAGCGGAAACCCAGCAGCTTGACCGGATCCAACGCCGCTGCCTCGCGCTCCGTCTCGAGCGCTTCCAGCGTCACGCATTCGTCAAGCGACAGCGATCCCGCGACGGTGCGTTGCAGCGCGGCCACATGGGCAGGACAGCCCAGGGCGACGCCCGCATCCCTGGCAAGCGATCTGATATAGGTGCCCTTGGAAACGCGAAACTCAACATCCCACCAGGGAAGATCGACGATGACGGACCCATCGGAGCCCTCATCGGATGCCCCTGCGGGAAGCGCGTAGCCCCTGCCGATGGCGATCAGGCGCGCATCGATCACCTCGATTTCACGCGGCGTCAAGTCGATGATGGCACCTTGGCGTGCGGCCTCGTAGGCTTTCTTGCCGTTCACCTTGATCGCTGAATACGCAGGCGGAAGCTGGTTGCGCTTTCCAATCTGCTGCGCGATGAAAAGCTCGGAGAACGCGCGATCCTCAAGCTCGGCGGGGACGTCCCCGCGTCGCAGGATCTCTCCTTCCGCATCGTCGGTGGTCGTCGAGATGCCGAACGCGATACGCACCCGATAGGTTTTGTCGTGCCCGGTAAAATAAGGATCGAGACGGGTCGCCGGCCCAACGCAGACGGGAAGCACGCCTTCGGCCATGGGATCGAGCGTGCCGGTATGGCCGACGCGACGCTCGCCGAACACGCGGCGCACGCGGTTGACCACGTCATGCGAACTCATCCCAGTAGGCTTGTTGATACCGATCACCAAGCTGTAATCAGTGGATCCGCGTTTCACCGCAGCGCGCCTTCCCCTGAACCTGGTCCAGAATCGCCGGATACAAGCTCGGCCATCGCCTCGAGGACCGTCTGAAACGCCTGTCCCAGTTCCATTTCAAGCGTGAAACCAGCAGCCGCCTTATGCCCTCCCCCGCCGAAGCGACGGGCGAGGACGCTGACATCCGTGTCGTCCTTGGCGCGGAGACTCCCCCGCACCGCATGATCCTGCTCACGCAGCATGCAGGCGACGCGCACTCCTTTGACCGAGCGGAGGCTGTTGATGATCGGCTCGGCATCCGGCTTGCTGGCGCCCAGCTCCTCGAAGTCTCCGATCGAAAGCCAGCTTGCAACGGCGGAGCCGTCGTCGGTGAATACCATGCGCTCGATCGCGCGCGCCTCCAGCTGGATGGATGCAAGGCGACGGTTCTGAAAAACCTCGCGCGCCACCATAGCGGGATCCGCGCCCGAAGCGACCATCTCCGATGCGGCAACAAGGGAAGCAGCATCGGTGTTCTGGTATTGGAAACGGCCCGTGTCGGTGACGAGGCCGGTGTAGGCGCATGTCGCCACACGCTCATCCCGATGCTCCATCAGGTGTCCCGCAAGTTCCCAGACTAGCAGCGCCGTGGCGGCAGCATCGGGATCGACGTACACCAGATCGGCCATCGTCGATTCGACCGCGTGATGGTCGACCGTGACTTTGAACGCGGCTCTGCCATGCAACGCGGAAGCATCTCCAATGCGCTCCACGGTGGGAACGTCCACGCCGACGAACACGCCGATGGGACCGTCGTAGGAGGATGGAGGCACAATCTCCCCGATACCCGGCAAAAACGAGAACGACTCGTCGATGCAACCCTCATCCTCGGCAAGAACACAGGCGACGCGCTTGCCAAGGGAGCGCAGCGCATGCATAAGGGCGAGCTGCGATCCGATGCAGTCGCCATCAGGGCTCACATGCCCGCATATGACGATGTCATCGCGTTGCGCAAGCTCATCGGTGATAGCGCGCAACGTGGTGTTGGTTTGAGGGGTGGCCGTCATCGGCTACTCACCGTCTTCTAAGGCTGCGCCATCCACGTCGTCGGCGTCGATGCGCGCTGAAGCCTCGTTGCGCGGCGCATCGGCTGCCAAAGCCGTAGCGATGCGCTCGGCCTCGTCGACGCTCTTGTCCAGATGGAATCGCAGCTCCGGAGCCACACGCCACGACAGCTGGCGCGCCATCAGCGAGCGAATGCGCCCCGAAGCCGCCTTGAACGCCGCGGCAACCTCGTCATAGGATCCCGGCGCCGCCGTGTAGAACACGTTGCAGGCGCTGCGATCGTAGCTGACTTCGCACCCCGTGATCGTCACCAGCGAAAGCCGCGGATCCGAGATCTCGAACAACAGGATATTGGAGATGACCTCCCGAGCCTGTCCATTGACCCGGCGATTGGAAGAACCCTGTTTCATGATGCGCCCCTTTCGAAGTTGCATCCTTCATGCATTTCAGATTATTGCACACCCATCCGATGCGGGCGAAGCCCGCACGCTTCTTTATTCCGCGGACACAAGGCCTGACAACAAGAAGGCGGCGGAGGGACGTGCCGCGCGCAGTATCCGCACGAGCCGAACCGTCCAGTGGACGGTTCGTGCGAGCTCAGGACCTGTTTGAGCACGGCGTGTTCCTCCGCCGCCCTGCCGGGGATAGACAACCCCGGCAGCATTCATTCTTGTTATTCGGTGCGTTCGACTTCCTTGACCTTGTAGCCTTCGATCGTGTCGCCGACCTTGATGTCCTGGAACTTCTCCACGCCGATGCCGCATTCGTAGCCCTGCTTGACGGACTTGACGTCGTCCTTGAAGCGGCGCAGCGAAGCCAGGCTACCCTCGAAGATGACCGTGCCGTCGCGCACAATGCGCACCTTGTCGTCGCGGTTGATCTCGCCCTCGACGATGTAGCAACCGGCGACGGTGCCGACCTTGGGCACCTTGAAGGTCTCGCGGACCTCGGCGATGCCGGTGTCCTCCTCGACGATGTCGGGGGAAAGCAGGCCCACGCGCGCGGCATTGATATCCTCGATCGCCTGGTAGATGACCCTGTACAGGCGGATGTCAACCTTCTCCTTCTCAGCCAGCTGGCGCGACTTGCCGGTCGGACGCACGTTGAAACCGATGATGATGGCGTCGGAGGCCGTAGCAAGAGTGACATCAGTCTCGGTGATGCCGCCGACGGCAGAGTGGACGATGTTGATCTTGACCTCAGACTGGTCCATCTTGTTGAACGCGTCGCGCAGAGCCTCGATGGAGCCTTGGACGTCGGCCTTGACGATGAGGTTGAGGTCGGTCTGCTTACCCTCCTCGATGCGGCTGAACAGGTCATCCAGGCTCATATGACTCTTGGACTCCTGCTCGGCCAGGCGGGCGCGCAGCGCACGCTCTTCGGCGAGCTTGCGGGCGTCGCGCTCGTCCTCGAAGACGCGGAACTCGTCGCCGGCGGTCGGAACGCTGGACAGGCCCAGGATCTCGACCGGGTCGGACGGCAACGCCGCATCGACGTGCTTGCCCTTGGGATCGACCAGGGCGCGCACACGGCCGTGCGACGTGCCTGCGACGACCGCATCGCCGGGATGCAGCGTGCCGCGCTGGACGAGCACGGTGGCCACCGGGCCGCGGCCCTTGTCCAGGTTCGCCTCGATGACGAAGCCGGAAGCGAGCGCGTCGGGGTTGGCCTTGAGCTCCAGGACGTCCGCCTGCAGCAGGATCGTCTCGAGCAGATCGTCGATATGCAGCTTCTGCTTTGCAGACACCTCGACGAACATGTTCTTGCCGCCCCACTCCTCGGGGATGACGCCGTACTCGGTGAGCTCCTGGCGGACGCGGGTCGGGTCGGCGCCGGGCTTGTCGATCTTGTTGACGGCCACGACGATCGGCACGTCGGCTGCCTTGGCATGGTTGATAGCCTCGATGGTCTGCGGCATGACGCCGTCGTCAGCCGCCACGACGAGCACGATGACGTCGGTGACCTGCGCGCCACGGGCACGCATCGCGGTGAACGCCTCATGACCGGGCGTGTCGATGAACGTGATCTGACGGCCGTCGATGTTGACGACGGAAGCGCCGATATGCTGCGTGATGCCGCCGGCCTCGCCCTCGGCGACGCCGGTGTGGCGGATGGCGTCGAGCAACGACGTCTTGCCGTGATCGACGTGGCCCATGACGGTGACTACGGGCGGACGCGGCTTGAGATCCTCCTCGGAGTCGTGGTACACGACCGCGTACTCCTCCTCGGGGGAAACGACGCGCACCTTGCGGCCCATGTCGTCGGCGATCAGGTCGATCAAGTCGTCGCTCATCGACTGCGTAAGCGTGAGCACCTGGCCCAGCATGAACAGGCGCTTGATGACGTCGTTGGGCTGCACGCCCAGCAGCTCGGCGAACTTGGCGACCGTCGCTCCCTGCGGGATCTCGACGACGGAATCGTCGAGCACCAGCGTGGGATCGAGGCCCTTCTCGATCGCCTCGAGCTCGGCGCGCTCGCGCGCTTCGGCCTCGCGCTTCTGCTTGCGCTTCTTGCGGCGGCCCTCGCCCTCATGGGTGCTGGCGGCGGCGACAGCGGCGCGCGCCTCGGCGAGCACCTTGTCGCGCTGCAGCTTCTCGGCCTGGACGGCCATCTGGGCGTAGCGGTCCTCGGGCTGCGCCATCTGGACCTCGAGCTCGGGAACGATCTGCTCGAAGTGCACGCCCTTCTTGCCATGGCCCTTCTTGCCCTTGCGGGCGGCAGCGCCTTGGCCGGCAGCAGCGCCCTTGCGCCCGGACGGAGCCGCAGCCTGCTGCTTCTTCTGCTCCTCGATGCGCTTTGCCTCGGACTCGATCTGGGAGAGCAGCGAATCGAAGCCGCCGCTGCGGCGCGTGCCGGGAGCGGGAGCCGGCTTATGCTGCTCGGAGGACTGCGCCTTGGCGCCGGACTTGCGATGCTGGCGCTGCTTGAGCGCCTCCTCGACAGCCTGCTTCTTGGCGACTTCCTTGGCCGCCGCGGCGGCGCGGGCACGGGCACGGGCCTCGGCGGCCTCGCGTGCCACGCGCTCCTTTTCGCTTTCGATCTGGCTCTCAAGCTTCTCGAACGGAGACGGGGAGGTCGGAGCGGAAGCGGGCTTGCCCTCCCCGCCCTGCGCGGGCCCGGCCTTTTTCTCAATGCCGGCGCGACGGGCGCGCTCGGCCTCGCGGCGGGCGCGCTCCTGCTCCACGGCCTCGCGGCGGGCGCGCTCCTCCTCGGCCTTCTTCTCCTCGGCCTCCTTCTTGCTGACGGCGGCCTCAGACGTCACGTCCTCCTTGCCGTCGGCGGTGACGCCCAGCTCGGCCTCGAGCTTTTTGCGCACCTTGACGACGTAGGCGTCGGCGAGCATGCTCGCATGGCTTTTCGCGGGGATCTTCATCTCATGGAGCTTGTCGAGCATCTCCTTGCTGGAAAGGTTGAATTCCTTGGCCAGCTCATGTACGCGCATGCTGGGCATATACCACTACTCCTCTACTATCTCCTGCGACTGGCGCAGAGCCGAAGCGATCTCGGCTTCGATCCGATCGTACTGCTGCTGATCGAGCTTCGTCCTCAGCGCCCGCTCGAGCTTATGGGCCTTGACGGCGCTTGCAAAGCAGGAGGCAGAGCACACGTATGCGCCCCGGCCCGCAGCCTTGCCTGTGCCGTCGAAAGCCGCCGAACCGTCGGAGGCGCGCACGATGCGCAGAAGCTCGCCCTTGCCCGCCTGCTTGCCGCAGGCGATGCAAGTACGCTGCTTTTTGACGCTTTGCGTGCCCACCGTGCTCCTCCTCAGGATGGTCTTCGTCTATTCGCCGTCCATGAACGCGTGGACACCGCAGTAACGGCTGTCCGGACGCGCGTGGTTGCGGCAGTGCACGCCGTCATCGCTGATGTAGGCGCACAGCTCCTCCTCCATGGGCTCCTCCTCGTCGATGAGCATGTTCTCATCTTCCTCGGGAACGGCGCCCGTGAACGAAGCACTCTTGATGTCGATGTGCCATCCGGTCAGACGTGCGGCGAGGCGGGCGTTCTGGCCCTCCTTGCCGATCGCCAGCGAAAGCTGGTCATCGGGCACGATGACCGTGGCGAAGTGCTTTTCCTCGTCGGCGATGACGCGCGTCACCTTGGCGGGCGAAAGCGCGTTGGCCACGTAGACGGCGGGATCCTCGTTCCACTGGATGACGTCGACGCGCTCGTTGTGCAGCTCCTCGACGACCATGCGCACGCGGCTGCCCTTGGGGCCGACGCACGCGCCGACGGGATCGAGGTTGCTCTCGCGCGAGGCGACGGCCACCTTGGAGCGGGCGCCGGGCTCGCGGGCGATGGACTTGATCTCCACCAGACCGTCATAGATCTCGGGAACCTCGATCTCGAACAGACGGCGGATGAGGCCCGGATGCGTGCGGGAGACCACGATCGAGGGACGGGCTTGGTCGCCGCGCATGCGCGGAGGCTCGTTCTGAGGATCGCGCACCTCGATGATCAGCACCTTCAGGCGCTGGTTGTGGCGGTAGCGCTCGCCGTCGGGGCGCTCGTTGCGCTCGTTGGGATTGCGCTTGAGGTCGTAATGCGGCAGCTCGGCTTCGACGCCGTCGCGGATCTTGATGATCGTGAAATCGGGCGTGCCCTGCAGCACCGTGCCGGTGACCAGATCGCCCACACGGCTGGAGAACTCCTCGTAGATGGACTGGCGGCCAGCCTCGCGCACGATGGAGCTGATGACGCTCTTGGCGTTTTGGGCGGCGATGCGGCTCACGTCGTCAGGAGTGACGTCGCGCTCCTCGAACTCGGCGTACTCGCCGGTCTCGGGATCGGGATCGCCCTTGGGGACAAGCTCGTACACGTAGATCTTGCCGGTCTGGCGGTCGATCGTCACGCGAGCATCCCACTCGAGATCGAGGATATGCTGATAGCTTTTGGCCAGCGACGCCTCGAGGCGGTCGATCAGGTACAGCTCGTCGATCTTGCGCTCATGGGCAAGCGCCTGAAGAGCCTCGATCAGTTCGGAAGTTGCCACGTCTGCGTTCCTTTCCCTCGTTCCGGCCGTCTACGAGCCGAAATCCACAGTGCCCTTGAGATGGGCACGCTTGATGACATCCATGGGCACGCTCACCTGCGCGCCGTCCACGTCCAGCACAACGGCATCGTCGTCGGCGGAGACGATCGTCCCCGTGAACGAGCTGCGGCCATCGAGCGGGCCTTTGGTCTTGACCTGCGCCGTCTGCCCCGCAAAACGCTCGAAATGCTCGGGCGTGCGAAGCGGGCGGTCGATGCCCGGCGAGGAGACCTCGAGCATATAGGCGCCGGGGAACGGATCGATCTCATCCATGATGTCGTTGATCCATACCTGGGCGGCGGACAGCTCATCGAAGCTCACGCCGTGGTCGGTGTCGATGTACACGCGGATGGTGGGGGACTTCTTGGATCCGACGACTTCGATCGTCACGATCTCGACGCCCTCCTGGACGGCTCGGGGCGAAAGCGCATCGAGCAGCTGTTTTTCCTTGTTGCTGAGCACGCCTTGCCTCTCCTTCCTGTCCGCGGCATCGCCGCCGGTCAAACCATATGCGTGTGCGCTTGCAGCCATCGCGTGCACCGGAAACGGCCCTTACAACAAAGAAAGCGGGACAAGCCCACTTTCCAACAAGACCGAAAGTATGGTGCGCACGAACCCAAACGCCCTCGCGCATGCTTTGTGCACTATAGCATATTCCCAGAAAACCTGCCAACCACGCCCCCGGGCATATCGCAAGTTCTGCACATGAACGTCCGCTTGCCGCAATTATGTCGGAATCTCGTCATCGACATCGGATTGAAACGTATTTGTATGATATGGTTAACTCGTACTGAAGCACCAGATTGAAAGGCACGGATTTGAAACGCTATCTGCTGCTCTGCGTCGCTTGGATCTGCCTGGGGTTCGGCGCGATCGGGGTCGTGATCCCCGTCATGCCTACTACCCCGTTTCTCCTTCTTGCCGCTTTCCTTTTTGCGCGCAGCTCGCCTCGCATTCATCAATGGATGCTCTCGACGCGCCTGTACCAAAGCTACGTCGTCCCCTTCAAGGAGTCCGGAGGCATCACCGCCGGCAAGAAAGCGCGCATCCTCGCAATCTCACTGTCGGCGCTGGCGATCTCCGCAGCGCTCGTCCAAAAACCACTTGTATGGGCGATCCTTTCGTGCTGCGCGGCCTTCCTGCTCTACCTCGTCCTCATCCGCATCCCGACGATCCCCGCACGCCCCGAACCCGCCACCTCCCGCGAGCCGGGCGCGAGTATCGAGGGCTAGCAGCAACGAGGATCCGCTATCCGGGAAATCATGGTCACAGCCGTTTTCCGCATTCTGTATCACGGTCGATAATTCGAAAGTTTGCATTACGCATCGTAGCTGCAGACGTACGCCTTTGTGGAATCGCGAACGCGGACACCCAGAGCCGGCATCGTCCGGAAAACCGTGGCGAAAAGTCGCAACCGCCCCGTTTCATCCAACTTTCGAAGATCTTGGATAGAATGGGGCGGTTGCGACTTTTTAGCGAGTTCATTTCATCGCATTCGCGGAATTTCATCCATTTTCAGTGACACGGAAGTCGCATTCGCTTCTTTTTATCCGGCTTTCGCTGATTCTGGATGAAATAACGCGAATGCGACATCGCATGCACCGACGATGCGGCTTCCAGCGTCGGCGCGACCCCGCCCCAATCGCCAGCAACCGTGCTCAAAAGACAAAACGACCGCCGCATCCTCCCCTCTCCATCCAGCTCCGAAACGAGTCGGATGATCAGAGCAGACGCGGCGGCGGCCGTTTCTCGTCGTTGAAGAGGCCTACTTCCCCGTCGCAGGTCCCGGAGCGGGGGCGCTGGCGCCGACGAGCTCGGCTGCCATTTCGCGCAGCTTGAACTTCTGCACCTTCATCGAAGGCGTCATCGGGAAGTCATCCACGAAGAAGACGCGCTTGGGCACCTTGTAGCGTGCGATACGCGGGATCGCCCATTCGCGCACGCTCTGCTCGGTCATGTCCTCGAAGCCGGGGCGCTTGCGGATGAACGCGACCACGATCTCGCCGAGGCGCGCGTCGGGCGCGCCGACCACCTGCGCATCGAGCACGCCGGGGTTGGTCAGCAGGAAGTTCTCGATCTCGAGCGGGTAGATGTTCTCGCCGCCGCGGATGATCATGTCCTTGACGCGGCCGGTGACGCGGTAGTAGCCCTCCTCGTCCACCGTGCCGAGATCGCCGGAATGCAGGTAGCCCTCGTCGTCGATGACCTTTGCGGTCTCCTCGGGCATCTTGTAGTAGCCCTTCATGACGTTGTAGCCCTTGCAGCACAGCTCGCCCGGCTCGTTGAAGCCGCAGCGCTCGCCCGTCTCGGGGTCGACGATCTTCACGAGCACCGGAGGATGGCGCTTGCCGACCGTCTCGCACTTGTGCTCGAGGTCGTCGTCGGCGCTCGTCTGGGTGAACACGGGGCTGGTCTCGGTGAGGCCGTAGCAGATCGTCAGCTCGCGCAGGTTCATGCGGTCGATCGCCTCGCGCATGGTCTCGGGCGGGCACGAGCTTCCGGCCATGATGCCCGTGCGCAGGCTCGACAGGTCGAACGTGTCGAAATCGGGATGGTTGAGCTCGGCGATGAACATCGTCGGAACGCCGTAGACCGCCGTGGCGCGCTCCTTGTGGATCGCCTGAAGGACCAGGCTGGCGTCGAACTCCTCCACGATGATCATCGTGGAGCGATGCGTCAAGCACGCCATCACGCCCAGCACGCAGCCGAAGCAGTGGAAAAACGGCACCGGCAGCGTGACGCGGTCGAGAGGCGTGAGCTTCTGGCCCTCGCCGATGTAGAAACCATCGTTGAGGATGTTGCGATGCGTGAGCATGACGCCCTTGGGGAATCCGGTGGTGCCCGAGGTGTACTGCATCATCACGACGTCGTTGTTGTCGAACTTCTCCTCGGCTTTGGAGATCGCATCCTCGTCCACATAGCGGCCAAGCAGGATAAGCTCGGGCACGCTGTAGAAGCCGCGATGCTTCTCGGGACCCATGTAGATGAGATTTTTGAGGCAGGGGTAGTTCTTGGAGTCCAGATGCCCGCGCTCCTGCGTGAGCGACTCAGGCACGAGATCGCGGATGATCTGCAGGTAATCGACGTCGCGGTAGGCGTCGATGACGCACAACGCCTTCATGTCGGACTGTTTGAGCACGTAGTCGAGCTCGTGGCTTTTGTACACCGGGTTGACGGTGACCATCACCACGCCGATCTTGGCGCACGCATACATGAACGTGAGCCAGTCGGGAATGTTGCGCGCCCACACGCCCAGGTGGTCGCCCGGCTCCATGCCGATGGCCAGAAGTCCGCGCGCCAGATTGTCGGTGCGGTCGTCGAAGTCCTGATAGGACCAGCGCAGCATGCGGTCAGGATACACCACGAACTCGTGCGCCGGGTCGATCGCCACCTGGTCGCGGAAATACTGTCCGATGGTCTTTTCGGAGTGGAGCGGATAATCCTGGGACCCCGGAATGGGCTCCCCCGCCGCAATCGCCGCGGCGACGACGTCCTCCGGCATAACCGGAATACGGGATTTGGTTTCGGATTCAGCCATATGAAAACTCTTTTCAACCAGAAACGAGAGACTGTACTGGATATGTCAGCAAGAGGCGGCGAGGTGCCCCTGATTCGCAGGATAGCGCAGACGCCGCGTACTTTGGTACGCAAGCCTGCGGGATCGTGCGAAGCAGGGGTGCATCGCCGCCTCGCAGCGTCGAGCAGTTCCGTCGGACGGCAGGCCGACGGAACGAAAACTACATGGGCTCGTACACGACGGCGAGGAACTTCGCCTTTTGACCGTCGTGGGCGCGGACCTGATGCGGGACGATGGAGTCGTAATAGATGCTCTCACCGGGGCCGAGCACGAAGATATTGCCCTTGCCATACTCGATCTCAATCTGGCCTTCGACGCCGAACAGCCATTCCTCGCCCTCGTGACCGACCAGGTGATGCTCGGTCTCATCGGAGGGATCGACGGTGATGACGAAGGGGTTCATATGGCGCGAAGGACGGCCGGCGGCCAAGCTGAAGTAGCTCAGATCGCCCGCGTCGCTGGCGGTCTGCAGGCTCTTGAGGCGCTGGACCTCCTCCATCTGATCGGCATCGATGTAAACGGGGCCGATCTCCTCGTCGTCGTCCATGAGCGTGCCCAGACGGACGCCCAGCGCGCGGGTGATCTTGATGAGGGGCGCAAGCGAAGGGGGCAGCTCGCCGCCCTCGAGTCCTTCGATGACGGAAACGTCGCAGCTGCAGCGATCGGCCAGATCCTGCGCGCTCAGATGATGCGCCTCGCGCAGAGTGGTGATCTTCTTGCCGAGCTTGTTCGCTTCTTCCATTTCTCACGCTCCTTAAGTTCTCAGGGAAACGACAGGGCCAACCATGCCCGTCGGGCAGGATGACCCCGTCGCCTCATCTTGCAATTCAGCTTGACCATTATCGCGCAACATATGGGAAAGCACGCAAGCATTAACATCCTCGTAATCATTTCGCGCAGCGACTCGCGCAGGGCATGAAAAAGCGCCGCCTCCCGGAGGAAGCGGCGCGTCGAGTGCGGCTTCCGCCCTTGCCGAGCGGGCGCGACCCCCCCGCCGAACGGGGACCCGCCCCACGCCGAGCGGGCGATCGGCCGTTAGGCGGGCAGGCCGGAACTATTCCGCCGCTGCCGTGGCTATTCCGCAGCTGCCAGAGCTATTCCGCCGGATAGAAGCCGGAGGGCTGCTCGTTCAGGTTGATCATGATGTTCTTGGTCTGGCAGTAGTGCTCCAGCATGATCTTATGGGTCTCGCGGCCGATGCCGGATTCCTTGTAGCCGCCGAACGGGGCGCCTGACGGAATCTGGTTGTAGGTGTTAACCCACATACGGCCCGTCCGCACGCCCTGCGCCACGCGCAGAGCACGGTTGATGTCGCGGGTCCACACGGCGCCTCCCAGGCCGTAGACAGAGTCGTTCGCCAACTCGATGACCTCTTCCTCGGTGCTGAACTTCTGAAGCACGGCCACCGGGCCGAAGATCTCCTCCTGCGCCACGCGGCACTTGTTGTTGGGGATCTCGATGAGCGTGGGCTTGAGGAACGCGCCGTTGGCGCACTCGCCTTCGGTGTAGCGCTCGCCGCCGCAGAGGACCTTGCCGCCCTCCTGCTTGGCGATCTCGACGTATTCGAGGATCTTGTCGGCCTGGCGCTGGTCGATCTGGCTGCCCATCTGGGTGTCATCCTCCCACGGCATGCCGACCTTCACCTCGTTGAACGCGGCGACCGCATCCTCGACGAACTTGTCGTAGACGTCCTCGTGCACGAAGATGCGGCTGCCCGCGCAGCAAACTTGGCCCTGATTGAACAGAATGCCCAGCTGCACGCCGTCGAGGACCATGTCCCATTTTGCATCGGGGAAGATGATGTTGGCCGACTTGCCGCCCAGCTCCAAGGTGGCGGGGATCAGACGCTCGGCCGCCGCACGGGCGACGTCGCGGCCGACCTCGGTGGATCCGGTGAACGCGAGCTTGCTGATGCGGGGGTTGTCCAAGATGTACTGGCCCGACTTGCTGCCGCGACCGGTGACGACGTTGAAAACGCCGGCAGGGATGACGTCCTGCGTCAGGCGCGCAAGCTCGAGCACCGACAGGCTGGTGGTCGAAGACGGCTTGAACACGGTGCAGTCGCCCGCAGCGAGCACCGGGGCGAGCTTCCACGCTGCCATCAGGAACGGGAAGTTCCACGGAACGATCTGGCCGACGACGCCGATGGGCTCATGCAGGACGAGCGACATCATGTTGCCGGGCAGCACGTCGGCTTCGCCGGTATCGGCAAGCAGGCAGCCGGCGAAATAACGGAAGTGGTCCACGGAGTACGCGACGTCGATGGCGCGCGTCTCGCGGATGGGCTTGCCGTTGTCGAGCGTCTCGATGAGGGCGAAGTGCTCGGCGTTCTCCTCGATGATGTCGGCGACCTTGTTGAGGATGATGGCGCGCTGCGCCTTGTCCGTCTTGCTCCACGTCTCGAACGCCTTCCAAGCAGCGTCGACTGCGCGATCGACGTCTTCCTTGGTGGCGTCGGCGATGGTGGACAGCTTCTCGCCGTTGGCAGGACAATAGGCGTCGATGGTGCCGCCGTCAGACGCGTCGATCCATTCGCCGCCGATGTAGAGCTGATAGGATTGCTGGGCAGGATTGTTCATGGAGGGCTCCTTCCGTGCGCATGGCACCCAGGCGGGCGCTTTCTCAGCTGACCGCGCCGTTGCGGCATGCGCATCCGTTCAGGGGCTCGCTCGGCGACCCCGCCGGACCCTCACGCCTCACGGCGCGTCTTCAGCTTAGACCCTGGCCTGTCCTGCACTGCGAACAAATCGGAATCCGGCGCATTCCGCACGTGTGCGGTGCTTATGCATGCAGCGCGTATGCGTGCGAACGTATAGGAACAGCGCACGACGCCGTATCAAGACCTGCTTCGATCCGCCACCAGCGATGCGGTGGAAGAAGCATCCTTGCTTCCATCAAGAAGAGAATCGTCCCACGCTAATGCCTTCAGCCGCTCGCGTCGGAAAGATTACCTGCGATGCTCCAGTTTGTCGTTCAGCAAACGATTGAGGGCATTGAGGTAGGCCTTGGTGGATGAGACGACGATGTCGCCGTCGGAGCCGCGGCCGGTGTAGACCTCGCCGTCGGGAGCCGTCACGCGGATGGTGACCTCGCCCAACGCGTCGATGCCGCGCGTGATGGATTGGACCGAGAACTCGGTCAGGTCGTTTTCCACCTGCACGATGTGGTTGACGGCCTTGCACATGGCGTCGATCGGACCGGTGCCGTACTCGCAGGCAGTCACCACCTGATCCGCCTGGTTGCGCAGCGTGACCGTCGCCGTGGGAGTGAGCGGGAAGCCGCAGCTGATCTGGACGCCCTCAAGCGTGTAGATTGCGCTGACGTTGCGGTCGCGCTCGTTGATCAGGCTCTCCAGATCCTCGTCATAGACCTCTTTCTTCTTGTCGGCCAGGTTGAGGAACGCTTCGTAGATCTCGTCGAGCGTCTCCCCTTCGAAATCGTAGCCGAGCTCCTCAAGGCGGTGCTTGAGCGCCGCATGCCCGCTGCGCGCGGTCAGCACGATCTGGCTTTGACCCGCACCGACCTCAGCCGGATCGATGATCTCGTAGGTGTCGCGCTTCTTGAGCACGCCATCTTGATGGATTCCCGAAGAATGCGCGAACGCGTTGGCGCCCACGATGGCCTTGTTAGCCTGCACGCCCATGCCAGTGATGGAGGTGAGCAGGCGGCTAGCCTTCATGAACTCCCGCGTGTTGATGTCGGTGTGCGCGTCGAGCTCGTCGCCATGCATGCGGATCGCCATGACGACCTCCTCCATGGCGGTGTTGCCTGCACGCTCGCCAAGGCCGTTGATCGTGCATTCGACCTGCGTCGCGCCGTTGCGCACGCCCGCGAGCGAGAGCGCGGTCGCCATGCCAAGATCGTTATGGCAATGAACCGAAAGCGTGATATCGCCGATGCCCTCCACGTTGTCCATCAGGTACTTGATGCGGCGGCCGAACTCATCGGGCATCGAATAGCCGGTCGTGTCGGGGATGTTCACGACCGTTGCACCGTTGTCGATCGCGCATTGGATGACGCGGACGAGGAAATCGTAGTCCGAGCGCCCGGCATCCTCCGCATAGAACTGCACATCGTCGCAGAAGCTCTTAGCATACGAAACGCATTGCGCCGTGCGCGCGAGGCACTCCTCCTCGGTCATATGCAGCTTGTCGCGCAGATGGCTCGGGGACACGCCCAACCCGGTGTGGATGCGCGGACGCTTCGCGTAGCGCAGCGCATCGGCGGCGGCGTCGATATCCTTTTCCACCGCTCGCGTGAGGGCGCAGACGGTCGCCTTGTCGCCGGCGAGCTCGGCGATGCGGCGCACGCTTTCGAAATCGCCCGGAGAGGAGATCGGAAAGCCCGCCTCGATCACATCGACGCCCAGACGCAGCAGCTGACGCGCCATGACGAGCTTCTCCTCGGTGTTCATGGAGGCTCCTGGCGACTGCTCGCCATCGCGCAGCGTCGTGTCGAAGATGTTGATCTTGCGCGTCATCGGTTTCCCTTTCCGCATGGTTGAACGGCGGCATTTGAACCGCCATCGCATTTCGTCGAACCATCTTAGCAAACGCCGCTCGCTTGATCCGGCAGACTTTTCCGTTGGACGCGGCGTGAGATGCCTCGGAAACAAAACGCGCCCCGGGGATCGCGCCTCATGCGGACGATCCTCGGGGCACGCAGCTCTGCACATGCGGCTTTGATTCGGAAGCGCGAACCTGCGCGCTGCCGCAAGCGCGCGACGATTCTTACAGCTTGACCGACCAGAGGTTCTTCAGATCCGGAAGCGCCTCGCGCAGCTTGTCGAGGACCTCGTCGGTCACGTCGCCCTCGACGTTCATGTAAACGAGCGCGCACTGCTCCTCGGGCTTGGTGCCGATCTGCATCGTGGTGATGTTGATGCCCTCCTCGCCGAGGATGGTGCCGATGGTGCCCACGCGGCCCGGCGCGTCGATGTACTCGAAGATCAACGAGCGAGCACCCGGAGCGATGTCCATCTTGTAGCCGAACAACGAGATCAGACGCGGTTTCTCAGTGGCATCCACCATCGTGCAGGCGATCTCGGAACCATCGGCGATCACGCTGACCGCGGTGGAGTAGCCGCCCGCTTCGCGGCTGCCGGTCGTCTCGACCTTGATGCCGTGGCGCTTGGCGACTGCGGCGGCGTTGACCGGAGTGACGGTTGTGGTGCTGTGATAGGTGAGCAGGCCCTTGAGCGTGCCTGCGACCAGCATGGACGGATCGGAGGAGATCAGACCGCCCTGCAGGTCGACTTTGAGCGATTTGGGCACCTCGCGGTCGATCTGCGCCAGCATGCTGCCCATGAGCTCGCAGGCCGGCACATACGGACCGACGGCGCTCATGACCTCGGGCGGCAACGGCGTGAGGTTGATCGCCGTCGGAACGATCGAGCCCTCAAGGCCTGCGGCGACGAACTCGGCGGTCTGCACGCCGGCGCGCTGCTGCGCCTCTTTGGTGGAAGCTCCCAGATGGGGCATGATCAGGGCGTTTTCGAACTCGTGAAGGGGGCTGTCGGTGCACGGCTCGTCCTCCCACACGTCGATGCCCGCGGCGAAGATCTTGCCGGCCGCGATGAAGTCGGCCAGAGAATCGATGTTGTAGATGCCGCCGCGCGCGACGTTGACCAGGATGACGCCGTCCTTCATGCGGGAATACTGTTCGGGACCGAACATCCCGATGGTCTCTTTCGTCTTGGGCAGGTGCACCGTGATGAAATCGGCGATGGGAAGGATCTCGTCGATGTCGTCGTATAGCGTGACGCCGAGCTGCTCGGCGCGCTCGGGGCTGCAATACGGATCGTAGCCGACGAGCTTCATGCCGAAGGCGCGCGCACGCTCGGCCACCAGACCGCCGATGCGGCCCAAGCCGAAGATGGCGAGCGTCTTCTCGAAAAGTTCCACGCCCATGAACTTGCCGCGCTCCCACTTGTGCGCGTGCATAGATGCGTTTGCCTGCGCGGTGTTGCGGGCGCAGGCCAGGATCAGGCACATGGTCTGCTCGGCGGCGGACACGATGTTGGAGGTCGGCGCGTTGCAGACGATGACGCCGCGATCGGTTGCCGCGGCGACGTCGACGTTATCCACTCCCACGCCCGCTCGACCGATGATCTTGAGCTTGGCGCCCGCCTCTATGACCTCGCGCGTGACCTGGGTGCCGGAGCGCACGATAAGGGCGTCGTAATCGGGGATCGTGGAGATCAGCTCCTCGGGCGTGAGGTCGAGCAGCATGTCGACCTGAAAGCCCTTGCCGCGCAAAACCTCAAGGCCGGCATCCGCCAGCTTGTCGGTAACCAGCACCTTCATCTGATCCATTGTCGAATCCTTTCGCCCGTGCATCGCGTGAAGCGCGCGGATGGCAGACGCACATCCAGCGCTCCCCCTTTCCAATCGGATTATATCGAGCACGTCCGACGGCGCATCCTCAACCCGGATGAGCGGGACGAAGCCCCGGCGGAGGGAGGCGAACGCGGGATGACGGCAAAGAAACCCGTGGGTACGGAACCGGGCGGGAGCAAAGGGTGAGGGCTGAGCAACGCATTCCGCGAGCCGCGAACACGCAGACAATGGAAGATGCGACGTAACAGGATTGAAATCGGATATGTTTCGGATTGTTACATAATCGCCGCAGCGCGATGGACGCTTTCTATAATGAGCGCACCGTACCTATTCTCCTAAAGGAGGTTATCCCGTATGAGCTATGTCAGCCGCATCATCGACCAGGTCAAGGAGAAGAACGCCGAGCAGCCGGAGTTCATCCAGGCCGTCACCGAGGTGCTCACCTCTCTTGAGCCGGTCATCGATGCACATCCCGAATACGAGGCCGCCGGCCTGCTCGAGCGCATCGTCGAGCCCGAGCGCGTGGTCATGTTCCGCGTCCCCTGGGTCGACGACCAGGGCAAGGTCCAGGTCAACCGCGGCTACCGCGTCGAGTTCAACAGCGCCCTGGGCCCCTACAAGGGCGGCCTGCGCCTGCATCCGTCCGTCAACCTGGGCATCATCAAGTTCCTGGGCTTCGAGCAGATCTTCAAGAACAGCCTGACCACGCTGCCGATGGGCGGAGGCAAGGGCGGTAGCGACTTCGACCCCAAGGGCAAGTCCGACATGGAGGTCATGCGCTTCTGCCAGAGCTTCATGACCGAGCTGTGCCGCCACATCGGCCCCAACACCGACGTCCCCGCCGGCGACATCGGAACGGGCGGCCGCGAGATCGGCTTCATGTTCGGCCAGTACAAGCGCATCCGCAACGAGTTCACCGGCGTGCTGACCGGCAAGGGACTCACCTACGGCGGCTCGCTGGCGCGCACCGAGGCCACCGGCTACGGCCTGGTGTACCTGGTGCAGGAGCACCTGGAGTGCAACGGCGACAGCTTCGAGGGCAAGACCGTGACCGTCTCCGGCTCGGGCAACGTGGCGATCTACGCCACCCAGAAGGCCCAGCAACTCGGCGCCAAGGTGGTCACGCTGTCTGACTCCACCGGCTGGATCCACGATCCCGCCGGCATCGACGTAGCCCTGCTCAAGCAGATCAAAGAGGTCGAGCGCGGCCGCATCAGCGAGTACGCCAAGCGCCGCGAGGGCGTCGAGTACCATGACGGCCGCGGCGTGTGGAGCGTCCCCTGCGACATCGCTCTGCCCTGCGCCACGCAGAACGAGCTGTTCCTGGAGGACGCTCAGGCGCTGGCCAAGAACGGCTGCAAGATCGTCGCCGAGGGCGCCAACATGCCCACGACGATGGACGCGACCGAGTTCCTGCTTGAGAACGGCGTGACCTTCTTCCCCGGCAAGGCCGCCAACGCCGGCGGCGTGGCCACCTCCGGCCTGGAGATGTCCCAGAACTCCGAGCGCCTGTCCTGGACGTTCGAGGAGGTCGACGCCAAGCTGCAGGGCATCATGAAGAGCATCTACCATGCCGCCGACGACGCCGCCAAGGAGTACGGCCACGAGGGCAACTTCGTCATGGGCGCCAACATCGCCGGCTTCGTCAAGCTCGCCGATGCCATGATGGCCCAGGGCATCGTGTAGGATCGCCTTTCGGACAACCCGCGCTACGGCAATCGCCTGCGCATGAACGCAAAAAGCGCCTCGCATCGTGCGGGGCGCTTTTTCGTATGATATGCCGCTTAGCGGACAGGGTTATTCGCAGGACGGTATTACACGCGATTCCGGAGATCGCCTACGAGGCGGATACCTCCTTAGCCGAAACGACGTTGCTGGGCGAGACGAGCACGACGCCGGCGTCGCCGACCGTGGGCGCATCGACGTAGAACGTCCCGTCCTCGGTCTTCCCCATCGCGACCAGGCCCTCGTCGTCGGTGCAGATGACGATGTCGATGCCGACCAAGCGCGAGACCTTCCATTTGTCCGGGGTGATGACGACGGTGAAATCGACCTCGGCGCGCTCGAACGCCTGCAGGCACCTCGACACGTCAAGCTGCGTCGCAGGCTCCGCCGCGCTGACGACGCCGATGCGCTTGCCCCCGCGCTTGACGATGACGCCCTCCTGATATTTCAACGGGTTGAGCACGTCGAGGAACAGGACCTCGGCCCCCTTGTCGGCGTAATCCTGTTGCAGCGACACTATATCCACCGCCTCATCCTCGTCTTCCGGCGACGAGCTGAGACGATCGGCCCCCGTCTTGACCGCAGATGGCTCTTCGGACGGGTCCACTGTGCCGGGATAGACGATGGCGGTGTAGCCTTCCATCTCGCCGACCGTGTCATCGATAGTCGATGCCGCGATGTTCCAGGAATGGCCGGCCAGGATATACCAGCCCAAGCCGATCAAACTCAAAACGATCAGCAGCATAAACACCGCAAGGGCGATCTTTTCTCGGAAAGACTTCTCCATAGTGGGACTATTATAGCCGGGTCTGCCTTACGGAAAGGTTTCGACAGCATGTCGGTTCGATATCCGCGACGTAAGGCCGCCGAGCGTCATGGTGTGCGCACTCGAACAAGCGCGCACCTCCCCCGACGCGCCTACACCAGCTTCTCGAAGGCGACGCGCTCGGGAGTGAGCCCCTCGGCATGCTTGATGCGGATGATGCCGCACTCGGTGAAACCGCACGAGGCGATGAGGCGCAGCATCGGGACATTGCCGGGATGCGTGTCGACGCGCACGCTGCGCGCGCCGCCCGAACGCGCGATCCGCTCGGCGTTCATCAGCATGAAGCGCGCCGCGCCCTTGCCGGTGCTGTCGGCCGCGACCGCCACGCGGTGGACGACCGCGTAGGCGGGGTCGGACGAGGACCCCTCGGTGAGCCAAGCGCCCTCGATCTCGTCGTAGTCCGGCTCGCCGGAAAACGAGATCATGCACGTCGCCGCCAGATGGCCGGACGTGTCCTCGACGACATAGGAGACACCGTCGTCCACGTCTCCGACGACGATCTCGCGGGCAGGATAGCCCTCGCCCTGCCACTGGTCGATGCCGAGCGCCGCAAGCGACGCCTTGCCGTCCAGAAGGATCTCCATCACGCGACCGATCTCAGCAACCTTGGTTTTGCGAAGCTCCACTCCCGCCTCTTTCCTTATCCTTCGGTTTAACCGTAACCAACACGACCATGCCGATGATGAGCGCCATGCCGACGATGTCGGCCCACGTCACCGGCGTTTGCAGCCACACGGCCGAAAACACCGTCGCAGCCACCGGCTCGATGCAACCCACAAGTCCCGCGAGCATGGCGCCCGCCTCCTTGACGCCCTGTAGGTAGAACAGGTACGCCAAAAACGTGCCAAGCAGCACCATCGCCGCAAGTGCCGCCACCATCCCCGGCGAGAACTCGACCGGCACGCTCCAAGGCTGTTCGATGAGGCAGATGATGACGCCGGCGACGAGCATGCCCAGCCCTGTGACGATGAAGCTCCCCCACTTCGCGAGAAGCTTCTCCGGCAGAAGCGTGTAGCCGACGAACCCGCATGCGAGGAGAAATCCCCAGACGAGCGCCTCGGACGGGATCGCGAGCCCCTCGAAGCTGCCCTTCGTCGCGATGAAGAACGTGCCCGCCACGGCCAACAGCACGCCCACGATCTCGCGGATGCGGGGCAGCCGGCGCGCCATCACGCAGACCAGGATGTTGAGCAGAACCAGTCCGAGCCGCTCCATCACCGTACCCGTGCCGGCGTTGGTGAGCGAGATCGCCGTCAGGTAGCTGTACTGCGTGAGCAGGATGCCGAACGCTGCGAACAACGCGATCCCGACAAGCGTCTTGGGGTCGCGCACCGCCGCGATCAGCCGATCGCGTTCGCGCGCCGCCGCCACGGCCAGAAACAGCAACGCCGCAAACGGCAGCCTGATGCAGATGATCCATCCGGGATCCAAGCCGTAGGTCGTGGTGAGCAGCTGCGCGCACGTGCCCGAAAAACCCCAGAAGGTCCCACCGAGGGCGGCGAACAGGATGCCGCGCGCGACACGGGCGCGCAGCAAGGCGGCGTTGTCCATCGCGCTACACCTCCCTCTCGAATGCAGCGCGGCGCTTCACGCGTCCAAGCGTGTCGCGGATCTCGACGGTGCCGCAGCGCGAGAACTCCTGCTTTTCAAGCAAGCCGCGCATAGCCTCGTTTTGCGGATGGATATCGCAACGCAGCGTCGCGCAACCCGCCGAACGCGAGATCGCAAGCGCCCTGTCCAGCATGAACATTCCCACGCCGCGGCGGCGGACGTCGTGCTCAACGCAGGCCCACCGCAGGACGGCGTAGGAAGACCCCTCCTTCAGCCACGCGCCGTCAATGCCGCGCTGGTAGTTCTTGTCAACGCCGATCGTGACCGCGAACGCGGCGATAAGACGCCCGTCCGCGTCTTCTACGACATGCATGAGACCCTCGGAGATGCTGCGCATCAAGCGGCGGGAAGAGGGATACTTCTTCCCCTCGTCGACCAGCTGGAGCGCAACAAGACCCTCGCGCGTGCGATGCAGCAGATCCGAGATGGCGGCAAAATCCTCGCGTGTCGCCGGACGGCTGGAATAGTAGCCGAGCACCGAGGCGCGACCGCGGAAGATGGGATCATCCTGAGGAAGCTCGTCGCCCCTCTCGTCCCGGCCCGCTCGATCGGGTTCTCCAACAGAGGAAGCCTCCATCTCCTCCGCTTGCTGCAACTCGCGGTCGCTGGATCCCGCATCCGCTGGAGATCCGGTCACCAAGAAGATCATGATGAGGATGAGCACGCAGCCAACGCCATCCCAAAGCGACACCGGCGTGCCCAGCCACACCGCGCTGATCGCCATGGCGGACACCGGCTCGATGCAGCACAGAAGGCTCGCACGCACAGGACCCGCATCCTTGACGCCCTGCAGATACAGCAAGTACGCCAGAAACGTTCCGATGACGACGAGCGACGCCAGCGCTGCGATCGCACCGGGCTCGAGCACGATGTCGTACGTCCACGGGCGCACGACAGCTGCGGCGACGAAGCCCCCGAACAGCATCGCAAGCCCGGTGACCGAAAGCGATCCCCACTTCTTGAGCACCTGCTCGGGCAGCAGCGTGTAGCACGCAAGCCCGATCGCGCACATCACACCCCAGAACAGCCCTTCAGGAGAGATCGACAAAGCGGTGGGATCACCTTGCGTCGCGATGACGAACACGCCCGCGAGGGCGAACAGGAGCCCGGCGACCTCACGCACCTTGGGTCCGCGGCGGAAGCGAACGCATGTGATGACCATGATGATGACCAAGCCGATCTGCTGGATGACCGTCGCCGTGCCGGCATTGGTGTTGGCGATGGCAAGCAGATAGCTCATCTGGGTGAACACGACGCCGAACACGGCGAACAGCGCGATCTGCACAAGGGATCGCACGTCGCGCAAGCAGGCGCGCAGCGTGCGGCCGTCCATGAAGATCGCCAGCAGCATGAAAACGACGGCGGCGATGGCGAGGCGCACGCAGGTGACCCACAGGGAGGGAATGCCGAAGTTGTTGAGCAGAAGCTGGGCGCACGTACCCGAAAAGCCCCATGCGGCACCGCCCAGAAGCGCGCATACCGCGCCGCGCATCACATGGCCGCCGCCCTGGGCAGCAGCCGTTGCCGCCTGCGCCATCAGCCCCCCTTTCTCCCTGCCTTGGTGATTTTGCCAGCGAGAAATTGTCCCATGAGAAGCCCCTGGGCGCCACACCCTATTGTGATGATTTAAGCAGGTTCACACCATTCTCACGCCAGGAAATCGACGACTCCGGAATGGGTGTGGTAGACGGCTCCGGCGATGCGGAGGCCATCCTCTTGGCACAGGCTTTCCAGCTGCGGGCAGGATGCGAGCGCCGCCATGCCGGCGCGCACATTAAGCTCGCTTGCACGATAGGGATCGCGCTCGTTTCCGATGGCACGGGCGATCGGAGAAGTAAGCGGCTCCATGACGCCGTCGGCATGCGCATCCGTATGTTCGGACGCCTCGATCGTGGCCTGGATCGCACCGCATCCGGTATGCCCCACGACAAGCACGAGCTTGACGCCGAGATGCTCGCAAGCGTACACGACGCTGGCAAGCTCGACGGGACCCACGACGTTGCCTGCCGTGCGCACGACGAACAGATCGCCCAACCCCATCATGAACATGTGCTCGGGGACGGTGCGCGAGTCTGCACAGGATACGACCACGGCAAAGGGGTTCTGTCCGTACGCGTAAAGCTCCTCGATGCGTTCGCTCGACAGGTCCCGCTCATGCGCGCGAACGGTCACGAAATCGTGGTTGCCTCTCTTCAAGCGCTCAAGCGCTTCATCAGCCGACAACATGGAAACCTCCTTCATTAGCGACGCACAGACGCAGCGCGCATTGCGGGCACCGGGCGTCGGACGAAACAAACTTCTGAGGACTTCTTCCTATATCCGGCCGTAAAAAAGGCTAGTTTCGGGAAGAAGTCCTCAGAAGCTGACGAAAAGCGTCCGCTTACGCGGGATGATGAAAGATGATCATATCCTCGTAGACGCCCTCGCCGTTGAGGAAGCCGCCGGGGATGACGCCGATGCGGGCGAACCCCATGCTCTCGTACAAGCGGATCGCCGAAAGATTGCTGGCCACCACGGCATTGAACTGAAGCCCGCGGAAACCGCACGGCTTCAGGTTGTCGAGGGAGTCCTGGACGAGGGCTCGCCCGACCCCTCGACCACGGCAGGACGAATCGACCGCGTAGCTGGTGTTGGCCGTATGCGCACAGCGGCCGACGTTGTTGGGATGCAGGATGTAGAGGCCGACGACCTTGCCAGCCGCAGACGAACCGTCCCCATCGCAGTCCGAGCCAAAAGCATCCTCGCAATCGACCGCCACCGCCGTGCGCGTCTGGGAGGCGAAGAACGCCTCGGCCTCTTCGTCGTCGGCCAACTCTTCGAACTGGGGAAACGCGTTTCCAGCGCGCACGACCTCGTTCCATATGGCACGCATGCGCGGAACATCCTCAGAACGATAAGCGCGAATACGCACGCCTACCACCACTTCTCCCAGAAATGCTTCTTGCGCTTGGGCTCCGGCTCTGGCTCGGGCTCGACCGCTTCCGAGCCGTCGACGGATGCCATCATGGCAAGCTCCGCCAGCTCCTCATCGGTGAACTCGGAGTCGTCCGCCTCGAAGTCTTCCGAGCGCGCATCCTCCAAGGAGGCCGGCTCCGCGTCCTCGCCGTCGGAGACCCCCTCCGCATCCATCGCGTCGGAAACCTCGTCGATGCGCCGCTCGAGATCGCGCTCGGCATCGTCTGAAAGCGCTTCGTCGTCGACCAACGCAACCGCAACGTCAGAGACATCCTCGTCCGTCGTTTCGACCGGCTCCGGCTGGTCGTCCGCATCGCCCTCCTGGGGGATATCCTCCGCATCGGCAGATGCCGCATCGTCCTCCAGCGAGGCGATCTTAGTCGACGCGCCGCCGTGATCGGAGGCGCCTTCCTCGTAGCGATCGTCGAAATCGCCGATGAGCGCCGCTGCGAAATCCGTCGGATCGAAATCGCGCAGATCGTCGATGCTCTCGCCCACGCCGATCTTGATGATCGGCAGCTCCAGCTCGTGCGAGACGGCAAGTGCGATGCCGCCCTTGGCCGTGCCGTCGAGCTTGGTGATGATGAGCGCATCGAGATCCAGCGCGCGGTTGAACTCGCGCGCTTGCTGAAGGCCGTTCTGCCCGGTGGTGGCATCGATGACGAGCACCGTGTGGACGGGCAGGCTCGAGCGCTTGCGCGTGACGTTGACGACCTTCTCCAGCTCGCGCATCAAGTCAGACGACGTGTGCAGGCGTCCGGCAGTATCGATGAGCACCAGATCGGCGCCGACCGCCTCGGCGCGTTCGATCGTGTCGTAGCACACGCTCGCAGGATCGGCCCCGCGCTCGCGCGTGACCATCTCCACGTCGGCGCGGCGCGCCCAAACCTCCAGCTGCTCGATGGCGGCAGCGCGGAACGTGTCTGCCGAACCAAGGATCACCGTGCGACCCGCGTCGGTGGCCTCCTTGGCGATCTTGCCCACCGTGGTGGTTTTGCCGGTGCCGTTGATGCCGACGAACAGGACGAGCGATTTCTCACCACCGAGGATGTCCTCGCCGCCCGGGGTGAACGTCTCGGCGATATGCTCGCGCAGCAGATCGAGCACCGCATAGGCATCGGGAAGCGCCTGGCGCCGTGCGGTATCGCGCAAACGCTCGACGATGTCGGAAGCCGCCATGCCGCCGACATCCGCCAAGATGAGCGTCTCCTCAAGGGTATCCCAAAACTCCTCGTCGAGAGCGGGACCGCGATCGAGCAGAACGTTCATCTGCTCCTTGAACCGATCGCGCGATCGCGCCAATCCCTCGCTGATTCTATCGAAAAAGCCCATGGGGACTCCCCTTCCTTCTTCCTACAAGCGGCAGAGCATGCGCTCCTCCGCACTGGCTTTGCCCGACCCTCGACAGGGCTGCCCCGGAGGGACGGAGCTCGCGCGCAGTTTCCGCAGCCCCTTAAACGCGTTCGCAGAACGCGTTTTGCAAAGGGCGAGGACTTGTTTGAGCACGTGCCCCGTCCCTCCGGGGCGGCCCGCCATGCGCCCAAACCTACTCAGCATGCTGAAGCGCGTGCTCCAGACGCTGGCTGACCACCTTGGTCACGCCATCGGACTGCATCGACACGCCGAACAGCACATCCGCCATCTCCATCGTGCGGCGCTGATGGGTGATCATGATGAGCTGCGTCGTGTCGCGCAGCGAGTTGAGATACGCCGTCAGACGACGCAGGTTGCTGTCGTCGAGAGCCGCCTCCACCTCGTCGAGGATGTAGAACGGCGTCGCGCGCGTGCGGTACACGGCGAACAGCAGGGCAAGCGCGGTGAGCGACTTCTCGCCGCCGGACATGAGCATCATCTTGGTGATGCGCTTGCCGCGCGGTTGCGCCGTCACCTCCACGCCCGTGTTCTCAAGGTCGTCGGGATCCACAAGGGTGAGCTGGGCGGAACCGCCCGGGAACAGCACCGAGAAGATCTCGCGGAAGTTGGCGTCGACCGTTTCGAACGTGCGCACGAAGTCGTCTTTCATGCGCACGTCGATGACGCGCACGATCTTGGCCAAAGAACGGCGGGCGTCGTCAAGGTCCTGGATCTGAGAGGCCAGGTAGTCGTAACGCGTCTTGAGCTGATCGTACTCCTGCGCCGCATCGGGATTGATCGTGCCCATGTTGGCGATGCGGCGGCGCAGCTTGAACGCCTCGCCCTCCAGTTCGGCGCGGTTCTCAAGCTCCGGCGCCTTGAGCGCCGTCTCGAGCGGTACGCCGCAATCCTGCACGATCGCGTTGACGGCGGCGTCCACCTGCACTTCGAGGCGACCCTTGTCAACGCGGACCTGCCCCATGCGCGAGTTCGCCTCGTCGAAGGCGTCATGGGCGGCGCGGGCGCGAGATCGGGCCTCGTTGGCCTGGGCATGCAGCCCCGACGTCGAGTCCTGAGCCAAAGCCGCCTGCTCCTCGAGAGCGCGAGCACGGCGGCGGGCGCTGTCGGCAAGCTCCTCCATCAAGGCGAGCAGCGGGACCGCGCGCTTCTGCGCCACCTGCTTGCGCGCGAGCGTCTCACGCGCCTCGGAATCGGACGCGTCGATCTGAGCGAGCTCATGCACGCGCGCGTCGACGATGCGCGAGGTGTACGTCTGGCGCTCGGCGAGGGTCGCTGCGGACAGGCGCGCCTCGGCAAGCGCGTCGCGCGCCTGCGCAGCCTGCTTACGCAAGGGCGCCAGGCTCTCGCGCAGCTCGGTGAGCGCGCGCTCAGAGTCCTCGAGCTTCTCCCCCAGCTCGGCGATGCGCGCCTCCAGCGCCTCCACCGAAGGACGCGCTTGGTCGACGGCGCGCGCGGCATCCTCATGCTGGCGTTCGATCTCCTCGCGCTCGGAGCGAAGCGAAGCCAGCTTGCGCTCGGCGTCGTCGGCGTCCTTGCGGGTGGCCTGAGCCGTGCCCCGCGCCGACGCGAGACTCTGCGAGAGCTTCAGGCTCTGCGCTTGGGCCTCATGCTGCGCCTCCTCGGCCGCACGGGCCTGGGCCTCAAGATCCGCGCGCTCCGCCTCCTGTGCATCCAGACGGGCGCGAAGCTCGTCGAGCATGCGCGCACGCGCCAAGATGCCGTCCTCGCCCTGCGTCGAGCGGGACGACCCGACAAGCACCTTGCCAGAAGGCCACACGACCTCGCCGGACTCCGTCACGAACCGCGCTCCGAACGCATCCTGGGCCTGCGCCGATAAAGCGGACTCCAGCGAATCGCATACGACGACATCGCCCAAAAGCTCTTCGACGGCATGGGCCGCGTCGGTGGGATACGAGAGCGCGTCGATCAACGCGCGCCCCCCGCATGCTCGTGCGGCATCGCGCGCGACGACCCGGGCCGCACGGCCCGCACGGGGCATGAACACGACCTCGCCCTCCTGATCGGCGGCGTCAAGCCCCGAGGCGAGCGAAAGCGTATCGCGCGACCCGTCGATGAGCAACGCGGCTACATCGCCGGCGAGCAGGCGCTCGACCAGCTCCTCGGATCCCTCTTCGGCACGCAGCACATGGGAGAGCGGCAATGCCGAACCCGCCACCTCGTCGGCATGATCGAGGATCCACGAACGGGCGGGGCCCGAAGAAGCGGCAGCGCGCTCGCGCTCCTCCAAACCCTTGATCTGGGATGTCGTCACCGAGACGGCATCGCGCGCGACGTCGAGCGCCTTGCGGGCGGCCTCGCGCGCGCCGACGGCGGCACCCGCCTTCTCGCGAGCCTCCTTCTCTGCCGCCTCCAAGCCGGCAAGCTCGGCGGTGGCAGCAGCTGCCGATGCTGCCTTCTCCGATGCCTCGGCGGCTGCACGCTCCAGCTGCACGTCGAGCTCCTGACGGCGGGCCTCGACGAGCTTGGCGTGCGCCACTCCGGCCGCAAGCTCCTCGCGCGTGCGCTCCAAATCGCGACGGGCCTGCTCGCGGGCGGACTGGGCGCCTCGGCGGTCCTTCTCGAGCGCCGCGATGTCGGCATCCGCCTGGCGATGCTTGCGCGTCAACTCCGCGTGCTCCTCGGCAAGACGCGCGACGTTGGCGTCTGCCGCCTGCTTCTGCACGCGAACCTGCTCGAGCTGGGCTGCCGCCTCGACGCGATCCTGCTCGGCTTGCGCGCGGCGTGCTTTGTCCGTCTCAAGCGTCACTTGCAGATCGGCCGCATAGCTTTGGGCGGCGCGGCGTTTCTCGTGCAAAAGCAACGTCGCGGCATCGAATCGCTCGACCGCCGCCGAAGCGCGGCGATGCTGGCGGGAGAGCTCTCCTGCATCCACGGATTGGCGGCGGATGCCCTCCTGGATACGCTCGGCATCCTGCTCCGCTTGCTCGATGGCGGCTTTACGCTGTTCGAGCTCCTGTTCAAGCGCACGTTCCTTTTCAAGCGTCTGATCCCAGGCGCGCTGCAGCGTGCGCAGGTCGTCTACCGCAAGCGATACGGTCATGTCGGCAAGCTGAGCGGAAAGCTCCTGATAGGTGCGGGCGCGCTTGGCCTTGCGGGCAAGCGGACCCAGCTGGCGCTCCACCTCCGCGGCGACATCCTTCACGCGCGCCAGATGCTGGTCCATGCGCTCGAGCTTGCGCGCGCTTTTGGCTTTGCGCTGCTTGTGCTTGAGAACGCCCGCCGCTTCCTCGATGAGCGCGCGGCGGTCCTCGGGCTTGGATTGCAAGATGGAGTCCAGGTTGCCCTGGCTGATGATGGAGTGCGTGCCCGTGCCCAAGCCGGAGTCGTGCAGGATGTCCAGCACATCCATGCGACGTGCCGCGGTGCCGTTGATCAGGTACTCGCTCTCGCCCGAGCGGTACATGCGGCGCGTGATGGCCACTTCGGAGTAATCAACGGGCAGCGTGCCGTCGGAGTTGTCAAGCACCAGGTCGACTTCGGCCAGCCCGACGCTTTTGCGCGCCGACGATCCCGCGAAGATGACGTCCTCCATCGCCTGGCCGCGCAGGTTCTTGGCGTTGCGCTCGCCGAGCACCCACAGCACGGCGTCGGAGATGTTGGATTTGCCCGAGCCGTTTGGCCCCACGACGGCGGTGATGCCGGGCTCAAGCGACAGGACGCTGCGGTCGGCGAAGGATTTGAATCCTTTGAGGATCAGCGATTTGAGGTACATCGCGCCGTCCTACTGACCGGCCTTGCGCTGCTGCTTGGCAAACTCGCGCTCGGATTTGCGCCGCGCCTTCTCCTCGGCTTTGGCGGCTTTCGCCTTGGCGGCGGCTTCCGCCTTTTCCGCGCGCGCCTCGTCGTCGAGCCCCAGCCCGAAGAATTCGCCCAAGCGGGCAAGCGTGCTCTTGGCCGCCTGGCTTTCAGCCTCCTTCTTGGTGCGCCCGGTGCCCAGCGCCAGACCCTGCGACCCGGCGAACACCTGCGCGACGAACGTGCGGTCATGCGGAGGGCCCTGTGTCTCGACCAGCTTGTAGGTGGGCGTGATGCCGTCCTCCTGCAGCTTCTCCTGAAGCGCGCTCTTGGGGTTTTCCGGCTCCAAGGCCAGCTCTTCGGACATCTGGGGGAACAGCGTGCGCGCCACGAACGCGCGCGCCGCCTCGATGCCGCCGTCGAGGTACAACGCGCCCACGACGGCCTCGTAGACGTTCTCAAGCGCGGAGTGGAGGCCGCGCTTGCCCGTGCCCGCCTCGGAGGAGCCGAACACGATGATGTCGGCAAATCCCAGATCGCCCGCCACGTCGGCCAGCGTCGAGCCGGCGACAAGCGCCACCTTGATGCGCGTCAGGCCGCCTTCGTCCAACCCATGGAAGCGCTCGAACGCCTCGGTCGCGACGATGGCGCCCAAGATGCTGTCGCCCAGAAACTCCAGGCGCTCGTAGGAATACTTGATCGCGCGCCCCTCGACGGCGGAAGGATGCGTCACGGCGGCAAGCAGGAACTGCTCGTTCGCGAAGCGGTATTGCAGGATGTCCTGCGCCTTATCGAGTTTGCTGCGTTGCTCGTCCGTTAACGTCATCGTATTCCAACCTGTTGATCCGTCTTGTCCGCCCATCGTCGTCAATTCGCATGCGCCCGACGGGCAACCGCCTGAGCGCATCCTTGCATTTTAGCCCAGGGGTCCTAGGCCGAAGCCGTCTGCGCGATTAATTCAGAAACACGCTCGCGAACCAGCTGCGCCGAGGTCAGCACCCCGTTTTTGACCGCGGTGGCGTTGGAGGAGCCATGCCCCACGATGCAGGCGCCCTTGACGCCCAGCAGCGGCGCTCCGCCGTAGGTGTCGGCGCTCACCTGGCGCTTGAGATCCGACAGGCCGCCCTTGAGCGCAAGCGCGCCCAGCTTGGTGACCGCGGACTTCATCATGATGTCCTTAAGCGTCTTGAACAGCACCTTGGACGTGCCCTCGATGGTCTTGAGGCACACATTGCCGGTGAACCCGTCGCACACGAACACGTCGAAGTTTGCCGCCAGCACATCGCCGCCCTCGGCGTTGCCGGCGAAGTTGGGCAGTTTCTCGCGCATCAGCTTGTGCGCCTCCTGCGCGAACTGCGATCCCTTCTCCTCCTCCTCGCCGATATTGAGCAGCGCAGCGCGCGGATGCTCGATGCCCAGCATCTTCTGCGCGTATACCGAGCCCATGCGCCCGAACTGTACCAGGTACTCGGGCTTGCAGTCGGCGTTGGCGCCCACATCGCACATGACAACCGGTCGCACCGGCGAAGGGATCACCGTAGCCAGCGCGGGGCGGGCGATGCCCTTGGCGCGCCCCATCACAAGAGTCGCGGCGGCAAGACACGCTCCTGTCGAGCCTGCCGAGAAGAAGCCTTGCGCGGCCTCCTCCTTGACCAGGCGGCATCCCACCACGATCGAGGAGTCCTTCTTCTTGCGCACTGCCTGGGCGGGATGCTCCCCCATCGAGATGGCCTCGGTCGTGGGTTGCGCGACGCAGCGGTCATGCGCCGCCGCGAACGGGGACACCACATCGTCGGGGCCGCACAGGATGACGGTTAGGTCCTGATCGGCGGCAAGCGCCTGCTCGACGCCCTCCAGCACCACACCAGGAGCGTTGTCGCCGCCCAAAGCGTCGACGGCTATGGTCACCTTATCGGGCATGGAGCCCTCCTATCTCGCGTAACGACAAAAAGCCTCCCGGCGCTCCGTCATCCGAGGAGCGGGGAGGCTGGTTGCTCAACGTAGAGGCAAGCCCTCGCGTCGGGTTCTATTCGGTCTCGATGACCTCGCGCTTGCGGTAGTAGCCGCAGCTGGGGCACACGCGGTGCGGCAGCTTGACCTCGCCGCAGTTCGGGCACACGGAACGAGCCGCGGTCTCGATGCGATCGTTGGCGCTACGACGGGAATGGGTGCGAGCGCGACCCTTTTTATACTTAGGTACTGCCATGACACTGCTCCTTCTTTAAAGCCGGGCGAGGCCTGCTCGCCCGCCCTGATTCAATAAACACGCGAAAAAGTAGTATACCCACATGACCACGTATGCGCAAGATGGTATTTGGAATCCATAATTGCTGCATCGACAATGAGCGCTGCAGCAACGGCAGAAGTTGAACACCGGCCATAACTGCCACCCGCCGAACCGCGTTTTACGGAAACGGGGGCGCTTGCCGCCCTATTCCCCGAACTGGAGCTTGTAGTACTTCGCGTAGGTACCGCCGCGGGCGAGGAGCTCGTCGTGGGTGCCGAACTCCACCACGCGGCCCTCGTCCACCACCGCGATGGCGTCGGCGCCGCGGATGGTGGATAGGCGGTGCGCGATGATCAGCGTGGTGCGGCCGCGTGAGAGCTCGGCCAGCGAGTGCTGCACGGCACGCTCGCTTTCGTTGTCGAGCGCGCTGGTGGCCTCATCCAAGATGAGGATGCGCGGATCGCGCAGGAACACGCGGGCGATGGCGATGCGCTGCTTTTGACCGCCTGATAGGCGCGCGCCGCGTTCCCCCACCTGCGTGCCGAACCCGTCAGGCAGATCCTCCACGAACTCCAGGATGTTCGCCTTGCGCGCGGCCTCGCGAACCTCTTCGTCGGTGGCGTTGGGCTTGCCATAGGCGATGTTGTCGCGGATGGTGCCGCCGAACAGATACACGTCCTGCTGCACGATGCCGATGGCTTCCCGCAACGATGCGACGGTCACGCGGCTCACGTCCACCCCGTCGATCTCAACCGATCCGCTGCGCGGGTCGTAGAAGCGCGGCAGGAGCGAGCATGTGGTGGTCTTTCCGCCGCCCGATGGTCCCACCAACGCCACCGTGGCGCCTGCGGGCACCTCAAGGTCCAGCCCGCGCAGCACCTCGGCGTCGTCGTAGCCGAAATGCACATCGCGATAGCGCACATGCCCGCGGACGACGCCCTCATGGGCGGCCTGCGCCAACGGCAGCGCGCCGGGCGCATCCTGGATGTCGGGACGCACCGCCAGCACCTCTGCGAAGCGGCGAAAGCCAGCGTAGCCTTTTTGGAACGTCTCGACGAAGTTGATGAGCTGCTCGATCGGCGACAGGAAGATGCCGATGTAGAGCGCATAGATCGCAAGGTCGGTGACGGCCAGCCCGCCCGTCGCGACGAAGTAGCCGCCGCCCACCACCGTGATCGTGTAAAGAACGCCCGTGAAGATGGAGTTGACCGCGTGGAACGACCCCATGAAGCGGTACGAGCTTTCCTTGGTGGCGACGAACCGGCGGTTGCTCGCGTCGAACTTGCCCAGCTCGACGCCCTCGTTGCCGAACGACTTGACCACGCGGATGCCGCCGAGCGAATCCTGCAGCTGCGCGTTGATGTCGGCCATTTTGCGGCGGTTCTCGGTGAAGATGACCCGCTTTTTGTAGTTGCGCCACGCGCTGTACACCGCCATCAGCACCGTCGCCGCCAGCATGATCGCCGTCAAGGGCACGTTGACAAAGAACAGGAGCGCGAACGAGCCGATGATCTTGAGCAGGCAGATGAACAGGTTCTCAGGTCCGTGGTGCGCGAGCTCGGAGATGTCGAACAGGTCGTTGACGATCTTGCTCATCATCACGCCGGTGTTATGACGGTCGTAGTACGAGAAGCTCAAGCGCTGGTACTGCTGGTACAGGTCGCGACGCATGTTCGCCTCCATGCGCGCGCCCATGATGTGGCCCCAGGCCGTGATGAAGTACTGACAGGCCGTGCGCACCGCGTACAGCGCGACGAACAGCGCGAGGATCCAGCCCAGCGACGCCAGGACGGCCTCGGCGGGCTGCAGGAAGAACTCCTTGGTGAAGAAGTTGAGGAACTGGGGGAACGCCAGGTCGATGCAAGCGAGCACCGTCGCGCACACCAAGTCGAACCAGAACAGGAACTTGAACGGCCGGTAGTACCCGACGAAACGCTTGGCGACATCGCGCCCGGTCACGCGCGGCTCCGCGCCGCGTTTCGTCTGGTCGGCGCCGTCAGCGCGCACGTCTTCGACGCGGGAAGGTCCCGCGTTTTTCGATCGCTCAGCCATGGATGCGGGCCGCTATTCGCCGAAATCGAAGTTCTTGAGCACCGCGAACGGGTTCTCACGCGCCGGAGCCGCGGAAGGATCAGAGGCGTCCTTGACCTCCGAGGGGTTGTCGCATCCGCACGGACCCTCATTGAGGTCGGCTCCGCAAGAGGGGCACAGGCCTTTGCACTCCTCGTCGCACAGCGGAATAAGCGGGAAATCAAGCAGAAGCGCCGCCGTGATGAGCGGCTCGAAGTCGATGACGCGGTCCTCCGGCAGGACGTCGAACTCGTCGTCGTCCATATCCTCGGGTGCTTCGCCTTCGGGCTCGGTCAGGAAATAACCCTCGATCTCGCCTGCCACCGGAAAGCTGATCTCCTTGAGGCAGCGGGCGCACGAGGTATGGGCCTCTCCGCGCACCTCGCCGGTGACCAGCAGCGCACCGCCGGTGTTGGTGATGTCGGCCTGCCAGGTCAACGGCTCGGAAAAGTCATACAGATCGGGGCCCGCCTTGACGACGGGGATCTGCGCCTCGCCCTCGAGATGCCGATACGCCGCCGGCGCGAACATCTCGGGGGGCATGACGATGCGGAGAGACTCCATGATGTCTACCTTGTCTGGATGCGTCGCTTAGCGACCGGAGGCCATCGAGGTGGCGTTAAGACGGTCGCGGCAGCGGCGGACGTTGTTCAGCAGCGTATCGAGGCTGTTCTCGACATGGCCGAACACCTCGTCGGCATAATCCTCGGCGCCGGCGCGGGTCTGACGCTCCAGCTCGCGGGCGTCGGCCAGGATCTGATCGGCCTGCTGCTGGGAGATGCGCACGATCTCCTGCTCGCTGGCGATGGTCATCGCCTGGCTGCGCGCGTCCTCGATCATGCGGTTGGCCTCGGCCTCGGCATCGTCGAGCAGGCTCTGGCGCTCGCGAACGATCTGGCGCGCCTGCGCGAACTCGCTCGGGAACGTGTCGCGGATCTCATCCATGATCTCGAACGCCGCGGCTATGTCGACTTGGCGCAAGTTGCTTTTGCCGAAGACCGGCTTCGAGTCCTCGAGAAGAATCGAGAGCTCCTCGAGCAGCCCCAAGACTCCTGTTTCGTCCATGATTGTCCTTCCACCCAAGCGTGCTGCGTTTCAAGTGCGTCGGCGCACGGGGTTTGAGTCTTCCTGCGCGCATGCGTCAAAGTATTCTAGCAGGTTTGAACCCATAACCCAACGTCACTGCACAAACCGTGCACATTTTACCCGGTCGGAAGGCCCCTGTTGTATTCTCGTTGCCATACCGGAACCCGCGCGGCCCTCCTTGGGCCTACTCCGCGAACTTGGCCTCGAGGGCGCCCTTCACGCACGGGGGCACGAAGCCGTTCACGTCGCCGTGCAGGCTGGCAATCTCGCGCACGATGGACGAAGACAGGTACATGTACTGCGGGGGTGACATGATGAACAGCGTCTCCAGCTCCTGGTTCAACTGGTAGTTGAGCGCCGTCATCTGGAACTCGTACTCGAAGTCCGTGATGGCGCGCAGGCCCTTCACCACCACGGTGGCCTCCATGCGGGCAGCGAAGTCCACGAGCAGCTCGTCGAAGGGCTCCACGCGCACGTTAGGCAGGTGGCTCGTGGCCTGGCGCACGAGCTCGGCGCGCTCCTCGAGCGAGAACAGCGGGTTCTTCTTAGGGGAGGCGGCTACGGCCACCACCACCTCGTCCACCAGCTGTGCCGCGCGCGTGATGACGTCGAGGTGCCCGCTGGTGATAGGGTCGAACGTTCCGGGCGTGAGTGCTCGTCTCATAACAGATCAAAGCTCCTTCGGTCTGAACAGGTCCACGACAGTATCGCCGTACTTCTTGCGCGATGCAAGGGCGAGCCCGCAGGCGGCGGCGGCCGCGTCGGCCTCGCCGCAGGTGCCCGCCCCGTGCTCGTACGCCACGAGCGCGTCCGGCGCGAGGGCGCCGTCGGCCGCGAGGGTTGCCGCCAGGCCGAGCGCATCCTGCGCGGCGAGCGCGTAGGGCGGGTCCAGGAACACGAGGCTGAACGGGGGGCGCGCATGGGCGGGCGGGTCCCTCAGCACGTCGCCGCGGTGGATGCGCGCGCGGCGCGCCTCCAACCCGAGCGCGCGCACGTTGCCGCACAGCACGCGCTGCGCCGCGCCGTCGCGCTCGAAGAAGTGCGCGCAGGCGGCGCCGCGCGAGAGCGCCTCCAACCCGAGCGCACCCGACCCGGCGAACGCGTCCAGCACCGTCGCGCCCAC
>CAUDUM010000002.1 GCA_958452575.1 uncultured Eggerthellaceae bacterium
TAAATAGGAGGGAGCGATAATTGCAGCCATCGAACAGCAGGAAACTTTTGCGTTGGCGGGGCATCTTACGCCTGGTTCTGGCGCAGCCACTCGTACATGCACGCGGTCGACGCCTGCGCCACGTTGAGCGAGGCCACCTCGCCCTCGAGCGGCAGCTTGCACAAAAAGTCGCAGCTTTCCATGACGATGCGCGACAAGCCGTCGTGCTCGTTGCCCATCACAAGCGCGATCTTGCCCTTGAGGTTGCTCTTCCAGATGAGATCCTGGGCGTGCTCGGTGGCGCCGGCGATCCAGAACCCCTCGTCCTTGAGCTTGGACATCGCCTGCACCAGATTGGCCACCTGGGCGACCGGGACGTGGGCGATGGCGCCGGCGGAGCTTTTGTAGGTAGCGGCCTCCACGCGCGCGCTGCGCTTGTTGGGGATGACGATGCCGCTTGCGCCCACCGCCTCGGCGCTGCGGGTGATGGCGCCGAGGTTTCCGGCGTCGGTGAGGTGGTCGAGGATGACCACCAGCGCGCGCCCGTCGTGCTCGTCGGCGTACGCGCACGCCTGCTGGATCAGCTCGTTGATGCCGAGGTATCGGAACGGCTTCGCCTCGGCGATGACGCCCTGGTGCGAGCCGCGGTCGGACAGGTCGTCGAGCGCCTTGCGCGGGACGAGCTCGATCTCGACGCCGAAGCGCTTCGCCTTGCGCTGGATGTCGTTGATCAGAGGGTCGCGCTTCACGTTGTCCGCCATCATGATGCGGCGCATGGGCACGCCCGTGCGCAGGGCCTCGATGACCGGGCGCTTTCCCTCGATGTAGTCAGCCATGGTTCTCCCTTGTCTATGATCGGTGCGGCGGCGCGCGGGACGCGGCGCGTCTCCCTGGGTGCGGCGGCGCTCTGCCGTCGACGTTGCGGTCCGCCATCGTGCGATAGGGGCGCCGCGACTGTTCCAACCCGCCATTATGGCAGATGGGAGGATGCTGGCGGATCAGCTGCGCGCATCCTCAGCGTTTCGACACGAAACGGCGTGCCGTCCCGCTTTCGCCCGGAAGATCGCCGCGATCGAGATCCTCACGCTCGGCATCGTCGGGCACGCTGTCGTCGTCGGGCGCGGCGCCATCGTTACGCGTATCGCTATCGTTAAGCGCGGCACCGTAGCTGAGCGCGGCATCATCGCCGTCCTTGCCGCGCAGCTTGCGGATCCCCCGCAACACCGCGGGTGCGAAGTCGGCTTCCTGCTTGGTCTTGAGGCCGAGCTTCACGCTGGCGTAGCGCAGGCCCACCACCGTGGCGACGCACAGCACGCCGGCAACCGGCAAAGGGCATCCCAGCTGGGCCAGTGCCACATACACCGTCGCGCCGCCGAGGCCGGCGACCGCGTAGTAGTTCGACCGCTTGAACACCGCGGGGGTCTCGCCGACGCAGATGTCGCGCACCGCCCCGCCGCCGACCGCCGTGATGGCGCCCAAGATGATCGACACGACGATGCCCGACTCCGCGGCGAACGCCTTGCTGGCGCCCGCCAGCGCGAACAGCGCCACCGACAGCGTGTCGGCGAGCATGACCGCACGGTCGAGGTTTTTGAACAGCCCGCGGAAATAGAACACGAACAGGCACAGCAGGATGCAGATGACGATGAGGTCGGGATGCTCGGTGAAGTAGACGCCCTCGTCCTGCAGGATGACGTCGCGGATGAGGCCGCCGCCGTACGCGGTGATCAGGCCGAGCACGACCGTGCCGACCGTGTCGAGCTTGCGCTCGCATGCGAACAGCGCGCCCGTGATGGCGCCCACGATGATGGAGAAGTAGTCGATGCCCCACGGCACGGTGAGCACGCGCCCCGCGCCCGTCATCGAATCCAAGATCGCCGCGATGTCCATCCCGCGCTCTTCCGCTTCCTGTTCTCCTGGGTCGAAGCCGACGTCGCGCGACGCGGCCTTCGCAGCCGCATCCTCCATCGGCTCGGCGCGCCGTCCCCGACGCCACGCCGCCGCTTCAGTATACCAGCGACGTGCTAGAATCCCATGGAGGACCGCACGCCCGCCGGCTTGACCGCCCAGCCGGAAGAGCCGCAAAGCCCCGCGCCCGACCACCCCGTCCCAACCGCCCCCCCATCAGCGAAAGGAACCTCATGGCACGCGAGAACCTCACCCAGCAACGCGCCCGCGCCGCGCAGATCGAGGAGCGCATGCTCGCCCACTACGGCGAGGGGGAATGCTCGCTGGACTACGCCACGCCCTTCACGCTGACCGTCGCGGTGATCCTGTCGGCGCAATGCACCGACGCCGCCGTGAACAAGGTGACGCCCGAACTGTTCGCGCGCTACGGCACGCCCGAGAAGATGGCGGCGGCGCGCCTGGAGGACATCGAGGAGATCATCCATCCGCTCGGGTTCTACCGCAACAAAGCCAAGAACATCATCGCCTGCGCGCAAACCGTCCTGACCGAATTCGGCGGCGAGGTGCCCAACGACATCGACGCGCTGCAGAAGCTGCCCGGCGTCGGCCGCAAGACGGCAAACGTGGTGATGTGCGAGGCGTTCCGCAATCCGCAGGGCATCGCGGTGGACACCCACGTGTTCCGCATCGCGCATCGGCTGCGCTTCGCGACGCGCAACGACGACACGCCCGCCAAGGTGGAGGCCAAGCTGCTGAAGATCTACCCACAGCCCGACTGGCTGTTCATCAACCACCAATGGGTGCACTTCGGCCGCGAGTTCTGCCGCGCCCGGGGCCCGCTGTGCGGCGAATGCATCATCGCCGACCTCTGCCCCAGCCGCGGAAAGGAAGCGTAGGGCTCAGCCACCCTTCTGCGCATTCAAGCCGCCAGCTTTTCGCACGTTCGAGCCGCCAGCCCCCCACGCGTTCGAGCCGCCAGCCCCCACGTGTTCGGGCCGCAAACCCTCAGCACGTTCAATCCCTCGAGCCGAACCATGATCGAATTGTATCGTTTTCTAATGTACACATGTACATAGAGAAGCCTTTGCCCTAGTATGCTAATGGACAAACGTACATTAATAACGCAAAGGACCCAGATGGAGATGCAGAAGCCCAAACGAGCCAAGCGCGATCCCGAGGGACGTCGGCGCGCCATCGTCGAAGCCGCCGCCGAGGTCATCGCGCGCGAAGGCACGCGCAAGCTGACGCACCGCCGCGTCGCGCAGCAGGCCGGCGTGCCGCTCGGCTCCACGACGCAGTACTTCTCGAGCATCGACGAGCTGCGCCGCGCTGCCCTCGCCGAGTTGGCCCGCCTCATCGAAGAGGATTACGACGAGATGTTCCGCGCCGTCGACGCGGCAGGCGGCACCGCGCAGGCCTACGCCCGCGAGCTCAACGCGTACCTTGCGGATGCGGAGCAGGTCGCCATCGACACTGCGTTTTACAGCACTGCCGCCAACGATCCGGAGCTGCGCGAGCTTGCCCGCACATCGATCGGCATCTCGATCCGCCGCTCCCTCCCCTACGTCGACGAACTGCAAGCCAAGGCACTCACGATGCTGGTGGACGGCGCGATGCTGGAAACCTGCCTTTTGGGAGAGCCGGTCGATCCGGATGCGGTCGACCTTGCCGTCAAGGCCATCTTCGCAACGAAGATCGATCCGGGAAACGCAAGCTAGCTCGGCCGCCGTGCCGACAGGACCGCAGCCGCGCCGCACGCCCGAGCGCGTAGCACGCGGCAACGGCGATCGTCATCATCGAAACCAGCTTGATCCGCGCCCGACGGCGCCTCCCGATCGCTGCGCACCCCGCGACGCCCGGCTGAATCCCCCAACCCTCCAAACCCAACCACAACTCCTGAAAGACCAGGTGAAACCTATGGACGACTTGATTCGCATGAATCCGCCCACGATATCCAAGGCGCGCCGCTGGGCGGCGCTGGCAGTGGTGCTGTTCGGCCAGTTTGTCGTGTCGATCGACATGACGGTGCTCAACATCGCCCTGCCCGACCTCACCGCCGAGCTGCAGCCGACCTCCGACCAGCAGCTTTGGATCATCGATGTGTACTCGCTCGTGCTCGCCGGCCTGCTGGTCACCGCCAGCTCGCTGTCGGACCGCTGGGGCCGCAAGCGCATGATGCTGGCGGGCTTCGCCGTGTTCGGCATCGGGTCGGGGCTCATCATGTTCGCCGACACCACCGAAGCCGTCATTGCGCTGCGCGCGCTGTTGGGCGTGGGCGCGGCGATGATCATGCCGACGACCATCTCGATGGTGCGCAGCATCTTTTTGGACGCCAAGGAGCGCGCGTTCGCCCTGGCGGGCTGGTCGGCCATCGGCGGTTTGGGCATGGCGGCAGGACCGCTGATCGGCGGTTTTCTGCTGGAGCATTTCAGCTGGCACGCGGCGTTTCTGGTCAACGTGCCCCTGATGGCGCTGTCGCTGATCGCCGGACTTTTGATACTTCCCGAGATCCGCGTGAAGAACCCCGGCGGCTGGGATGTCCTCGCCGCGATCATCTCGCTTGTCGGCATGACGCTTTTGATGTGGGGCATCAAGCATGTCGCCGCCCTCATGGCGTTCGATGCGCAGGGCACGGCGGCGCTTGTCGCGGGGCTTGCCCTCATGGCGGTGTTCCTCGCGAGATGCGCGCGGTCGGACAACCCGCTGCTCGATGTGTCGCTGTTCCGCAGCAAGCCCTTCACCGCCGGCATCGTGGCGGCGCTGGGGTCGATGTTCGCCCTGGCCTCCTTGTCCTTCCTGCTGTCACAATGGCTGCAGCTGGTCGACGGCTGCAGTCCGCTTGAGGCGGGAGCCCGCCTTGTGCCCATGGCGCTGACCAGCATCGTCGGCGGCGTCGCCGCGCCTGCGCTTGCCATGCGCTTCGGCGCGCGCAACATCACCGCGGCGGGGCTGGCCATCGGCGCGGCGGCGATGATCATGCTCATCGCGTTCCACGGCAACCTGACGTACGTCCCGGTGATGATATCGAGCAGTTTGGTGGGCTTGGGCACGGGAGCGCTCGCGGTGGGATCGTCGGTCATCATGTGCGAGACGCCCGTCGAGAAGGCCTCGAGCGCCGCCAGCCTGGAGGAGATCTCCTACGATCTGGGCAACGTGCTGGGCGTGGCGATCTTGGGCAGCGTCGCCTCCATCGTGTACCGCCTGGGACTCGACCCCGCCGCGTTGGCCGAATCCGGCCTGAGCGGCGCCGCCATCGACGAGGCGATGCAGTCGTTCGGCGCGGCGGCCCAGATCGCACAGCAGACCGGCGCCGCCGAACTGCTGCGCGAAGGCGCGGCGTCGTTCTCCGAGTCGATCATCATCACGAGCTTCGCCGGCGGCGTGGTGCTTCTGGCCGTGGCGATCGTGGTGTGGAAGCTCATCCCCCGCGATCTGGACATCACGGAGGGCGAGCACTAGAGGCAGGGTGCGGCGTGCTGCCGGCGGCGAAATGCAGGCCGAGCGTCGCGGAGGCGGGTGCTGACGAGCGCGCTCGGTCAACGATTGCCCAACAACCGTGCGGCGCGTTTGCCCCTCTCTCCTGAGCAAGGTACAATGAACTCATCGCGCCCCGAGAGGCGGGCGCCCGAAGAGGAGGGATAGTCCCATGGACCTCAAAGGAAGCCAGACCGAGAAGAACCTCGCGTACGCGTTCGCCGGCGAGTCGCAGGCGCACACCAAGTACCAGTACTACGCCAGCCAGGCCAAGAAGGACGGCTACGTCCAGATCCAGAACATCTTCCTGGAGACGGCCAAGAACGAGAAGGAGCACGCCAAGCTCTGGTTCAAGCTGCTGCACGGCGGCGCCGTTCCCTCCACGATGGAAAACCTCGCCGACGCCGCTGCCGGCGAAAACGAGGAATGGACCGAGATGTACGCCGAGTTCGCCAAGGTGGCGCGCGAGGAGGGCTTCGCCGACATCGCCGAGCTGTTCGACGGCGTCGCAGGCGTCGAGAAGGAGCACGAGGAGCGCTACCGCAAGCTGATGGCCCGCATCGAGGCCGGCGAGGTGTTCAAGCGCGACGACGTGTGCGTGTGGAAGTGCGGCAACTGCGGCCACATCCACATCGGCAAGGAAGCCCCCGAGGTCTGCCCCGTGTGCGCGCACGGCCGCGAGTACTTCGAGCTGAAGGCCGAGAACTACTAGGATACGGTTCTCATCGGTTGAGGAGGGCGTCCTGCGGGGCGCCCTCTTTGCGTTATGGGATAGCACGAAATGGGGGTAGTCGCTATTTCGCGGGCGTGACAAAGGGACACATCTAATGGCACGCCGCATCGCGGCGTGCCATTAGATGTGTCCCTTTGTCACGCCTCCCGCGCTCTGCGTCCCGCGCGCTACTACCACTGCTCTTTGAGAGGCGGAATGAGAAAAAGCGACTGTCCCTTTTTCTCACTCTCGCGGTTACTGCTGCTTCTTGCCGTGGGTCAGCTGATAGGCCACAAGCAGGATGGCCAACCAGATCGGGCCGACGATGACGGCAACCAGGTAGCTGGGGCTGAAGCACATCACCACGACCACGCCCGCCAAAAACGCCAGCACCACGAACGGCATCACGCGCGCAAGCGGCAGCTTGAAGCGGATCGCGTCGACGGCATCCTTGCCGGTGCGTCCCGCCAGCTCGTTGGGGCCTTCGCCGCGCGCCACTTTTTTTCGGAACTTCATCTGGGTGATCATGATGATGGTCCAGTTGATGATCGCCGAGATGGTCGCGATGCTCATCAGGTAGTTGAACGCGAACTCCGGCCACAGGAACACCACCACGACGGCGACCACCGTCACCGCGGCGGAGGTGAGCACGCCGGCCACCGGCACGCCGCGCTTGTTGGTCTTGCCCAGATACGCCGGCGCGTTGCCCTGCTGCGCCAGCGAGTAGAGCATGCGCGAATTGGAGTACAGACCCGAGTTGTACACGCTCATCACCGCGGTCAGGCACACGAAGTTGAGAATGCCTGCCGCCGCATGCACGCCCACCGTGTCGAAGATCTGCACGAACGGACTGGTCACGCCGTCAAGGGTGTTCCACGGCACCACTGCCATGATCACGCCCAGCGCGCCGATGTAGAACACCAGGATGCGCCAGATGATGCCGTTGGTGGCCTTGGGGATGGTGCGGCGCGGATCCTCGGTCTCGCCCGCCGTCACGCCGATGAGCTCGGTGCCGCCGAAGCTGAACATCACCACGCACAGCGCCATGAGCAGGCCGGTCCATTGGCCGTCGGCGGTCTGCTGCATCACACCGTGCGGGAAGAACCCGCCCTCGAGCGTGAACCAGTTGGCGAACGACGCCGCGATGCCCGACTCGGTGGGCAGCGCGAACGCGATCACGGCCAAGCCGCCCAGGATCATCGCGATGACCGCGGCGATCTTGATGATGGCGAACCAGAACTCGAACTCGCCGAAGCGCTTGACTCCCAGCAGGTTGATCGAGGTGATGAGCACCAGGAAAAACGCCGCCGACACCCATTGCGGGATGAACGGAAACCAGTAATTGACGAACGACCCCACCACCGACAGCTCGACCATCGACACCAGGATGTAGTTGAACCAGTAGTTCCAGCCCGACACGAATCCGGCGCGCTTGGACCAATAGCGCGTGGCGTAGTAGCTGAACGCGCCGGCGCGCGGGTCCTCCACCGACATCTCGGAGAGCGCACGCACGATCATGAACGTGATGAAACCGCCGATGAGGTAGGCCAGAAGGATGGACGGGCCGGCCAGCGAGATGGAGTCGCTTGACCCATAGAACAGGCCCGTGCCGATGGCGCCGCCCAGCGCGATCAGCTGGATGTGGCGGTTTTTGAGCGAGCGGCGCAGCTCGCCGTCGCGCGGAGCATCGTCCGCCACAGCGCCGGATGCTGCCTCGCCCACCGCGCCGCCGCGCAGCTGGTGCGCCGCGTCGCCCTTGGGATCGTTTTGAACCATTTGGAGCTACCCCTCTATCCTCAGCCGCGTTCGAAGAGCGCCCCGCCCGCAGCTTCGCGAAACGATCAGGGAACATCCGCGAAGGCAGCCGGCAAGCGCGTCCGCGCGCGGCGAAAACGCAATGGCGCTATTGTACGGCAAAGCGCTGGGAAAGGCGCCGCGAATGAAGGGAGCGGCGCCCTTCGACGCCGCCTCTAGAAGATGGCCGCCGACTCCACGCCCTGCCCTACTCCCCGAAGTAGCGGGCGATCTCGCGCATCCGAGCGCTCTGCTCGACGCCGAAGGGGCAACGTCCGTCGCAATGCCCGCAGCCGATGCAGTCGGAAGCGTGGACGTCGAGCTGGCGGTAGTGATCGGCGGCAAGCTCGTCACCCAAGCGAGCCAAGTCGTAGTACTTGTTGATGAGGCCGATCTGCAGCCCCTCCGGACACGGCTGGCAGTGGTTGCAATACACGCACGACCCCTCGATCGACGAAGGAGCCATCTGAGAAAGCACCGAATAATCGCGCTCCTCCGGCGAGGCGTCGAGGTAAGCGAGCGCCGAACGCAGATCGCCCATGTCGCGCACTCCGGGCAGGACCGTCACGACGCCGGGCTTGTCGAGCGCGTACTGGATGCACTGGGGAATCGTGAGCGCGCGCCCGAACGGCGATCGGCGCGCCTCGAGCAGCTGGCCGCCCGCGTACGCCTTCATCACCGAGATCGACACGCCGCGGCGCTCGAACTCGCGGTACAGATCCATGCGCTCGGACGCCTCGCCCTTGCCGTAATCGGACTCGCTCGTGTAATCGTACATGGGGTTGATGCTGAACATCCCCAGATCCATCGCGCCCGTCTCGAGGAAACGCCGCGCGATGCGTACGTCATGGGTGCTGAATCCCAGATGGCGGATCGCCCCCTCCTGCTTCATTTTGAGCGCATAGTCCCAGATGCCGCCGTTCATGACTTTGTCGAAGTCGGCGTCCTCGTCGATGCAGTGGATGAAGCCGAAATCGGCATAGTCGGTGTCGAGCACGGCAAGCCGCGCCTCGAACTCGCGGCGCGCGACTTTCGCATCGGTCGTCCAACCGTATTTCCCGTTGGAAAAGTCCGCCCCGATGTGGACCTGCAGCATCGCGCGCTCGCGCTGTCTGCGCAGGGCGCGCGCGTAGCCCTCGAAGGGGCTGGATTCGCTTGCCACGAAATCGAAGAAGTTGACTCCTTCGTCAAGCGCCGTGCGAACGACGCGCTCGACCTCGGCGACGTCGGATTCATGGACACTTCCCATGCCCAAGCCGATTACGCTGATCTTGTCGCCGCCGTGCGGCAGAGTGCGGTATTCCATGATGACGACCCTTTCGTTTTGCTTTCCGGCTAAAGCAGGATAGAACTTGGAGTCGAGTCAAAGTCAACCGGTAGCATATGGCAAACCTCAACCAGGCTTTTCAAGATCGATGCCATCTTTTCGGAAGAATGCGACACGATGTATCCCCCAGGAGGGCGCCATTGTCGCATTCTTCGCAATTATCGGCATTTCCACCTGATTCTAGACATCTTCCCGCACGCTCCAACAGGGGCGTGTCACATTCTCCGGAAAAGCTGGCATCAGATCGAAATAAGGTGGCGAGGGGTCGTGCTGTCGCGGCGCTCTCGGCGACCGCAGCCCTTTCGCTGGTCGCAATTCTATCGGGGTCGCAGCTCTATCAGCCGGACGCAACCCTTCGCTTGAGCGCATCCCGCCGAGCGGGAGCGACGCCTTCGGCCGCAGCAGCTCCACCGGTCGGACGCGACCCCATCGGAATGGTATGATTCACCTGGTGCCGCGAGGGAGCGCGGCGCGTGCGCGATCGGCGGGCGGACGTGCGAAAGTCCGGCCCGCACGGTCGCAGGGCAACAACGAAAGGGGCACCCCATGTACGAGAACAACGAGGGCGAGTACGGCAAGTACATCATCCAGGATCTGCAGCACCCGGAGACCGGCACGCCGGAGTTCCAGGAGATGTACAAGCGCTTCTCGCGCCGTATCCTGTGGATCGACGACAACGTCTGCCCCGGCGCGTTCCAGATGAACACCGCCTGGTACTACGCCGTGCCGGAGAAGGACCCGGTGTTCGAGGAGCATGTCCACGACGCCGACGAGCTGATCGGCTTTTTCGGCTGCGATCCGGACGACCCCTACAACCTGCACGCCGAGCTGGTGGTCACCATCAACGGCGAGGAGCACCGCCTGACCAAGAGCAGCCTGATCTTCTGCCCCGGCGGCATGCCGCATATGCGCATCAGCATCAAGCGCGTCGACAAGCCGATCTTCCATTTTTCGGTGGTGATGTCGGGCAAATACGACAACGGCGCCTACGACACCGGCGATGAGCAGTAGGAACATGAAGGAAGCTTTCGAAGATCATAAGGCGCCCCGGCGCGGAGCGGTTTCGGCTGCAACGACGCCGGGATGTTTCGGATCCCTGCATGGCGCGGAGTCGGCCGGGGCGCCGGAGCGTGCTGGGGCAGCTTGTGTCTTGACGTCGGCCGCTGCGCCGAAGCGCTTCGGATTCCTGCGTCGCCTTGGCATCGGCGCCGCGGCTGCGGCGTTGCTGCTGGCTCTTTCCGGTTGCGCGGGCGTGGCAGGCGAGGCGCTGCCCGGCTCCACGCCCAACGTCGACGTCGAGGCCATCTGCGCCGAGGCGTTCGCGAAGGAAGCCGACGGGTTCGAGGTGCTGGCCGACGGCGCCTCGGCGGTGATGGACGAAAACGACGGCGAACCATCGTTCACCGATGAGGACACCGCCTATGCGGAGGACAACCCGAGCTTCGAGTCGTACAGCAAGCTCGACGCGCTCGGACGCTGCGGCACCGCGACGGCATGCCTGGGCCCCGAGACGATGCCCGCCGACGGCGAGGAGCGCGAGAGCATCTCGGAGATCAAGCCGTCCGGCTGGGACCAGACCTTTTACGATAGCATCCGGGACGGCGCGCTGTGGAACCGCTGCCACCTGATCGCATGGTCGCTGTCCGCCGAAAACGCCAACGAGCGCAACCTTGTCACCGGCACGCGCAGCATGAACGCCGAATCGATGCTGCCCTACGAGGAAGAGGTGGCGCGCTACATCGACCGCACGGGCAACCACGTGCTCTACCGCGCGACGCCGGTGTTCGAAGACCAGGAGCTGGTGTGCCGCGGCATCCTGCTGGAAGCCGAGTCGCTGGAAGACGACGGGCGCGGGATCTCGTTCGCGGTGTTCTGCGTCAACGTGCAGCCCGGCGTGGCGATCGACTACGACACGGGCGACAGCCACGAGCAGAAGCAGGAGCCGTCCGAGCCCGCCGAGGCGCGCGAGTACGTGCTCAACACGTCGTCGATGCGCTTCCACACGCCCGAATGCGACTCCGTCACCGACATGGCGCCGGGCAACCGCATCTACGTGACCGAAAGCCGCGACAAGCTGATCGCCGACGGCTACGAACCCTGCGGAAGCTGCCAGCCGTAGAAGCCCGCCGCCCGCTCGATCGGCGTTGCCGTACAATTACGGGATGAAATGCACAGGCGGAGCAGGGCGCCAGCCCTCCTCCGCTCCAGCCGAACAGGGCTGCCGCGCGGACGCCCCGTTCCCGAACCGAGGAGAAGCCCATGTTCGACCACGAACCGTTCAGCAACGTGCGCGTGCTCACCCACAGCGCCATCCGCATGGAATCCGAATACGGCGCCGTGCTGTACTTCGACCCCTTCGACCTGACCGAGGAGTTCCACGACGCCGACGCGGTGATCATCACCCATTCGCATCACGACCATCTTTCGCCCGAGGACATCAAAAGGGTCGCCAAGGACGACACGCTGATCATCGCTCCCGAAAGCTGCGCCGCCGACATCGCGCAGCTGGGCATGCCCGCCATCACGCTGGCCGCCGGCGAGGCGACGGCCATCAAGGGCAACGTCGTCCACGCCGTGCCCGCCTACAACGTGGAGCCGGAGCGCCTGGGGTTCCATCCCAAGGAGAACGGCTGGCTGGGCTATCTGCTGGTGATGGACGACATCACCTACTACATCGCCGGCGACACCGACCAGAATCCCGACAACGAGGGGCTGCGCTGCGACGTGGCGCTGATCCCCATCGGCGGCACGTTCACGATGGACCCCGCGCAGGCGGCGGCGTTCGTCAACAAGCTGCGTCCGCGCATCGCCATCCCCACCCACTACGGCACCGCCGTGGGCGTCAAGGAGGCCGTCGACGAGTTCGAGCCTTTGGTCGATCAGAAGATAGAGGTCATGCGCAAGATGGAGTGGCGCTAGATGCGAGCGCTCGTCCAATGCGTGTCCGAGGCGCGGGTGACCGTCGACGGGATGGCCGTCGGCAGCATCGGCAAAGGGTACCTGATCCTTTTGGGCGTGGGCGCCGACGATGCGGAGGCGCAGGCGGACAAGCTCTGGCGCAAGATCTCGCGCATGCGCGTATTCGAGGATGGGCAGGGCAAGACGAACCTGTCGCTTGCGGACGTGGGCGGCGAGGTGCTGGTGGTGTCGCAGTTCACGCTGTACGCCAACTGCAAGAAGGGCAACCGCCCCTCGTTCACCGACGCCGCCGCGCCCGCCGACGCCGAGCGGCTCTACGAGCATTTCTGCCAGCTGGCGCGCGCCGATGTGCCGCGCGTGGAGCAGGGCGTGTTCGGCGCGATGATGGATGTGAGCCTGGTCAACCACGGCCCCTTCACCATCTGGCTGGACACCGACACGCTGTGAGCCCGGACCCGCCCGCGGCGCGCGAACAGAGGCGCAAAGGGGACGGTCGCTTTTTCACGTTTCGTTGCTCGGCGTGAAAAGCGACCGTCCCTTTTCACGCCGAAAGCTCTCCCCTACAGCTCAACCGTGTACTTGGCCACGGCGTCCTCGTTGAGGGTGACGCCCAAGCCGGGGCCGTCCGGCGCGAAGACGCGGCCGTCCTCGAAGCGGATCGACTCGTTGATCAGGCTGGGGCGGCCTTCCTGCTCGAAGTCCATGAACTCGCACGGATACGAGAACGCCTTCATGCCGCACGCCATGTGGACGATCGCCGTCATTCCCAGGTCGCTTTCGGACTGCGAGCCGATCATCATCGGACGTTGGAACGCATCGCACAGCGACGCTGCCTTGCGGCCGATCGTGAAGCCCGCACGCGGCATCTTGATCATCAAGATAGATAGCGCGTCGATGTCGATCTGATGCGCGATGTCGCCCAGCGTGAAGTTGCTCTCGTCGCCCGTGATGGGGATGTCGATGGCGTGCGCCAGGCGGACGCGGTCACGCTCGTTTTGCGCATCGATGGGCTCCTCGAAATAGTCCAGCTCGCCGCGCGTGGCGTCGTAAACCTTCTTGGCACCGAAGTAGGTGTACATCTGGTTGCCGTCGATGTAGAGCAGGGTGTCGGGCGTGACCACCTCGCGCAGCAGGTGGATGCGGCGGATGTCGGCGTCGGGGTCGGCGCCGCCCTTCACCTTGAACGCGCGGTAGCCGCGCTCGTTGAGCTGGCGCGCCTGATCAGCAAGCACTTTGTCGGTGGACAGCCAGAGGATCCGGCTCGGCGCGATGCTCTCGCGGTAACCGCCGAGCAGCTTGTGGATCGGCTGGCCGCACGCCTTGCCGATGATGTCCCACAGCGCCACGTCGATGCCGCCCTTGGCGGCCAGGTTGCTCTTGATGAAGCCCATCTTCTCGTGGATCTTCTCCACATCGAACGGGTCGAGCCCCACGATCAGCGGCGCCAGGTGGTCGTTGATGACGTGCACCATGCCCGCCTGCGTCTCGCCGTAGATGTTCTCGCGCGGGATGGCCTCGGCGATGCCCTCGATGCCCTCGTCGGTCATGATGCGCACCAGCACATGCGACTGCGCAGTCATACGGCCGGTCGCCCACTCCATCACATGCGGAAGCGGCAGCTTGACGGGGATGGCGCGCACGCTTTGGATCAACATGTCAGATCATCTTCTTTCGCATAGTCCCGGCGAGTCTCGATGAATCCCTCGCGCATGTCCGTTATACCACTGCGCAGAGAAAAGGAAACCCTTCGGGAAGCCTTCCATCGAAACGCGCGCCCCATTGAAACCCGAGCCCGCATCGGAGCGCGTGCCTCTGCTCAGGTCTGCGCATCCTCCGACGCTCGAACCCCGCCCCACCCCTCCTCTGCTTCAAAGCTGCCCCTCCAAACGGGCGAAACGCACATGAAATGCCGCCTGGACGGAGCCCTGGGAAAACGAGCGTTCGCCGACGCGCCGTTTGGAGTATGCTCCGATGGAACCGAAAGACGAGGAGGGGCGATCGACCATGACCGAGATCCGCCACGCATGGTGCCAGATGTGCGGCCCGGCGAAGACCAAATGCTCGATGCTGTGCACGTTCGAAGACGGCCGCTGCGTCAACATCGAGGGCAACCCGGCCGCGCGCAACAACGGCGGCTGCGGCGAGCGCACCCTGTGCGCCAAGGCGCACGCGTCGATTCAGGCGATCGAGGATCCCGCGCGCCTCTCCTTCCCCCTGAAGCGCATCGGACCCAAAGGCCAGGGCAGATCGGCGTTTGCACGCTGCAGCTGGGACGAGGCGATCGCCGACATCGCGGACCGCCTGACGACGATCAAGCGCGACCACGGCCCCCAGGCGTTCGGCATCCTGGCGCCGCAGTTCTTCAACGTGCTGGCCACCATGGGCCGGCGCTTCCTGAACGTGTTCGGCAGCCCCAACTACCTGCACAGCGGCATCTGCGCGCTTCAGCGGCGGGCCAGCAAGACGGTGTGCATCGGCGACGCCGACTGCGCGCCCAAGAGCATGGGGCAGACGCGGCTTTTGGTCTCGTGGGGCTCCAATGCCGAGAATTCGCGTGTCAACCAGGGGATGCCGGCAAAGCGGCTGGACGCCGCGCAACGCGGGATGAAGGTGATCGACATCCGCCCGATGCTTGACCCCTTGGCCGCCAAGGCGGACATGTGGCTTCCCGTCCGCCCCGGCACCGACGGCGCGCTGGCGTTGGCGGCGCTCAACGTGATCGTCGGCGAGGAGCTCTATGACAAGGCGTTCGTGGACGAATGGTGCCACGGCTTCGACGAGCTGGCGCAGCATGTGCGGCGGTTCACGCCCGAGTGGGCCGAGCCCCGCTGCGGGATCCCCGCCGAGCGCATCCGCGAGGCGGCACGCTGGATGGGGTCGATGCGTCCCATGGCGGTCCAATACGGCAACGGCATCGGCGACCAGCAGCGCGACGGCAACTGGACTTGCATCGCGATATGCCTGATCGAGGCCATCACCGGCAACCTGGGCGTGCCGGGAGGCGGCGCCGCGGGCGGCCCCCGGAAAAAACCCGGCGTCAAGGTGCGCAAGATCGACCTGCTGTCCGACCGCCTGCCCCGAAGCGCGCGCGACGAGGAGATGGGATGGACCGCGGGCGCGGCCGACCTGATCGCACCGGAGACCCCGCGCTGGTACCAAAGCCCCGCCACATGGGAATCGGGCCCCAACTCGGCATATTTCCCCGCGCTGATGAGCGCGCTATCCGACGACCCCCACCGGCTCCGCGCGGCGCTGGCGCAATCCACCAACCCCCTGGGAGCCACGCGCCAGCCCAAGAAGGTCGCCCGGGCGCTGGAGGCGCTGGAGCTGTACGTGGTGCACGACACGCACTGGAACCCGTCGTGCGCATGGGCGGACTACGTGCTGCCCGCGTGCACGCACTACGAGTGCTCGCAGCAGATCGGCTCCAAGCCGGTGCCGGGCGGCACGTTCGTGGGCATCACCCAGCCTTTGGCGGAGCCGCTGGGCGAGTCGCGCTCGGACTGGCAGCTGTACCTGGACCTGGCGGTGGCGCTGGGCATGGGCGACGACTTCTGGAGCGGCAGCATGGACGCGTGCCTGCGCGAGCAGCTGGAGGGCACCAGCATCGACCTGGACGAGCTTCGCGCGAAGGGGTTCGTGGTGGTGCCGGACACCGACGACGCGGGCGCGGTTGCGCCGAAAAGCGGCGCCCCCGACTACGCCAAGCTGTTCGCGCGGCTGCCGCACGGCAAGGTACAGTGCGCCAACGACTGGATCGGCGGCCAGCCCGACGTGCGCGACGAGGGGACGCTGCCCCGCCTGCCGGAATACTTCGGCCCGCCCGAGGGACTGTTCGAGACGCCCGAACTGGCGCACGAGTACCCGTTCGTCTTCTCGGACGTGCACGCCTACCATCTGTGCACGCACAGCTACTACGTGGGCACGCCCTATCTGCGCGAGCTGCAGCCCTATCCCTGGGTCAAGATCAACCCCGCCGCCGCCAAGCGCTACGGCATCGAGAACGGCGACTGGGTGCGCATCGAGTCGCCCCACGGCTGGATCGTGCTGCGCGCCGAACTGTTCGAGGGGATCGCGCCGGACGTCCTGATGGCGCGGCGCGGATGGTGGCAGGAATGCGCCGAGCTGGGGCTGCCCGGCTACGGATGCTTCGACGGCGGTTGCGATCCAGCGGTGCTGTACAGCACGGACGCACGGTATTTCGACCCCTTTCACTCCGCCATGCCCAAGCAGACGCTGGTGAAGATCGAGCGCTGGGAGGGCGAGCCGCCCGCAGCGGCCGCGGTGGATCGCGAGCCGTTGGCGGCGCCCCGTCCCGCGCTGACGTCGGAGACGAGCGCGGCGGCGCCCGAGCGGCCGGAGCGCGTGCCCGAGGGCTTCGCGATCGACCTCGAACGCTGCATCGACTGCCACGCCTGCATGGTGGCGTGCAAGCAGAGCCGCGGCATCCCGGCGGGCAGTCCCGCCCCCTGCCGCGTCGAGACGCAGGTGAGCGGCGAGTTCCCCGACGTGGAGATGCGCTTCGTCCCGCGCCCCTGCGGAGCATGCGAGGACCCCGCCTGCGCGGCGACCTGCCCCACGGGCGCGTTGAGGTTCGTCGGAAGGGGCTAAAAGGCGCTCATCGTTGGCGCGCGTTGCGTTGCCGCACGGCGCTCGGTCGCATGATCAACCGCTGCGTAGGTTAAGCGTCGCGCCCCAGCAGGACCTCCCGTGCGGCGGCGTATTTGCGGCGACGGCGCTCGAGCTCCTCGGGCGCGACGGGGCGCCCGGCAAAGCGGGTCTCGTCGGAGTTGTGGGCGAGATCGGCGAGCTTGACCTTTTTTGCAATGGGGTTGCCCTTGATGGCGCACACGTAATCCAGATAGTCGACTCCGGGCTCGTGCGTCATGAGGCGGACGCCCTCCACCACCTCGGGCGGGAAGTCGCACGCCAAGCCATCTAGCGTGACGTCGGAGTCCTCGACCACATCGTGCAGCAGCGCGACGCAGGTGGACGCCTCGTCGTCCATCTGCTCCGCAACGTGCAGCGGGTGCGCGATGTAGGGTGCACCGCACTTGTCGAGCTGCCCCGCATGGGCGTCGTAGGCGATGCGCAGCGCCTTGTTGGTGAGTTCGGTGTAGATCACGGCAGTCCTCCTTAGTGCAGGCTCTTGGTCGCGACGGCAGGGATGCCGGTGCCGCAGAGGTCGGGCAGGATCACGTCTCCCACGCGGACGGGGAGCTCAACATGCGCGGCCTTCATGGCGCGGACTGCGTCGGCCACGAGCGGTTTGGGGATGGGATCGGCGGTTTTGACGCTCAAGGGCTCGCCGCAGCCGGGCACATTGACGGTCGTGGCGACGGAACGCACGGGCGCGGTCGCCTCGGCGACGGCGTACTCGCGTCCACGCGCACACCGGGCGCCCTCGCGATAAGCGGCGGTGCCGTCGGGATCCACATCGACGGTTATGGCGCAGCCGATCGGGCAGCGGATGCAGGTGACCTGGACGGTCCTTACGCTAGTCGACATGGTGGGCCTCCCCTCCATCGCGGTTCGCCGTGCGCGCGCGGTCCGATCCCTGCCCTCCCGCACCCAGCGCCCATGCGGCGGCTGCGGCACCGGCGATATCTCCCTCGGCAGACGCATTGTCAGCGAGATCATGGATATGCGAGGCGTTTCCGCAGATGAACGCGCCGGGGACGGTGGTCTGGCAAGACGCGTCGACGACCGTGAGCCCCGTCTGCGCGTCCGATCGCGCGCCCAGCCCGCCGGCAAGGCCGTTTTCGGGGATGAGGCCCACCGACAGCACGAGCGTGTCGCATTCGATGCGGCGCTCGGTGCCCGGGATGGGCTCATGCGTGCCCGGATCGACCGACGACACCCACACCGCCTCCAAGCGGCGCGCACCCTCCACACGCGTGACGGTCGAGCACAGGGTAAGCGGGATGCCGAAGTCGTCCAGGCACTGGACGATGTTGCGGCGCAGCCCCGACGGACGCGGCATGATCTCGTGGACGCCCACGACCTGCATGCCCTCCAGCGTCATGCGGCGCGCCATGATCAACCCGATGTCGCCCGAGCCCAGCACCACGGCGCGCCGTCCGGGGATGCAGCCCTGCAGGTTGATGAGCGCCTGGGCGGAGCCGGCGGTGTAGATGCCCGACGGACGGTCGCCGGCGATGTTGAGCGCGCCGAACCCGCGCTCGCGCGACCCGGTGGCCAGCACCAGCGCGCGGCAGCGCGCGCGGCGGTACCCCGAGGGGGCGGCGATGCCCAGCTCGAAGCCGAATGCGTGATCCGAACCCTCGACGCGGCGGGCGGAGAGGACCGACGCCTCCATCATCGCGTCGATCGGCAGCTCAGACAGCCCCGCGCCCTCGCGTTCGGCGTACTCGGAGCCGGTGAGATCCGCCTCGTAGCGTTCCAGGCCGAATCCGCTGTGGATGCATTGCCCCAAGATGCCGCCCAGGCGCGCGCCGCGATCGACCATCAAGACGCCCGCACCCGCGCGCGCCGCCGCCTTGGCAGCCGCCATACCCGCCGCGCCCGCGCCGACAACCGCCACGTCGTAGAAACCCCGTTCTGAGGCGGCAGGCGCAGCCCCCTCCGCACTCGAATTCCCCGTCGCCTCAACGGAAGTGGCATCCCCCGCCGCGACGCTCGACACCGACCCATCAGCACGCGCCGCCTCGACGTAATCGGGGCGCGACGAGGCGATCATCCACGATCCTCGCAGGCGCTTGTCTACATCCTCGGGACGGCATCCCAGCTCGCGGCAGACGATCCGCAGGATCTTGGGCGTGCAGAAGCCGCCGTGGCACTCGCCCATCATCGCGCCGCAGCGCCATTTGAGCGCATCGAGCGACAGCACCGGCAGCAGCCCATGCAGCGCCGCGACGATCTCGCCCTCGGACACCTTGCAGCAGCTGCAGACGATGTTGCCCCATGCGGGATCCTCGGCCACGGCGCGCTCGATACCGTCCTCATCCATCATCGCCAGTAGCGAGCGGGGACGGCGAACCGGGTCGAACGACGGGTTGTCCCCCACCCCCAGCGCCACGGCGACCCGGCGCGAGAGGCCCTCGGCGATCGCCGGCGCGGCAGTGAGGCCGGGCGAGTCGATGCAGGCGGCGTTGAAGAAGCGCGGCGCGCCGTCCGCCTCGCCCACGACGAAGTCGCGCGATGCGCCGGACGCGCGCAACCCCGCGAAGTTGGTGATCATCCCGCGGGTGGAACAGTCGGGCCAGGTGCGGCACGCCCGATCGATGATGAACTCGAGCCCCTCCCGCTCGGTGCCCAGGCAGTCTTTGGATCGCTGCGGGACGGCGTTGGGGCCGACGAAGAGGTTGCCGTGAACCGTCGGCGACACGAGCACGCCTTTGCCCGCGGGTCCCGGCACCTGGAAGACCGTATGGTGGAACAGCGACCCTAGGGAAGATTCGTAGAGGATGTAATCGCCGCGCACGGGCGTGATCTCAAACTTGCACCCGCTCACCAGGTTGTTGATCTGGTCGGCATGGACGCCCGCGGCGTTGACGACCGCATCGGCCTCGACGACGAGTCCGGAGGAGGTGCGGATGCGCCAGCGCCCGTCGGCGCGATCGATCGCCACGACGCGCTCGTCGAACAGGAACTCCGCCCCGTTGGCCGCCGCGTTCTCAGCCGCGCCGTACGTGATCCCGTACGGATCGCAGATCGCCCCCGTCGCGGCGACGAGCGCGCCGCGCGCCTCCGGCGACAGCGCCGGCTCCATCGCGCGGGCCTCGGCGGCGTCCACGATGCGCAGCCCTTCGATGCCGTTGGCGCGCCCGCGTGCGAGCAGCTCGTCCAACCCGGCAAGCTCCTCGTCGGAGAACGCCGCCACCAGCGACCCGTTGCGGAAGTACCCGAACCCCAGCTCGGAGGCCCATCGGGGATACAGCGCCGACCCGAGCGCGTTGTAGCGCGCCTTGAGCGTGCCCGGCTGCGGATCGAAGCCCGCATGCACGATGCCCGAGTTGGCCCGCGTCGCCCCGCACGCGATGTCGTCGCCCGCCTCGAGCACGACCACCCGCACCGCAAAGCGGCACAGCTCGCGCGCGATGCAGCACCCCACCACGCCCGCGCCGACCACCGCGACGGTGGGAACGTTGGCAGCTGCGCCATCCACGTTGACGTCCATGAGGAACCTCGCCTTCGAATCCCTGGATGCTTCAACCCAGAGTCTATGGCAAAGCGTCTTTGCTTGACTTCGCGTAGCGACGGACGGCGAAAAACGCAACGAAAGGAACACAGGGGGACTCATGCGGAGCTAATCGTTGCACGGCCTTCCCTTCTCGACAATCGGAACCGCACCGCGGCAAATGCCGGCGGCGCACCCCAAGAACCGCGTGTCAGCGTCTCGTCGCGCTCTTCCTGGCGCGCCATGCCACCAGGCCGGCGACGCATGCCGTCACGCCGAGCGCTCCCAGCGCCACGCCCATCCCGTCGCCCGTCGCCGCCAGACGCGAGCCGCCAGCGCTCTGGGTGTCGAGCGGCTTGACGCCCGTCGTCCCGTCGCTCGACGAGAGCTCGCACGGCGAGACGACGAACTCGGAGTTGTGGGTGAACGTCGCGTAGCACCACTTGTCCGTACCGTCGAAGACCAGGTCGATGTCGCCGTCCTCCTCGACGTACTCGCCGTTGTCGAGGTAGTACAGATGCAGCGAGCCCTCAAGCCCCGCGAACGTGTACAGGTAGTCGGACTTGAACCTGAGCTGAATGGGGCCGGGAAGCCGGCCGTTGGGATAGAACACCAGCCGGACCACGTCCTCGTCGACATCGTAGCGGTAGCCGCTCTCCTGGATGATGTCGACATCGAAGTCGAGATCCTTGGGCTCGTTGATGATGTCGTTGCCGGTGATCACCCATTGATAGGCGTCTTTGTAGCATACGAGCGTGACGTCCTTGCCCGCGATCGCGGCGAGCACGCCTTCGGAGAGCACCCCGTCGCCGTCGATCAGGATGCGCGCGGCATAGCCCTCCTCGATCCCTTCGACTGCTTCCTGCAGCCGGGGGTTCGAGAGAGCCATCTCGAAGGCGAACTCGAACTCGTCTTCGACCGTGAACCGCGGCGCGAGGACCTCCTCGCCTTGGATGTTGAAGTAGTTGTAGTACTCCTCGTCGCCATGGCCGTAGATGTATGCGTATCCATCGTTGCCGGCAGCGTCCCTGACGCTAACGCTTGTGACCTTCCACCCGCCAAGCATCGATTTCGACCCGATCGGAATCTCAACGATCACAGAGCCCTCTCCCACGACAGGCTCTTCAAGTTCCACCGCGCCATACGCCTCGCTCAAGCTGCCAACCGCTCCATTGCTGCATGCGTTAGGCGTGGCGTCGACGGACACCGACGTCACGCCGGAGCCCTCGTCTTTAAAGCGAACCTCCACCCTGACGACGCCAGGACGGTTCACGATGTCGCTGCCGGCAATACAAACCCCCAGGATCTCGGGGCTGATCCTGTCTTCCCCTGTGGCTGTCGCGATCACATCGAAGTCGGCATTCGGAATACGGTTGGTCGTGGGCGAGTCGGCAAGCCAGTACTCATCGGTTTCCTCGTTGTATTCGTAGTTCATCGAAACGCTGTTGCCGCTCTGGTCCGTGAAACTGAGCGATCCGATGATCCAACTGCCCGCCTTGGCGTTCTCCGGCAGCGTAACCGGAATCTCGAACACTCCAGACTTCAGTGGGGCCTCGTATTCCACATAGCCGTCCGCGAGGGTGCCGCCCATGGAAGACCCCTCGTTCCAGCTGTCGTCCTTAAGCCGAACCGTGCAGCTGGCCGTTACGACTCCCGACCCATCCTCTACGACTTCGGCTACGACGGTCATGGTTTCTCCCGCACGTTTGGCGATATCCGCATCGGCGATGCGCACATTCTTCACCACGGGGCTGATGTAGTCACGCCCCTGCTCGATCTCTTTCACTGAAAAACCGGGGGCCTCCATCGTGTCGCCCGTCACGCCTTCGATGAGCTCGAACCGTCCGTCATCGTAATACACCAAAGAGAAGCCTGTTGAGTTTCCACGCTGATCATCAAGCCACACAGAGGAGATGCGCCAAGCCCCCGGATGGGCGTTTTCCGGCAGCGTTACCTCGAGGTCCAACGTCCCCGTGTACTGAGGGGCGTTCGCATAATCCATAGACCCGTAGGCGTAGCCACCCGCCGAGGATGTTCCATTTTGAAAATCATCTTCCAGAATGAAACCAACGCTCGCGCTCGAAACCCCGGTGCCTTCCTCGACGAAGCCGATCCTCACCGTGACGGTGTCGCCCGGGACGCAGGACTGATCCCCGCCGACAACCTCAACGGAGGTGATCTGGGGAGCGACCGTATCCTCGGAGGTGTCCGCATAGGCGGCACCGCCGGAAAAGACAAAGGGAACGGACGAAACGGCCAGAAGAACCGCCATCAACCACCTGGTCAAAGTCGCGGGCATCGCTCCTCCTTAGAACGGGTCGCCGACGCGCGTCGATCGAAGACGCGCCGACATCACCTCGCATCGTAGCATCCATCTCCGGAAAAACGTTGCGCAACAAATGGGGGGGGGGGGGCGAAGGGCCATCCGGGGCGGCCGGCCAGCAGCCCAGCGGGCCAGGAAACATATTAGGAGAAGGCTGGCTGGGCGCTCTCCCAACCGAGGCGGCCAAGCCCCGATCCGGGCCTTCAAGGGCCATCTGGAACTGTAATGGGGCGACTCATGACGAACGGAATGAAAAGCTCTTGACGACATCCATAATTTGGCAAGACGTGTCCAGCAGTGAATCTTCGAGATAATATTCTCAAATAAAGAGGAGTTAACGAGACAGCGTCCAACCATCTTGAGCAATCGGGCAATCCGCACTTTTGCTCGCGATGAATCTAATGACGGCAAAGACCTTGTTGGAAAATGAAATCCCTTCCACAAGAAAGCCGTTTTTCTTAATGATCGAAACAGCCTCTTCCACATCGGCGAACGTCTTTGCCTCCGAACTCATAATATACAACCGAGAGTAGGCTTCGCTTTCCAACACCCCTGGAACGGTACGTAAAGTGAAACTATTGCTCCAATATGCAGGATAAGATGAAAGCCAAGTCGATTCCGGCAAGCATATCGAACCCGGTGCGGATACTTTGTCCAAAGTTAGACCGTAATGATTCCTCTCTTCGAATTTCCTAACTTCACGAAACACCCCATTTGCATTCAGCAATCTCGTACCGCAATAATCGCCGTATAGCTCGCTAAACGATTCTTCTACCGTATTTGCAAGGAGTTCATAATCGTACATATACCATGAAGGGGAGAAACAGATCGCCTCGTCTGAAAACAGCCCCTGCTTTGATCGGGCATACTGAGATAGATAGCTATCCCACATTCCTTCAACATACTTTGCAGCCAATACAACACTCTCATCGTCGGATAGAGGTCTATCGCTTCTCTGCTGCATTATTCCCGTAGTCTTAGCCGCACCAAAAACGCATGCAATTCTCTCAAAAAGCCTTACGCCAGCAGGGCGATTCGAGTCCTCAATTGCCATAATCGAAAAGAACACCATCCTGAGAATAGGATCTTGGGAAAACCTATCACCTAGCAAATTGCCATATTTTCGCTCGTATTCAAACAACTTCGATTCGCTAGTATTGACCAAGGGACGATATCCGGTTTTGTCACCATAGGACCGCGATAGAGCCGAGTAATCACGTTTTTTGTTCGCGCCATATAAGGACCGACCAGCAGCACCAATACGGTACTTTCGACGAGTGGATAAGCTCGCTATAGCCTGAACCGCAACAAAGAAAACTGCCACTTCGAATTGAAAAGCTATATTAGAATCGTCAAAAGCCCGAATTCCCAAATCAAAGAAGTCGCGCATCACCACCTCATCAACCAAACAGGCAACAATAATCGAGAAAGCAATTTCAACGATAAATGCCGCCAATGGAATAGACAGCCTGCCGGTAGCCAATTTTAGTATCACCATTATCGCCCAATACAAAATGACAGATATCCAAGAATAGTATGGGAAACCCGCCGTAGGTGAAATAAAAGCCGAGAAAAGAAGGATGATAATGTAGCAACAAAGAATTGGCGCCAATACTCTGTACGCAATATTTATTGCTCCAGTACTGTTATCGTAGTCATATTCGAGTACGTAGTTTTTTATCGACACCGGCCCTAACAAATCAACAAGAGGCACGCACAGTACCGAAACGCCGAAGTACACAGCAATCCAAATCGGAAAGTATTCCGGAATCAATCTTCCTCCAATTCCATAATTGATCTTCGACAAAGAACAATGATTCGGTTTTGCATGAATTTGGCCTCCGTCGCTGCAGCGCCAACTATGATCTTATCATTGATTCAACAGCGAAAGCTCAATCAACAACCTTAACAATCGAGAAGCATTCAAGCGATCGGCCGATTCGATGCCCCATCGAAAGCGCTCTTCTTATCCAGTGATGCACTCGATCATATGCAAAACCCACTTCAGATGAATACGTAAAAAGAAGAGGGCGTAGACAAATTACTTCCATCGATGCCGCTGCGGAATAAACGATTCGAAACTCCCTCCCTTAAACTGAGCCGGCGTCCTTTGCCATCATGATCGAGATCGGATTCAATATTAACTTGGGTATTTGTGCCATTCGTTTCATATTTTTTTCGATAAGCTTATCAAGGATCTCGCTCTCACATCGCCGAAATAGCACTTCATAGTCTGACGTAAACTTAATCCCCTTCACCCTCTTGCGCTTTCAGCAAGTTCGACCAATGTACCGCCAAGCCGATACGGTTAACTACACCCGGAAGACTCACTCATCCAACGTCCAAGCCGCAAGCAAACTTTTCGATAGCCCTCAAGCCGAATAGGCAGTCGGACGCTTTGATTTAGCACAAACGAACCGCAAGGAGCAGCCATGATCGACCGCCGAACATACCTTGAGCACTACTGGAACCCCTATATGCTCAGCGAACGCGAATTCTTGGAGATCACCGACTACGTAGCCTTGCGTAAGTCGAACTATCAGACTTGCTCCGAGAAGCTGGTGCGAAGCCTGCTCACCACCTGCGAGCTTTTCGAATCGGCGATGAAGGCCATGTACGACTTTGCGAGCAAACGACCGAGTTTCCCGGATTACGCGGAGAAGCTGGGTGACGACACGCTGTTCGATCGGTCGTGCAGAATAACCGTCGAGCGCGGACACGATCCCATCGAGCTTACCCCGTTTGCGGAGATGACGAAGGAGAAAGCGCCCGAATGGTGGAGTTTCCACAACAAAGTGAAGCACGACAGAATACAGGAGTTCCCGCAGGGAAACCTGAAAAACGCCCTCAACGCCCTAGCCGCGCTTTATTACGTGAACCTGATTCTCGCGAAGCACGTCGGCGATTACTGGCATGAGCGACTCCCGCACAAAGATGAAAACACGCGCGACGTCCCCAACGATCTCTCGCGGCTTTTCTCTGCCGACGGGCTTAAAACGCGGCATCGCGTGGCGAGCTATGAGGCGTATCTCATGACAAAAGAGGATGCGGACAAGCTGATCGACAGTCTAGGCGAGTAATATAAACTCTTGACTATTCTGCAACCACGATTTGATGCGGTGCAGACGCAGTCCAACATAAAAAACGAACCGCCCGAAGGAGGCCCTAAACAAATGATAAAAGATGATGCTGAAACATCCATCCCCGCTTTTCGCTTCAGCTAAATGAGAGCGTCACATGAAGGCAAAGCGTTATCCTAAAATCGCCTCCACGACCCTCCTAGCGCCTTGCCCATCGCACATGCCACGCATTCCGGAAGAAAGCGCTTGTCTCAAAACGGTGTCGGTCGCCAGAGAATGGATCATGCCAATAAGCTCCCCATCATTCCATTCGACCGATTGGAGCGCGAAGCCCAGGCAACGTTTCCGCCAACCAGAAACGTTTGCCAGCTGATTCTCGGTTATCGGAACCGCGATTGTCGGCACGCCCAGTGCTGCAAGCTCGTACAACGTAGTTCCACCCGCAGAGATAACTAGATCGGACGCAAGCATGAGCGACCTCATGTCTCGTGGATTATGATGGAAGATAAATCGGCTCTCGAAGGATTCCTCGTCCTCAAACCGCGCGTTAGCCCCTACGACTATATGAATGGAAGCCTCCGGCATCGCTTCGGCGCAACACGAGACTAATCGCTCCAGCACGCCATTGGGATTGGTCGACCCAGTAGTAACGAGAATCGTCGAGACAAGATCGCCCACCATGTAACACGTGCTAGAAAACTCCTCCCTGACGGGCGCGAAGGCCGGCCCGATTAGCAACTCAACATCAGAGCCCTCATACGTTCTCCAGTACAGCTCCGACGACGCCCCAAGCCCGTAGTTGACCAGCACATCGACGGGTAGCCGCACAGGCTCGGGTGAAAAACCGTTTTCGAAGCGATACTCATCGTCGATGTAGCCGATCTTTATCTCATTGCAGTGGCGACGTTTTCGCAAGGTCGCCAGGAATTCGTCAGTCGCGGCATAGGAGTCGACAATCATCCCTTTGATATCCGCCTTTTCAACAGCGTTCGCAAGAAGTAGAGCGTCGTCCTCGCGTAATAAACGATAATCCCCGCCGCGCATGATGCGCTGCGGAATCTTTTGGTCTTCGTGCGCTTTCGGGCGCGCCTGAACCATCGTTAACCGCCAAAACGGATAAAGTGTAACGACATGCCCGGCATCATGCAACTGTCAGCATGGCGGCAAACGCCCACTCTTCACAGAGGGGACGCAAAGGCGCGCGCCGCCAGAACCCGTCTTCGCATGACGACATGACCGCCGAACCGCTCATCTAAGAGAAACGGATACTTATACCTATGACTTCCTTTGCCGAGCTCGGCCTGTCCGACGCCGCCCTGCACGCCGTCGACCGTTTGGGGTACGAGAACCCCACCCCCGTGCAGGAGCAGTCGATCCCCCACGTGCTGGCCGGACGCGACTTGATCGCCGCCGCCTCCACCGGCACGGGCAAGACCGCCGCGTTCCTCCTGCCCGCCATGTCGCAGCTTGAGCCCCGCCCGCGCGGGCGCGAGGGCCGCGGAAGGGCGCCGCGCATGCTGGTGGTCAGCCCCACTCGCGAGCTGGCGCAGCAAAGCTCGCGCACGTGCATGAAGATCTCGCGCTGCACCAACCACTACGTCACCACCGTGTTCGGCGGCACTCCCTACGGCCCCCAGATCAGCGAGCTGCGCAACGGCACCGACATCCTGATCGCCACGCCGGGCCGCCTGATGGACCTGATGGAGCGTGGGGTCGTGGACCTTTCCGCCATCCAGGTGCTCGTGCTCGACGAGGCCGACCGCATGCTGGACATGGGCTTTCTGCCCGACGTCACCGCCATCGTGGACAAGACCCCCGCTGAACGCCAGACGCTGCTGTTCTCCGCCACCATCGACGAGTCGATCCAGAACAACCTGGGCTCGCTTCTGCGCGACCCCGCGATCGTCGAGATCTCCAAAAACGGCGAGACCGCCAAAACCGTGACGCAGTACATCATGCCCATCCTCAACAGCCGCAAGCCCGAGCTTTTGCGCGCCATCCTGGAGGAGAAAGGGCACAAGCGCGTGATCGTGTTCGCGCGCACCAAAAACCGCACCGAGGACTGCGCCAAGATGCTCGTCGACGCGGGCTACGCCGCCGAGTCGATCCATTCCGACAAGTCGCAGGCCCAGCGCCGACGCGCCCTCGACGGGTTCCGCCGCGGCAAGACCGACATCCTGGTGGCCACCGACGTGCTGGCGCGCGGCATCGACGTCACCGGCGTGGACTACGTGGTCAACTTCGATCTGCCTGACATGCCCGAAGACTACATCCACCGCATCGGCCGCACGGGCCGCGCCGGCGAGGAGGGATTTGCCATCTCGTTCGTCACGCGCGAGTCGCGCGGCACCCTCGTCGAGATCGAGCGCCTCATCGGCAAGGCCATCCCCTACCTGGAGCTGGAGTCGTTCGAAACCGATCCGTCGATCTTGGAGAAGCCGGCCCGCAGCAGAAAGCGCCCCGGCGCCCGCAGCGGCAAGCAGGGCGGCCCGCGCAAGGCAGCCGTGCACGGCAAGCAGAGCAGTGCACGCAAAGCGGCGACGGACGGCAAGCGTCCGGGCGAGGATGCGCGGGAAGAGAGGGGCGAGCGTTCCGCCGGCAAGCAGGGCGGCCCGCGCAAGGCAGCCGCACATGGCAAGCGCCCGGGCAGGAGCGCCGACGACAGAAGCAACGGCGCCCGCGAACGCGCGGAACAGGAAAAACGCCCTCGCGGCAAGGGCGAGGAGCGCGAGGAGTTCGTCACGCACGGCGAGATGAAGCGCTCGGGCAAGGGCGCGCATCAGCATTCCGGCAAGAAAGCCGGCGCGCGCCAAAACGGCAGCTCTCGCAGCATGAAAGCCGGCATACGTCAAAACGGCAGCCCTCGCGGCAAGAAAGGATCCCTTGCCCGCCGCGCGGAACACGGAGGGCATCCGGGCGCGAACGCGCGCGCCAAGCGCCCCTCCAAGGGCAAGAAACACCCCGGGCAGGGCGGCGGCTACGACTACAGCCGCTTCGCGCGCTGATCGCTCGATCGCGCTGAGGAAACCGATCGTCCATTTCCCTGGATTTCATCCACTCGCGCTTGTTTCGGGATGAAATCCGGGGATCGCGACTTTTCTTTCGCCCGAATCCATCCCCATCCCCCTGATTTCATCCACTTTCAATGCTCGGGTCGTACCATGCGCCGCATTTTATCCAGCAATCGGCTCTCCGGGATGAAATCCGGGGATTGCGACAGTTCGAGCGAAGCGTCGACGAGGGATCCGCGCACTAGCCTGCGAACAGCGCGCCGACGATGTCCTCGAACACCTGGGCGGGGGCCCACGGATCGGCCGAAGCGGGGCGTCCCAGCGAGATGTCGTAGCGTGCGGCGTCCGACAGGCGCACGCGCACCAAGTCGCGCGAGAGCTCCTCGACCGCATCCAGCACGTTGGCGGGGCAGAACACGGCGCCGATCCCCTCGCAGCATAGCGACAGCAGCGCCATCAGGCTGTCCCCCTCCACCGCCACGCGGGGCTTGATGCCCGCCGCCCGCAGTTCGCTGCGCGCGATGCGGCCGGTGATGTCGTCGAGCGAGGTCAGCAGGAAGGGGCACTCCGCCAGCACCGAAAGGTCCTCCCCCGCCCGTTCGATCGCCTGCTCGACGGGCATGCCGGCCACCTCCTCCAGCAGCGCGGGAGTCATCGTCAGGACCACTTCCTCCTGGAAAAGCCGCCGCACCGTCACGCCGGGATGCGTGCCGCCGAACCGCGCGATCACGATGTCGGCGCTGCCGCGCTCGGCGAGCTGCAGCAGCTCCTCGTTGGTGCCCTCGATCAGGCGGACGTTGACGCCGGGCATGCTCCGACGGAACTGGCCCATCACGTACGGCATGAGCACGCGGCTGCGGATGTTGGACACGCCCACCTTCAGCCGGCCGGTGCCGCCCGCAGTCACCTCGCCGATGCGGCGCAGCATGTTGGACGTCGACTCGTTCTGCTCGTAGGCGTACGACAGGAACGCCTCGCCTGCGCGCGTGAGCGCCAACGGCGAGCTGCGCACCACCAGCTTGGTCTCGAGCTCCTTCTCAAGCGTCGCCAAACGCGCGCTGAGCGTCTGCTGGGACACATGGAGCTTCTCGGAGGCGCGTGTGAACGACCCCGCCTCCACCAGCTGGATCAGCCAATCCCACGATTCGATCAACGGAACCCCCCTCGCCTGCATCTAGCACTGCGACCACCATACACCTTAAGGGCAAGTCAAAACATCACCCTTCTACAATGAAAACTTGTGATTTCACCGATTATATTTGTTAAATCGCATTTTTGTGAGTGGTATTCACAGGGCGAATGGCTACAATTGGCGCAGGCTTTACACAAAGCGTCCACACTCCAGTGGAAGCGCGGCACCGAGGCGCCCCGAGGGCGCGGCGTCGCGATCGTGAAGGCGCAGCGTTGCAACAGGGCGCGCCTCCGCGATTGCGGGGACGCGGCATCGCAGGGGCGAGGCGGCGCCGAGGAGGGAAGGAGAAAACCTATGAAGAAAAAGATGCGGGTCCTGCTCGCGGCGGCGTTCGCCGGCGTGCTGGCCCTCGGCCTGGTCGGCTGCAGCGGCGGCTCGGGCTCCGGCGACGGCGAGGGCGGTTCCGAGACCGCCAACCTGCGCTTCATGACCGGCGGCGAGTCGGGCACCTACTACGCCTACGGCAGCGTGCTCGCCCAGTACGCCACCAACGGCGACTACGGCGTGTCCGTGACCGCCCTGTCCAGCAACGGATCCCAGGCCAACGTCCAGGCGCTGCAGGACGACGACGCCGACATCGTGTTCTGCCAGTCCGACGTGACCGCCTACGCCTACGAGGGCACCAACCTGTTCCAGGACACCGGCGCCTACACCGACTTCTCCGTGGTGGCCACCCTGTACCAGGAGCAGGTCCAGATCGTCACCTGCAACCCCGACATCAAGACCGTCGCCGACCTGGCCGGCAAGACCGTCTCCGTTGGCGCCGCCAACTCTGGCGTGTACTTCAACGCGGTCGACGTGCTGAGCGCCTACGATCTGACGCTTGACGACATCACCCCGGTGTACCAGTCGTTCGCCGACTCCGCCGACTCCCTGAAGGACGACAAGATCGACGCCGCCTTCATCGTCGCCGGCGCCCCCACCACCGCCATCACCGACCTGTCCACCACCAAGACCGCCTACCTGGTCTCCATGGACGACGAGCATGTCGACAAGCTGATCGCCTCCTCGCCCTACTACGCCAAGGCCACCATCCCGGCCGACGTGTACGGCCTGGAGTCCGACACCACCACCGTGTCCGTGGGCGCGGTCGTGCTGGCCAGCAACTACATCGGCGAGGACGCCATCTACGGCTTTACCAAGTCGCTGTTCGACGGCGCTTCCGACAACGCCGAGGCGCATGCCAAGTACGCCGAGCTGAGCCTCGAGGAAGCCTCCTCGGTCAAGGGCGTCCCCTATCACCCGGGTGCCGCCAAGTACTACGAGGAGCAGGGCATCACCGTGGAGGCTGCCGAGCTCGCCTAGCCTGAGCACGGGGTCTGATCCCACGATTCGCCTACGAGGGGCCGCAGCGGCCAAGCACTGCTGCGGCCCCTCCTTTGGCTTTTCTCCCCCTTCGCACGGCGCCCGGAAACGAGCCGGCGTAGAGGGGGCGTCCGCTCCCCGATCGGGAGCATCCACCCCCCCGATCGGGGGAATCCCACCCCCCCAAGGGCACCCCGCCCGCGGATGGGGCATCCCCTCCCGCGCTTGCGGGAACGGGCACAGGACGGATCCGCGTTTCGGATCCACGGCAACGAGACTTAGATAAAGGAGGGTGCGCATGGCGTTTTTCAAACGCAAGATGAGGGAGCAGGAAGCGGCGGCGGCCGACAGCGATATGCTCGCCGGCGTGGACGTCGACGAGACCATCGACGCCGAAGAAGTGATGCGCAAGTACGACAAGGAATCCAACACGCGCATCTGGGAGGGCATCCCCGCCGTCATCGTAACGACGCTCATGGTCGTGTTCTCGGTGTACTGCCTGTTCATGACGTTGTTCTCCACCGAGCAGGCCGAGGCGCGCCTGGCGCGCTTCTTGGCGTTCGTCATCGTCATCGGCTTTATGATGTACCCCGCCCGCAAGACCAACCACAAGGTCAACCACATCCCGTGGTACGACTTCGTGCTGATGGCGCTGGGCTTCGCATCGTTTATGTACTTCGCGTTCAACGTCACCGACATCCTGCTGATGGGCGCGCGCATCGAGCCGTTCCATGTGGTGCTGGGCATCGTGGGCATCCTGGTGCTCGTCGAGCTGTGCCGGCGCTGCGTGGGCCTGCCCATCATCATCGTGGTGGCCTGCTTGGTGATCTACGCGCTGTACTGGCAGTTCGACAGCTCCAACAACCCGACCATCTACGACTCTGTGCGCAAGGTCGTGCAGAAGCTGTTCTACACCACCTCCGGCGTCATCGGCACGCCGATCAACGTGTGCTACACCTACATCGTGCTGTTCGTGATCTTCGGCGCGTTCCTCGAGCGCACCGGCATCGCCAACTTCTTCATCGCGCTGGCCAACAAGGTCGCCGGCTGGTCGAGCGGCGGCGCGGCCAAGGTGGCCGTCATCTCGTCGGCTTTGTGCGGCATGGTGTCGGGCTCGTCGGTGGGCAACGTGGTCACCACCGGCTCGGTCACCATCCCCATGATGAAGAAGGTGGGCTACAAGCCCGAGTTCGCCGGCGGCGTCGAGGCCGCGGCGTCTTCGGGCGGCCAGATCATGCCTCCCATCATGGGCGCGGCCGCGTTCCTGATGGCCGAGTACATCGGCATCCCCTACATGGAAGTGGCCACCAAGGCCATCGTCCCGGCGCTGCTGTACTTCGCCGGCATCTTCATCGCCGTGCATCTTGAGGCCAAAAAGCTTGGTCTCAAGGGCATCCCGCGCGAGGAGCTGCCCACGGGCAAGTACCTGCTGAAGAACTGCTACCTGATCATCCCGCTGGTGCTGCTGGTGTGGATCGTGTCCGCAGGTGTGCGCACGATGGCCGCCTCGGCCGCCATCTCCATCGTCGCCGCTTTCGTGGTGGGCTTCATCAACTTCCTCACCACCAACTGGCGCGAGCGCGAGGAGGGCGCGACGTTCGGCTCCGTCCTCGTCGAGACCATCAAGATCGCGATGCTCACCGTGGCCGACGCGTTTGCCGCCGGCGCCAAGAGCACCATCCCCGTGGCCGTCGCCTGCGCGATGGCGGGCGTCATCGCCGGCTGCATCACCGTCACCGGCCTGGCCTCCACCATCATCAACGTCATCGTGCTGATGGCGGGCGACTTCGTGATCGTCGGCCTGGTGTTCACGATGATCTGCTGCCTGATCCTGGGCATGGGCGTGCCCACCACGGCCAACTACTGCATCATGGCGTCCACCTGCGCTCCGATCCTCATCCAGCTGGGCATCGACCCCATCTGCGCGCACTTCTTCGTGTTCTACTTCGGCATCGCCGCCGACATCACGCCGCCGGTCGCGCTGGCGGCCTATGCCGCGTCGGCCATCGCCAAGTCGCGCCCGATGATGACCGCCGTCAACGCCACCAAGCTTGGCATCGCCAAGTTCGTGGTGCCCTACATCTTCTGCTTCAGCCCCGTGCTGCTGATGGTGGGCGACGACGTGACCGTGCTCACGGTGATCCTCAACACGCTGTCTGCCTTGGGCGGCATGTTCGGCATCCAATGCGCGCTCACCAACACGCTGTTCGAGCGCCACATCAATCCGCTGTTCCGCATCCTGTTGGCTGCGGGCGGCCTGGGCATGATGATCCCCGGTGCGGCGTCCGACGTCGCTGGCCTGGTGCTGATCCTCGTCATCTGCGGCATCCAGTTCCTGCTGGCCCGCAAGGACCGCGGCAAGACCCCGCCCAGCGACGGGGACGCCCCGCACGACGAGGGCAAAGCCTTGCAAGAGGCCGCAGCTTAAGGCTAGTATGGTGCGTGCCTTGCGCTGCGGCGCAGGGCACGCGCGGACGAATCGAACCAACACCGCATCCGATCCGAACGAGGTAAACGCATGAGCAAAAAGGGTATTGTCTGGGTGACCGGCTGCAAAGGTTTCATCGGCAGCGAGATCGCCCATCGTTTCGAGGCGGCGGGCTACAACGTCGTGGGCACCGACATCGAGCTGAGCGTGTGCGAGCAGGAGCGCCTTGAGGCGTTCGCCGAGGAGATCCAGCCCGACGTCGTGGTCAACTGCGCCGGCATCCGCCGCGACGCCACCAACCTGGCCACGCGCATCAAGGCCTACGAGGTCAACGCGGTGGGCGCGCGCAACGTGGCGCTGGCCGCCAACGCCGTGGGCGCGTTCGTGGTGCAGGTCTCCTCCGACGACGTGTACTCGTCCAAGCTCGACGAGCCCGTCAACGAGTTCGACAGCCCCGAGCCCAACACCCCCTACGGCAAATCCAAGCGCGCCGGCGAGATGATGGTGCGCAACACCACCACCGAGCACCTGATTATCCGCTCGTCGTGGATCTACCACGCCGACAGCGGCCGCATGCACGAGATCCTGGAGGCCGCCCGCAAGGGCCAGCGCATCGAGGCGCGCACCGACCAGTTTGCCGCGCCCACCAGCGTGATGCTGTATGCCGACCTGATGATCCGTGCGATCGAGAAGGGCGCCAAGGGCACGTTCCATCTGGTTTCCCAGGGTTCGACCAGCCGCTACGGTTTTGCTTCCAAGGTGCTGGAGTACGCGGGCTACGATCCCGAGAAGGTGCTCATCCCCGCCGAGGACGCCCGCACCGCCGAAAACGTCGTGCTCGAGAGCATGATGCTGAGCATGGCCGGCGTCGAGCTTCCCGCCTGGGAAGACGACCTGCGCTCCTACATGAAGGAGGAAGGCCTCCTGGCCGAGTAGGAGGGGTCCGGCTGAGCCGATCTCCGGCCAGCGGAAAAGTCCCAGTAGAGAGGGAACGCCCCACGACATCAAAGCCCGATGACCTGCCGTCATCGGGCTTTTTGCTTGGAACATTCAAACGCAATCTGCGAATCGGCCCTCAAATTGACAGCGAGGCAATTCAACAACGGAACGATTGCCTCTTGCCGACCGCTGCCCCGCAACGCAACCAGACTTTTCTTGTTTGATGCCATCTTTCGCGAAGAATGCGACGGCAACCCTAACGCAGCAACATATTACAAGCAGAAACACGCCGATACAGTCAGTCGTATGCCGCTTTTCTTCCGGAATGCGACATTTTCGAGCCTCGCTTGTCGCATTCTGCGGAAAACTTGGCATTGGACTCCAAAAGCCTGGCTGACTGGTTGACCGGTTGGTTGGTTGATCGGCCGCCTGACTGACCGTTCGGTCGCAAAGTCATCCGATTGCAGGGCCGCCTGGTCGTCCGGTCGTATGACTTCCCGAGCGCGCGGCCGCTCATATGAGATCGAGTGCTCTTCGCAGCCTTATTCTGCGCTCATGCAACTCCAATGTTGTCGGTCGCGCGCGTTTCCCCAAACTTCTTCTCACCGTGTTCGCGATCGTGTCGATCGACGGCAGTCCTGTTGCCTCGACTCCTGTGACACCGACAACGTTCCAGCCCATCGATCTGAGCGCGTTCGCCCTCCGTGAATCGCCGATACGCGCCTCTTCGCCGCTGTGCCCGTAGCTGCTCTGATATTCCACGTCGATTCGCGCCTCAGGCCAGCAAAGATCCAAGCGAAACGAGCGTTTACCCGACATCTCCCAAGCCTTCCTGCTCGCTTTGACCTCGTGATTCATGATGGGTATCCCCAGGTTGTATCCTCCATATCTGCCTGGAAGCCCCAGAAGAAGCGCCAACCCAGTCTCGCGCGGAGACGCCGAGCCGCCCGCCACGTACTTGAGCATCCGTGCGATCTTGGCGGCGCCATTCAAATGCGAATTGTGCGAGCAGAACGCTCGGAGCGAAGTGAGCGAAGTGAGCGGCTGCAGTTCGTATGCAGTCTCGGCAAACGAAACAGGGCCGGTGAGCGGCGTCCCATACGTTCCGCATGCCTCCCAGAGCAGCTGTAAAAGAGCGATGGAATCATGAATACGCGATGCCATTTGGCAGAGCGCAAGATTAGGCGATGCCAGAACCACTGAATCGTCCAAGCGGCAGAGGGCGCGCCGGGGAATCGCGGATTTGCAAAGGTGGGCAACCGCGCGGTCGCTCGACCGACAGCGCGATCCCGAGCCGATTAGCAGGTGTGCAGGCATGTCGAACTCCAGCCCCGGATGTTCCAGACACAGACGGTCAAAAGCACGGGAAAGATCCGGCTTTGAAGGCACTCCACGCGGAAGAGCAGAAGACGTCCTGTGAACGGACGTAGCGTCAGCATCATGTGAGACGATCCGGGAATAGCGCCGCTTATCTACCGTCTCCCTATCAAGCGATCTGAGGATCTGCAGCGCGGTTTGAAATCCGAATACCAGATGAATGCGCGGAGTATTCGAATCCCGCATGTCACATGGATGGGAGCTTTGTCGGTCAAACGGAATGGTGTTGCCAGAGCGCATGGGACCCCCGATCTTCCCTTTGGGCTGCGAGGATCTTGCGGACGTTTCGGAGCGAGCGCGAAGGGTGCGCGCCGCAATGGGCGGCTTTCTTGTCAAGACGACGGAAGCTGCGCCCGCATTGGCTCGTTATTAAGTTTGGGTTTAGTATCCTACTCCCCCGACTGCGACGTGTAAAGGGCTGCTGCCATGATAATCGTTCCCACTCGCAAGCCGCCATGCATATCGTCGTGTTTCACATGTATGCTTCGGCGCTTCTCACGCTTGACGCGACGATCGTTTTGTTTGTTGACGCGCTGGGCAAGATACATTCTCGCCGCGCAAGCTCTATTGTCGTTGAGCAAGTTCTGTTCCGCCATTTTGTCTGTATTGCCACGCTTTTCAAGTTAAATGCCATCTTTTTGTCAGAATGCGACACGAATGACCGCAGAACGGCACCAATCACAAAGAACCAAGATGAAAATGCCAGGTTCATCGAAGATTGCGACATTTTTCATCATACGAATGGGAGCGTCTGTCGCATTCTTCACGATTGTTGGCATCGAGCGAAAAAAGCATGGCTCAACCGCACATCGGTTCTCGCATCAGCGAGCGTCACTTCCTGCGCCAGATGTCGGTGAGCACCCAGATCGACAGGATGGCGGCGCCCAGGTAGCCGAAGAACGCCAGCACCGGCACGCCAAGCAACCGCGGCTCCATCGTGGACAGCGACAGCATCGAGGCGCCGACGAACAAGCCGGCGATGATCAGCGCCACCGTCAGGCGGTTGACGATCTTGGAGAGCTTCTGCAACGGTGCGTCGGAGCCGAGCATCTCCATGTTCATCTTCACCTGGCCGCGCGTGAGCATGTGCAGCGCCTCGCCGGCGTAGCGATGGGCGTCGAGCAGGCCCTTGCCCGCCCCGCGCATCGCGAGCGCCAAGTCCTCCATCGCGTCCACCAGCGCCTGGCCCTTGTCGGTCGTGCGGTTGATGTGGTCGTTGATGATGGTGACCATGTTGTCGTTGGGGATGAACGGCGCGATCGTGCCCTCCAGCGTCACGATGCCGCGCGATACGCTGGTGATCGACGACGGCAGCGTCACCTTGCACGAGCGCGTGAGCGCCAGGATGTCGGTGAGGAACTGGCCGATGTCGATCTCGGACACGTCGCACGAACCATAGTCCTTGAGGATCGAATCGAGATCGGCCAAAAGACGCGTATGGTCGATCGCCTCGATGTCCTTGGATGCGGCAAAGGCGATGAGCGCATCCTTCAGATCGGCGGCGTCCTGTTTGCCCACCGCGCTGATGATGTTGCCGAACCCGGCGCGGTCGCGGGCGGACAGGCGCCCCATGATGCCCAGGTCGATGTAGACCACCTGGCCGCCGCGGACGAGCATGTTGCCCGGATGCGGATCGGCGTGGAAGAACCCGTGATCGAGGATCTGGGTCGCGTAGTTGTCGAGCACCTTGCGGCCGATCTCCTCCAGATCGTAGCCGCGTTCGACGAGCTTGGCGGTGTTGGAGATGGGGATGCCCTCGACGTACTCCATCACCAGCACGTATTCGCTGCACAGCTCGGGATACACCTTGGGGCAGCCGATGAAGGCGACGTCTTTGTTCAGTTCCGCGAATTCCTGCAGGTTGGCAGCCTCGCGCCCGAAGTCGGTCTCCTCCAAGAAGGTGTCCCACAGTTCCTCGACCACTTCCTGCAGATCGAGCATCTGGTTGTCCTTCATGAACCGCGATGCCTGACGCGCCATGATGCGCATGATGTCGATGTCCTGCGCCATCGTGGCCTTCACACCCGGACGCTGGATCTTCACCGCGACGATATCGCCGTTGACCAGGCGCGCCTTGTGCACCTGCGCAAGTGAGGCGCTGCCGAGCGGCTTGGGGTCGATCGCGTCGAAGATCTCGTCCTGCGCGTCGCCGTAGATGTCGTGGATGGCGGCCAGGATCTCGTCGAAGGGCAACGGATCGCACTCCATCTGCAGCTTGGTGAGCTCTTCGCAAAACGCCTTGGGCAGGATCTCGGAGCGCGTGGACAGTGTCTGCCCGATCTTGACGAAGCTGGGGCCCAGATCCTCGAGCATCTGCCGGAACTCGACCGGCTGGAACCCGCGCAGAAAATGATAGTGCTGCAGGATGCCCAGGATCTCGCGCATGCGGCGCACGCGGCTTTTGCGCGTGAGGTTGAAGCGCTTTTCGGGATCCATCTCCGAGCCGGAGGAGAAGAAGTATTTCAGCAGCGTGTTTTCTGCCATGGGCATGTGCTATCAACTATCCTTACCGGGTCGGCGTCGGATCGACGCGGCGGGCAGGGGCGGCGCCGGGTCGAAACTGCGGGCATGGGATGACATCGCGCTCGGCTCCGCAGCAGGGGCGGCGCCATGCTCGACATCGCAGTCGGAATGCGGCGCATCGATCAGATGCGGCAGCGCCGTCTCAAGCAGGCGCGGCAACGCGTGCGAACCTGCCAGAGGCGGCGCAAACGGTGCCGGAACGCCCGTCGGGACGGTCCGGCGAAAGGAAGGCTATGCCTCCTTGACCTCCTCGGCGGTCACCTCGATGGGCTCCTCGGTCGCAGCGTCCTCGGCAGTGGGCTCCTCGGCTGCCTGCGCTTCCGCCTCGGCCTCGGCGGTAGCCGCCTGCGCGTTGATCGATTCGGCGATCTCGGCGGCCTTGGCGGCAAACGCCGTGCGCTCCTCGGCCGACATGGCCTTCATGCGCGCTTCGAGCGTGGCGTAGCGCACGTTGGTCGCCGTTTCGCTGACCTTGCGCGTCAGCTCGCTGTTGATCTGCTTGCCCTGATCGACCGTGATCTCGCCCTTGGCGATTAGCTGGTCGACGACTTCCTTGGCCTTCTCGCCGGTGATGGCGAGCGCGCCGATGCCTGCGAAAAAGATGTCTTTGAAACCGTCACCGATGTTAGCCATGAGAACCCTCCTTGCCCGCGTTCGAGCGCATCTTCTCTTCGCCAACGTCCGTCGCGCGACGCGCACGGAAAACGGGGCGTCGCAGCGCGTCAAAACTTCATCCGACGCGTAGGCGGGCAGTCGGCTCCATAGCTCCATGATGCACCAAACGGAGGAAAAGGGCAAACGAACCGGCGGTATTGTTGCGAAACGGAAAGCTTGGCTAGACCGCGGGAGCGGGAGCGGATGCGGGCGCAGATGCGGGTACGGCCGAAGATGCGGCTGGCGCAGGAGCGGCATCCAGGCGTTCGCGGGAACGCTCAGCCGAAGCCGACTCGGCCTTGCGGCCGTCGAGATAGGTCTCGCCCACCAAGCACGCGACGATGATGGCGGATCCCGCCAAACCGATCGGCGAGAGCGTCTCGCCCAAGATCATCCAGCTGAACAGCGCCGTGAAGATGGGCTCGCCGGTGAGCAGCATCGACACCGTGGAGGACTCCAGACGGGTCAGGGCGATGTTCTGCAGCCAAAACGTGAGGCACGTGCTGGCCAGCGCCAAAAACGCGATGACCGCCCACGCCTCGGGAGTAACGGCGACCGCATCCAGCGGCGGCTCGAAGGCGAGCGCGCCGACAAGGGAGGCGGCGAAGGTCACGCCCACCTGCGTGGCGGACACGGTGACCACGCTGAGGTTGGCCAACCCCTTCTCGCCGAACACGAGCGCGCAGGCGATGCCGACCGAACCGAGAAGCGCCAGCGCCTCGCCCGCTCCGAACGCGAACGACCCGCCGTTGGAGCACAGCAGGAACAGGCCGGCGACCACGGCGATCTGGAACGGCAGGTGGTACAGGCGATAGCGGCGGTGCAGCACCGGGATCGCGATGAACGGCGCGAACACGACGGGCAGCGCCACAAGGAAGCCCACGTTGGTGGCGGTGGTCAGATCGAGCGCGATGTTGGCGCCGATGTAGGACACGGCCATGCCGGCAGCGGCGGGCAGCCAATCGCGCAGACGCGCCGCACGCAGCTCGCGCAGGATCAGCCCGCCGAACGGGATCATGAACACTAGGAAGGCGATGCCGAAACGCAGCGCCATGCACCACAGTGGCGTCACGCTGTCGTAGGCGATCTTGGTGATGGCGCTGCCCAGGCCGAAGATGAGCGTCTGCAGGACCACGCTGCCCACAAACAACCCGCGCGCATCTTTGACCTTTGCGAACACCGCAACCCGCCTTTCTTCAATGCGACAGGGGGCGGTCCCGCTGTCACCTTTGGACAATGCGGCGGCGAGCCCGTCCCTCCTGCCGCATCCCCGTTCCCTATCGATCGGAATACTCGTTTGAACGAGTCCCATGGTAGGCAAAGCAAAAATGAAAGTAAAACGCGAGTTTCCTATTGTGATTTCAAGAAATTCTTATCAATCCTGATAACATAGAAGGGAGCGGATCATCGGACGAAATGGCGCGCAGCGCGAGCGGCGGCAGGCGGCGGTAAGTTACAGAACCGCGCCAACGGCGGAGCACGGGGCCGCATCCATCTGCGCGGAACGGCGCAACGAAGATCGCCGTCGGAGCGCGGCTGTCGAATAGGAGGCGGACATGGCCAACCAGCGGTACGAGGCGTTCCTCAACGTCGCGGAGACAGGCAGCTTCAAGGAGGCGGCCCAGACGATGGGCTACACGCAGGCGGGCGTGAGCTACCTGGTCAACGCACTGGAGAAAGAGCTTGACTGTGCGCTGTTCGTGCGCGATTACGGCGGCGCGCACCTTACCGCCGAAGGCGAGCAGCTGCTGCCATGGATCCAAGACGTCAGCAACGCCGAGCGGCGCCTCGAAGCACGTTTGGGCGAGGTGAAGAACCTCGAGGCGGGCACCGTGCACGTGGCCACGTTCACGTCGACCGCCATCCAATGGCTCCCCGGCATCGCGAAGGCGTTTTCGGCGCAGCACCCCGGCATCGAGCTGCGCATCACGCTCGACGACGACCAGGACGAGCTTGAGGAGATGCTTTGGCGCGGCGACGCCGACTGCGGCTTCGTCGTCGCGCCGCTCGCGCGCAAGCTGCACGCGATCCATCTGCGCCAAGATCCCCTGCTGGTCGCGCTGCCGATCGACCATCCCTTGGCCGATGCCGACGAGTTCCCGCTGTCGCGCATGGCGTCCGAGCCCTACATCCGCCTGAAAAGCGGCACGTTCTCGGAAATCGACGCGTATTTCAAGCAGGTGGGGGTCGAGCCGCGCATGCGCTTCAACATCGACAGCGACTACGCCGTGATGAGCATGGTGAGCGAAGGCTTGGGCTACAGCGTCCTGCCGGGATTGATCCTGCGCGACGCGCCGTTTCCGCTGGCAGTGCTGCCGCCTGAAAATCCGATCGAGCGCAGGGTGGGCATCGCCCTGCGCTCGATGGAGGCCGCCAGCGCGGCGACGCGCGCTTTTTTGGACGTGGCGCAGGCATGGGTGGAGCAAGCATACGAAAAGGCCGCCCTCTCCTCTTAGTAGATCGGACGGCCTTGATCAGTCGCGTTATCCGAATGCGACAGGAGAACCGTCCCCTGTCACGCTCCGTCACGCCGTCTTAGTTGAACAGTGCGTCAAAGACGTTGATGGTGCGGCTGTGGCGCGCGGCGCGGGCCGCAAAGCCGAACAGCTCGGCCAGCATGGTCAGCTCGACGTCGCGGCGCTCGCCGGTGCGGCGGCGCTTGATCTCCACCTTGCCCTCGGCCAGGCCGCGCTTGCCCACGACCACCTGCAAAGGCCAGCCGATCAGATCGGCGTCGGCGAACTTGACGCCCGCGCGCTCGTTGCGGTCGTCGATGACCACCTCGAAGCCGAGCTCGGCCGCCTTCTCGGCGATCTTTTCGGCGGCGGGCTGCACCGTGTCGTCGCCCACCGTCAGCGGGATGACGCAGATGTGCGCCGGCGCGATGCCGAACGGCCAGATGATGCCGGCATCGTCATGGCTCTGCTCGACGGCGGCGGCCAGCGTGCGCGAAACGCCCACACCGTAGCAGCCCATGATGAAGTAGCGCTCCTCGCCGTTCTCGTCCATGAACTTGACGTCCATCGAGCGGGAGTACTTGTCGCCCAGCTTGAAGATCTGGCCGACCTCGATGCCGCGCGCGTGCGACAGCGGCAGACCGCACTTGGGACACGGGTCGCCCTCGCGCACCAGGCACAGATCCGCCCACTCGTCCACCTGGAAATCGCGTCCGAGCTGGGCGCCCACGTAATGGAAGCCGTCCTCGTTGGCGCCGACCACCCAGTTGGGCATGTCGCGCAGGCTGATGTCGGCGGCCACCTTGACGCCCTCGGGCAGGCCGACCGGGCCCATCGAGCCCTTCACCAGGCCGGCGTCTTTCATCTCGTCGTCGGTCAGCGGCTCGAAGATGCCGATGAGGTTTTCCACCTTGACCTCGTTGACCTCGTAGTCGCCCGGCACGAACAGCACCCAGATGCTGCCCTGCTCGTCCTTGCAGGCGAACGCCTTCATGCAGGCCGCCTCGTCGCAGCCCAGATGCGCGGCAAGCTCGGCGATCGTGTGGACGCCGGGGGTCGAGATCCTCTCCAGCGAGGTGGCCGGATACGCCTTGGGCTCGGGCCTGCACGTCGCCGCCTCGACGTCGGCCGCGTAGCCGCACTGGCAGTGCACGAGCTCGGCCTCGCCGGTCTCGGCCAGCGCCATGAACTCCTCGGAGCCGCTGCCGCCGATCTGGCCGGAGTCGGCCTCGACGATGCGGTACTCCAGGCCCATGCGCTCGCACATGTTGGAGTACGCGTCGCGCATCAGCTGGTAGCTCTTCTCCAAGCCCTCTTCGTCGGCGTCGAAGCTGTAGGCGTCCTTCATGATGAACTCGCGGCCGCGCAAAAGCCCGAAGCGCGGACGGCGCTCATCGCGGAACTTCAGCTGGATGTGGTAGAGGTTCTTGGGCAGGTCCTTGTAGCTGCGCAGCTCGTTGTCCACCAGGTCGGTGATGACCTCCTCGTGGGTGGGGCCCAGGCAGAACTCGTTGCCGTGGCGGTCGGTCATGCGCAAAAGCTCGTCGCCGTACACGGTCCAGCGGCCGCTGCGGTGCCACAGCTCGGCCGGCTGCACGAAGGGCATCAGGATCTCCTGGCCGCCGTGGGAGTCCATCTCCTCGCGGACGATGTCCTCGATCTTGCGCAGCACGCGCATGCCCAACGGCAAGAACGAATAGAGGCCCGACGCCTCCTTGCGCACCATGCCGGCGCGCACCAGCAGCTTGGCAGACGCGATGTCGGCGTCGGAGGGATCCTCCCTCAGCGTGGGCGCGTACAGCGTGCTCATGCGGATGATGTTGTTCGTCATAGTCTTCCTATCTCCTCCATCAAAGCGTCCACGATGTCGGCTTCATCGACCTTGCGGACGGTCTTGCCTTGGGAAAACACGATGCCCACGCCGTCGCCGCAAGCAACGCCGATGTCGGCGTCGGCGGCCTCGCCGGGGCCGTTGACCACGCATCCCATCACCGCCACCTTGAGCGGCTTGCGCAGCGTGGAGATGCGCTCCTCGACCTGCTTGGCCAGATCGATCAAGTTGACCTGGCAGCGCCCGCAGGTGGGGCAGCTGATGAGCTCGGGGGCGCGGCGGCGCAGGTCGAGCGCCGCGAGGAGCGTCCAGCACGCGCGGATCTCGGTGACCGGATCGTCGGTGAGCGAGATGCGCAGCGTGTCGCCGATGCCCTCCTCGAGCAGGATGCCCAAACCGCACGCGGATTTGATGATGCCCTGGAACGCGGTGCCCGCCTCGGTGATGCCGATGTGCAGCGGCACCTGGGGCAGCTCGCGCGCGAGCAGGCGGTACGTGGCGACGGTCGCCATCACGTCGTGCGCCTTGGCGCTCACCACCAAATCGCAAAAGCCGCGATCCTCGCAGTGGCCCACGTACTGCTCGGCCGACAGCGCCAGCTTGCGCGGCAGCGGCTCGTCGAGCGAGGCGATGGCCTCGTCGAGCGAGCCGGCGTTCACGCCGATGCGGATGGGGATTCCCGCCTCGCCGGCAGCGTCGAGCACGGCGTCGGTTTTGGCCCAGCCGCCGATGTTGCCGGGGTTGATGCGCAGCTTTGCCGCGCCGCAGCGGGCGGCCTCGATGGCGATATGCGCATCGAAGTGGATGTCGGCGACCACAGGCAGAGGCGACGCCTCGCACACGGCCTGGAACGCGTCCAGGCAGTCGCGGCGCGGGATGGCCATGCGGACCACCTCGCAGCCGGCGTCGGCCAACGCGCGGATCTGGGCAAGGTTGGCCTGCGCATCGTCGGCAGGCGCGTTGAGCATCGACTGGACCACCACGGGAGCGCCGCCGCCCATGGGCACCGAGCCCACCATCACCTGGCGGGTGGCCTGATTGGGCTTTGCGGCTTGCGCCTGTTGGGATTCTAAGGACATGGCCCCTCCGTCGCCTTATCTCGCACGTCGGACCATTGTACCGCTATCGGGCACCCTCGTGCGCACCGCGCGTCACGCATCCACGAACTTTGCCCATGCCGGAGCGCCTCTCGGCCGAGCGGGGCGGTCTACCAGTTGCCGAAGATGAAGCGCTGGACGTCTTGATTGACCATCACGACGAAGAAGCACAGGAACAACGCCATGCCCGCAAGCGACAGCGCGTTCATCGCACGCAGCGAAACGTTGCGGCGCGCCAGCTTCTGGAACACCTCGATGACGAAGCGGCCTCCGTCGAGCGGAGGGATGGGCAGCAGGTTCATGATGCCCAACGACGTGGAGATCATCGCCATGAACAGCAGAAATTCGCTCGCTCCCGCCTGGATCGCGCTTCCCGACATGATCGCGATGCCCACGATCGAGGTCGATCCCTCCACCACTTCGGCGGCCGTGGCCGGGTTGAACAGCCCCGCCACCGCTTGGATGACGGCGCCGATGTACATGAACCCGTACTGGATCGCCTGCAGGGGGTTGAGCGTGATATGCGCGATTTCGCCCGTGTCGACGTACTGCACGTCGGCGCCGATGAACGTGAACACCACGACGAACGCGATGATGGCGAACAACAGGTTCACCGCCACGCCGGCGACCAGGATGACCGAGCGCTTCCAGAACGGCAGGCTGCGGTATTGCTGGCGGTATTCGCTTTTGAACAGCGCCTCCGCATCCGGCACGGCGCGCGCCTCCCCCAGCTCGTACGCGGCGGGCGCAGGAAGCCCCTGCTCCTGGGCGCGGCGGATCTGACGGCGCGTCGGCTTGGCTTCGGGCGCACGGTACGTGTTGAACCGGTCCTTCTTCGTCGGGCCGACGGCGCTTCCCCACTCGACCAGCTCCTCGAGCGCCTCGTAGGCGTCCTCCACCCCGATGCCGCAGTCGAGCGCGATATCCTCCATCGTCGCAGTGCCGCGCCGGTGGAGAGCGGCCAGCGCTTCGCGCAGATGCGGGCTCATCTCGCCCGGCTCCATGCCGCAGACGCGCGCGTATCCGCCAAGGAGGATCGGCGTGACGCCGAATTTGGTGCCGCCCGCCGTGAACCCGATGCTGGGACCGGGCAGGCCCAGCATGAACTCCGTCACACGCACGCCGAACGCCTTCGCGGCAAGGAAATGCCCGCCCTCGTGGATGAAGACGAGCACGCCCAGCACGATGGTGGCGGCGACGATCATGAGCAGGATATCCATGCGATACAGCCTTTCCGAATGGGATCTCCCTCCCATTATAGGAAAGCCCGTCCCGCATCCTGTCGGAGCGGGACGGGCTACACAGGCAATCCAACGGATCGGGGCATCCCCCGATCGCGGGAGCTACTTTTGCGGAACGATGACCGTCGGAACGCACAGGTTCAGCAAAACGCTGTGGGTGACCGAGCCGAACAGCGTGCGGCCCAGCGTGGAGCGGGAGTGGGTGCCCAGCACCAGAAGCTTGCTGTCCTTGGCGTAGTTGAGAATCGCGCGCGTGGGGGACGATCCCTCGACCGCGTGAGCCACCACGTCGAGCTCCTCGTTTTCGGCCTTGAGCTCGGCGGCCAGCTGCTCCAGGTTGCGCTGGTACTGCTCGCCGACCGGATCCAAGCCGCCGCCCATCGCCTCGGCGGGCTTGGTCAGGATCGCGGGCAGGCCCCAGCCGGACACCAGGTCGAGCTGCTCGCCATCGGTGATCGCCTCGCGCACGGCAAACTTGATGGCGTTGAGGCTGGACTCGTCGGGACCGACGCCCACGACGATGCGGTGGTTGCTGCTGCCCTGTTCCCAATCGCACGGGATGATGGCGGTGGGGATGTCGACGGACACCGACACGCGCAGGCCCTTGGCGCCGCCGACGGTCTCGCCCACCGAGGCGCCATGGTGCGAGCCCATGACGATCATGTCATAGCCCTGGGCGGCATCGACCAAGCAGTCGACCACCTTGCCGACCGAGATCATGGCGTCCACCTCGGTGGCGGGGTATTTCGCCAGAACGCGGTCCTTGGCCTCCTGGAGCACGCCCTCGATGGCGGCATCGCCGGTCTGCTTGTCGATGCCGTATGCGCGCGCCGCCGCGGGATCCACCACCGCGATGAGCGTGAGCGCCGCGCCTTCACGCGCGCCGTAGCGTGCCGCCCATTCCAACGCGCGTTCGCCGCGTTCGGTGCCGTCGATGCCTACGAGGATCTTCATGTCGATCTTCCTTCCTCAATCGATGCGGATGACTTGCAGGATAAAAGAAAAAAGGCGGCCCGCAATGCGAGCCGCCTCCCATTGCGTTACTGGTGGAACAGCGGAATCATCAACCACAGCGCGAACAGCACGATGGCGATGCATGCGGCAAAGCACACGCACGAGAACAGACGCGGCAGCATATGGGCGCCACCGACCTCCTCGACCGCGCCGCGCGCCCACAGGCGGATGCCCAGCGCATACAGCATGCTGATCACGCTTGCCACGCCGACCGCGACCACAAGGACGGTCACAAAGCTCATGATCTCTTGCTCGATCACGTTGATCACTCCCCTCTGCTACGCGGCCTGAACGGCGGCGGACGAAGAATCGGCGTTGATCTTGACGTCGCCGGATTCGTTGACGTTCATGGAATTGACCGGATTGCGATGCGACAGGCGCACGATCACGAACGCGCCGATGACGGCGAGCACCGCCACCACGATGACGCCCCACATGCCCACCTTGGTCACGGCGCAGGCGACGCCGCCCACGATCGCGGCGGCCGGGAAGGTGACGAGCCACGCGATGAGCATGCGGCCGGCGACCTTCCAGTTGACCGGCGTGCCCTTGCCCAGGCCCGAGCCGATGATGGAGCCGGAGCAGACCTGCGTGGTGGACAGGGCAAAGCCCAGATGCGAGGACACGAGGATGGTCGTCGCGGAGCTGGCCTCGGCGGCGAAGCCCTGCGGCGTGCTGATCTCGGTCAGGCCCTTGCCCAGGGTGCGGATGACGCGCCAGCCGCCCATGTAGGTGCCCAGGGCGATCGCGAAGCCGCAGACGGCGACGACCCACAGCTCGGGGCCGGAGCCGGACGGCTGCATGCCGGACGCGACGAGCGTCAGCGTGATGATGCCCATGGTCTTCTGGGCGTCGTTGGTGCCGTGCGAAAGCGCCACGAGGCAGGCGGTGACGGTCTGGCCGTGGCGGAAGCCGTTTTCGACCTGCTTCTCGTCCATGCCCTTGGTTATGAGTCCGATAAGCTTGGTGGCGCATGTCGCGGCGAGCGCGGCCACGATCACCGACACGATGGCGGGGATCAGGATCTTGGTGAGCACGCCGCCGAAGTTGACGCCCTCGACGCCCGCGCCGATGATGACGGCGCCAACCAGGCCGCCGAACAGCGCATGCGATGAGCTGGAGGGCAGGCCCACCAGCCAGGTGAGGAGGTTCCACAGGATGGCGCCCACAAGACCCGCGAATATGAATTCGGGGCCGATGGCCACTTGCTGCTCGTTGATGAGTCCGCCCGAGATGGTCTGGGCGACCTCGGTGGAGAGGAACGCGCCGATGAGGTTCAGCGTGCCCGCCGCGATAACCGCGGTCTTGGGCTTCAGGGCGCCGGTCGCGATGGACGTGGCCATCGCGTTGGCCGTGTCATGAAAGCCGTTGGTGAAGTCGAAAATCAATGCGGTAACGATGACCATTACCACGACGACGAGGGTTGCGATCTCCATACGCTTCCAAGGACCTCCGTTCTCATTTTCATCACTATAGCGTACCTGCGGCCCCGTATCTCCCTCATTGCGAAATTATGGCCGCAAATCGCGCTCCGATTAGGCTATCATCGCACGGGCGCGATGAATGTAATGTTTAGATCAAGTTTTGCCGCGCATGCGTCCGGAGCGCCTTTGCATCGGCGCTCGTTTCTTCTTGATTAAAACAGTCGAAGACGCGTCGCGCTCGCAAGGGCCGCGCGATACCATGCAGCTATACGGAAGACCGGGGCGCCGCGCACGCGCTGCCCCGCGCGAAGATCTGCGAGAAAGGATCACTATGTCTGCCATTCGCATCGGCATCCTGGGCTACGGCAACATCGGCCGCGGCGTGGAGCTGGCCATCCGCCAAAACCCCGACACCGAGCTTGCGGCGGTGTTCACCCGCCGCGACCCCTCCACGGTGAGCATCGCCACCGAGGGCGTGCCGGTCATCAACGCAAGCGAGCTGGAAACGGGAGCCGCGGACGGCATCGACGTGCTGATCCTGTGCGGCGGCAGCGCCACCGACCTGCCCGAGCAGACCCCGCGCTACGCCAAGTTCTGCAACGTCGTGGACAGTTTCGACACGCACCACAACATCCCGCAGCATTTTGCCGCCGTCGACGCGGCCGCCAAGGAAGGCGGGCATGTGGGCCTGATCTCGTGCGGCTGGGATCCCGGCCTGTTCTCGCTTGAGCGCCTGTTCGGCAACGTGATCCTGCCCGAGGGCAGCGACTACACGTTCTGGGGGCGCGGCGTGAGTCAGGGCCACTCCGACGCCATCCGCCGCATCGCCGGCGTGGCCGACGCCAAGCAGTACACCGTGCCGGTCGAGGCCGCCCTCGAGGCGGTGCGCGCCGGCGAGAACCCCCAGCTCACCACGCGCCAGAAGCACACGCGCGAGTGCTTCGTCGTGCTGGAGGAGGGCGCCGACGCCGCCGAGGTCGAGCGTCAGATCAAAGAGATGCCCAACTACTTTGACGAATACGACGTCACCGTCAACTTCATCAGTCAGGAGGAGCTCGACCGCGACCACGCCGAGATGCCCCACGGCGGCTTCGTGCTGCGCAGCGGCAAGACCGCCGGCGACCACCAGTGCGTGATCGAGTATTCGCTCAAGCTGGGCTCCAACCCCGAGTTCACCGCCAACGCGCTCGTCGCCTACGCCCGCGCCGTCCACCGCCTGTCCCAGGCGGGCGCAACCGGCGCCAAGACCGTTTTCGACATCGCCCCGGCCTACCTGTCGCCGCTGTCCGGCGAGGAGCTGCGCGCGTCCCTGTTGTAAGAAACCGCTAACGCTGGAGAAACACCGCCTCCAAACGCATCATCCCGCCCGAACATGACTGAGGCCTCGTTGAAACGGGGCCTCAGTCCATTATATGGAGCCTCTCTCCATTATGGCAGGTCAGAGCGCACAGTACGGCTCGAGCCCGAGTTCAAGCCCGTCCCAAACCACGTGCACCATCTTGAATAACTCATGCGCCATCTCAACCAAGCACATTATCCCTCACTCAAAACGGATCGGATTCCAACCCGGAACGCTGCCGCGCATTGCAATTGCAACCGTCGTCCCGCGCAATGCGCAAGCCGGATCATCATCCCCTGATCGACGATCTTTCTCGAAATGCAGATTTCTTCCCGATGGACGACACGCACGACCCCATCCCTTCCGTTTTTCTCCGAACGACGCGCCGTCGTTCTCGAGCCGCGATCGGCGAGCGCTTCCCGACCTGCGAGAACAAACGACGTCGCTAGGCCCGCCGAATCCCTGATCGATCCCAACGAACCTAGGGCGTCGTCCAAAGGGCAAAAAACTGCATATCGATCAGAGAGTCGGATCACTAAGGCAAACGCGGATCATCTCCGCCGCGGGCTTTCCCTCAACGCATCCCCGACGAACCCTCCGCTAGATCCACCGGACGTTTGCATGGAGTTTGCGCATGGAGCTTGCCTGGAGCCCGCATGGGATCCGCATGGAATCCGCATCGGATCAAGGGGGAATCGACGGGCAGATCGCACTGAAAACGCACGCCAATCGCGGGGTTTCGACGCAAAACCGCGGAGGCAAGATAAGGCTCGCGAAACGCACTGCCCTCGGATCATGGGATTGGCATGGACCTGCACGAACCTGTCGTAAAGCACACTGGGAATAAGACGACGCACGCAAAGCGGGGGAAGATCGCATTCTGCGCCAAAACGGCCCTGGAGCTCGCCCACATCCTTAACGACGAGCAAGCCGACCCGCCGCGTGCGCTCATCACCTCGTTGCCCGCCCATGCACCCTCGGACATCGAGCTGATGGAGGCGTTATGCTCCCTTGGCATCCCCAACCTTTTGGAGCGCATCTCCCCTCCCGCCCATCTTTTGTTCGAGACCGGATCGCACCACAGGAAAACCCCCTTCCGCATCCCCCGAAGATGCGCCGGCCTTCCAAAAGGGAGGACGTTTCTTCGATTGGGTGAGAACATGTTCGCAGCCTCCCCCAACCTTGCGCTATGCGAGATCGCCGACGAGCACGGCAGCCTCTTTGATCTCCTCTTGCTGCTGTGGGAGGCATGCGGCAGCTACCGAACCCATCTAACCTGGACGGGGACCATGTACGAAACCGATCCCTTGACGTCCGTTCGCTCGCTGGAGCGATTCGTGACGGACAACCCCCGCATCCACGGCGCCCGAAAGATCAAACGAGCCTTGCGCTATGTCCGCGACGGATCCGCTTCCACCAGGGAAACGCAGATCGCGCTGTTCATGGGGCTGCCCCTCCGCTACGGCGGTTTCAACCTGGGACTGCCCTTGATGAATTACCGCGTGGAAGCATCCCCGCAAGCGCGGGCCATCGGCGGGCGCTCGCATTTTCGATGCGATCTTTGCTGGCCGGAAGCGAAAATCGACGTCGAGTACCAAAGCGACGAATCCCATGAAGGAAAGCTCATGCGAATCAAAGACTCCCGCCGGACGAACGCGCTCATCTCGATGGGATGGAACGTGATCAACATCACCAACAACGAAGCCGAGAGCGTGAACACGTTGGAGAGGATCTCCGACAGGGTGCGAAGGCTTCTCCGGAAAAGACCCCATCGCCCCTCGCGCGATCTGGACATAAAGAGGCTCGAGCTCCACCGCGGTTTGGGGATCGTGAAGGACGGTATCGACTAAGCGCGATGCCTCGGGATGCTGCATGCGCCGCGCAAACTCGAATTGCGAAGAAAGATTCCCGCCAAACGCAAGTTTCAGCATCGACGTGCGTCAACCGGAGTCGCAAGCAGGTCGTTCGCCGCACCCGCGCGGTTCAGGGCTTCGCGCCCCGTCGAATCCCTCCCGGAAAGCCGTCACCTCCTCCGAAACGCCTTTCCGCTCCCCCGACCCCGCATCGCTGCTGCAGGAATCGCCTTTCGATGAAGGTTTATCACCGATGGTCGACGTCCCGCCGTGCTTTCGGACACGAAGAAGGAGGAGGGCCTCTAAATGGAGGTGGGATGCGAACGCTCTACCAGGCATTTTCCGATACGCATGGCAGAGCTTTCTCGGGCAGCTACCGCAGCCATCCCCGAAACGTTCCCGCCGCTATCGCAGAATGTCGACCAACGGGCAATAAGCTGCATCCGACATCGCCCTCACGATCAGCAAACGCACCGACGTCGCCAAGCGCCCGCCTCAAGCAGGCAAAAAGCCCTGCCCAGGAACGAAAGAGCATCCGGGCGGGAACGCAGCCCGAACGAAAGAGCATCCGAGCGGGAACGCAGCCCGAATGAAAGAGCATCCGGGCGGGAACGTAGCCCGAACGAAGGAGCAGTCCCAAACGAACCGCGCTCTGAACAGGAGTGCAGTCAGAACGGGGACCCCGTCCGCGAAGACGGATGCTTCTTCGTCCTCGCACCGCAAGACCGATGATACCGCCCGCCCCTCTGGTCCGGGGCGGACCAAAATGCCGCCATGCCCGCCGCCTACGCAGCTGCGCGCCACGCTGCCCTAAGCCGCTAAGCGAAATCCGCAAGAACGAAGGGCTCCGTTCGCGCACGGACGGAGCACGGGACACGACGGCGCCGCCGATGAGCTGAAGGGCTCCGTTCGCGCACGGACGGATCTTGTTGTCGCGCGAATAGCGGATCACGAGGAGGAAGGGCACCGTTCGCGTACGGACGGAGCCCTTCCTTGTAAGAGAGGAGCCGCAGCCCGGATCGATTCCCGCTACAGCTTCTCGATCTTGATGGCGCAGACCTTGTACTCGGGGGCCTTGGAGACGCGGTCGAGGGCGGCGTGGGTGAGCCAGTTGGCGTTGCCGTCCTGGAAGTGGAACGGCATCCACGTTTCGCCCGGGTTGGTCTTGCCCGACACGCGGGCGCGCGTCTCCACCGAGCCGCGGCGCGACGACACGCGGATGCGCTCGCCGTCGGAGATGCCCAGCGCTCCGGCATCGGAGGTGTTGATCTCGATGAACGAACTCCCCTCGATCTCGGAGGTCGCCGCCGTGCGCCCGGTCATGGCGCACGCGTTGTACTGGTAGAGGACGCGGCCCGTCATCAGCACGAACGGATACTCGTCATCCGGCAGCTCCGCCGAGCGGATGAAATCCGGCGTCGAGAACGCGCCCACCGTGCCCGAGAACGAGCTGATGTGCATGATCGGCGTGCCAGGATGGTGAGCGTCGGGGCACGGCCACTGAAGGCCGCGATCGTACGCCTCGCCGTCGAGGCGCGCATGGCTGATGCCGCCGTAGGTGGGCGTGAGCGAGGCCATCTCGTCCATGATCTGCGCGGCGGTCAGCTTGGGCTGCACATACCCCATGCGGTTCATGACCTCGGTGAAGATGTCGGTGTCCAGACGCGAGCCTTGCGGCCCCTCCACCGCCTTGCGCACGCGCTGCACGCGGCGCTCGGTGTTGGTGAACGTGCCCTCCTTCTCGGCGTAGCAGCGTCCCGGCAGCACGACATCTGCCAGCTTGGCCGTCTCGGTGAGGAACAGGTCCTGCACCACGAAGAAGTCGAGCGCCGACAGCGCCTTGAGCACATGGCTGGTGTCGGGATCGGTGCGCACGGGGTCCTCGCCGAACAGGTAGAGGCCCTTGATGTCTCCCATCAGCATCGCCGGGAAGCACTCGGTCGCCTTGGTGCCCGCCCAGTCGGGCAGCTCCACGCCCCACGCCTGCTCGAACTTGGCGCGCACGGCGGGATCCCATACCTTCTGGTAGCCGGGGTAGTCGTCGGGGCCGGCCCCCATGTCGCAGGCGCCCTGCACGTTGTTCTGGCCACGCAGCGGGTTCATGCCCGCGCCCGGCTTGCCCAGGTTGCCCGTCACCATGGCGATGTTGGACAGCGCCATCACGCCGTCGGTGCCGGTGGTGTGCTCGGTCACGCCCAGACAGTACAGGATCGCCGCGCTGCGGGCGGTGCCGTACATCTTGACGGCGGACACCAGATCCTGCACCGAGATGCCGCAGGTGCGCGCCACGTAGTCGGCCGTGAACTCCTCCACCTGGGCCTGCATGATGCGGAAGCCCTCGGTGCGCTCGTTGACGAAGTCCTCGTCCGCGAGGCCGAGGGAGATGAGCAGGTTGACCATGCCGTTGGCGAGCGCCACGTTGGTGCCGGGGCGCACGCGCAGGTGGATGTCCGCCTTCTCCGCGAGCCCGATGCGGCGGGGGTCCACCACGATCAGGCGGCAGCCGCGCTCGACCGCCTGGCGGATGCGCATGCCGATGACCGGATGCGCCTCCTCGGGGTTGGAACCCACCAGCATGATGACGTCGGCGTGCTCGACGATATCGTCGATGGAGTTGGTCATCGCGCCTGAACCGAGCATCGTCGCCAGACCGGCGACGCTGGGGCTGTGTCAAACGCGGGCGCAGCTGTCGATGTTGTTCGACCGCAGCGCCGTCCTCGCCATCTTCTCGAACAGGTACACGTCCTCGTTGGTGGAGCGCGAGCACGCGAACGCGGCGATCGAGCGGCCGCCGTGTTCGTCGCGCAGCTGCGCGAACCGGGTCGCCACCAGATCGAGCGCCTCATCCCATGTGGCGGGCTCCAGCTCGCCGGTCGCCCGGTTGCGGATAAGCGGCGAGGTGAGGCGGTCGGGCGAACCGACGAAATCGAAGCTGGCCGAGCGGCCCTTGACGCACAAAAGCGAGCGGTTCGACGCGCCCTGGGCGCCGCGCGCACCCACGATGCGCCCGCCGCGCACCTCCAGCTCGAGCTGGCAGCCCACACCGCAATGCGGGCAGGTCGTGCGCACGAAGCGCGAGACGGCCTGCTCGATCGGCGCGTCGCCTGCAGCGATGGACGCCTCGATGCCCGCCGCTGCGGCAGGACGCTCCGCGGCACCCCGACTCCGCTTCAGGGAAAGCGCCCCCGTGGGGCACGCCTGGGCGCAGTTGCCGCACGACTCGCAATCGGTCGCGCGCCAGTCCGGCCCGAACGGGGCGTCGATCAGCACGTGCGATCCGCGCATGCGCGACTGCAGGCTGTGGTTGCGCGCGGCGGAGTTGCAGGCGCCGACGCAGCGTTGGCACTCGATGCACAGATTGGGATCGTAGGACAGGAAGGGATTGCCCTCGACCGTCGGCAGCTCGTCCGCCCCGTCGGTTGCCGCAGGAGGCTCAACCCCCAGCTCGGCGCAAAGCCGCGAAAGCTCGGTCTCCCCCGCATCATCCCCGCGTGCGGCGGCGGCAAGCGCCGCGCCCTTGCTCGAAAGGATCAGCTCCAGCGCAAGCTTGCGGTAGGCGGCCAGCTTGGGCGAGTCGGTGGTGATCTCCATGCCGTCGCACACCGGCGCCGAACAGGCGGGCACGGGATACGGCTCGCCCTCGACCTCGACCACGCAGACGCGGCATGACGCCACGCCGCTGCGTTCGCGCAGATAGCACAGGGTGGGGATATGCACGCCCACCTTGCGGGCGGCCTCCAGGATGGTCTCGCCTCCGCGGGCGATGACGGGCTCTCCGTTGATGATGATGTTATTCATACTGCTGCCTGCCCCCTTCCGTGGCGCCGGCACCGAAGTGATCGCAGCGCAGGCAGCGCCCGCACTCCTGCCGCGCCTCCTCGAGGCTCATGCCGCATTCCACGTCCTCGAAATCGCTGCGGCGCTCGCGCGCCGGACGCTCGATCAGCTCCACGCGGCCATACGGCGTGCGGTCATTGGGACGCGGATCGGGAGCCTCCGCCTCGCAGGCGATCTTGTGGTTGTAGCCCAGGTACGTATCGATGTTGCGCGCGGCCACCTTGCCAGCCGCGATCGCCTTGATCACGGTCGCCGGCCCGGTTTGGCAATCGCCGCCCACGAACACGTTGCCCGGCCCGTCGGCGGCATGCAGGTGCTCGTCGGCATTGAAGCGCCCCCAGGTGGTGGTCATGCCGCATTCCTCGAACGGCGCCGCGTCGATGTCCTGCCCGACGGCGATCAGCACCACGTCGGCTGGCATGCGCACGGGGGGCTTGTCCGCCGCGACCGGCGCGGGGCGCCCGCGCTTGACCGGGCCGATGTGCTGCGGCTGGCAGATGAGCGCGCGGCAGTATCCCAAATCGTCGACCTCGATGGACGACGGCGCCATGAGTACCATCATCTCCACGCCCTCGGCGATGGCGGCCTCCACCTCGGTCGGCAGCGCCGTCATGTCCTCCTTGCGGCGGCGATACGCCACCGACACCGACTTGGCATGCGCCCTCACCGCGGTGCGCGCGCAGTCCATGGCGACGTTGCCGCCGCCCACGATCACGACGTCCTTGCCGGTGAAATCAGGGTAGTCGCCGTCGCCGATGCGGCCGAGCATGTCGACCGCCGACATCACGCCCTCGGCGTCGGAGCCGGGCATGTCGAGCGTCTTGCCCTTCTGCGCGCCGATCGCCACGTACACCGCATGGTAGGTGTCGGCGATCTCGCGTATGCGCACGGCGTCGACCGGCTCGCCGCAGCGGATCGTGATCGTGCCGGCGCCCAGGATGCCACGGATGTCCTCGTCGAGGCGTTCGCGCGGGAAGCGGTAGGCGGGGATGCCGTAGCGCATCATACCGCCCAGCTGCTCGCGCGCCTCGAACACAGTCACGCGATGGCCCATGAGCGCGAGGAAATACGCGCAGGTGAGGCCGCTGGGACCGCCGCCGATCACCGCGACGGTGCGCGCCGTGTCGACGCTGCGGGGCGGCGTGGCCACCGTATCGGCGGACGCGTTGTCCACCGCGAAGCGCTTGATGCCGCGGATGTTGATGGGCGCGTCGATCAAGGTGCGGCGGCAGCGCTCCTCGCAGGGATGCTCGCACACGAACGCGCATGCCGTGGGGAACGGGTTGTCCTTGCGCACCATGTTGACAGCGTCGGCGTAATGGCCCTCGGCGACCAAGGCGATGTAGCCGGGCGCGTTGACATGGGCGGGGCACATCGTCTCGCACGGGACCGACTGCCCGATGCCGTCCGCACAGCGACGCTGCCCAACGTGGGCGGCGAACTCGTCGGCGAACTGCTCGAGCGCATCCAAGAACGCGGCAGCCGCCTCGTAACCGATGGCGCAGTCGGAGGTGTCGCGGATCATCTCGGCAAGCGCGCGGCAGCGCTCGAGCGCGTCCTCATCGGCCTCGCAGACAGCAATCGCGTCCGCCATCGCGGCCAACCGCGGCAATCCGTCGCGGCACGGCACGCACTTGCCGCAGGTCTGGGCGGCTCCGGCATGCAGAAGCGCCGCTTGGGCGACGACGGGGCAGATTCCCGGAGGCATCGCCTCGACGCGGCGGGCGAAACGCTCCACCGTCGAGCCCAAACGCGCGTCGGCGGCGGAGCGCGGCTTGATCGAGAGCAGCGACACGTGCCCATCCCCCTTCGTGTACGTCCGCCGAGCTCATCCGAGGCGATGCCTCGAAGGGCGGCGGACGTCAAAAGACAATAGATGGATAGATTGTACCGAACCGCGCCGCGGCAAGCCGTAACGCTTCGGTATAATCTCGCCAAAGAAGCGATAAACGAGCTCGACGAGCCGAAGCGACGTCCACGCTGGCGGCGATGCGGCTTGCCGCGGCGCAAGCCGCGAGGGTCGAGCGAGTCCGCCCCTTGCGAAAGAAGGTCCTTTGGCAACACCCCGCTTGACAGACGAACTGCGCTGGTCGACGCTCGGCACCTGGCCGTTCTGGCGCAACCTCGCGGTGTATTTCTGCGTGTTCAGCCTGGTGGGCCACTGGCTCGAGATCATCTACTGCACGTTCATGGACCTGTTCGGCATCGTGGACGAGGATTCCCTGGTGTGGGACGACCCGTTCTACCCGTTCCTCGTGTACGGCGTGGGATGCGTCGTGTGCGCCGTCGCGCTGCTGCCGCTCAAGGACCGGCTTCTGCGACGCTGCTCCACCCGCACACGCGCCATCGTCTCGTTCTTCGTCATCACCGTCTTGGTGTGCATGGTGATGGAGCTGGGCATGGGACTGATCCTCAACCAGCCCGACGCGGCGGGCGAATACCCCCTGTGGGACAACTCCGAGCTGCCGCTCAACATCCTGGGTCAGGCGTGGCTTGTGAACGACCTGGTGCTGGGGGCCGTGGCGATGCTCTACACGTGGTTCGTGTATCCCTGGTGCGAGAAGACGCTCGCACACATTCCGCGGCGCGCCATGGACGTCGTGGCGATCCTGGTGGTCGTCGGGTTCGTCGTGCTGTGCGTTTTCAAGTTCTCGTAGCGGCGTGAATGCGAGGCCGACGGGCGCCCGGTATGGCGGCGCATGGGCTCCGCGACGCGGCGCTCCGCTGCTCGGTCTTCGGCCTCGTGAGCTTCGCTGCTGCAATCAGATGAGTGAATAGATGGTGTGCAGACGGTCGCTGCGCCCATGCGCCGCCACGCCGGGCGCGTGCGCGCTGCTTGGAACGCGGGCTATAGCGCCTCGGTGATCGCTTGCAGCAGGTCGTCGTATTCTTCGAAAGCGGGAAGGTCCGGATTGTCCGCTTTGATCGCATCGGTGCTGCGGAAGAGGAAGCCCGCCTTGCCGGCGCGGATCATGCCGAGGTCGTTGTGGCTGTCGCCGGCGGCGATGGTGTCGAAACCGCAGCCCTGCAGCGCGCGGACGGTGGTGAGCTTGGATTGCTCGCAGCGCATCGTGTAGCCGGTCACGCGGCCGCCCGCGTCGGCGTGCAGGGTGTTGCAGAACAGCGTCGGCCAGCCGAGCTTGCGCATGAGCGGGCGCGCGAACTGCTCGAACGTGTCGCTGATGATGACGACCTGCGTGCGCTCGCGCAGCGCGTCAAGGAATTCGCGGGCGCCGGGCAGCGGATCGATGGTCTCAATGACGTCCTGGATTTGGGGCAAACCCAGCCCGTGCTCGTCGAGGATGCCCAGACGGAACGCCATGAGCTTGTCGTAGTCGGGCTCGTCGCGCGTGGTGCGCGCCAACTCGGGGATGCCGGTCGCCTCGGAGAACGCGATCCAGATCTCGGGTACCAACACGCCTTCCAAATCCAGGCACACCAGGTTCATGGCAGGTTCCTTTCGTCCACGCGACTAATCGCGCGCCATCATCGGTTCGGGACGCGCCTATTGTGACAGGTCAATGTTTCCGGAAGGCGAGGTAAATGTTAAGTCGTCCCGATTTTCCGTCCGAACGGAACCGGGCGACCTCGTCCGCCCGGTCGCCGACGGCGGCGGCGAGCCCGTCGGCCTGCGCGTCGTCGAAGCTGTGGCAGTAACGCCAAAGATCGCCGGCGTTCTGCCAATCCAGGAAGCGGTCGCCGGGTTCGAGTTCGGACGCGAGGTCGATATTGCACGCTTGCGCCTCCGATGCCAGGGCGGCGAGAGCCGCCGGATGCGAGCGCTCCGCCTTGCGCGCAAGGCGCTCGTCCTCGAGGAAGCACCACAGCGACGCGATCGCGATGCCGCCGGGGCGGACCAGGTCGAGAAGCTCCGCCAGCGCGCGCTCGCGAAGGGCGCGCGAGGGGATGTGGTGGAGGAAGCCGAGCGAGACGGCGACATCCGCGACGGGAAGCTCCTCGCGCCATGCGCAACCCGCCGCCAGGGACTCGAGCGCGTCGAAGCGCTTGAACGTCGCCCCGGGAACATGCGCGCCGGCCATCAGCTCGTCGCAGTCGTCGACCGCCGTCGCACGCACATCCACGTCGGGAAGCTCGTCGGCAAGAAACGCCTCGAAGCGGCCGTTGCCGCAGGCAACGTCGAGAAGCTCGAGCTTTCGCCCGCTCGCGCCGTCGTCTCGGCTCGCCTCCCGCAGAAGCGGCAGGCACGCACGCCATCCCTCCCACGGCGCTTGACGCGTGTTGGAGAACGACGGCGCGCAACGACGGTAGAAGTCGTCGTTGAGCTGTCTCAGCATATCGACGGTGCGGGGATCCATGCGGCTTCGGGGCTCCTTTCCCGAAGCATTCTACCCTTTCAGAAGCGCGACGAGCGGCTCGAGGTAGGAACGATCGCAGCCGTCCATGCCCGCGCGCATGCCGGCGAGCGCCTCGGCATCGCGCTGCGAGCCTTTCTTCGCCTCGATCTCGAGCATCTTAAAGTACATACGCATCGCGATCTTATCGCCTAAGCCGAGCTTCTCGAAATGGAAGTTTCCCTGGCAGTAGCACCAAGGCAGATCGGGATAGTCCTCTTTGGGGAACGACCGGCGGAACGCCTCCTCGTGCTCGCTTTCCGGCCACAGCTCGCAGGGCATCGGGGTGGCGCCCACCGCCACAACGGCGTAGCGCTTGCCGGGATGCGCTGCCATGTAGCGCTTGAACCATCTGGACCCCTTGATCGACGCAGCGTGGAACCATCCGCAGAAAACGATCGTGTCAAAGGCGTCGAGCTTCGATTCGTTCATGCTGTCGAGGGAAACCGCGGCGCTGCCCAGGTCCTCTGCGAGCCATTCGGCGTACTGCTTCGCCGAGCCGGTTTGCGAGCTATAGACGACTGATGCGTTCACGGGAACCTTCCCTTCGAATCGGACGAACGGTTCTGTGGCGAGCAGGATGCCGCAAGCGTAATTCGACCTTTATTCTAAGGAGTTCCCGCGACGCAGCCGAATGCGTCCAGCAGACTTTGGGAAGACTTTACATTGGGCTTTGCGGCCGCGCGGTCGCAAAAAAGGGGGCTGGAACGCGACGAGTCTGCACCGGCGGCACGCCTGCATCGGCAGTCATGCCGCGCACGTGGCGCAGCTGCGCGCGCTCCCCTACAATACGGAGTCATGGAATCGCGTTTGGAACAGATCATCATGCAGCTCGTTGCGGAGCTGCGAGGCGAGGACGCCGCGGCGGAGCGCCCCGATGCCGCATGCCCCGACGCTGCACCACATGTGGGCGACAAACGGTTGGCGGCGCTCGTCCGCGCAGCCAACCGCGGCATCTCCGACAATGCCGACCATATCGCCAAAAAGCACCTGATGCCGTTCTACCTGCGCGTCAAGGCGGACGATCCCGCACGCTGGGCGAGCTGGGGCATCGGGCCCGACGTCGAGCAGAGGCTGCTGCGCCTCCTGCAAGTCAAACCTCGCCGCACCGCCTCGGGCGTGGCGACGATCGCCGTGATCACCAAACCCTGGCCGTGCGCGAGCGACTGCCTCTACTGCCCCAACGACCTGCGCATGCCGAAGAGCTACGTGGCCGACGAGCCCGCCTGCCAGCGCGCCGAGCGCAATTGGTTCGATCCGTACCTGCAGGTCGCGTCGCGCCTGCGCGCGCTCAACGAGATGGGACACGTCACCGACAAGGTCGAGCTCATCATCCTGGGCGGCACCTGGAACGACTACCCCGCCGGCTACCGGCGCTGGTTCATCTGCGAGCTGTTCCGCGCGCTCAACGAAGCCGCCGACCCCCGCCTCGTCGATACGAGCGCGGCGGAGCGGCGCGCACGGTACGAGCGCCTGGGCATCCCGCGCGACGAGGAGGGATGCGCACGACGCGTCGCCGAGGCGCAGCAGCGCGTGAACTGCGAGGACGTTCCGTACAATCAGGCCTTCCCCGAGCTGTACGGCGAGGGCACCCCCTGGCAGGAGGCCGCCGCGTGGCAGATCGCTGCCTGGGACGACGTCGAGCGCCAGCATGCCGCCAACGAGCTCGGCGCCCACCGCGTGGTGGGCCTGGTGATGGAGACGCGCCCCGACGCAGTCGATGCGCAGGCCTTCGCCGAGATGCGCAGGCTCGGAGGCACCAAGGTGCAGATGGGCATCCAGAGCCTCGACGCGCGTATCCTCGAGGCCAATCGCCGCGGCATCGAGGTCAACACCATCCGCCGCGCGTTCGAGCTGGCGCGCCTGTTCGGGTTCAAGACGCACGCGCACTTCATGGTGAACCTTTTGGGCGGCGCGCCCGACAGCGACAAGGAGGATTATCTGCGCCTGATGGGAGATGCGGCGCTCGTGCCCGACGAGGTGAAGCTGTACCCCTGCGCGCTGGTCGACGGAACCGGCCTCGTCGCGCGCTTCCACGACGGATCGTGGCGCCCCTACACCGAAGACGAGCTGATGGACGTGCTGGCAAGCGATCTTCTGGCAACGCCGGCGTACTGCCGCGTGTCGCGCATGATCCGCGACATCCCCGCCAACGACATCCTCACCGGCAACAAGAAGATCAACCTGCGCCAGATGGTCGAGCAGGAGGCGGACCGCCGCGCCGCCGCTGCGGGATGCCCCGTGCGGGAGATCCGCCATCGCGAGATCAGCGTCGCCGGCGCCGATACGGACGAGCTCCGCTTGGACGAGATCGCCTATCCCACGACGACAGGCGACGAGGTGTTCCTGCAATGGGTTACGCCCGAGGGGCGCATCGCGGGGTTCTTGCGGCTCTCGCTGCCGCATGCGAAGGCGATCAGCACGCTGGTCGAGGAAGGCACTGGAGGGGATGCATCGTCCTTCCCCCTCGCGCCCGGCGAGGCGATGATCCGCGAAGTGCATGTGTACGGCCAGGTCGCCAGCCTGCATCGCACGAGCGGCGGCGCGCAGCACCGCGGCCTGGGACGCGCGCTGGTGGAGCGGGCATGCGCCATCGCTCGCGAGCGCGGCTACCGCGCCGTCAACGTCATCAGCGCCGTCGGCACGCGCGGCTACTACCGCAACCTCGGCTTCGAGGACAACGGCCTCTACCAGCAGCGCCGACTCTAGCCGGGTGCGATCCCTAGTCGCCGCCGGATCCCCCGCCGTCCGCCTTGGCGGCACGTGACGGCAGCGTGGTCACCACGATGGACGCCACCACCAGAAGGCAGCCGGCGCCCTGCATGCCGGTGAGCGTCTCGCCCAAAACCGCGAACGCGAGCAGCAGCGAGAACGGCGTCTCGAGGATGCTGATGAGCGACGCCTTGGTGGAGCCGATGCGTTTGATTGCCGCCAACAGCAGGAACACGGGAAGCACCGTGCACAGAAGCGCGATCGCGAAGCTCATCCCCCATTGCACGGGCGTCATGCCCAGAAGCGGCGGCAGCTGCGTCGGGAACAGCACGATGCACAGAAGCGCGCTCACCGCGCTCATGGTGAACGTGAGCGTGAGCTGCTCGTCTTTGGCCACCGTCTTCTGCCCGATGATCATGTAGATGGCAAACGCGATCGACGCGGACACCGCCAGCACGATGCCCAGCGCCGAGAGCTGCAGCTCCTGCGGCGCCAGGATGCCCGAGATGAGCACGATGCCCACCATCGCCAACACGAGCGCCGCCACCGTGCGCAACGTGAGCTTCTCATGCAGTGCGAACACCGCCATCAAGGCGACGACCGCGGGATAGGTGTAGAAGATGACCGTCGCCAGCCCGGCGGTGAGGTAGTCCACCGACACCAGGTACAGATACGCGCTGGCCGCGAAGAAGAACGCCTGGACGTACACGAGCGGGGAGCGGCTGAAGAATGGCTTGCGGCGGATGATCAGGACGACGCCCACGATGAGCACCGCGCCGATGAAGCGGATGGCCGTCACTTGCTCGGGGTTGAGCCCCGTGTTGTACAGAAACTTGCCGATGACGCCCATGCCGGCGTACAGGATCGCCTGGATGACCGCGATAAGATAACCGATGCCCGCTTGCCCCATGGGTCGCCTCCCAATCCCCTCCGCCGCACGCATCGCACCAGCGTCCCCCGCGCACGGCTCTTGCATCGGATCTCGATCCGACATAACCGAACTATGATAGCACCTGGGGCTTCATCCAAACTTGAGAGAGGAGCGAGAAAAAGGAGCGGAGGATCTCCCTCATCCCGGACTCAGCGGGCGCGCAGCTCCCAGAACGCCACGGCGCTCGCCGCCGCCACGTTGAGCGAGTCGACGCCGACGCGCATCGGGATGCGCACGGTGTAGTCGCACCGCGCGATGGTCTCGGGGGCTAGGCCGTCGCCCTCCGCCCCCAGCACGAGAGCCAGGCGCTCCTCGCAGGCAAGACGCGGATCGTCGATGGACAGCGAGTCGTCGGAAAGCGCCAGCGCCACCGTCTTGAACCCAAGGCGGTGCAGCAGTGGCACGCCCTCGGCCGCCCAGTCGCGCACGCTGCCGATGCGCGTCCACGGCACCTGGAACACCGTGCCCATGCTCACGCGCGCCGCGCGGCGGAACAGCGGATCGTGGCTGGTCGGCGTCACCAGCACCGCGTCGATCTCGAGCGCCGCGGCCGAACGGAAGATCGCGCCGATGTTGGTGTAGTTGTTGATATCCTCCAGCACCGCGATGCGCCGCGCGCCGCGCACGACCTCCTCGACGCTCGGCAGCTGGGGACGCACCATCGCGGTGAGCGCGCCGCGCGTCACCTGATAGCCCGTCACCTGGCGGAACTGCTCGCGCGTCGCAACGAACACGGGCACCGACGCATCGTCGCCCAATACACGGTCGACCAGATCGCGCGACTTGTCCAGCCATTTGCGCTCCATGAACAGCGACCACGGGCGCACGCCCGCGTCCAGCGCGCGCAGGGCGACCTTGCTGGACTCGGCGATGAACAGGCCCCTCTCATCGATCGCGGGATCGACCTCCAAGACCGCGCATGTCGCCGCAGCGCCCGGGGCGCCCGCGCTCCCCGCGCGCTGCGCATCGAGGAGAGCCTCGTCCGCGTGATCCCGCAGCCGCGCATCGTCAGCGCTCGGCGCGTACACCGCGATACGCGGATCCGACGCGACCCGACGCTCGTCCCAACCCTCGATGTCGATGACCGGCATGCCCTCCCCTTTCGAACGGCGGATGGAGCGGCGCGTTTTCGCGCAGCAGCCTCGCCCCCTCCGGACAACGGAGGATGCGGCAGCGGATCCGATCGACCGCCGCCGTATCCTCCATCCCTATTGTCTATTCGATCGCCGCAGGAACATACCGCAGGAAACGCTCCACCGCAAGCGGCAGGCCCTCGTGCGAGCGCACCGCAACCCCGATGTCACGCCACGAGGGGGGATCGAGCTCGCGCAGCACGATGCGGTAGGGGCAGCGCCGCAGGATGAGCTCGGGCAGGATGCTCACGCCCAACCCGTTTTCGGCCATCGACATGATCGCGTAATCGTCCCAGGTGGTGAACCGCACGTCAGGCATGACGCCCTCCGCGCGGAACAGCTGGAGGATCTCGTCGTTGGCGCCCTTCTGCAGCAGCAGGAACGGCTCATCGGCAAGGCGCGCAAGCGGCACCCTGTCGAGCTTTGCCAGCGGATGGCCCTCCGGCAGCACGGCGAGCATGCGATCGCGTGCGAGGAATGTCGTCTGAAGGTGCGCGTGCGCGGGAAGCCGCAGAAAGCCGCAGTCCACGCGCCCGTCGAGCACCCACTGCTCGATCTCCAGGTAGTCGCCCAGCAAAAGCTCGTAGTCGATGTTGGGATAATCCCGCTGGAACTCGCGGACGACGGTCGGCAGCCAGTGGGTCGCCATACTGGAAAGCGTTCCGATGCGGATGAGGCCGGTCTGCATGCCGTTGAGCTCCTCGACAAGCGACTCGAGGCGGCGCTGCTCGGCGCACACGCGCCGCACCTGATCGATGAGGCGCGCGCCTTCGGAGGTGAGGTGCACGCCGGCGCGGCTGCGCGCCAGCAGGCGCACTCCCCAGGCGCGCTCGAGCTCGCCGATCATGCGGCTGACGCCCGATTGCGTGTAGGACAGCGACTCGGCGGCGCGGGTGAAGCTGCCCAGCTCGGCGGCTTTCACGAAAGCTTCGTATCGTTGAAGCGATTGCATGGTCTCACCTCGTCATATGATGGTTTCGCATCTTAAACATGATAAACATTCGCTTTTGAAATGCAAAGGACCGTGGCACACTGGATGGCAACGGAAGCGGCGGGCGGAATCCTACCCGTCTGCATCCTCGAGTTCCGCAAAGCCCCCCAAGCTTGCCTCGAGAGCACGCCCGCCGCTTTCCCGTATTCCCGCACATCGCGAGCGCAGGAGGATGACATGGGCAGGTCCTATGCGGCGTATTTGTCCTCGCTGCTGCTGTTCGGATCGAACGGCATCGTCGCTGCGATGATCGCCCTTCCCTCTTTGGACATCGTCGTCGCGCGCACGTTTTTGGGTGCGTTGCTTTTGGGCGCACTGTTCTTCGGCGCTTCGCTCGTGGTTCGCCATGCGAAGCCGCGACGCGGCACGGCGTGCAACCCCGCATCGTCGGCCACCGCCCGCCAAAACACCACCGCCATCGCGCTGCTCGCCTGCTCGGGCGCCGCGCTCGGCGCCAGCTGGATCGTGCTTTTTGAGGCGTATCGGCTGGTGGGTGTGGGCACCGCGTCCCTCATGTACTACTGCGGCCCGGTCATCGTCATGGCGGTGGCTCCCCTGCTGTTCAAAGAACGTCTTGACATCAAGAAGATCGCCGGCTTTGGCGCGGTGGCGCTCGGCGCCGTCCTGGTGAGCGTCCAAGCGCTCGACGGCGGCCAAGATCCGCAGGGGCTGGCGCTGGGAGCCGCCTCCGCGATCGCCTATGCCGTCATGATCGTCTGCAGCAAGAAGGCGACCGCGATATGCCCCGCAGCTGCCGACCGGGGCCTGCGCAACTCGTTCATCCAGCTGCTCGCCGGTTTCGCCGTCGCGGCGGCGTACAGCGCGCTGACGCAGGGGCCGGACGCGTTGCTCGTCCCCGCAGCACCCGCCGACATCGCGCCGCTGCTGATGCTCGGCTTGATCAACACCGGCATCGGATGCTTCCTGTACTTCTCGTCCATCGGACGCCTGCCCGTGCAGACCGTCGCGGTGTGCGGCTACCTCGAGCCGCTATCCGCCGTGGTACTGGCGACCTTGATCCTCGGCGAGCCCATGAGCGCGGTGCAGCTCGCAGGCGCCGTCCTCATCGTCGGCGGCGCCGCATTCTGCGAGCTGTCCGGATCCCAAGCGAGCGCCTCGCTCAAACTGCCCGCCCTCTCCAAACCGATGCGGACGATCGCATCGAACCCCAAACCGACGATCCGCTAGAGCGGGCCACGCAACCCTTGATCAGATGCTGTTGGGCTGCACCCGATACAGCTTGCGATCCAATGCGTCTCGCATCTCGAAACAATCTCGAGGCACTATGCAGCTGGCATGATCGAGCATCGCGGTATGGCGCATTGCCAGGCTTTTCGAATCCGATGCCAAGTTTTCCGGAGAATGCGACAAAACGGATCGTCGCCATGTAAGATATTGTCGCATTCTCCACGGAGATTGGCATTTCGACTCGCGCGAAGCTTTGAAACGCTTCGCAAAACGATGGCGATGTCGCAATCTGCCAATTAACTGGCACCCCTCTCGAAAAGCCTGGAGCCCAACGCAACGAGGGCGCCCGGTTTCCCGGACGCCCTCGTCATTCACGCATGTGCGTTGCGCGGCGCGCTGCCGCTCGGCAGCGCTCTGCTCGGCAGAAGCCTCGACTACTCGGCGGCGTTCTCCTCGGCAGGAGCCTCGACGGCCTCCTCGGCGGGAGCCTCGGCAGCCTCGGTCTCGGCCTCGGCGGCAGCAGCCTCAGCCTTGGCGGCCTCGGCCTCGGCCTTCTTGGCGAACTCCTCGGCACGCTTGGCCTTCTCGGCGGCCTTGGCCTCGCGCTCCGCCTTCTTGGCAGCCTCGCGCTCGGCGGCGGCAGCGGCCTTGGCAGCCTTCTTGGCGGCCTCGCGCTCGGCCACGCGCTCCTTGGCGCTGCCGAACTTGTCGGCGAAGCGCTGGACGCGTCCACCGGTGTCGATCAGCTTCTGCGTGCCGGTGTAGAACGGATGGCAGGCGTTGCAGATGTCGATCTTCAGCTCAGACTTCGTCGAACGGGTGACGAAGGTGTTGCCGCAGCTGCACTTGACGGTGCACTCGACGTAGTCGGGATGGATCCCTTTTTTCATGATGGTTCTCCTTTTCAGGCGCCTTGGTTTCCGACCAAGGCAAGACAAGCTTGTCTATTGTAGCGCGGCGCCGTCGAATGTAAAGAACCAACCTGGCCCGCTTCGCGATTTTTGCACAGCAATCCATCGGACCCGCCCGAACGCGCCGTCCCCATGCGAGCCGCCCGGGAAAGGCACCTAATCCAGCATCGACTCGTCGATCGGCAGATTGTACGTTGCGGCGATCTCGCGCAGGCCGGCGTCCGGGATCTCGATCGGCTCCGTGCCCAGGGCGCGCGCCGTCACCTGCGCCCTCAGCCACACATCCGCCGCCTTCTCCACCGCGTGGATCATGCCGAACGCCTCGTCGAACGTCGGCGCGCTGGCGAACATACCGTGCTGCGCCCAAACGCAGGCGCTGCGCCCCACCATGGCGTCGGCGGTCGCGCGGGCGATGTCGGTGCCGCCCGGCACCATCCACGGCAACGCTGAGACGCCCTTGGGAACCGCGATGACGCACTCGGTCATCGCCTTCCACAGCGCACGGGTGATCGCGCGCGCGTCGGCGGGCAGCACGCCCGTCATCGCCACGACTGCGGAGGGATGCGCATGGTAGAGCACGCGGTCGGCGCCGATGGTGGCATCCTTGCGCACGGCGTGCGTCATCAGATGGCTGGGCAGCTCGCTGGTGGGCACCCCGCCTCCCTTGAAGCCCCAGACGATGCGCCAAGAGCTGCCCGTGTCATCGAGCTCGACGATGCCGATGTTGGCAGCGGGGTCAAGCGACACGTTGCGCATGTACGATCCCGCCGCCGTCACCAGGAACTTCTCGCCCGCCAGATTGAGGAGCGCAGACGGCAGCGCCACCCAACTTGACGGCGTGTCGTAGAAGAACCCCTTGCTCGACTGGATGTCTTCGGGCGTCATGCGGTAGCTGACGTTGCCGCCGTTGCGCTCATGCCAACCCTGCCGCCAGCCGTCGTCGCACATCCGCACGAACTGCTTCACAAACGACTGCTGCTCCACCGCCACGCCCGACACGGCGCCCTTTGCAGCGGACACGCCCTTGTCGAGCACTTCCTGCGCGCTATCGAAAAATCCCATCTGATCCTCCTAGCCGTCGCGACCGTTTCGTTGGGCATTATCCTACCGGACCCGCAGCGGGCGACCAGCGGGGTCGCGCCGGGAAGCCGCAGGGACGAATGCCCGTCCTATTATTCCCCTTAAGTGTAAAGACCGCCTGACCGAAGTCCAGCGGCCTCCCCACGATCGAAACCGTTTCGTTTCCCGTTCGCCATCTTCCAGGTCGAACATAATATGCCATCTCCCAGGTCAAGCATATGTCAGCGAGCGGGCGCGAGGTGCGCCTGATAGACGCGAAAAGCCCCTTGGGCTGGACTTCGGTCCGCCCAAGGGGCTTTGAACGTCTAGCAGGCGTGCATCGCGCCCGCGCAGCGTCGAGCCGTTGCGTCGATTGTTAAATCGACGCAACCCAAAGGCCGTGGAGGTTGCAGTACTCGTAGACCTTGAGCGGCTTGTCGCCGGCGGCGATGGCGAAGTCGGCCTTGGGCTCGTCGGCGGCGGTGAGCTGGGCGACCTGGTAGCCCTTCTCGGTCACGAGCACGATGAAGGCGATCAGGTGCTCTTCGGTCATCGGATGCAGCGTGCTGCCGACCTCGACATGCACGTTGGCGCCGTCGACCGTCACCACGGGCACGTGCTTCTCGGTGGCGGCATCGGTGGTGTTGGCGACGAGCTCGGTCATCTTCTCGCCGCAGCATACCAGCGGAACGCCGGCATCCCACGGCTTGATGGCGACATTGCCGCAGTGCAGGCACTTGTAGAACGAGACATCCATGGGGAACCCCTCTTCTCTTGGCGCGCGACGGGCACGACGTCCGCCGCATCGAATCCATCATAGCAGCGTCGATGACGGACAGGCGCCGCGGCGTCCATCCGTTTCGATGCCGTAAATGTTACTTGTTTTGTGGCATTTCTGGAAGGCCCTGTTGCGGCTTCTTCATCCTAACCGCATAAACCAGCACGCACACGCCCACCACGACAAGCGGAACGGAAAGCAGCTGCCCCATCGTCAGCCAGCCGCCCCACAGATAGCCCAGCTGCACGTCCGGCTCGCGCACGAACTCGACTAAGAAGCGGAACGCGCCGTACATGATCAGGAAGACGCCCAGAAACGTCCCGCGCGGGCGCGGCGGGCGCTTGCGCGACAGGGCGAACAACACGCAGAAGATGATGACGCCTTCGAGCAGCGCCTCGTAGAGCTGCGAGGGATGGCGCGGCATGTCGCCCGCCAGCCCGCCGAACACCACGCCCCACGGCAGGTCGGTGGGAGCGCCCCACAGCTCGCCGTTGACGAAGTTGGCCAGACGCCCGAACAGCAGCCCCAGCGGCGCCGCCACGCATCCCATATCCGCCAGCGTCAAATACGGGATGCCGGTGAACTTGGCCGCCGCGATACCCGCCAGCAGCGCTCCGATCAGACCGCCATGGAAGCTCATGCCGCCGTGGTTGAGCGCGAATATCTCCCACGGATGGCTGAAGTAGTAGCCGTCGCCGTAGAACAGGACATATCCCAAGCGGCCGCCCAGGATGATGCCGATGATCACGCAGATCATGATCGTGAGCAGCGCGTCCTCGTCAACGCGGACGCGCCAGCGTTTGGCAAGCCGCCAAATCACCAAGGCGGCGCAGACGAACCCCAGGATGTAGGCGATGCCGTACCACCGCACGGTCACGGGACCGATGGCAAAGGCGACCGGATCCAGATTCTGGTAGATGTCGTTGAGCATGAAAAACGTCCTCGCATAGCAGAAGCCGCCGGACGATCATGCCGACGGCTTTTCATATCCCTTATGTCCAGCGGCTAGCGGCCCATCATGCCTGCGCCGACCTCGATGGCGGCGAACCGCACCTCCTCGCGCAGCTGCAAGGGTATGCGCTGCAGCGTGGACACCGACGCCCCGCACGAGGGGCACTCGAGCGTGAAGAGCGCGAGGTCGGGCCGCACCACCAGCATGGTGTCATAGGCGCACACGTCAAGATCCTGCGCGCCGCACGCCGGACAGACGACCTTGCCCATACGGTTCAACCCCCTTCACGCGATGAAGTCGGCTTCGTGAACCCCATTGTAGCAGAACGCCGTGCGCCGCAACCCCAAGCGGGGACGCGGCGCACGGCGCAGGATCAACGGCGCGATGCGCGGGATGGCCGGCGGCGGCCGGCGGCGTAGGTCGACCTTACGCCGCTACGCCATGCCCAGCCAGGCGGTTATCTTGGGGGCATATCCCATCACGAAGATGATAAGGATCAGCACCGGGATGCCGTACTTCACCCACAGGCGCGTCTTGGCAGGAAACTTGATGCCCTGGCCGGCGTCCGCCTCGGCCAGGAACTTGTCCCAGCCCCAGCCGTAGCGGCACGTGCAGAACAGCACGAACACCAGCGAGCCGAGCGGCAGCATGTTGTTTGACACGATGAAGTCCTCGAGCGTCTGAATGTCTCCGATGCCGGGGACGATGATGTCGGACCACACGTTGAAGCCGAGCGCGCAGGGCAGGCTCAGCACGATGACCAGGATGCCGTTGAGCACGACCGCGCGCAGACGCGACATGCCCCACTTGTCCATCGAGAAGCTGATCAGGTTCTCGAACACGGCGATGACCGTGGACAACGCGGCAAAGCTCATGAACACGAAGAACAGCGCGCCCCAGATGTTGCCCAGCGGCATCTGGCCGAACACCACGGGAAGCGTCGCGAACACTAGCGACGGACCCGAATCGGGCGTGACGCCGTAGGCGAAGCACGCCGGGAAGATGATGAGGCCGGCCAGGATGGCGACGAGCGTGTTGAGCAGCGTCACGTTGATCGCCTCGCCGGTCAGGCTGCGCTCGCGGTCGACCTTGGAGCCGAAGATCTCCATGGCGGCGATGCCCAGCGACAGGCTGAAGAACGCCTGGCCCATTGCGGCATAGACCGCCTCGCCGAACGTCGACCACCCGCCCGCGAACATGCGGCTGAAGTCGGGCACCAGATAAAACGCGATGCCCTCGCCCGCTCCGGGCAGCGTCATCGCGCGGATGCACAGCGCGATCATCGCGACGAACAGGATCGCCATCATCCATTTGGTGATGCGCTCGACGCCCTTCTGAAGGCCCATGGCGCAGATGGCGAAGCCGATGAACACGGCGACCAGCATCCAGCCGATCACCTCACCGGGGCTGGCCAGCATGGCGTTGAACGCAGCGCCCGTCACCTCGGCGTCGGCGCCGTTGAACATGCCCGAAGCCATCTTGGGGATGTAGGCGACCATCCAGCCGGCGACCGTGGTGTAGAACATCATCAGGATCATGCAGCCGACGTAACCCCACCAGCTGAACCAATGGAAGCGCCGCTTGGGCTCCAGGATGTCGAAGCACTGGGCACAGCTTTTCTGGCTGGCGCGGCCGACGGCGAACTCCATCACCATGACCGGCAATCCCAGGATCACCAGGAAGATCAGGTACAGCAGCACGAACGCGCCGCCGCCGTACTCACCGGTGATATAGGGGAAGCGCCACACGTTCCCCAGACCGATGGCGCATCCCGCCGCCACCAAGATGAAGCCTATGCGCGAGGCGAAATGCTCGCGCTTCGGAGCCGCTTCGGAGCCCGCCCCGTTGTTCTGATCCATGTCTCGTCCTCGTTTCCTCTCGAAAAAAGCGGGGATGATTCTACCACTACCCGCACGTCATAGGGGAAATTTCCGTCGGCGGCAAAATGGCGCTCAACGCAACTGCTCCGACACGCAGCGACGGGCGGGCGCGGCCCGCAAGCGGCGGAGACGTTTGACGGCACGCGGACGGGACACGGAAATGGCGGTGCTCGCACGATGGGGCGACAGCATGGCGCGGGAGCAGCGGGTCATGCGCGGCAAATCGCTTTTTCCATCCGACGACCCGGCGCCATAGCTTCAATCACCGGTTGACCCTTGACCGGTTTTATCTGCTTTCGACGTGGAGGTTGCCCAGCCCGTTCGTGGGCGACGAGTCCTGCGGCTGCGGCATCCGTATAATAGAGGGAACTGACGAAAGGGATTCCATGTCTGAAGAGATCATCATCGTAGAGGGGACCGGCGCGCTCTCCGGCGAAGTGCAGGTGTCGGGCGCGAAGAACTCCGCGCTCAAGCTCATGCCCGCCGCGCTTCTGGGACACGGCCGCTCCATCATCCATAACGTTCCGCACATCTCCGACATCGCCGTGATGGAGGAGGTCATGCGCCGCCTCGGCGCCGTCGTCGAGCGGGACGGCGCAGACAGCCGCACGCTCATCGTCGACACCGCCCCGGTGGACAAGTGGGAGACGCCCTACGAGCTCGTCTCCAAGATGCGCGCCAGCATCTCGGTGCTCGGCCCCTTGGTCGGGCGTTTCGGCGAGGCGCGCGTCGCCATGCCGGGCGGCTGCCAGATCGGCGCCCGCCCCATCGACATGCACCTGATCGGCCTCGAGGCGCTGGGCGTCAAGTTTGAGATCAAGCACGGCTTTCTGCATGCGACCACGCCCGACGGTCTGCACGGCGCCGACATCGTACTGGACTTCCCCAGCGTGGGCGCCACCGAGAACATGCTGATGGCGTCGGTCGTCGCCGAAGGCCGCACCATCATCGAGAACGCCGCGCGCGAGCCCGAGATCGTCGACCTTGCCGACATGCTCAACAGCATGGGCGCGCATGTGAGCGGCGCCGGCACCTCCATCATCGAGGTCGAAGGGGTCTCGATCGACGACCTGCATCCCTGCGAGCACACCACGGTGGGCGACCGCATCGAGGCGGGCACGTTTTTGGTGGGCGGCGCGTTGACGGGCGGGCCGGTGACGGTGCACGGCATCGACCCCAGCTATCTGCGCATGGCGCTGATGAAGCTCACCGCCATGGGATGCGACGTGGAGCACGGCGACGACTGGATCACAGTGTCGCGCACGCGCCCGCTTTCGCCCACCGACATCCAAACGCTGCCGCACCCCGGCTTCCCCACCGATCTGCAAGCGCAGTTCATGCTGCTCGCCGCCTTGGCCGACGGCACCTCCGTCATCACCGAAAACGTGTTCGAGAACCGTTTCATGTTCGCCAGCGAGTTGGCGCGCATGGGCGCCGACATCTCCATCGAGGACCATCACGCGCTGGTCGAGGGCGTCCCCTCGCTGCAAGGCGCCGACGTGTCGTCGACGGATCTGCGCGCCGGCGCGGCTTTGGTGCTGGCCGGCGTCGTCGCCGAGGGCGAGACGCGCGTGCACAACCTCAAGCACATCGACCGCGGCTACGAGGATTACGTGGGCAAGCTGCGCCAGCTCGGCGCCGTCATCGACCGTCGAAACGTCGACGATACCCTTTAGGAAACCCGCATGGTCCAACGTCGCAAGGATCCCCTGTCCTCCCGCAACGTCAAGCGCACCTCCAACCAGGTGCGCTCCTCGATGGTGGGCGCGCACGTCCCCCGCGCCGGAAAGCCGGGCGGACGCCATATGAACGCCGATGCGGTGGGCTTTTCGAGCGCGCGCAAATCCAAACGCGCCGCTCGCGGCCAGATCGACACGCTCATGCCCTCCTCGACCACCCGCGAGAGCCAGCAGGCGTACGCGAGGCGTGCGGGAAGGCGCGAGTACGCGCAGGCGATTCAGAGGAAAAGCCGCGCGAAACGCGTCGCCATCGTGGCGATCTGCGTGCTCATCGCGGCGGCTGTGGCGGTGGCGGTCGGCCTGACGGTGTTCTTCAACTCGGTGAGCGGACGCATGTCCCTGGGCGACTCCAATGCTCGCGACGCGCTGGTCGCTCCCGCAGAGGACCAGCATTCCTGGTTTGCCCTGATGACCGCCGAACTCGGAGCGGCGCAAGGATCCGTCGACGAGGACGGGCCCGAGGCCTATGTGCTCGCACGCGTCGACGAGGACGCCCATTCTGTATCACTTGTGTGGATGCCCGCCAATCTGCAGCTTGCCTACGGAGACGGCGAGCGCGGGCGGCTGCGCGACGCCGCGGCGGTCGACGACGCGACGCTGATCAAGGCCGTTTCGCAATTCGCCGGCGTCGACATCGCCCATTTCGTCGAAACCGACCTTGACGGCATCTGCCATCTTGCCGACTCCCTCGGCGGCATCACGGTGACGCTCGACGAGGAGGTGGACGACCCCCGCGCAGGCGACGTCTACGTTCCCCACGGCGAGCAGACGCTCGGCTCCGCCCAGCTGCCCACTGTGCTGCGCGCCACCAACTACACCGACGGGACCTCCGGCCAGGCGCGCGTGCAGTGCCGCGTGATCGCCGCCATCATGCAAAAGCTCGCAAGCGGACAGAGCCCCTTGACCGATGCCGCGATGATCGACAGCGTCTCGGGCGACGCGCGCACCGACATCGATTCGCAGCAGGCCATGGATCTGGCCAAGACGTTCTCGGGGATCGCCGCCGACAGCATCTCCTTCCATGAGGTTCCCGGCGAGGAGGCGCAGCGCGACGACGTGACGGTGTTCCAGGCGTACTCGGAGAGCTGGTCGACGCTTATGGCCAGCTTGGGCGCCGACGCGACGGGATCCGCGGATCAGCAGTCTTCCGGCTCGGATGGCGCCGACAGCACGCCGCAGGCGACAGGCGTCGATCCCGCCAGCTTTACGGTCACGGTGCGCAACGGAGCCGGCATCACCGGCGCAGCGTCGCAGATGGCCGATCAGCTGCGTGCCAGCGGGTTCGATGTGGCGGACGTCGGCAACACGGACTCCCCCGTGTACGACGAGACGCTCGTCATCTACAAGGATGCCGCCTACGAGCAGGCGGCCCAATCCGTGGCCTCGGCGCTCACCAGCGGCCGCGTCATCAACGGCGGCGACTATTACACGTTCGACACCGACGTGCTGGTGGTGCTGGGCGCCGACTGGAAACCGCTCAACTAGTGCAGCGTGGCGGGAAATGACAAACGCTTGACAATCCCCCATCCGCGCTGACGTCGCGGTTCGACAAGGCGCGGTATGGTAGAATCGCACCCGGAAACAGACACCGAAGAAAAGGAGACTGACATGGTCGATAAGAACGATGTGGCAGCCGTGCTCGAGCTGATCCGCCCCAGCCTGCAGGCTGACGGCGGCGACGTGCAGCTGGTCGACGTCACCGAGGACGGCGTGGTCAAGGTCGAGCTGCAGGGCGCCTGCAAGGGCTGCCCGATGTCGCAGATGACGCTCGCCCATGGCGTCGAGCGCATCCTCAAGGAGCGCGTGCCGGGCGTCACCAGCGTCGTGCCCGCCGACCTGTAAGCGGGCGCTTGCGCCATGGCACAGCATTGCTGGGAGATGCGTGGCTGCGATGACGAGATGCAGTCGCGCTGCCCCCACAACATTCCGGGCGAACCCTGCCCCGCCGACTGCAATTTCGCAGCTTGCGTGCGGCCCACGCACAAGGTGGAGGATGACTTCTCCATCCTGCTGAACCCGGAGCGCGACTACGATGCCGCCGTCAAGGAGATCTGCCGCTTCTGCGAGTTCTTCCTGCTCAACGGCCCCAAGGTATCCGATCGCAAAGACGGCGCAGCAACTCGCCAAGGCAACCCGAACCGCTTCTTGCTGTAAACGCGAAAAGGCAACAGTCGCTTTTTTGCATCCGCTAACCGGAAACGAAGATAGCCTCTCGAAGATTTCGAGAGGCTATCTTGTTTTATCCAGCGGGTTTCGTCCACAGGTCGAGCATAAGGCAGCGAACAGTCGCGAGGTTCATACGCAAGCCGCAGTTCGGGTGTCAGGAGCGTCGCGGCGGCGACCCGTTTCGATAAAACCGAAACACAGGTCGAGCATAAGACAGCGAGTGGGCGCGAGGTGCGCCTGATAGACGAGAAAAGCCCCTTGGGCTGGACTTCGGTCCGCCCAAGGGGCTTTGAACGTCTAGCAGACGTGCATCGCCGCCGCGCAGCGTCGGCGATTTTCGCGGTTCGTAGAACCGCGAAACTTAGATGGCCTCGCCCAGCTGGAAGCGCTTGAAGCCGGTGATCTTGATGGAGCCACCCAGCTTCTTGGCAACCTCGGCCGTGTACTCGTTCACAGTCTGGTCAGGGTTCTTGACAAACTCCTGCTCGGCCAGGCACTGCTCCTTGAAGAACTTCTCCAGACGACCGGTGGCGATCTTCTCCTGGATGTTCTCGGGCTTGCCGGACTCGGCAGCCTGAGCCTTGTAGATGCCCATCTCATGCTCGACCACGTCGGCGGGGACGTCCTCGCGGGTGGCGGCGATGGGGTTGACAGCGGCAACCTGCATAGCAACGTCGCGGCCGTAGTGCACGAAGTCCTCGGAGGTGGCGTCGATGCCGTCCACGTCGAAGGTCACCAGAACGCCGATCTTGCCGCCGCCATGGATGTAGGAGGCCACAGCGCCAGCCTCGACCACGGCGAAGCGGGCCAGTTGGGTGTTCTCACCCATCACATGGATGCAGTCGGTCACGATGGCGTCGACGGTCTCACCCTCGAACTCGGCGGCCTTCAGGCCGTCCAGGTCGGCCGGCTTGGCGGCCAGAGCGGCGCGGGCGATCTTCTCGGCGTAAGCCTTGAACTTCTCGTTCATGCCCACGAAGTCGGTCTCGCAGTTCAGCTCAACCAGAGCGCCGACCTTGGCGTCGTCGGAGACGAGCGCCATAACGGTGCCCTCGTTGGTGGCACGGCCGGCCTTCTTGGCGACAGCGGCCAGGCCGCGGGTGCGCAGAACGTCGACAGCCTTGTCCATATCGCCGTCGGCCTCGGTGAGCGCCTTCTTGCACTCCATCATGCCGGCGCCGGTCATCTCACGCAGTTCCTTAACCATGGAAGCGGTGATTGCCATCTGATGTTTCCTTTCTCGAAACCTCGGCCGCGCTCGAAGGCGCGGCCGTTTTGCCTAACGTAGGTTACTCAGCAGCCGGAGCGGCTTCCTCGGCGGCAGCCTCCTCGGCGGGAGCGGCAGCCTCGGCCTCGGCGGGAGCCTCGGCCATCTCGGCGGCGGTCACCGGAGCGCCGGTGCCGGCGATCACGGCGTCGGCCACGAAGTCGGCCAGCAGACGCACGGAGCGGATGGCGTCGTCGTTGGCGGGGATGCCGTACTCGACGTCATCGGGATCGCAGTTGGTGTCCAGCGTGCCCACGACGGGGATGCTCAGGCGACGGGCCTCCTTGATGGCGATCTCCTCGCGGTTCGTGTCGATCACGAACACGGCGTCGGGGGTGCGCTTCATGTTGCGGATGCCGTTGAGGTTGGTCTGCAGCTTGCCGAGCTCCTTGCGCAGCAGGATCTGCTCCTTCTTCGGCAGCAGGGCCATGCGGCCGTCGGTCTCCATGGCCTCCAGCTCCTCCATGCGGTTCACGCGGGTGCGGATGGTCACGAAGTTGGTCAGCATGCCGCCGAGCCAACGGGCGTTGACGTAGGGCATACCGCAGCGATTGGCAGCCTCGGAGATGGGCTCCTGAGCCTGCTTCTTGGTGCCGACGAACAGGATGGTGCCGCCCTTGCGCGCGGTCTCGGAGATGAAGGTGTAGGCGTCGTCGAGGCCCAGCAGCGTCTTCTTGAGGTCGATGATGTAGATGTCGCCACGGCTACCGAAAATGTAGGGCTTCATCTTGGGGTTCCAACGGCGCGTCTGATGGCCGAAGTGGGCGCCTGCGTCAAGCAGCGTCTGAATGCCGATCTTGGTCATTCTACTCTCCATTCGTTAGTCCTCGGCTTACGGTCAGCCCCGATCATCCGCAGCCTTTTCCGGTGGCCACTAGCGGTGCGGGTCGCGCAAGCCTGTGTAATATTCCCGCTGTGATTTCACAGCCTGCCTAGCTTAGCATGAACGCATGAAAAGGCAAGGGGCGCCGGGCTTTCACCACCGCGTCTGCAAATAACAGCCAGTCTGAACCCGGCGGGCAGTCTCAAACCCTCACGTCTCGACGGGTCGCGCTATGAAAAAGACGGGTTGGCGCCGAAGATGAGAAAACCCCCGTCCCTTTTTCTCATCCGGAAAGAGACTATCAACACTAAGCTATGCCTTAAGTTGCCCGCCCTACTCCATCGTGTGCGTGGCGAACTGAGGGTCGTCCTCCCACAGACGCACCTCTCCTGAGGCAAGCGTGGCCGGCAAGTCGATGACACGCTGGTTTGACGAGCCGCGGAACCGCAGCGTGATCTCGTGCTGCGCGGCAACATAGGGGCCGTCGACCAGGATGTCGATGCAGCGCAGCAAACGATCGGTGACGTCGGTATGGCGCCGCCCGCCTTCCAGCAGGTCCTCGAGCACGTAGCCGGTGAAGCACCAGATGCCTTTGTCGGGGAAGCGCTCTTTCACGCGTTCGACGAACGCGACCAAGTCGCGTTGGTTCTCGGGCTCCATCGGCTCGCCGCCGAGCAGCGTGAGGCCGTCGATGTATCCGGGTTCGAGGCTTTCGAGGATGCGCTCCTCGACTTCCGGCGTGAACGCGTCGCCTGCCGCGAAGTCCTGCGCCTCCTGGTTGAAGCACCCCGGGCAATGCAGGCGGCAGCCCGACACGAACAGCGTCGTGCGCACGCCCTCGCCGTTGGCGATGTCGCAGTATTTGATCTCGCTGTAATTCACCGGGACCGCCCTCCATCGATCAGCTCGCAGCCGCTTCGTCGTCATCGCGTTCTTCAACCTGCATCATATCGCGCTAATCGGAGGATTCCGTCCTTAACGGACGATTATTCGACGATTAGCGCTTCCTGCCTTCGCCATCGCGCACAGGAAAAAGCTCCCACCTGGGATTATACGCACGCAAAGGGCAATCGAACGCGCTCCGAGAATGAAAATGCGCGCTAATCGTCGGATTATCGCTCCCCAGGGGTGCTTTTTTTATGATTAGCGCAATCGAAACGCCGGATCGGAGCGAACACGATCGAAGCGCAAGACCGGAAACGAACGCAGTCGGAGCTTAGAGACGGCGACGAGCGCGCGCAACGACTCAGAATGGCGACGAGAACGGCAAAATCGCCGAAACGGCGTCGAAGATCAGCATCCTCGACGCCGTTGTCGCCAAACACTCGTGTCATGTCAGCCCGCCGACCTGCAGCGGATTCAAGCGACTGACGGCACGCGAAAGATTCCGCCACTCCGGCGGCTGCAGCAGGTTCAGTCGACCGGGGATCACTGGCGATGCCGCCGAAACCCTACAGATGCAGCACGCGGTCGCGGATCTCCTCGGTGCGGCCCTGATTCCAGAACTGCGTGCCGATGTAGCCGCAGGTGCGGCGGGCGACGTTGAGCTTCTCGGGGTTGCGGTTGCCGCACTTGGGGCACTCCCACACCAGCTTGCCGTCATCCTCGACGATCTGGATCTCGCCGTCGAAGCCGCACTCCTGGCAGTAGTCGCTTTTGGTATTGAGCTCGGCGTACATGATGTTGTCGTAGATGTACTGCAGCACGCGGATGACCGCCTGCAGGTTGTCCTGCATGTCGGGCACCTCGACGTAGCTGATGGCGCCGCCGGGCGAGAGCTGCTGGAACGCGCTTTCGAACTTCAGCTTGGTGAACGCATCGATCTCCTCGGACACGTGCACGTGGTAGCTGTTGGTGATGTAGCCCTTGTCCGTGATGCCGGGGATCACGCCGAAGCGGCGCTGCAGGCACTTGGCGAACTTGTAAGTGGTCGACTCGAGCGGCGTGCCGTACAGCGAGAAGTCGATGTTGCTGGCGGCCTTCCATTCGGCGCACTTGTCGTTCATGTGCTGCATCACCTGCATGGCGAACGGCGTGGCCTCCTCGTCGGTGTGGCTTTTGCCCGTCATGTACTTGACGCACTCGTACAGGCCGGCGTACCCCAGGCTGATGGTGGAGTAGCCGCCGAACAGCAGCGGGTCGATGACCTGGCCCTTGGGCAGGCGCGCCAGGGCGCCGTACTGCCACAGGATCGGCGCGGCGTCGGAGAGCGTCCCCTTCAGGCGCTCGTGCCGGCACATCAGCGCGCGGTGGCACAGCTCCAGGCGCTCGTCGAAGATCTCCCAGAACTTGGCCATGTCGCGTCCGGACGAGCAGGCGACGTCCACCAAGTTGATCGTGACCACGCCCTGGTTGAACCGGCCGTAGTATTTGGGCTTGCCCGGCTCGTAGATGCCGGCGTTGGCGATGTTGTCATAGCCGTTGCCCGAGCGGTCCGGCGTCAGGAAGCTGCGGCAGCCCATGCAGGTGTAGCAATCGCCCTCGCCCGGCTGCTCGCCCTTGGAGAGCTTCAGCTCGCGCATCTTCTTCTCGGAGATGTAGTCGGGCACCATGCGCTTGGCGGTGCACTTGGCGGCCATCTTGGTGAGGTAGAAGTACGGCGCGTCCTCGTGGATGTTGTCCTCCTCCAGCACATAGATGAGCTTGGGGAACGCGGGCGTGATCCACACGCCGGCCTCGTTCTTGACGCCCTCGTAGCGCTGGCGCAGCACCTCCTCGATGATCATGGCCAGGTCGTGGCGCTCAGCATCGCTGCGCGCCTCGCCCAGGTACATGAACACGGTGACGAACGGCGCCTGGCCGTTGGTGGTCATCAGCGTGACGACCTGGTACTGGATGGTCTGGACGCCGCGGCGGATCTCGTCGCGCAGGCGCTCCTCGACGACCTTGTTGATCTTGTCGACCGGCGCCTCAAGACCCAGCTCGTTGACCTCTTGCAGCACCTGACGGCGGATCTTCTGGCGGCTGACCTCAACGAACGGGGCCAGATGCGTGAGCGAGATCGACTGGCCGCCGTACTGGCAGCTGGCCACCTGCGCGATGATCTGCGTGGCGATGTTGCAGGCGGTGGAGAAGCTATGCGGGCGCTCGATGAGCGTGCCGGAGATGACCGTGCCGTTCTGCAGCATGTCCTCGAGGTTGACCAGGTCGCAGTTGTGCATGTGCTGCGCGAAGTAGTCGGCATCGTGGAAGTGGATGATGCCCTCCTCGTGCGCCTTGACGACATCCTGCGGCAGCAGCATGCGCATGGTCAGGTCCTTGGACACCTCGCCTGCCATGTAGTCGCGCTGCACCGAGTTGACTGTGGGGTTCTTGTTGGAATTCTCCTGCTTGACCTCCTCGTTGTTGCACTCGATGAGGGACAGGATGCGGTCGTCGGTGGTGTTTGCCGTGCGCTTGAGGCTCTGCACGTAGCGGTAGATGATGTAGCGGCGGGCGACGTCGTAGCGGCCGGCGGCCATGATCTGGTTCTCGACCATGTCCTGGATCTCCTCGACCGACACGGTGTGGCCGGCGCGCTCGCACAGCCACTCCACGCTGTGCGCCGCCAGGGCGATCTGATCGTCGGTGAGGCGGTCGCTGGGATCAGCCTCGCTGTTGGCGCCCTCGATGGCGCGGACGATCTTTTCGATGTCGAAGGGGACCTCGGTGCCGCTTCGCTTGATGATCTTCATGTCGCTTGCCTCTCATCTCTGCGCTCGATCGCGCGCGTGCGTTTCCCGTCCGCGGGCCTTCCCTGGGCGCCGCGCGGGCGTTGTCTCGGTCGTCTTTGCTTACGTTATTGTTGCTTGAATGGTAACATTTTTTGAAGACGTCGCCGGCAAACGGCTCCGTCTTCTCGGCCAAACCATGATACTCCCTTTCGGGCACAATATATTGTGTTTTCTTGCTAAATTAACCCCCATATTATGTTTCTGCAGGTCGTCACGCATGAAACTTTTTCTTGAAGCTCGAGGCGCGGATAATCGCGAAAAAACACCTGTTTTGCATACCCCCTGATGGGCGCGAATCGCGCCTTTCGAGGCGGCGTCGCGCTGCCGAAAACGGCCCGCCGGGAATCCTCCGCGCCGACATGCTTTAGAATGGGACGCCGGATGGGATCGATCGGAAGGAAGGGGAAGCATGGCGGCGAATGCGAGCGATGCCGAACGCGCGCCTTGGCTCACGCGCCCCCAGCCGCGGCTGCGCCTGGGCGGGCTGGTGCTCCTGCTGCTGGTCGCCTCGCTCATCACGCCGCTTTCCCTGGACATGTACACGCCGGCGATCCCCCGCATGGCGGGCTACTTCGGCACCGACGAGGCCACCGTCAACCTGACGCTGTGGGGCTACTACCTGCTCTTCGCCGCGGGCATGCTGGTGTTCGGACCCTTGAGCGACAAGTTCGGCCGCCGTCCGATCCTGCTCGCCGGGTTCGCGTTCTACGTGGTCGGCGGCATCGCCTGCGCGCTCTCCCCCACCATCTACGCGCTCATCGGCGCGCGCCTTGTGCAGGCGCTGGGCGCGGGCGCGGTCAGCGCGGTGTGCATGGCGGTGGTCAAGGACTCGTTCCGCGCCGACCGCCGCGAGAAGATCCTCTCGATCATGCAGGTGCTCTTCGTCATCGGCCCCGCCGCCGCGCCGAGCATCGGCACCGCCGTGCTCCAGGTCGCCGACTGGCGTGCCACGTTCTGGGTACTCTCCGCCGTGGGGGCGGTCTGCCTGGCCCTGACCCTGCTGTTCCGCGAATCGTTGCGCGAGGATGAGCGCGAGGACGGCGGCTTGGCGTCGACGCTCGGTCAGTTGGGCTCCGTGGCCAAAGACCGCGGCTTCACGGCGTTCCTCATCATCACGAGCCTGTTCGAGGTCGCGTTCATGGGCTACATCGCGGTGGGGTCCTACATCTACATCGACTTCTTCGGCGTCGGCGAGGCGGGCTACAGCCTGTTCTTCGGCATCGCGGCGCTGTTCACGGCGACCGGACCGTTCATCTGGCTCGGCTTCTCGCATGTGACGAGCGCGCGTCGGTTCACGACGATCCTGCTGGTGCTGAGCATCGCCCTTGGCGTTGCGATCATCCTGGTCGGCGAAAGCGGGCCGATCGCGTTCTGCGCGCTGTTCAGCACCTTCGCTGTCGCGGAGGCGGCGGGTCGGCCCTACATGATGAACATCCTGCTCGAGCAGACCAAGCGCAACGCCGGCGCCGCATCCGCTCTCATGAACTGCGTGCGCACGGGTGTGGGATGCGTCGGCATGGTGCTGGCCGCCCTGCCGTGGACGAGCTACGTGTTCGGCGTCGGCACGCTGATGGCGGGCGGCATGATCATCTCGCTCGTCGGCTGGATCGCCCTTTTGCGCTCACGCACCCCACTCGCGGGCATCAAGGAGGATGAACCGGTCTCGCTGTGGTAGGACGCCTTCCGCTTCCGCTTTCTGCCTCCGCTTCCGCTTCCCCTTCCCCTTCCGCTTTCTGCCTCCGCCCCCTTTCCCCCTTTCTGCCTCTGCCTCCTCTCCCCTTTTCCCTTTTCCCTTTTCCGCCTCTGCCTCCGTCTCCGCCTCCGCTTTCCCTTCTCGGAATCACCGCGCCGACACGCCGCGAATCAGGGAGAGATGATGCGGACCGCAGCGGTGCGGACCAAGGCGAGGCGGCTCGAACAGACAACGCACTCTATTCGCAAGATATTGCCGCTCTCCAGCACTTGCCACGTCAAAACGAACCGATTAGAGCGCGTAGCAGCGGCGCTGCTGGTGATAGAGGGAAGGTCGAAACGTATTTGACCTGGTGAGGAGCCCTTGATCTGCATGCAATCCCTTTTCTGTCTCCCGCAGCACACACTAATCGGCCGATTATTCCGTCCGATCGACCGTTCGACGGCAAAAGCGCTCGATTAGAGTGCGTCGCGCGTCGCATCAGAAAAAAGGGAGGGATCGCCGGACTGACCGCACGCACGACCAGGACGCCCCCGCATCCCGCGCCCGACCGGCCGTAGAAAAACAACGGGGCACCGGGAACAACTTCCGACGCCCCGTCGCGCATCATTTCAGACAGCTCGATGCGCCCGCAGCTCTATTTCCCGCGCCTGCGCATCCGCAGTATCACTGCCATGCCTCCCGCCGCCACTGCGCTGTCAAGAGTTCCAGCGGCGACCGCTTCCAGCGGATCGCCCGTTCGGGGCAAGCCGTCTCCGCCATGGAAGAGCGCCCGCATCGCAAACACCTTATCTCTCGACCTCGCCCCTGTCCGTCTTCACGATGAAGCCGAAGTAGACGATATGTCCGATCCATACGAGCGCAAGCGCGATGCGGCCGATAGGGACGTTCGCCATCAGCGCGAACCCGATCCCCAGCAAGACGGTCACGGGAATGATGATCGTCAGCTTGGCCTTGACCGTCATCGAGCGCTTGGTCGCGTATCCTTCGAGGACCTTGCGGTAAAGCGGCGTGGACTTGAACCAGGTGTTCAAGCGCTCCGAGCTGCGCGCAAAGCAGAATGCCGCCACGAGTGCGAACGGCGTGGTGGGCAGGATCGGGATCGCCACGCCCACGATCGCCAACCCGAAGAAGACGAACCCCAAGCCCGCCCATACGTAACGCGCGATGCGACGCGCGCCTTCCGGCGCGGCGACTCCAACCGCCGAGGCATCGGCGGCCCCCGCAACGTTGATCGCCGTCTCGCCTGCGGCGCTTTGCCCGAAAGATCGTTGTGTCATAGCTGCCCCCTTTCCCTTTCACGTCATTACACCTTGCACGACAGCCCTACGACACGCGCCCGTGCTCCACCGAATAGGTGCGGTCAGCGATGGCGGCGACCGATTCGCGGTGGCTGACGATCACGATGGTCTTGCCGGCGCGGTTGCCGGCAAGCGCGCGCAGGACCGCCGCCTCGTTGAGGCTGTCCAGGTTGCTCGTCGGCTCATCGAGCAGCACGAACGGCGCATCGTGCAAGAACACGCGCGCCAAGCCCAGGCGCTGCCGCTCGCCGCCCGAAAGGCCGTCGCCCAACTCGCCCAACGTCGTGTCGAGGCCGCGGGGCAAACGCTCCACCAGACCCGAAAGCGACGCCGAGGCGACCGCACGCGCGATCTCCTCCTCGGTGGCATCGGGCTTGACCATCATCAGGTTCTCGCGCAACGTGCCCTCGAACAGATGCGTCTCCTGCGTCATGAAGCCCTCGTTCTCGCGCAGGCTGGCGGTGTTGACGCGGCGGATGTCGTGACCCGACACCTCCACCACGCCCTTGTCCGCATCCCAGAAGCGCATGAACAGCTTGAGCAGCGTCGATTTGCCCGCACCGCTGCGTCCGGCGATGCGCACCACTTCGCCGGGACGCACCTCCACGTCGACATCCTGCAAAACCCGCGCTCCGCCGTAGGAGAAGCCGACGCGGCGGGCGGATGCGCCGTCGAAGCCGGACAGGTCCGCGCCGTCTGCGACCTCCTCGGTCTGAGGCTCCTCGTCCAGCAGATCCAGCACGCGCGCGCCCGAGGCGAGCGTCTGCTGCAGCGTGGTTCCCAGGTTGGCGACCGCCACCACCGGGCCGAACGACGACATGAGCGCAGCGGTGGCGAGCACGGCGGCATCGACGCCGATCGCACCCCGCATCGCCAGATGCGACGCCGTCGCCAGCATCGCGATGTCCAACGCCAGCACCAAAGCGCCCACCACCGCCATCCACAGCGCGGTGGCGCCCTTCAACCGCTCCTCCGCCCGCGCCTGCACGCGCATGCGCTCCGCAAGCTCGCGCGAGCGCTCCTCGGCACGGCCGAACTGCAGCGTCTCGGACAGGCCGCGCAGGCTGTCCAGCACAAAGGCGTTCATGCCGCCGATGCGGTCGCGCACCGCACGCCCCGACGCGCCCGTGGCCTTGGACGACACGATCGGGACCGCGACGCCGACCGCCAGATAAGCGGCAAGCGCCAGCGCCCCCAGCGCCGGGGATTGCGCCGCGATGAACGCGGTCATGATCACCGAGACCGCGAACGCGATGATCGCGGGCGACAATGTGTGGGCGTAGAACACCTCCAAAAGCTCCACGTCGGAGGTGACCAGCGATACCAGATCGCCCTTGTCACGCCCTTCGAGCTTGGCGGGGGCAAGACGCCGCAGCGCAAAGAAGACCTTGTCGCGCACGAGCGCCAGGATGCGAAACGCCAAATAGTGGTTGCACAGCTGCTCGCCGTAGCGCAGAGGCCCGCGCGCCACGCCGCATGCCGTCAGCAGCGCGATGAGCGTGCCGTAGGCAAGCGGCTGGTCCAGACCGCCGAGCTCGAGCAGCCCGTACGCTCCAAGCACCGTAAGGAAGATGGCCGCCAGAAACCCGATCACGCCCAGCACGGCGGCAAGGGCCATCACGGGAAGAAGCGGGCGGGTGAGCCTCACCAGGCGCAGCATCACCGAGACGTGCGACCTGCGCGGCGCCTCGGCGGATGCGGGAGCCCCTGCCGCGGATTCGGCGGGGACGCTCCCCTCCGGCGCGCAAGCGGCGCTCGAAACGGCGGCCCGCGCCTCGGACGGGGAGGCGTCGGACTCCTCCGCCATCCCGCTGCACCCGCAGACGGCACCGACGCCGGATCCGAACTCCTCGAGCTCCGCCTGCTGGCGCCACAGGCGCGCATACGCGCCTTCGCGTCGCAGCAGCTCGTCGTGACGTCCTGATTCCACGACCCTGCCGTCCTCCATCACGTAGATGCGATCGGCGTCGCGCAGCGCAGCGAGGCGGTGCGAGATCATGATGACGGTGCGCGTGCGCGCCAGCTCCCCCACCAGCTCGATGATGGCGTTCTCGCTGTCCGCGTCGATGTTGGACGTCGCCTCATCGAGCAGGTACACGGGGGCATCGTGCAGAAGGGCGCGCGCCATGGCGAGTCGCTGACGCTGCCCGCCCGAAAGGTTGGCGCCCCCTTCGGACACGGGCGCGTCGAGCCCGCCCGCCTCGCGCGCGAAGCCGTCCAGACGGCAGCGCGACAGCGCATTCCACAATTCGCCGTCGTCCGCCGAGGGCCTGGCCATCAGCAGGTTCGAGCGGATCGTCCCCTTGAACAGATAGCTCGAGAACGACACCGCTGTGATCGTGTCGCGCAGCGATGCGGGCGACGCCTCGCGCAGATCGACCCCGCCGATGCGCACCTCGCCCGTGTAGGCGGCGTTCGCCCCGGTCAGGATCGCACCCAGAGTCGACTTGCCCGATCCGCTCTCGCCCACGATGCCGACGAAGCTGCCCGTCGGCGCCTCGAAATCGACATCCTCCAGCACCGTGCGCTCGCCATCGTAGGAATACCCCACGCCCCGGCACACGATATCGGGGCGCGACGCGTCGATCGAGCGCGTGCCGCGCGGCGGCTCGGGGACGTCCAGTACCGCGTACATGCGCTCGGCCGCCGCCATGCCGTTCATCGCGGTGTGGAAGAACGAGCCCAACGTGCGCAGCGGCAGGAAGAACTCCGCCGACAGGAACACGATGGAGAACGCTGTCCCAAACGCCACGGCACCCGCCGCATACTCGCCGAGGACCATGACGATGCCGACCGCCGCCCCGCCGAACGCGAACAGGTCCATGATGGTGATGGAGTTGAGCTGCATCCGCAGAAGGCGCATGGTGGCGCGGCGGAAACCCTCCGCCTGCTCGTTCATGCGGCGATGGCGCTCCTCGTCGGCGCGATAGATCTTGAGCGTGGTGAGCCCTTGGATGTTCTCGAGGAACGAACCGCCGAGATCGGTGTAGGAACCCCAGTACGTGCGCATCACGCGTTTGGCGATCCTCATCACCGCCACGATCGAAAGCGGGATGAGCGGCACCAGGACAAGCAACGTGAGGGCAGGCGGCAGCGACAGCGGCGCTAGGACGGCGAACAGCGTGAGCGGCGCCAGCACCGCATAGAACAGCTGCGGGAGGTACTGCCCGAAATAGCTTTCGAGCTGCTCGGTGCCCTCGACGCCGATCTGAACCGCCTCGCTCGTGGCGACATGCTCGCGGTAGGCGGGCCCCAAGCGCACGAGCTTGTCGTAGACCTGCTGACGCACGGCCTGCTTGGCCTTGGCGGCGGCGCGCTGCCCCATGCGTTGGGCGAGCGTCTGGCACACGGCACGCACGACGATGGCGGCCGCGCCCGCCGCGAGCAGCGTCGCGAGGGCGGCACCGTCGGCTGTCCCCTCGATCAGATCCTGGATGAACGAGCCGATCAACAGGAACAACGCTATGTTCGCCACGAGGGCGACCCATTGAAACGCCACGTCGGCGACGATGCAGCGCATCGCCCCCGACACCATCGAGATGAGTCGCTTGTCGAACACGGGGATCCCCCCACACTGCCTTCTAGACGTCGTACTTCCCGGAATTGCGCAGAGCCAGCGCGATCGTCGTGGCATTGTGCAGCAGCGAGGAGACCTGCGGGCGCGCCACGCCGGCGATGCCTGCCGCGAGCAGCGCCGAGTTGATGGCCATGACCTGGCCGAACGAACCGCTGAGACGGTCCATCAGCCCCTGGCTGAGCCTGCGCAGCGCGACGAGCGAGGATAGATCGCCTCCGGTCAGCGTGATGTCGGCGACCTCCTTGGCGATGGCGGTCCCCTGCCCCATGGCGATGCCCACATCGGCAAGCGACAAGGCGGGCGCGTCGTTGACGCCATCGCCCACCATCACCACATGGCGCCCCTCCTCGCGCAGGCGCGCCACGAAGCCATGCTTATCCTCGGGCAGCATGTCGGCGCGGAACTCGGTCACGCCCGCCTCCGCCGCGACGCGGGCGGCGGTGCGTTCGTTGTCGCCGGTGAGCATGATCACGCGCTCGAAGCCCAGCGCGCGCAAATCGCCGATGGCGGCAGCCACGCCCTCCTTGAGAGGATCGCGCACGCCGATGACGCCCACCAGCTCCCCGTCGACCGCCAGATACAGCGGCGAGAGGCCCTCGGTCGCGACCGCGATGCGCGAGCGATCCTCGCGGGCGATCTCGACGCCTTCGTCGCCCACGACGAAATGCTCCGAGCCGATGACGACGCGTTTGCCGTCAAGCGCCGAGGCGATGCCGTGCGCGACGATGTACTCGACCGCCGCATGGCGCTCGCGGTGCTCCAAGCCGCGCTCCGCGGCGGCGCGCACCACCGCGCGGGCTACCGGATGGGGGAAATGTTCCTCCAGGCAGGCCGACAGGCGCAGCACCTCATCGCGCTCCCAACCCCGCAGCCCCAGCACGCAGGCCACCTCGGGCGTCGCCTCGGTAAGCGTGCCGGTCTTGTCGAACACGATCGTGTCGGCGGCCGCCATAGCCTCGAAATGCTTGGAGCCCTTGACCGTGAAGCCCAGCTTGGCGCTTTGGCTCATAGCGGACAGCTCGGCGATGGATCCCGTCAGCTTGAGCGCGCAGGAATAGTCGACCATCAACGCCGCCGAGGTCTTGACCAGGCTGCGGGAGAAGAGGGCGACCGCGCCTGCCAGCAGGAAGTTCCACGGGACGATGCGGTCCGCCAGCGCCTCCATGCGGGAATGCGCTTCGGATTTGAGCGACTCGGACTGCTCGACCATCGACACGATGGAGCGCAGCTTGGTCTCGCCCGTCGCCGCGCGCACGCGCACGATGATCTCGCCGTCTTCCACCGCGGTGCCGGCGAAGACGTCGTCGCCTTCCCGGCGCTCGACCGCCAGCGGCTCGCCGGTAAGAGCCGACTGGTTCACCATCGCCAGCCCGCCGACCACCTCGCCGTCGACGGGAACGGGCATGCCGGTGCGCACGGCGATCAGATCCCCCGGCTCGAGCGCCGTCGCCGCGACCCGCGCCTCCGTGTCGCCCTCGATGCGCTGAGCCGTCTCGGGGATATCCAGAAGCGCGCTGATGAGGGCGCCTTCCGAGCGCGAGCGCGTGTACTCCTCGAGCGTCTCGCCCGCATCCAGCAAAAACATCGTCTCGCCCGCGGTCTTGGGATCGCGCCTGGCGAACGACATGCCGATGGCGGCGGCGTCGAGCACGGGGACGTCCAGACGCGCGCGACGCAGCGAGCGCAGCGCCGGCATTAGAAAGCGACGGTAGCGCCAGGCGGCGACCACCGCGGCGAGCGGGCGGGGCAGGAACCACCGGCGCACGGCATACGAGCCGATCATCACCGCGAGCTCCATCAGAAGCGACTGGGTGCGCGGCGCGAGCGCGATGCCGCCCGCCACGCGCGCGCCGTCGATGGCAGCGGCGTCGATGGACTCCAGATGCGCGAGCACCTGGCGGCGGTTGCCCTCTCCCGAACGGTAGACGACGGCGAGCGACCCGATACGCGGGTACACGGTGACGCGCAAGACGGCGGCACTCGCCAACACGACGCGTTCCAGCGCATCCAGATCGGCGGCGGGCACCGGACCCGCCAGCTTCACCCGCAAACGGCCGGGGAGCTCCTTTTGCAGGGAGAACTCCATGCTAGGCCCGCGCTTTCCCCTCCGCCTCGGCATCGCCGGCGGACGCGGCATCGGCCGCAGCGGCCTCGGTCGTCAGGTAGGTCGCCTCGGCGACGATGTCGTCGACCTCGGCTTTCGCCTGCTCGACGACGTCCTCGTAGTACGCTTTGGCCTGCAGGCCCTTTGCGACGCCCTGCACGTACACGCGCTTGGCACGCGGGCTCGTCAACGCCTTGATGCCCACCGTCCCCATCAGGAAACCGGCACCCAGCAGCAGCGCGTTGCGCGTCTTACCCTCCATGGCGATCCTTCCTTTCCGCGTTCGAGACGCATCCGGCAACCCCAATAACGAGTTGCATTTATCTAACCCGTACACCATAATGAGGTCGACCGGGAAAGTCAACCGTTGGTAACTGATACCTTCGGCACTCCCGAAGCACGAGGAAACACATCGAGTGCATGGGAGCGGCAACTGGCACGAATGAGACGACGGAAAGGGGTCCGCAATGAAGCAGCATCGGTTCTGGGCGATCGCGTGCGCGATCTGCATGGCGATGACATGGTACACTGGCCGGAAGCATAAATAACCGACGCGCCATCCCCAACCTCAGACGGGCAGCGCCCGGACAACCGCCGCAGGGCCGCCGCATCGCGCCGACGTCGGCGGCACCCCCGGCGCTCGATGCGCGCGATAGCCAAGGAGCGCGCCCATGAACTTCAACAAGGTCCAATTCGAGCGGTCGTTCGGCACCTCCTCGCAGCTGCCGCCTTCGTCGCTGCCCGAGATCGCCTTCGCCGGCCGTTCCAACGTGGGCAAATCCTCGCTGATCAACAAAGTGTTCAACCGCAAGGGCCTGGCCAAGGTGTCGCAGACGCCGGGCAAGACCGCCACGATCAACTTCTTCGCCACCGATGACGCACGCTTCGTCGATCTGCCCGGCTACGGCTACGCCAAGGTCGCCAAATCCGAACTGCACCGCTGGTCGGAGCTGATCGAGGGTTACTTCAACCAGGACCGCGACTTCGCCCTGGTATGCTCGCTTATCGACATCCGTCATGCCGCGAGCGCGCTCGACGAGACGATGGTCGGCTTCCTGATCGAGCGCGAGCTGCCCTTCGCCGTGGTGCTGACCAAGGCTGACAAGCTTTCCAAACAGCAGCAGCAGCGTCAAAAATCCGCGCTCGCCAAGCAGCTGCAGCTTCCCAAGGGCACGCCCATGGTCGTCACCTCCTCCGCCAAGGCCATCGGCATCGACGAGGTGCGACGCCTCATCGAGGAGGCCGCGGCGCGCTAGCCTCCGCCCCCATTCGGCGACGCTCGCCCATACAGTTCCGTAACAGACCGATCCGGCGCACGCCCTCCTCCGCTCATGCCGCTATACTCTATCCCCATAACCATCCGAAGAAATCCCGCTGAGCCGGGCCCCTCAGCGACAGACAGCAGCACAGGAGCATCGCGCATGACCGACCAGCCCATCCCCGCGGAAGGACCCGCGCTCAGCGACGCCGCGCCCGAAAAGCGCCGCATCCCGCTGATCGCGAAGGTCTACGGCGTGCTGTGCATCCTGAGCAGCACGGGCGTGCTCACCATCGCGGCGATCATAGCCGTCGGGTTCGTCTGGGCGTTCGTCCACGGCGAGATCGAGCTCGACATCCAGACCTCCGCCGCCAACGTCATCATCTTCGGCGTTCAGATGGCGCTGCTCGTCGCGCTGTTCGTGCTTCTGCTGGTGCTGGGCATCAACCTGCTGCGCAACAGGCGGCGCGGCGCGGCCCAAACCGCCGAGGCAGCCGCGTTCGTCACGGTGGGCGTCATCACCTGCGACATCATGCTCAACGGCATCAACGAGGTGGGCATCCCCATCCTCGTGATCCTGGTGGTCTCCATCGTGCTCGCCTCATGGCTCGACCCCTCGCTGATCCAAGAGCGCGAACTCCAGCGCAAGCTGCGCGACATGGAGACGCGCGAGCAGGCCGAAGAGGGCACGCTCGGCCTCGACGAGACCGGCAAGGGCTACATCACGCTGAACTTCTTCAATCTGTTCTGGATCTTCGTCGTGGCGAGCATCATCGGGCTCGTCCTGGAGACCATCTATCACTTCGCCGTGGTCGATCCGGGGCACTTCCAGGACCGCGCAGGGCTTCTGTTCGGCCCGTTCTCGCCCATCTACGGCGTGGGCGCGGTGCTCATGACCATGGCGCTCAACCGGTTCCACAAGGCGCCGCTTGCCGTGGTGTTTTTGGTAAGCGCGGTCATCGGCGGTCTGTTCGAGTTTTTGGCAAGCTGGTTCTTCCAGTTCGCGTTCGGCATCCTGGCATGGGACTACACCGGATCGACCTTGTTCGGGCTATGCCCCGATCCGATCGCGATCTTTTTCCAAGGGCGCACGAGCGCCCTGTTCATGTGCATGTGGGGCGTGCTGGGCGTGGCATGGATCCGGCTGATCCTGCCGTGGATGCTGCATCTGGTCAACTTGATCCCGTGGAACTGGCGCTACACCCTCACCGCCGTGTGCGCCGCCCTCATGGTGGCGGATTGCGTGATGACGCTGCTGTCGTTCGACTGCTGGTACGAGCGCATGGCGGGCAACGTGCCCGAATCGGCGATGGAGCAGTTCATGGCGCGCAACTTCGACAACCAGTACATGGCTGAGCGCTTCCAGAGCATGTCGCTCAACCCCGAAGACGCCACCCGCAACGCGCTGCCGTAACGGCGCACGCCTGCCCGCGCCCCACGTGCGCCTACGCTCCCGCGAACCCCTCGTCCTCTGCGAGATCGTCGCCGTCGGCGGCGGCGGTCGCCAAGGCGTCGCAGCGCTCGTTTTCGGGATGGCCGGCGTGGCCCTTCACCCAAACGAACGTCATCTGGTGCGGCTCCTTGACGCGCAAGAGACGCTTCCATAAGTCGGGGTTTTTGACCGGCTCTTTCTTGGCGTTTTTCCAGCCGCGTTTGAGCCAGCCTTCCACCCAATGCTGGTTGAAGGCGTTCACGACGTACTGCGAATCGGAGTACAGGGTCACCTCGCAAGGGCTTTTGAGCGCCTCGAGCGCGACGATCACGCCCAAAAGCTCCATGCGGTTGTTGGTGGTCAGACGGAATCCCTGCGAGAGCTCCTTCTCGTGCACGCGCCCGTTGCGGTCGACGAACCGCAGGATCGACCCGTAGCCTCCCGGCCCCGGGTTCCCCCGCGACGATCCGTCGGTGTAAATATCCACGTGCAACAAAGCAAATGCTCCATTTCGTTCGTAGTGTCAGCAAGAAGGGCTGGGCGCCCTGAATTCGCGATCTCGCGAAGACGGGGCGCCTCAGCCCCTCGCAGCATCGGCAGGTTCCGGCGGCTGGCAAGCCGTCGGAATCCTAGTACTGGGACTCGTGCTTCTTGAAGAAGTCGAAGCGGGGCGGAAGCTCGCGGACGGGATGGGTGCCGACGGTGATGTCGCCGGCAGAGCACAGCTCGTCCATGCCCTCGAAGTCGTAGTTCCAGCTGAACAGGTCCTCGGGGTCAAAGTCCATGTAGTCGCAGATCATCTCGCAACCCTTGGGCACGACCGGATGCATCAGCAGGCACGCCACGCGCAGCAGGTAGAACGAATCGAGCAGCACCTGGCGACGCATCGCATCGTCATCGGCGTTGGTGGCTTCGCGGATGCCGTCGGCCCAGCGCTTGTTGGCCCAGCGGATGAACTCGTCCATCTGGGACATGATGGAATGTAGCTCGGCGCGATGCATCGTGAAGTCGTAGGTGCGCATGGTGTCATGCACCTTCTCGACCGCCTCGGGGGACGGCTTGCCCAGCGGCATGCAGCCGTCGAAGTTCTTCTGCGCCTCGTAGAAGCAGCTGCGCGCCAGACGGTTGAACACGTTGGTGAGCAACGCGCCCTCCTTGAGCACCGGATCGGCGACGCGCGGATCGGCCTTCTCCTCCTCGGTGGCAAGGAACGGCTTGGGTTTGAAGCCGACGGATTTCTGGTCCAGGCCCAGCGCCAGGAAATGCGCGCGGAGCTGCTCGACCGTGTAGTGGTCGAGCAGCTCGTCGGCCGAGGGCGGCTTGACCGCACCGGACGAGGAGGCCTTTTTGTTGCCGAACAGGATATGGTGGTTGGCGATCAGGCGCGTCTGGCGCAGGGGCTCGTCGGTGGGCTCGCCCGTCACCATGTCGCGCTTGCTCAGCGCCTCCCACATCGCGGTTTGCGCCACACCGTAGAAGTACAGGTTGTCCTGGCCGATGAACTGGTAGACCTGCGCGTCGGGCGAGCACCACCAGTCGCGCCAGCTGCCGCGCGGCAATCCCAGCTCGTCGTTGGCCGCCATCGTGAACGAGATGGGCGCCCACAGGCTCTCGGGCCAGCACCACACCGTCAGGCCCTCGACGTCCTCGATGACCGGCGCGGACACGCCCCACTCGATGTTGCCGGTGATGCGGAACGGCACGAGCGCCTTGCCCGTGCGGAAACGCAGTCCCGCCTCCTCCATCACCGAACGCGCGGCGTCGCGGTCGTCGATCGTGGCGAACTCGACCTCGAAGCTCTGCTTGCCCTTCTCGGCCTCGCGCAGCGTGTGCGCCGGCAGCTTGCCGGCGATGGCGTCGAACTGCTCGCGCAGCTCGTTTTTCACATACATGATGGGAGGGGCCAAAAACTCCTCGATGACCTGGGGGACGATGGCGCGCATCTCCTTGTCCTCGCGCAGATCGGCCACATAGCCGCGCAGGAACTCCGAAAACGCCGGCAGATCGAAATACCAGTTCTCCACCGGACGCATCTCGGGCACCGTGCCGGTCAGCGTGGACTTGGGCGCGATGAGGTCCTCGGGCGCGTAGCTGTGGCCCAGATCGCACTCGTCGGCATAGCCGTGCTCGGACTTGCAGCCCTGCACGGGGCAATGCCCCACCACCTGGCGGCCGTTGAGGAAGGTGTTCGCCTGGGTGTCGTAGAACTGCAGCGTGGAGCGGCGATGCAGCACGCCGGCATCGTAGAGCGCCTTGATGAAGTATTCGCTCACCGCCTGGTGCACCGTGCCGGCATGGCCCAGACCCGATCCCTCGTAGATCGACAGGCTGATGTTGTAGGCGTCGAGCGTCGCCTTCTGGGCGTCGTGATTGCGCTTGACGTATTCCTCGATGGTGCCGTCGAACTCGCCGGCGTCGACCAGCTTGCGGTAGCCCTCGTTGATGGGCGAGCCGAAGCAGTCGGTGCCCGACACGAAGCGCACGTTCTGAGCGCCGATGCGGTCGCGCAAAAAGCGCGCGAAGCAGTCCGCCGGGATGAACACGCCGGCGATATGGCCGAAGTGCAGCGCCTTGTTGCCGTACGGCATGCCCGCCGTCACGACGGCGCGGCGGGGCCAGTTCACCTCGCGCGTGCTCTCGCGGCGCTCGAACGTCTCGGCCCAGCGGGCAGCGCGCGCAGCGGCCTCGGGATCTTCGACCTCTGCGGCGTCGACGGCGCGCACCTCTTCGTTATCGTGCAAGGATTCCATCGTCATCCAACTCCTTCAAAACCTCCGCGGCGACGTCGGAGGAAACATCGTTTTCGGAAAGAAGATCCAGCATCATGGAAAGATCGTCGCTTTCCTGCACCAGGTCGACGACCGTATAGGAGGACACGCCCGCCAGCTCGGCCGCCTTGTCGATGGCGTCCTCCTTGGTGCCGATCTCGTCCGCCAAGCCGTTCTCGACCGCATCCATGCCGGTGAACGTGAGCCCCGTCGCCAGCGCGCGCACCGCCTCGACGTCCATGCCGCGTCCCTCGGCGACGTTTTGGATGAACACCTCGTTGATCTGGTCGACCATATCCTGGTAGTAGGCGCGCTCCTCGTCGGTGAGCGGACGCGTCCCGTACGTCGAGTCCTTGCTGCCGGCGCTGGTGATGTCCTGGATGTTGATGCCGAGCATGTCCATCAGCTCGGAAGTGTCGGTGATTTGGATCGCCGTGCCGATGGCGCCGATCGACGTGCTTTTGGCCGTGAAGATATAGTCGGCCTGCGAGGAGATCTCGTAAGCGGCGCTTGCGTTGGTGGAAGCGCTCGAGACCACGACGGGCTTGCTGAACTCGCGCAGGTACTCTGCCATCTCCTCGCCGGCGGTGGCGACGCCGCCGCCCGAGTCGACGCGCAGCATCACCGCTTTGATGTGCGGGCTTGACTCCGCCTCGTCAAGCAGAGCCTTCAAGCCCTCGGGGCTTGACGCCGTGCCGTCGTATTGGATGGTTCCGTCGATGGTGATGACCGCGACGGCATCCTGGGTGAGGGCATCTACCGCATCGGAGGCCGACGACGAGGAGCCCATCGAGGAGGCGAACAGCGACGTGCACGAGTGCATGCCCATGGCGATCAGGACGAACACCAGCACCACCGCCACCAGCGCCACGATCCACGCGCGGCTCTTCTTTTGCGGAGGAGCGGCAACGGGCGCGGCGGCATAGGGTGCGTACCCGCCTGCCGGAGGCACCGAGCGCCAACCGGCGGGTGCAGGCGGAACGGTCTGCGACGCTGCCTTGCCCGTCTGCGCCGACTGCGCGGGGGCGGCTGCGGACGCAGGGGGATACCCCGGCTGCGATACATTGCCGGCCGCAGGATCCGGCGACGCCGGCTGCGGCGCAGTTGCCGCCGCGGACGCGTCGGATGCCTCCGGTTGCGAAGGCGCGGTGTTGTGCTCGTTGTTCTGCTCGGACATGGGCCCTCCTGAACCGAAGGGGCGCCGATGCGCCCCCAGTTGTCATCCTGCGGTTTTCCGGTTACAGCTCCACCACCGAGTCGACCTTGGCGTGCTGGGCCTTTTTGGCCGTGCGCAGCAGAAACTCGGTGTTGTTGTCGGTCTGCTTGAGCGATTTGATGAGCATGTCCATGGCGCGCTCGGTGTTGTTGAGGTTAGCCAGAATGCGGCGCACCGCCCAGATCAGCGGCGCCTGCTGCGGATCGAGCAGCAGGTCCTCCTTGCGCGTGCCCGACGCCACCGGATCGATCGCCGGGAAGATGCGACGGTCGGCCAGATTGCGGTCGAGCTTGAGCTCCATGTTGCCCGTGCCCTTGAACTCCTCGAAGATGACCTCGTCCATCTTGGATCCGGTGTCGATAAGCGCCGACGCCAGGATGGTGAGGCTGCCGCCGTTTTCGATATTGCGGGCGGCGCCCAGGAAGCGCTTGGGCGGATACAGCGCCGTGGAGTCGACGCCGCCGGACAGGATGCGGCCCGAAGCGGGCTGCGCCAGGTTGTAGGCACGCGCCAGGCGCGTGATGCTGTCCAGCAGGATGACGACGTCCTTGCCGCACTCCACCAGGCGCTTGGCGCGCTCGATGACGAGCTCGGACACGGCGATGTGGTTTTCGGTGGGCATGTCGAACGTGGAGGAGATGACCTCGCCCTTGATCGAGCGCTGCATGTCGGTCACCTCTTCGGGACGCTCGTCCACCAAAAGGCACATCAGGTGCACTTCGGGATTGTTCGCCGTGATAGCGGCCGCGATGTCCTTGAGGATGGTCGTCTTGCCTGCCTTGGGCGGGCTGACGATCAGTCCGCGCTGGCCCTTGCCGATCGGGGACACCAGGTCGATCACGCGTGCGGTGATGGCGCTTTTGCCATGCTCCATGCGCAGGCACTCGTCGGGATAGATCGGCGTGAGGTCGGCGAACTTGACGCGGGCGCCCAGCTCCTCGACCGGCGTGCCGTTGACGCTGATGATCTTCTGGATGGCGGCGTATTTCTCGTTCTCGCGCGCGGGGCGCGTCTGGCCACAGACCAGGTCGCCCTTGCGCAGGCCGTTGCGGCGGATGGTGGACAGCCCCACGTAGCAGTCGTTCTCGCTGGGCAGGTACCCGTGGGTGCGCAGAAAGCCGTAACCGTCCGCAAGGATGTCCAAGATGCCGCTGACCTCGATGAAGCCCTCGGCCTTCACGCTTGCCTCGTACACGGCGTCGACCAGCTCGGCCTTCTTGAGGCCGGCGGCGTCCACGCCGAGCTCGGCCGCCTTGGCGCGCAGATCCGCCACCTTCAGCTTGGCAAGCTCCTCTTTGTTGACGCTGGGCTGCATCTCGCGCTGGCCCGAGCCGCGGCGCGGGCGCTGATGGCGGTGGCCCTGGTTGTCGTTGCGCTGGAAGCGCTGCTTTTGGTTGTCATGGCGCTGGGCGCGGTCGTGTCCGCCCTTTTTGTCGGCGTCGTTTTTGCGCGAAGGCTTTGCGGAGCCCTCTGCGGCATCGCCGGAGGTCGAAGCGGAGGCGTCCTCGACGGGTGTCTTGCGCGGACGACCGCGGCGGCGCGGGGCAGAAGCCGTCGCCTCGTCGGATGGAGCCGCGCCTTCTTTCGCGTCGGTGGCGGGAGCCGCTGCAGGTGCCGCTTCGCCTGAGGCGGCCTCGTCGGCGTTCTTACGCGGACGGCCGCGACGCTTGGCGGCAGGCTTCTCCTCGGCGGCAGGCGCCTCGTCAGTTGCGACCTTGCGCGGGCGGCCGCGACGACGCGGGGCGGGAGCCGCTGCCTCGTCGGACGGGGACGCCCCTTCCTTGGAGGCGGAGTCCGAGGCGGCCTCGGCAGCGACCTCGGATTTCGCGCGCACGGTGCGACGGCGGCGCGGGGCTGCGGCAGCTTCGCCGGCGGGCGCCGGCGCCGCGTCAGACGCGGGTGCCGCGGTCATCTGTTCTTCGATCATGCGTTGCGAACCTTCTCCCAGTCCTTCAGGAACGTATCGAGGCCGCGGTCGGTCAGCGGATGCTGAACGCATTTCTTCAGCGTGCCGAACGGAACCGTGGCGATGTCGGCGCCCATGAGGGCCGCCTGCGTCACATGGTTGGCGCTGCGGATGGAGGCGGCGATGATCTCGACGCGCTCGCCGTTGACGGTGTTCTTGGTGAAATCGTAGTTGCCGATGGCGGTCACGATGTTGGCGACCTGCTCCAAGCCGTCCTCGGAGATATCGTCGAAGCGGCCCACGAACGGGCTGATGTAGCGCGCGCCGGCACGGGCTGCCAGCAGCGCCTGCGGAACGCTGAAGCACAGCGTCATATTGACGCGGATGCCCTCGTCGGCAAGCGTGCGGGTGGCGGCCAGGCCCTCCACCATCGTCGGGATCTTCACCACGACGTTGGGCGCGATGGCGGCCAGTTCGCGGCCGTCGCGCACGATCTCGTCGCGCGTCATGGCGACGCTTTCGGCGGACACGGGGCACTCAGGGCCCACGATGTCGCAGATGCGCTTGATGTGGTTGTGGAAATCATCCAGCTTGCCGCCGATGCGGGCGTACAGCGAGGGATTAGTGGTCACGCCCGCCAGCGCGCCCCAGCTCGCAGCTTCTTTGATCTCGTCGAGATCGGCGGTGTCCAGAAAGAATTTCACCCGGGCCTCCTTAAAAGTTATATGGGTGGTTGAATGGACATGCGCAGCGCGCACGGATTCCCTGAGAAAGATGGACTAGAGGCAGATCCTGTTCCAGATTATCATCGGTGACTCCGCTGGCGATACGCTTCAACGGAAACGAACTGCGCAAATGATAGCGCATGCCCCCATTCGGGGCAAGGGCGCGGCGCTCACTGCGTCGAATAAACGCGATAGCGCCGCAAAGGACCGCTCGCCAAGACCGACGCCCTGCGGGCTCGGACGCGTGCGACCCCGCCATGACGACGCTCTCGCGCCGGACGCCCGCAGCACCGTGCCATCCGTCGAAGCCCGCACGCGCCCCTTCAAAATCAGCGCCGCCCATGATAAAGTAAGCCATATGAAACAAGATACGCCCAAAACCGCCAAACGCCGCGAGCGCGAGAAGAAGACGATCTCTCAGATGATCGCCATGCACTGCGCTGGCATCCATCCTGCCGAATCGCGCACCGAGCAGGCGTTTTGCGGGGATCCCATCTGCCCCGCCTGCGCCGAGCTGGATGCGTACGCCGTGCTGCGCACCCAGCGTTGCCGCAAGATGGACATCAAAACCTCCTGCGAGGAGTGCGGCAACCACTGCTACGCGCCCGAAATGCGCGAGAAGATCCGCGCCGCCATGCGCTACAGCGGCCCCCGCATGATCACCAAGCACCCCATCGCTGCGGTGCGCCACCTGCTAGGCAAGTAGCCTTGAGGTGCGATCTATTCCACGCCCCCGCCCTTTCGACAGCAAAGGAAAGGGCTGAGGCGCAGTTCATCCTTGCCACCGCAGCCCTTTGCATCCGATGCACTCGGCGCGCACCTATGAGTCCGCCTCCAAACGAAGGCTCGCCCGCTAATGCAGGTCAACCTGCGAATCCGTCTCGCGGCCCATCTCCTGCCAATGCTCCATGCGACGCGCGAGCTCAGCCTTGCTCTCCGGATCGTCGCGGAATGCGATGAGCGTCCAATCCATCTGCTCAAGCGACAGGAACAGCTCGTCGATCTTGGGATACGGCACCGCAATCATGCGCAGACCCGCCGGATAGGCGCCGCGGCGCTTGAGACCATGGTAGAACCCGGTGGTGATGTGGTTGACCTTGCCGGAGATGATGGGGTAGGCGTACATCCACGCGCAGCTGATCACCGGCGAGGACTTGGACTCCCACAGATCGCCCGAGATGTAGCTCGTGGCGCGCATGATGATATCGGCCTGCGGCAGGTCGGCGACGAACATCAGCAGATCGGGGTCGAACTCGGCATCGATCGCCGGGCAGAACTCCACGTAGCGCACCGTCCCGCGGATGATGCGCGGCAGCTTCTGGTAGAGCTGCTGGTTGGCGATGGGCGCCTTGTACACGCCGAAGTCGTAGCCCGCCTGACCGGAGCCGGTCACCGGCGGGATGTCGATCATGCCCATGGCCAGCTTGCCGTAGCAGTCGTCGTCCTCGGCGGTGATATGGAAGTGCGCCCCGGTCGCCTGCGCGTGGCGCACGTACTGGCAAAACGCCAGTTTATCGCCCTCGTAGCGCGGGCACGCCGGTTTCTCCAAGTGCAGCTTGATGGCAATGCACGGGTATTCCAGATCGAGCTTGCGCAAAAGCTCCTTGGCCTTGTCGGACAGCATGCGGATATCCCCTCCCCTTCGATCGCCGACGCGTTTCGTCGGCGTTTCGCATTGGAATCACGGTGCGCCTTGGCAAGACCCTTGTCAATGGGCGTTTCGCATAAGAAGCCTGATGGGAGAAGGCGACTGAGGTTTTCGCGCTGCCCTACGCGAGAGCGGCCCCGTCCCCTCGCCCCATCGCGTCACTCCCCCAGCGTCCGGTAGAAGCAGCTGGTTGCGCCGGTGTGGCAGGCGGGACCGGCGGGATGCACGAGCGCGAGCAGCGTATCGGCGTCGCAATCGTAGCGGATCTCCACCACCTTCTGCGTGTTTCCGCTGGTGGCGCCCTTATGCCAGAGCTCTTGGCGGCTGCGGCTCCAAAACACCGTCTCGCCGCGCTCGAGCGTGAGCGCCAGCGACTCGGCGTTCATCCAGGCCATCATCAACACCTCGCGCGTATCCGCGTCCTGCACGATGCACGGGATGAGCCCCGCTTCGTTATACGTCAGCTTGGGAAGCTTCATAGCGCCCCTTTCGGTTTTCCGACCGCGCAACGCGCACATCGGTGCGGTGCGGGCCAAACACCCAGATCGCTCCTATTGTAGCCAAAATGCGGGCGTCGCCGCATCGCGTCGCCGCTACGCTGCCGGCGTCTCCGCATCGGAGACCAGCTTGAGGCCGACGATGCAGCCGATGAGGGCGGCGATCAGCACGATCTTAATGATGGAGGCGGATTCCACCCCGGTCGCCATCGCGTAGATCACCGTGCATGCGGCGCCGATGCCCGTCCACACCGCATAGGCGGTGCCGATGGGAAGCGTCTTTGTTGCGAACGCGAGCCCCGCCATGCTGGCAGCCATCGCAACAAGGAATACGATAGTGGGGATCGGATTCGTGAAACCGTCGGATTTGCTGAGCGCCGTCGCCCAGACGGCCTCCATCGTGCCGGAGAGGACAAGTACGATCCATGCCATGGGAAGCTCCCTTCGTTCGACGGGGCCGGGCCCATCGCCGTCGCGCCGGCATCCGCACCGGCGCCGCAGGCCCCATGCGCCGTCTTTGCGAACCTGGTACGGCAGCCCTCGTCAGGGAGCTGTGCGGGCCAAAGGCCCGCGGAAACTCGCGGATAGCTTAGCACATTCCCGCGGCGCCCTACAGCCGCACGGGGATGCCGCAGCTTGCCATATGCTCTTTGACCTGGCGGATCGTGAACTCGCCGAAATGGAAGACGCTGGCGGCGAGCACCGCGTCAGCCTCGCCCTCCAGGATGCCCTGGGCGAAGTGCTCAAGCTTGCCCACGCCGCCTGATGCGATCACGGGGATGTCCACGGCACGCGCGACCGCGCGGGTGAGCGCACAGTCGAAACCCTCGCGGCTGCCATCGCGGTCCATGCTGGTCAGCAGGATCTCGCCCGCGCCGCGCCGCGCCGCCTCCCGCGCCCATTCGACGGCGTCGATGCCCGTGGCCTTGCGACCGCCATGCACGTAGACCTCCCACTTGTCGCCCGCGCCCGCCACGTGCTTCGCATCGATGGCGCAGAGGATCGCCTGGGTGCCGAACGCGTACGCCGCATCGGAGATGAGTTGGGGGTTCGCCACCGCCGCGGAGTTAACCGACACCTTGTCGGCACCGGCGGCGATCATGCGTCGGATGTCGGCGACGCTGCGGAAGCCGCCGCCCACGCAGTACGGCAGATGCAGCTGCTCGCTCGCATGGCTGGCCAGCTCCACCGTTGTGGCACGATCGTCGCTCGTGGCCGTGATGTCCAAGAAGATCACCTCGTCGGCGCGCTCCTCGTCATAGCGCTGGGCCAGCTCGATAGGGTCGCCCGCGTCGCGCAGGTTGACGAAGTTGACACCTTTGACGACGCGCCCGTCCTTGACGTCCATGCAGGGGATCACGCGTTTAGCTAACACCTCAACACCCTTTCGAGTCGCAAATCGTTCGTAACGTCAGCGAGGGTTTCCGCAGTGCCGGAGATTCGTCTGATCGCGGGGGCGAAGCGTACTTCGGTACGCGAGTCCCCGGGATCGGGCGAAGATCCGGTGCCGCGGGAAGCCGCAGCGTCGGCAGGTTCGCCGTTCGTCAGAACGGCGAAACCTCCTTGCACGCAGCGACGCCGTCGGCAACGGTCAGCGTGCCCTCGTAGACGGCGCGGCCGGTGATGACGCCTTCGATGCTGGCGGCGACGGGCGCGAGCGCCCGGATGTCCGCCACGCTCGCAACGCCGCCGCTCGCGATGACGGGATGACCGAACGCCTCGGCCATGCGCACGTAGGCGGCCGGGTCGAGCCCGGTCTGCATGCCGTCGCGCGCGATATCGGTGTAGACGAGGTGCACGAACCCCGCCTGCGCCATGGCGGCGGCAAGGTCGGTCGCCGCGACGCCGGATCCTTCGATCCAACCCGACACCGCCACCTCGCCGTTCTTGGCGTCGATGCCAGCCGTCAGGCAATCGCCGCCGACCAGTTCCACGGCGGCGCGCGCCAAGTCGGGGTCGTTCACCAGGGCCGTGCCCAAAACCATGCGCGCCGCACCGGCGTCCGCAAGGCGCTTGAGGGTCTCGAGCGTGCGGATACCGCCGCCGATCTCCACCTTCAGCGGCGCCTCCCGCACGATGCGCTCGACGATGCCGATGTTCTCCGGCGCGCCCGAACGCGCACCGTCGAGATCGACCACATGCACCCACTCGGCACCCGCCTCGACGAACGCCCGCGCCTGCGCGACGGGATCGTCGTTGTAGACGGTCACCTTGGCGTAGTCGCCCTTTTGCAGCCGGACGGCCTTGCCGCCCAGGATATCGATTGCCGGAAGCAGGTACACCGCTACCTCCCTTCCACGATGCGCACGAAATTGCGCAGCACCGCCGCGCCCGCATCAGAGCTCTTCTCAGGATGGAACTGCACGCCGAAGCACGCGTCACCGTACTGCACCGCGCTCGGAAACGCCACGCTGTGCGTCGTCTCCCCCACCGCAAACGGCCCGGACGGTGCGATATAGCTGTGCGTGAAGTAGAAGTACTCCCCCGTCGGGATGCCGTCGAACAGCGGGCAGCCCTCGCCGAGCGCGACCGTGTTCCATCCGACATGCGGCACCTTGAACGTGTTGCCCGCCTCGTCGACGCGCGGCATGCGGCACACGACGCCGGGCAGCACCGCAAGCCCGGGCGCGTTGTGCGAGGATTCCTCGTCGTCTTCGTCGGGCGCACCCTCCGTGCCCTCCTCGAACAGCAGGTGCATCCCCAGGCAGATGCCCAAAAACGGCACGCCCGCCGCGATGCGTTCGCGAATGACGTCGAGCTGTCCGAGCTCGATCATCGTGGCAGACGCGTCGGCGAAGGCGCCGACACCCGGCAGCACGATGCCGTCGGCGCGCGCGATTGCCGTCTCATCGTCGGTGATGAGCGCCTTGCCGCCCGCGGATTCGATGCCGCGCTCGACGCTCATCAGGTTCCCCTTGTGGTAATCGACTACCGCTATCATCTTATAAAGCGCCCTTCGTCGAAGGCAGTTCATCTCCCAAGCGCGGATCGGACTCGACCGCCTCGCGCAACGCGCGCGCAACGGCCTTGAAGCACGCTTCGACAATGTGGTGGGCGTTCTCGCCGGCCAGCAGGCGCACATGCAGCGTCACACCGGCGTTGGCGGCGAACGCGATGAAGAACTCCTTGGCAAGCGACGCGTCGAACGTCCCCAGCATCACCAGAGGCACCGTCACGTCCCAATGCAGCTGGCCGCGACCCGACAGATCGCACGCCGCAAGCACCAGCGTCTCGTCCATGGGAAGCGCGACGGACCCGAACCGGCGGATGCCGCGTTTGTCGCCGAGCGCCTGGGCGAACACGCGCCCCAGCACGATGCCGGCGTCCTCGACGCTGTGATGGCCGTCCACCTCCAGGTCGCCTTTGACCTCGACGCTCAGATCGAACAGCCCATGCCGCCCGAACGCCGTCAACATGTGATCGAAGAACCCGATGCCCGTGTCCACATCCGTGCTGCCCGCGCCATCGAGATCGATCGCGATGGCGATGTCGGTCTCCTTCGTCGTACGCTCCACGCGCCCGATCCTGCCCATGATCTCCCCTTCCTTGCCAATGGCAGGGGAAGATCCCCCGCCATGCCGCACACGCTACATACGAGCGATGGCGACCTCCTTGAGCGCCGCCAGAAACGCGTCGTTCTCCTCGCGTGTTCCGACGGTGACGCGCAGGCAGTCCTCCAAATGCGCCGTGCGCGAGAAATCGCGCACCAGCACGCCGCGCTCGTACAGATTCTCCCACACCGCCGCCGCATCCTTGATGCGGAACAGGATGTAGTTGGCATCCGACGGATACGCCGTCACGCCAGGGATGCGGCTGAGCCCGTCGAGCACACGCGCGCGCTCGTCGATGATCGCCTGGATGCCCGGCTCGAACTTGGCGCGGTTGGCGTACACCACGCGCGCGATCGCCTGCGACACCGCATCCACCGAATAAGGCTGGCGCACCTTGATGAACTCGCGGATCACCTCCGCATCGCCGAGCAGATAGCCCAGACGCGCGCCCGCCAACGAGAACGCCTTGGAGAACGTGCGCAAGATGACGAGGTTCTTGTGCTTGTCGAGCAGTGGGCGCACGGTGCGGCGCGAGAACTCGAAATACGCCTCGTCGACCATCACCAGCGCGTCGGTCGCCTCGAGCAGACGCGCGATGAACTCGGGGGAAGCCAGCTCGCCGGTGGGGTTGTTGGGGCTGGTGACGATCAGATAGTCGATGTCGCCCTGCGCCACACGTGCGAGCACGGCCTCCACGTCGATGGAGTAGTCCGCACGTCGCGGCACATCCACCACCTCGGTGCCCGTCAGGCGGGCGTTGGCAGCGTATACCGAAAACGTCGGCGGCAGGTTGAGGAACGTGCGGCCCGGACCGCCCCAGGCAAGGGCGATGTTGAACAGCAGCTCATCGCCGCCGTTGCCGATGAGGATCTGGTCGCGGTCAAGCCCGTTGGCCTCGGCGATCATATCGCGCAGGTCGTTGGCCAAAGGATCGGGGTAGCGGTTGAGCGGCACGCGGCGCACCTCGCGCATGATCTCGCGACGCAGCTCCTCCTCCACATCCGTCGGATTCTCATTGGCGGAAAGCAGCGTGTCGGCGGGCAGGTACTTGGGATCGTAAGGCACCATGCCCGCAAGCTGGGGCGCCGAAGCGCGCACGCTATTCATCCGCATCAGCCCCTTCCGCAACCGCCTCGCCGGCGACATCGAGGATCTCGCCCGCCGCCGCGAACTTGCCGCCGCGCTCCAAGAGCTCCTTGCGCATCTCGACGCTGCGCGCATGCGCCCACAGACCCTCGTGACGCGCGATGGCCATCACGATATCGGCATCGCGGCCGAGCGCGGCCGGGGTGTACTGGATGACGCTGGACTTCTTGATGAAGTCGTCCACCGACAGCGGCGACGCGTACCGCGCGGTGCCGCCCGTGGGCAGCGTGTGGTTGGGGCCGGCGGCGTAGTCGCCCACGGCCTCGGGCGTCCACTCCCCCAAAAAGATCGCGCCGGCGTTGCGCACGCGACCGAGGGAGTCCATCGCGTGGTGGATGTGCAGCTCGAGGTGCTCGGGCGCGATGACGTTGACGGCAGAGAAAGCCTGATCGAGCGTGTCGCAGATGACGATGAGTCCCTGCTCGGCAAGGGAAGCCGCGGTGATCTCGGCGCGCGTGGAGGACTTCATATGCTCGGCCACCATGCGCTCGACCTCGTCGGCATAGCCCTCCGAGAACGTGACCAGGTAGCACGCCGCCAGCGGATCATGCTCGGCCTGAGCCATGAGGTCGATCGCGACGAGAGCCGGATCGGCCGTGTCGTCGGCCACCACGCACACCTCCGACGGGCCGGCGATCATGTCGATGCCCACGTCGCCCGACACGATCTTCTTTGCAGCGGCCACGTAGGCGTTGCCCGGGCCGGTGATCTTGGAGACGGGCTCGATGCTCTCGGTGCCGTATGCCAACGCGGCGATCGCCTGGGCGCCGCCCACCGTGTAGACCTCGGTGACGCCGGAGAGGCGGCATGCCTCCAAGATCGCAGGATCGACCGAGCCGTCCTTGGCGGGAGGGGTGACGCACGCGATGCGCTCGACGCCCGCGACGGAGGCGGGCAGCGCGTTCATGAGCACCGTCGAGGGGTACAGCGCACGTCCGCCGGGCACGTAGATGCCCACCGACTCGAGCGGCGACACCTTGGCACCGGTGAGGGCGCCATCCTCGCGCACGGCGAACCAGCTTTGCTGGAGCTGGCGCTCGTGGAACTCGCGAATCTGGGCTGCGGCTTGCTCGAGCGCGGCAGCCGTCGCAGGATCGACCCGGGAGCGCGCCCCGTCGATGGCGCTTTGCGGAACGCGGAACGACTCGACAGCGACGCCGTCGAAACGCTCGGTGTATTCGCGCAGGGCGGCGTCGCCGCGCTCGCGCACCTGCTCGATGATGTCGGTCGCGGCGGCAAGCGCCTGCGGGTTGAACGCGCTCGGACGCTTGAGCTGCGCGTTGGTGAACTGCTCGCCGGGAGCCAGAATTACTCGACGCATGTTATTCATCCTCCTTAGGTGAGCCCGTGCACGCCGAAAGCGCGCGGGCGAGCTCTGCGATGCGGGAATCGGTCCTGAACGAGCACGCGTTCGCGAAGAACCGCGCCGTGGATGGCAGGACGTCCTCGACCACCACCAGGTTGTTCTCGTGCAAGGTCGTGCCCGTCGCCGTGATGTCGACGATACGCTCGGCCATGCCCGTCAATGGTGCCAGCTCAATGTTACCGTGCAGTTTCACGATTTCGACCTGCATGCCGCGCTTGGCGTAATGGGCGGCGGCGATGCGCGGGTATTTTGTCGCGACGCGGATGGAGCCGAGGCGCCGGTAGCGCTCCTCCACCGCGTCGCGCGCCCCCGCCGGCTCCGCCACCACGAAGCGGCATCCGCCGAACCCAAGGTCGACCAGCTCCATCACCTCGGCATCCGCCTCGAGCAGCGAGTCCTTGCCGCAGATGCCGCAATCAGCCGCGCCCAGCTCGACGAACACCGGCGCGTCGGTGGGCCGCACGATGACGTAGTCGACCTCCGGGTTGCTGATGATGAGCTGCCGCCCCGGATCATCGAGCCCTGTCACATCGAGCCCTGCCGCCGCGAGCACCTCGATCGTCCCCGGATTGAGCGCCCCTTTGGGCACCGCGATGCGCAGGGGACGGTCGTCGCACGCGCCCGTCGACGTCGCGGCAGCCATGACCTGCTCCAGGAAGAACGCGAACCCCGCCGCGGGACGGTCCTCGCCGTACACTCCCACCATGTTGTCGTAGCGTCCGCCGCTGCCCAGAGGCGAGCCCAGACCCGGCGCATACGCCTCGAAGACGATGCCCGTGTAGTAGTCGAACGAGCTCATGACCGAAAAGTCGATGCGCACCCGCGCGCCGACGCCGGCGGCGTCGAGCAGGTCGCACATGCCCTCGAGGTCGTCCAGGCCGTCCTCGCAACCGAGCGGCGCCACCAAGGCGCGCGCCTCATCGATCGCCTCGCGCCCGCCGCGGATGCGCGGCAACGCGCGCAGAGCCTGCGCGAACACCGGCGGCACCGGGCAGTCCGCACCCGTCAGCAGGTCGAGTTCGACGAAATTGGAGGCATGGAACGCATCGAGCACGGCGTTCGACCAGGTGGAAGACGCGCCGCTCGCGGCGAGCAGCGCGCGCAGCACGCCCACGGTTGCCACTGAGATCGTGAAATCCCGCACCCCCGCCGTCTCGAGCGCCTCGCAGAACAGCTGCAGCACCTCGGCGTCGCCTTCGGACCCCGACGGGCCGATGCACTCGACGCCGATCTGAGTGACCTCGCGCGCGGCAGCGCGCATCTGCCCCTCCGCCTCGCGGAACACGCGCTGCTGGTAGCGGAAGCGAAACGGCCCCGGCTGGCCCGCCAAGCGCGTCGCGCACATGCGCGCGACCTGCAACGTGACATCCGGGCGCATCGCCAACAGATCGCCTTGCGAGTCGAAGAATTTGAACGGCACGCCGGTCATATGGCCGCCCGCGCGCATCACGTCCATCACCTCGAGCGTGGGCGTCTCGATGGGTGCGTACCCACGCGACGAGAGCAGGTCGCGTACCGCGACGCTGATGCGCTCGCGCTCCGCCGCCTCCTGCGCCAACACGTCGCGGAACCCCGCCGGCGTCACCATATCCATTCGCTTCGCTTCCTTTCCGATGCGGATCGTGCAGTGATCACTACTTTATCACAGTAGAGTGCTAAAGCAATAGGGTTAACACGCTCTTTACGTCGAACGGCATGGCCAGCCGAAAAATCGATCAGAACAGCGAGAACTGCTGCGGAGCCGCTTCGTAGGCGCAGAGCACCTCGTCTTCCAACACGTCAACCTCGTGCGACTCCCATTCCTTGATCGATGCCACGAAGAGCAGCCCGCCCTGCTCGAACACGAGCGCGCCGCCGACCATGCCGACGCAGCGGCCTGCGCAGGCATCCTCGCAACTTTCGGCAAGCTGCAGGTCGTGGACATCCGGCGACGGCCCGCCGAAGTAGAACGGGGACAGATCGCGTGCCTCCTCCGGCGCGAACCCCGCCCCTGCAACCGCGGGAACGCACGCCAAGCGCGACGCCGCCTCGTCCAGAACGCGGACCGCCTCGCCGGCATCGTAGCGCTCCTCGACCAGAAGGCGCGCCTTGAGCGACGCGCGCATGGTCTCGAGCACGCCCGGCTGCGCGCACAGCGCCGCCTCGAGCGCGCGGGCTTCGTCGGCGTTCGCGAACCGGCCGACGACGCGCGCCGCGCGGGCGCCCTGCTCGAGCAGGCGCTCGATTCCGCGGCGCTCGCTGGAGATGCCCGCTTTCACGTGCTGGGGCGAGAAATACGCCAGATAGACGAAATGAGGCGTCTGGTTGTAGGCGCGCTGCTGGGGCGATACGAAGTCGGCGTAGTAAAACGAGGGGTTGAATCCCGTCGCTTCGATGCACGCCGAGCACATGGTCTCCTTGGAGTCCGCGGGCAGCTCGACGCCGAACGGGCAGACGCTCTCCTGGAACGTCGCCAGATCGAAGCGCCCCACGCAGCGTCGCTTCGGAAGACGTCGCAACGAGAACGTGCGCCCCCGCACCGGGAAGCGTACCGACTCCCCGCGATCGATGTCGTTCAATTGCAGGTAGGGGCCGTCGTCATCGAACCCGTATCCTGCCAAGACCGTCGTGCTTTCTCCAAGAAACCTCGTCACGCGCCATCCTCCAAACATCGCAAAGCGGGCCGCCTGACACGCCCCGCCATTCCATCTTTCGCGAAAATGATACTTCATAGGTAGCGTTCATGGCGCAGCATCCCCGAATAACGGAAATAATGGATATCCAAGGCATAATAGACGTTATTCGGGGACGCATGACGCAAGCAGGCGGCAGTGCGGAAATGGAGGCACGGGCGTCCCGGCTTCCTTGAGGCGAAGATCACGCATCCAGGCATCCAGACAGGCTCCAACCAGGCGTCCGAACGCCCCACTTGCGGCCTACCTGTCCAGCGAGTCCAGTAAGCGGTAGGCGATCGAAAGCTCCAGACGCTCGTCGTCGTTGTCGGTATCGACGCCGAACAGCTCGCTCAAGCGGTCGACGCGATACTTCACGTTGTTGCGGTGCATGTGCAGTTTCTCCGCCACCACGGTGGTGCGGCGCTCGTAGCGCAGGTACTGGCGCAAAAAGACGAAGTTGTCGGTGCCGTGGATCCGGTCGTACTCGCGGATACGCGACAGTTGGCGGCAGCCGCGCAGCGAGGTCAGCAGCTCGCGATGGCCGCGCGAGATGGTCATGACGGCATGGTCGAAATACAGCTCGTCGAACCCGAAGATGCGCCCCCCGCCGTCTGCACCGTCGTCGGTCCGGTCGAGAGCGCGAGCGGTTCTGAGCGCCAGGCGCGCCTGCTCGAGCGCCGTGGGCAGAAACGCCAGTTTGTCGAACCGCACGCTGCGGCCCGCTTGCAACCCGTACTCCTGCAGCACGCCTTCCAAGCGCTTGAACACGTTGGAGCCGCCCGACGGGCAGCCGTCGACCGGGCATCCGATGGGGCAATCGATGCCGTGGCAGTTGAAGCACAGCACCACCACTTCGGCACCGAACAGCATCGCCTTGGCGGGCGCGATGGAGCGCGCCACGTCGGTGACGATGCGCGCCGACAGCGGACGGTTCAACGACGCGTCGACGCTGAACAGGCAGAATGGCCCGTCGGCGGGGATGCCCAGGTAGCGGCGGCGCTCCTCGATCTCATCGGCGTCCGACAGCGCGCCGTCCAGGATGTCGTGCGCAAACGCGTTGAACGCGCTGCCCGACGGCGAGCCGTCGGTGTAGTCGCGCATCGAGTAGTACGCCACGCGCACGAGGAACATCATGAACGTGTCGAGCAGCCACGGCTCGGGGTCGACGTTGTTGCACATCATCACCACGATGAGCGAGAACGATCCCGCCGCCTTGAACGAGAACACCGCGGTGGTGTACTTGCAGATGTCGTTGGTGTCGTTGATGATGAAGCCGTTCTGCGTGGCCCACGGCTCGAAACGGCGGTTGAGCTGGAACTTGCGGATGTTCTCCTCGGTGTGGTAGCCGTGCTTGAGCAGCTCGACCGTGATGGGGTCGTCGCAGGGGATGTTCTTGGTGTGGGCGAGCAGCTTGAGCGCCGGATCGACGATGATGGTGTTGTTGCGAAGGAAGCCCTCGCTCACATCGAAAAGCCCCTGCAGGCCCTCGTTGCGGATAAGCGTGCGGTCCATCTCCTCGAGCCACGAGCGGTAGCGCGAGAAAACGTCCTGCAGATAGGAGAACACCTCGAGATGCGACACGCGCTGGCGCAGCGCCAGCTGGCCCTTCGCGGGAACGGCGCTCTCGCCCACCGCCAGCACGACGGCATCGGTCCCCCCTTCGGCGGAAAGCTTCTTGGCCGTCGCGGCGTCGGCGACGTAGAAGAACCCCGATTCGCAGGGGGCGTCGCCCAGGATCCGCACGTCGGAGCACTGACGGCGCTGGTTGAGCGAGCCTGCGAGCACCTCGCCGAAGCGCTGCTCGAGCTCATGCACGAGTATCCGAACCGTGATGACCATCGTCCCCCCTATTTCAGCAATGCGCAGCCCGTGTACGCCATGGTGAGCTTGCCGTGATTGTACGGGATGCCCGCCGCGTTGCAGGCGTCCGTCACCAAAAGCCCCGCCGCCTCCATCGACACCAGGCGCCGATCGGGGAAGCGGCACGGCTCGGGATAGGCGCACGGTCGGCAGCGCGCGCACGTGCCCGCCGCCAGCACCAAGCAGCCGTCCGGGTAGACGCCCGCGGCGGCAAGCGCATCCGTCAGCGCCTCGGTGCGGCGCTTGTGCACCGTCTCGGCCTCCATCATCGTCTCGCCGTCGAACTCGTCCTCGAGCTCCATCACCGTTTGGAACACGAAGCCCTCGCCGCATTCCGCCAGCGTCGCGCGCCACTCGTCAAGATCGCCGCAAGCGGGCGGACAGCCCCAGTTGCGGCCGTACATGTGGCATTTCCCCGATGCGCACATGTCGCGTACCTCGTCGCGCACCTGAAGGTCGGATGCGTTCACCGCGCCGACGCAGTCGAACCCGGCCTCTTCCACCGCGCGGCGCAGCGCATCCCGATCGAACGTTCCGCTCACACGATCGCCTCCTCGAACTCCATCGCGTCGATGTAGGCCTCCGAGAATCCCTCGTCGAGCGACAGCTCCACGTAGCGCGCGGCGCGGGCGACGGCCTCCATGCGCTCGCGCGCTTCATACGACAGCAGCGCCGCGCAGGCGCCGGCGCCGGCGCAGTTGCCCACCAGGCGCACCTTGGGCAGAAGCTCCTTGGGGAACAGTCCGATGGCGGCTGCGGCGGCGGGGCGCAGATGCGCGCCGAACGCGCCGCCGATGACGAACTCGTCGATCTGGTCGACGGTGAGCCCCGCCTCGTTCAGCAGGCACGAGATACCCGCCGAAACCGCCGCCTTTGCCAGCTGCAGCGCGCGGACGTCCTTTTGCGTGAGGGCCACCGTCCCCGTGGGCGTCAGGCGCACCACCGGCTTGCCGCCGCGCAGCGCCGCCAGATGGGCGCGGTCCGCAGGCAGCTCGTCGGGCGCCAGCATGCGCCCGGTCTCGTCGACGAGACCCGCTTCGAGGCACGCCGCCAGCGCGTCGATGAGGCCGGATCCGCACACACCCACCGGCTCCGCATTGCCCAGCGACGAGATGCGGAACGCGCCGTCCTCGAAGCGGCACGAGACGATCGCCCCGTCGCGCGCCTGCATCCCCTGGGAGATGTTGGCGCCTTCGAACGCGGGACCGGTCGCCGTGGCGCAGCAGATCAGCTCGCCGTCGGAGACAAGCGCCATCTCGCCGTTGGTGCCCAGATCGGCGAACAGCGCGCGTCGCCCCCGGCGCAAAGCGGGCACGCCGCCAAGGTCGACCAGCTCGTCCAAGCCGCAGGCGACCAGGCCGGCAGAGATGTCGCCGCCCACATAGCCCGACACACACGGGCTCATGTACGCCCTGCCCAGACCGGGCACCGCGCGCTCGACGCCGAACAGCGTCTCGGGTTTGAAGGGGTAGACGCCGATGCCCTCCGGCGAGATGCCGCACAGGATGTGCTCCATCACCGTGTTGCCCGCCACCGCCCAGCGCCCGATGCGCGCCGGATCCACCCGCGCCTGGGCGCACAGGTCGCGCGCGAGCTTGATGATGCAGCTTGCCGCGGCGTCGCCCAGCACGTTGAGGGCGCCGCCGACGCAGGCGTTGATGCGGCTGATGACATCGGCTCCGAACGAAGCCTGGGGATTGGGCACGCCACCGCGCGCCAGAAGACGCATCGTCGACGCGTCGAACAGGTAGACGGCGATGGTCGTAGTGCCCAGGTCGACCGCCACGCCCAGCTCGCCCGCGGGCGCTGCATCGCGGCGGAACCGCGCCAAAGCGCCCGCGTCCGCATCGGAACTCTCGACGCGCAGACCGCCCTCCAGCGCGACAGGACGCACGCGCATGCCCTCTTCCGCATCCGTCTGGCAGGCGAGGACGCGCATCCACGGGCCGCCATCGCGCGCGACGTCGACCGAGCATTTGCCGCAGGTCCCCGATCCTCCGCAAGGAGCCTGCACGGGGATGCCCGCACGCTGCAGCACATCAAGAAGGCTCTCGCCCTCTTCCGCGGAAATCGCCTGCTCGCGCGCGGGCGCGTCGAGCGGCTCTTCGACGATGAGGATCTCCATGGCGGCATCTCCTTCGCGTTGTGCAATGTGCATCCAAAACAGGCTCCGCTTCGCTGCGCGGCGCCCATATCCGCAGTCCGTCTTTTTTGGATTTCTATTTCACCACATTGCGCGGTATCATCCATTGTGCGGGATGCCCAATGGACGCGCAAGGTCATGGGGCGCACCGCCGATTGAGGGCGCCACCCACGCGCCGTATCCTCGCTTTATCGCCCAAGGCGCCTGTCGCCGCAGGCGAAAGGCACGTGCGAACAGGTTGCACGGCCTGTTCGAGTACCGGGGGGCGGACAGCCCGCCCCACCCCGCGGAGGCGGGGCAGTATCCATGATAGGAGGATCCTATGTCGTTGACGGAGGACATTTCGAGCGCGGTGCTTAACGGCAAGCGCAAGGAAGTGAAGAAGCTGGTGCCCCAGGCGCTGGAAGAGGGCATCGATCCCAAGACCATCCTCGAGGAGGGCCTGATCAAGCCGATGGGCATCATCGGCGACCAGTTCAGCGCCGGCGAGGTGTTCGTGCCCGAGATGCTGGTGGCCGCCCGCGCCATGTCCACCGGCACCGAGATCCTCAAGCCCCACCTGGTCGACGAGGGCGCCGAGCCCGCCGGCAAGGCCGTCATCGGCACCGTCAAGGGCGACATGCACGACATCGGCAAGAACCTCGTGCGCATGATGATCGAGGGCAAGGGCCTGGAGGTCGAGGACCTGGGCGTCGACGTGGCCCCCGAGCAGTTCGTCGAGTACATCAAGGCCAACCCCGACTGCCACCTGGTGTGCATGTCGGCGCTGCTGACCACCACCATGCCCGAGATGAAGAACACCGTGGACGCGTTCGTCGAGGCCGGTCTGCGCGACCAGGTCAAGATCATGATCGGCGGCGCGCCGGTCACCCCCGCGTACGCCGAGGAGATCGGTGCCGACAGCTATACCGACGATGCTGGCGAGGCCGCGAACGTGGCTGCCAAGCTGGCTGCAGAATACGCAGCGTAAAGGAGCGTCCTAGCGATGGATATGCGCAAGTGGGTGGCGGAGACCATCTCCGCTGACAAGAAGAAGGCCGTTCCCGTCCTGTCCTTCCCGGCCATCCAGCCGATGGGCATCACGGTGGCCGAGCTGATCGGCTCCTCCGAGAAGCAGGCCGAGGCCATGCGCCTGGTCGCCGAGCGCTGCGACACCGGCGCGTCGGTGAGCTTCATGGACCTGTCGGTCGAGGCCGAGGCGTTCGGCAGCCAGATCGTCGTGTCCGACGACGAGGTCCCCACCGTCGTGGGCGCCATCGTCGACGAGGACTCCGATCCCGACGATCTGGATGTGCCCGAGGTGGGCGCCGGCCGCACGGGCCTGTACCTCGAGGCCATCGAGAAGGCAGCCAAGGAGATCGACGACCGCCCCGTGCTGGCGGGCTGCATCGGCCCGTTCTCGCTGGCGGGACGTTTGATGGACGTGTCCGAGATCATGATCCTGTGCTATGAGGAGCCCGAGCTGGTGCACGCCGTGCTGGCCAAGGCAACCGAGTTCATCACCGGCTACGCCCAGGCGTTCAAGGACCGCGGCGCCGACGGCGTCGTGATGGCCGAGCCGCTGGCGGGCCTGCTGTCCCCCGACCTGGCCAAGGAGTTCTCCGCGACCTACGTCAAGCAGATCGTTGACGCGGTGCAGGACGACGAGTTCGGCGTGTTCTACCACAACTGCGGCAACGGCGTCGTCGCCCAGGCCGAGTCCATCGCGTCTTTGGGCTGCATGGGCTACCACTTCGGCAACGCCATCGACATGACCGACATCCTGCCGCTCATGCCCGCCGACGCCATCGTGATGGGCAACGTCGACCCGGCCAGCCAGCTGCGCAACGGCACGCCCGAGTCGGTGGCCGCCCGCACGACGGAGATCCTGAAGGCGTGCTCCGGCTACCCCAACTTCGTCATCTCGACCGGCTGCGACGTACCGCCGATGTCCCCTTGGGAGAACATCGAGGCGTTCTTCGCCGCTGTTGAAAAGTTCTACAACTAGGATCGATGCCGGACGGCCCGCCGTCCGGCATGCTTCGATAGGAGGGAATCCAATGCTCACCAAAAAGCAGAACCTGCTCGAGTGCATCCGCGGCGGCAACCCCGACCGCATCGTCAACCAGTGGGAGGCTTTCAGCCGCGTCATCGCCAACCCGGTGGTCGATCGCACGCTGGACGCCGACGGCCGCATGGTCGACGAGTGGGGCGTGTGGTTCCAGGTGGCCGGCCAGCCCGGCCGTATGCCGATGCACGACATGGAGCACCGCGTCATCAAGGACTTCGACGAGTGGGAAGAGCAGCTCACCACGATCCCCAAGGGCTGCTGGGACAACGCCGCCATCTGGGAGCCGCTGCAGGCTCAGGCCGAGGCCATCGACAAGAACGAGCAGTTCGTCATGGCCACCGTGTTCCCCGGCATGTTCGAGCGCCTGCACGACCTGGGCGAGATCACCGAGACGCTGATGGCTCTCTACGACTCTCCCGACGAGGTCCACGAGATCATGAAGATCATCACCGAGGTCGAGCTGGAGCAGGCCGAGGCCATCTGCAAGTACCTCAAGCCCGACGCGCTGCTGCATCATGACGACTGGGGCACCGCCAAGTCCACGTTCATGAAGCCCGAGATGTTCGAGGAGTTCTTCCTGGATTCCTACAAGCAGGTCTACAAGTACTACAAGGATCACGGCGTGGAGGTGCTCATCCACCACTCCGACACCTACGGCGCCACGCTGGTCCCGTACATGATCGAGATGGGCGTCGACATCTGGCAGGGCTGCCTGCTGCGCCCCAACGAGCTGAACAAACTCGTCGACCAGTACGGCGGACAGATCTCCTTCATGGGCGGCATCGACTCCGACGCCATCGACAAGCCCGACTGGACCCCCGAGTCCGTCAAGGAGGGCGTCTACGACGCCATGGACTACATGGGCATGGCCGATCGCCGCAAGTTCTACATCCCCTGCCTGACCCAGGGTCTGAATGTCAGCACCTTCCCCGGCGTGCTGGAGGAAGTCTCCAAGTGCATCTCCGAGTACGAAGCTGAGCACAAGTAAGCCAGCCTGCTCACACAGCAGACGCGCAAACTAAAAAAACGGCCGCCTCGGGCGGCCGTTTTTTTAGTATTCGATACCGCGGCGAGCGCAGACGCCTTCATCGCGATAGGGATGCTTGTGGCAAACCGTCTCGGTGACGTAGTCGGCAAGCTCGATGAAATCCCCATCGGGTTCGTGGCCGGTGATGACCAGCTCCATGCCCTGCGGCTTTTCACGGAGAAGCCCCAACACGCGATCGCGGTCGAGCAGGCCCAGGCGGCAGGCGTCCATCGCCTCGTCGAGCACCAGCATGTCGTCTTTGAGGATGAGCGCCTCGTCGAGGATGGCCTCGTTGCGCAAGCGGGCCTCGACTTTCTCCTCGGTGGTCATCTGGAAGCTGAACTTGCTCTGGGCGCCGCTGATCATACGCACGCCCAACGAGCGCAAGCCCTCCAGCTCGCACGACGTGCCGGGCTTCATGAACTGGGCGAAGCACACGGTCATGCCCGCGCCCGCCGCGCGCACCGCCTGCCCGACGGCCGCCGTGGTCTTGCCCTTGCCGTCGCCGTAGTACACCTGGATGTAGCCGCGTTCCATAGTCGATCCTATTCCGCGAGCTTCTGCGCCAGAAGCTGGTTGATCAGCTTGGGGTTGCCCTGGCCGCGCATCTCCTTCATGCACTGGCCGACGAAAAAGCCGATGAGCTTCTGATTGCCGTCCTTGTAGCGCGCGACCTCGTCGGGATGCGCCGCGATGACCGCATCGACCACCGTCTCGATGGCGCCGGTGTCCGACACCTGCTTCATGCCGCGCTCCTCGATGATGGCCTCGGGATCCTTGTCCTCGTCGATGACGGCGGACAGCACCTCCTTGGCCTGCTTGGACGAAATGGCATCCTCGGCCACGAGCTTGGTGAGCTGCACGGCACGAGCGGGCGTGAAGGAGCTGTCCTCCAAATCGAACGACGCGTCGGCGTTCATCAGCGCGGTCAGGTCGTTGATGGCCAGGTTCGCCACCGGTTTGGCCAGCTTGTCCGCCGCATCGCCCGCCTCGGCCATGCACGCCTCAAAGAAGCGCACCGTGGCGCGATGCTCCACCAGATGGCGCGCATCGTAAGCCGAAAGCCCGAAGTCGCGCTGGTAGCGCGCCGCCTTCTGGTCGGGCAGTTCGGGCAGCTTGGCGCGCACGCCCTCGATGAACTCGTCGGACAGGTCGTAGGGCGCCAGATCCGGCTCGGGGAACAGGCGGTAGTCGTCGGCGGTCTCCTTGACGCGCATCACGATGGTGCGCTTGGCGGAGGGGTCCCAATGCCGCGTCTCCTGGTAGATGATGCCGCCCTCCTCGAGCACCTCGGCCTGGCGGCAGATCTCGTAAGCCAGGCCGTCGTGGAGGTTCTTGAAGCTGTTCATGTTCTTGAGCTCGGTCTTGGTGCCGAACTCCTTCGAGCCGCGGCGGCGCAGGCTCACGTTGCCGTCGCAGCGCAGGCTGCCCTCCTCCATCGAGCAGTCGGAGATGCCGATCGCCAGGTAGATCTGGCGCAGCTTCTGCATGAACAGGCGCGCCTCCTCGGGCGTGCGCAGGTCAGGTTCGGTCACCAGCTCGATGAGCGGCGTGCCGGCGCGGTTGTAGTCCACCAGGCTGTGAGTGGCGCCGGCGATGCGGCCCTCGCCGCCGCCGATGTGCACCATCTTGCCGGCGTCCTCCTCCATGTGGATGCGCGTGATGCCCACATGCGCCACGTAGCCGTCCTCGGTGCGCGTGACGTTGGCCGCGGTGGTGCCGGGCGCACCCGTCTCTCCGGGCTTGAGATCGCCCAGGTCGATACGCTCCTTGGCGCCCGCGCCATCGACCGCGAGGTCCAGATGGCCGCGCATGCAGAACGCGACGGGCCCCTGCGTGGTCTGGAAATTCTTGGCCATGTCGGGGTACATGTAGTTTTTGCGGTAGAACATCGAGTGCTTCTCGATGTCGCAGTTAGTGGCCAAGCCGGCCAGCACGATCGACTCGATAGCCGCCTTGTTGGGCACCGGCAGCGCGCCGGGCAGGCCCAAGCACACCGGGCAGGTGTGCGTGTTGGGAGCGGCGCCGAACTCCAGCTTGCAGCCGCAGAACATCTTGGTTTCAAGCGTGGTCAGCTCGGCGTGGATCTCAAGGCCGATGACGGCTTCCCAATCCTTCAGCACTTCCTCGAGCTTCTTCATGCTACTCACCCGCCTTTCCGCCAGCGTATGCAGGCGCGACGGACGCAGCGCCGTACGCTTGCTCCAATGCGGCGGCAACCCGCAGCATGTTGGCATCCTTGAACTGCGGCGCGATGATCTGCACGCCCACCGGCAGCCCGGTGTCGGCGCCCAGTCCCACCGGCACGGTCATGCCACCGTTGCCCGCGATGTTGATGGGCACGGTGAAGATGTCGGAGAGGTACATCTGCGCCGGATCGCTGATCTCGCCGAACTTGAACGCGGTGCGCGGGCTGGCAGGTGCCAGGATGGCGTCGCACTTCTCGAACGCCTGCACGTAATCGAGCGTGATGAGCGTGCGGACCTGCTGCGCGGGATAGTAATACGTGTCGTAGACGCCGGAGGACAGCAGGTAGCTGCCCAACAGGATGCGGCGCTTGGCCTCGGCGCCGAAGCCCGCCGCACGGCTCGCCTCGTACTGACCGGACAGATCCTTGTGCCCGGGGTCGGCCAGACCGTAACGCACCGAGTCGAAACGCGCCAGGTTGCTGAACGCCTCGCAGGGGCCCAGCACGTAGTACGCGCTGATAGCGGCGTCGGCATGCGGAAGCTGCACCTCGACGATCTCGGCGCCGGCATCGCGCAGCTTCGCGGCGGCTTCCTCCACCTTGGCGCGCACCTCGGCGGAGAGGCCCTCGGCCTCAAGGAACTCCTTCACGACGCCCACGCGCATGCCGCGAATGCCCTGCGCGCCTTCGCGCACAGCGCCCAAAAAGTCGATGCTCAGATCCTGCGACGTGCAGTCGCGCGGATCATGGCCGCAGATGGCCTGGAGCGCCCACGCCGCATCCTCTACACTGCGCGCGAACGGCCCCACCTGGTCCAGCGAGCTGCCAAACGCGACCACGCCGTAGCGGGACACCATGCCGTAGGTGGGCTTGACGCCCACAACGCCGCAGAAGCTGGCGGGCTGGCGGATCGAGCCGCCCGTGTCGCTACCCAGCGTCACGCACGCCATGCCGGCCGCCACCGAAGCCGCGCTGCCGCCCGAGCTGCCGCCCGGCACGCGCGCGAGATCCCACGGGTTATGCGTGGGGCCGAACGCGGAGGTCTCGGTGGACGAGCCGAACGCGAACTCATCCATATTCAGCTTGCCCAGCGGGATGCCGCCCGCATCGATCGCACGCTGCACGCAGGTAGCGGTGTAGGGCGACACGTAGCTTTCGAGCATGCGCGACGAGCATGTGGTGTGCGTGCCGATCTGGTTCATGTTGTCCTTGAATGCCACCGGCACGCCGGCAAGCGGGCCCAGCTCGTCGAGCGCGTCCTGCGCGACCGCGGCATCGACGCGATCCGCAGCCTCGAGCGCCTGCTTCTCGGTGACCTCCAGGTACGCGTGCACCTCGCCGTCGCGCTCCGCGATCGCGTCGAGCGCCGCACGGGCGACGTCGCGTGCCGAGAACTCCTTGGCAGCCAGACCCTCGCGGATCTGGCGGACGCCCATCTGCATGATGTCTGCCATCAGCGATCGCCCCCCTCTCCCAAAATCGAGGGGATCAGGAAGCTGCCGTCCTGTTGGCGCGGCGCGTTGGAGAGCGCCTCCTCCTGCGTGAACGACGGCTGCTCCACATCCTCGCGCATCACGTTGGACAGGCTTCCGATGGGATGGAACGTGGGCTCCACCCCCTCGAGATCGAATTCGGTGATGGGCTTGAGCGTGTCGATGATGCTGTTCAGATCGACGGTCATCTGGGTGAGCTCCTGCTCATCCAGGCCGATACGCGCGTACGCCGCCATGCCGCGCACGTCGTCTTCGGAAAGATGCTGGGTCATTGGGGTTCCTTTGCTCCCTTCGGGGCGCATCCGTATTCGGAAACGCGCGACCACGTCAACCCGCATATGATAGCAAACGGAGGCTTGCCCCACGTATCGTCGGGCGCGCTATTCGGTTAAAACCTTATTTCGCGCAGGCACGGGCCCCAAGAACAGCGGAACAGCGACGCGCGTGTAGATGGCCAGCCACGCAAGCGACACGCAGAAGCCGGCCAGCACGTCGGAGGCGTAGTGGACGCCCAGGTAGATGCGGCTCACGCCCACGAGCACGATAACGAGCCCGAACGCGACGGAGCAGCCGATGCGGGTGGCACGGTCGGATTCGTAATGCCACACCATCCATACCAGCAGACCGAAGAACGCCATAGCCACCATCGAGTGGCCCGAGGGGAAGCTGAAACCCTGCTCGATGGCCAGCTGGAAGCCGTCGGGGCGCGGACGCTGGACGATGGCCTTGAGCGTCTGGTTGAGCAGGAACACGAGCACGAGGTTGGCCGCGGCGCAGGCACCCGGACGCTTACCCGGCGCAAATGCAACGATGACCAGCAGGAACACGATAAGCGACACCGGAGTCGCAAGAGCCGAGACCGCCTCCATGACGGGCGTGAGCCAGTCCGCGCGCAGCCGCTCGACGATGAGCGCGTAGGCGGCACGGTCCAGACGTCCGAACTCGCCTTCAAGCACGTCTTCGAGCAGCGCCACGAACACGATCGCGCACACCGCCAGGATGACGAGCCGCTTGTTCGCAGCGATGAGCCGCACAAGCTTGCCGCCGATGCCCTGCTGCATACCCTGCGCCCCTTCCATCTTGTCCCAAACGTCCTCGCAAAGCGTGCTACAGCATACCACGCCGACCCCTCCGGCACGTTGCAGCGACGACCCCCCCCCGTGCTAGAATGCGAAAAGGGGCAGTTGTTTTTTCGCATTCCGAGGAGGCTTGCATGTGGCGGTTCGGCGTTCCGGTTCTCATCTTCTTGACGTTGCTGCCAATTGGCGTCTGCGCGATCTGCGCCGCCATCCTTCCCGAGACGGTGCCGCTGCATATGGGAATTGACGGCACGGTCGATCGTTGGGGGCCCAAATGGGAGTTTCTCGCCGTCATGGGCGGCACCACGATGTTCGTCGGCGTCCTGTGCACCCTTTGCTACGTGTTTGCTCCGCAGCTTAAGCGGATGAACCTGCTCAGCGCCCCGAGGAACAACGACGTCGGCATCGCCCGATGGATCCTCATCGGCTCGATGGTCTTCTGCGACGCGATCATCATCGGCATCGTCGTCTGGTTCACCTCGATCGCGCTGAGCGCGGTGTAACCATCCTGTTCGGCGCACCGACATCCCCATCCAGCCCCATCGTTACCTTTCCGTCACTTGGGATTCGTTGACGCTTGATACCTCGCGTCGTATAGTATGTATCGCATAGTATGCGTCGCATAGCATTTCGGAGGCGCCGAGGATTCGCGACGATCCGTCCGCGCATCGTCCGAAAGCAATCGAGCAAGCGAAAGGAGGTGTTCGATGGATCCCCAATTGAAACGCGGGTTTTTGGAGGTGTGCGTGCTCGCCTCCATCAGCCAACGCGACTCCTACGGCTACCAGATCGTCAAAGACATGCCCGCAAGCCTGCAGATCACCGAGTCGACGCTGTATCCCCTGCTCAAAAGGTTGGAGGCGGCAGGCGCGCTAACCACTTACTCGGTGGAGCACAACGGGCGGATGCGCAAGTACTACCGCATCACGCCCGTCGGCTCCGCGCGCATCGACGAGTTTTTGGCCGAATGGTCGGACATCGAATCCCTATACGAATACGTGAAGCGAGGTGTCGGAAGATGAGAAAAGAGGAGTTCCTCGCCGCGTTGAGAACCGCGTTGGGAAAGCTTCCCGAACAGGAGATCCTCGCATCGCTGGATTTCTATGCGGAGATGATCGACGACCGCATGGAAGACGGTGCGACCGAGGAGGAGGCAGTCGCTGCACTGGGCGACGTGAACAGCATCGCGGCGCAGATCATCGCCGAGGTGCCGCCCATTCCCAAGGCGGTCGCCAAGATGAAGACGTCGAGCCGCACCGCCAACATCGTGCTGGCGATCGTGCTCTCCCCCATCTGGATTCCGCTGACATTCGCCTTTGCGCTGTGCGTCGCGGCGATCTACCTGAGCCTTTGGGCGGTCATCATCGGGCTGTGGCTCTGCGTCGCCTGCCTGATCCTGTGCGGACCCGTCGGCATCGTGGGATTGATCTATTGTCTGGGAACCGGGTTCCCCCTGACCGGCGCGTGGACGTTCGGCTGCGGGCTTGCCGCTTGCGGCTTGGGCTTGTTCGCACTGGTGGGCGTGAAAGCGGTCAGCAACGGACTCGTCCAGCTCACCAGCATGTTCGCCAACAAGGTCAAGAGCCTGTTCGTGCGCAAGGTTCGCGAAGCAGACCTCAAGGAGAAAGCCGCTGAAGCAGGCGGCGCGGCAAAGGAGAAGGCGGTCGCTGCAGCAAGCTACGTCAAAGACAAGGCGGCGTCAGCGACGGAAAGCGCCCGCGCGGCAATCCACGAGGCGACGGCCCCAAAATCCAACCCAACCAATGCCGCGCCCGTTCCGCCTCCGGGATACGTGATGACGCAGAACAGCAACCCGTCTTCGCCATCCCAAGATTCGACCGAATCCGCGCCGTGCGAGCAGCCCGAGCTCGCAGCACCATCCGCCCGACCGGAAGGAGGCAGCCATGACGACCGCGCGTAAAGTCCTGCTTATCGTCGCCACCGTGCTCGTGGTGACGGGTGCCATCATCGCCGGCAGCGCTTTCGCGCTGGCGGGCGGCGACATGCAAAACCTTTCCAACGACGATCGCGCCTGGACAAGGAAAACGCAGGAGATTCCGGCGGAGGACGTTGCCGCGATAACGTCCATCGAGGCGCACGACGATACGGAGGCGGTCCGCATCGAAGGATACGATGGCGATTCGATCCGCATCGAGTACTGGGAGCATCAGCGGCGAGGCGTGAGCATCTCGCAGGATGGCAACACGCTATCCGTAGGCAGCAGCACTGCCGCAGGACCCTTCATCGGCATCCTCGCTTCGCAGCCTGAAGACCACTCCACCTGCGTATACGTCCCGCATGATTTCGAGGGCAGCGTCTTCGCTTCAGCAGAAAGCGAGAATGCGAGCATCGTGGGATTCGACCACCTGGATGATGCGGTCGTCGAAACGGACGGAGGGTTCGCCATCGCAGACAGCTTCGCCGCGAAATCGGCGCGTCTGGAGAGCTCGAACGGCGGCGTTCAGTGCAACATCGTCACCGTCGATGGGACCCTGCAGGCGAATGCGACGGGTGGCGGCGATATCGTTATGGACTCGGTCCTCGCCGACGTCGTGCGCGCCGAGACGACCAACGGATACATCTCGATGGCGCAAACGTCAGCGCATTCCTCGCTGCAAGCTGCCTCGAAGGACGGATACGTCAACCTGCACTACACGGACGCGCCTGAAACGATCGTGACCTCCGACAATGGCGACGCGACGCTTGCGATGCCCGGGAGTCGGATGGACTACCGCATCGACGCGCGTGCAGACAACGGCGTCGTCACAGGCCAAGCCGGCTCTTCGCTCGACGCATCGGCGGCACGCGCCATTGCGGTTGCCACCGCGAACGGAAACGTGTCGCTTTCGTTCGACATGCTTGATCTCACCGAGCCCGGCACGGTGTACCAAGGGGAAGCGCTGGAGCAGATCCTCGCAAGGTGATAGCTAGGCTTCCTTGCCGACGTCGGTCAGATGCTCTGCGATTTCGGCAAGGAACGCCTCGCCGTAGCGGGCGAGCTTCTTTTCGCCGACGCCCGACACGTCGAGGAACTCGTCGGGCGTGCGGGGCAGCTTGGCGCACATGTCACGCAGCGCCGCATCCGAGAACACGATGTAGGGCGGCACCTCCGCCGCATCGGCGATGCGCTTGCGCAGCGCGCGCAGCCGCTCGAACAGCGCGACGTCGTAGGAACCGTCGCCCGCCTCAGAGCCCGACGAGCCGATCGCCACGCCCGCCGCAGCAGAACCCCTGCCCTTGGGCGGCTTGCGCGCGACGCGTTTCACCCTCAGCTCGAAGTCGTCGCGCCCCGCCTCGCGGAAACGCGGCCCCAGCCCCACCAGAGGGAATTTCCCTTCCGTGATCTCCAGGTACCCTTGCGACGCCAACAGCTCGATGACCTCTTTGACCTGCTCCCTCGACGCATCCGTCACACCGTAGTTCCGAGCTTTGTCCAGCCCGAACTCAAGCAGCTTCTCGGGTTTCGCTCCGCGCAGCACGTCGGCGACCATCCCCTTGCCAAAACGCCCGCGCAGCTCGTGCACGCAGCGGATGACCGACCGCGCAAGCTCGGTGACGTCGACAGACTCGAATCCGCCGTCGCAGTTTGAGCAACAGTTTGTTCCGTCGTTCTGACGAACGACGGAACGGGCCTCCGCTGCGAGCGCTTCCGGTGCCCCGCCTTGCCGCTCCAAGCTTTCCTCACGTGCCAAAGCACGCTTCGGAAAGCTTTCACGGCAATTCGGGGCGCCGGAAGCGCTCTCGCTGTCTTTACGAACGACCTGCACGCCTTCTCCAAAGTAGTGCAGTATGTACTCCCGCAAGCATCCTGTCGTCAGGCAGTAGCCGCACATCGCCTCGAGCAGCCGACGGTGCGTCGAGCGCACGGCATCTGCCTCCTCGGCCGAGAGCTCCTCGTTGCCCGACTCACTCTCGATGAAGAAACGGCAAGTGCCGATGTCGCCGTCGTTCCAGAACAGCAGGCATTCCGCCGGCTCGCCGTCGCGACCGGCGCGCCCCGCCTCCTGATAGTACGCCTCGATGCTGGCGGGCATGTTGTGGTGGATGACGTAGCGGACGTTCGATTTGTCGATGCCCATGCCAAACGCATTGGTGGCCACCATCACCGGCTCGTCGTCCGCGATGAACGCGCGTTGGTTACGCTCGCGCTCCGATGCGGTCAAACCCGCGTGATAGCGCGTCGCCCTCACACCTGCCTCGACGAGCGCCTCCTGCACCCGCTCAACATCCTTGCGTGTCGAACAGTACACGATTCCGCTATCGAACGCGTGCTCCAGAGCATAGGAGGCGACACGCGCGATCTTCTTCTTGGCGTCGAGGCGCTCCACTCCGAAGAACAGGTTGGGCCGATCGAAACCCGTGACCACGCGGTGCGGATCGCGCAGCCCCAAAAGGCGCACCACGTCGTCGCGCACGCGTTCGGTCGCCGTCGCCGTGAGCGCCGCAACCGCCGGACGCTTCGGAAGCCGATCGATGAAATCGCCGATCCCCAGGTACGAGGGGCGGAAATCCTGGCCCCATTGCGATACGCAGTGCGCCTCGTCCACCGCCACCAGCGGGATACGCGCCTCGCGCGCGAACGAGAGGAACCGCTCGTCGGAGAGCCTCTCCGGTGCGACGTACATGATCTGATATGCGCCCTCAAGCGCGCGTTGCAGCACGTCGGCCTGCTGCGCCGGAAGCAGCATCGAGTTCAGGTACGCCGCATGCACGCCCGCATCGATCAAAGCGCGAACCTGATCCCCCATCAACGAGACCAAAGGGCTCACGACCAGCGTCAGCCCATCCTTCACCACGGCGGGAATCTGGTAGCACAGCGACTTGCCCGCACCCGTGGGCATGACAGCAAGCGCATCGCGCCCGGACAGCAGCGCAGCGACCACGCCCTCCTGCCCCGGGCGAAAGTCCTGGTATCCGAAGTACGTCCGCAACGCATCCCGCGCTGCCGCCATGTCGGTCATGAAGATCCTTCCTTCGCGCTTCAACGCAAGCACATCGCCATCATATCGCAGCCCTTTCGCAAAACGCATCCCCTGACGACCGCGAGAGCGTCTGCGAAACCTTGCGTGATTTTCCCCCGTTTCTCCCGCAAACCTCGCGTTTTCGCTACACTGGCCTTACGAGGATCTGACGCGGCCGTGCGAAACCGGGCGCGTTGCGAGGGGAAAGGTGCCGCGATGAAGCTTTTGGAGGATCGCATCCGCAAGGACGGCGTGGCCAAGAACGGCGACGTGCTGAAGGTCGACTCGTTCCTCAACCACCAGATGGACGTCAAGCTGTTCATCGAGATGGCGCGCGAGTGGCAGCGCCACTTTGCCGACAAGCCCATCAACAAGATCCTCACCATCGAAGCCTCCGGCATCGGCATCGCCGCCATCGTCGGCGAGATCTTCGGCGCCCCTGTGGTGTTTGCCAAGAAAAGCCAGAGCATCAATCTCGACGGCACCGTGTACTGCACCAACATCCAAAGCTTCACGCATGGGCGCACGTTCGACGTCATCGTTTCCAAAAAGTTCATCGGCGAGGACGACCATGTGCTCATCATCGACGACTTCATGGCCAACGGCTGCGCCATGACCGGCCTGATTGAGATCTGCAAGTACGCCGGCGCCACGATCGAGGGCATCGGCATCGCGATCGAGAAGGGCTTCCAGCAAGGCGGCGACAACCTGCGCGAACAGGGCTATGACGTGCACTCGCTCGCCATCGTGGACGCAATGGACCCCGAAACCGGCGAGATCACGTTCCGATAGGCGAATCCTCTCCCGATTGCCGAGATGTCGCCAAGACGATCATTCGCGACTGCCTTCGATACCACATCTCGTTCGTAACGTCAGCGAGACGCCCCCTGGTGCCGGAGATTTGCGGGATCGCCGGAGCGCCGCGTACCACGGGTACGCAAGCTCCGGGGATCGCGCGAAGATCGGATGCGAGGGCCCTTCGCAGCGTCGGCCGTTTCCGGCGGCTGGCAAGCCGCCGGAACCCTTACGACGCCATCCACACCGGACGGCCGAACAGCTCGTTGATTTCGCTCTTCATCATCGACGAAGAGGCATCCACCGTGACCGGCAGCTCGGCGCGGAATTTGCGGCCGTCGTTTTGGCTGACAAGCAGCACGACGCCGTCGCGGCCGGGATACGTTCCCAGGATGCGCTTGAGCTTGACCGACGCCGTCTGGTTGAAATCCGCCGACGACAGACGCAGCTCGAGGCGCTGGGGCTGAAGGTCGGCTTCGGACAGCTCGATGACCTCCACCTCGAACGCCATGATCTGGTTGCCGCGGTCGTTGTGCTCGAACTTGCCCTTGATCTTGACGATCGCGTCCTCCTGGATCGCATCGGCGTAATCGTCGTACTTGAAGCAGATCGCCTCGATGGAACCGGTCACGTCCTCAAGCGTGAACGTTGCCATCTTGGTGCCGCGCTTGGTCAGCTTGACCACCACGTTGGAGATCATGCCCACGAACGTCGCCGATTTGATCTCCTTCTCGCGGTCGGCCAAGTCTCCGATCTGCCACTTGGTCATATGCGAGATGGCGTTCTCGTACGGGCGCAGCGGATGATCCGAGACGTAGATCTTCATGATCTCCTTCTCGTAGGTCAGCAGCTGGCGCTTGGGCCACTCCACGCCGTCGGGCGCGGGCACGTCCTCCTCGAATCCCGAATCGGGATCGTCGGCGAACATGTCGAACATGCTCACCTGGCCGCGATCGCGGTCCTTCTGGCGCTTGGACGCGCTTTCCAAAAGCGGCGTCTCGTCGACGAAGTACATCAGCTGCTTGCGCGTGTAGCCCGTCGAGTCGAACGCGCCGCCCTTGATGAGCGCTTCGAGCGTCTTGCGGTTGTAGCACTTGGCATCGAGCCGGTTCACGAAGTCGTGCAGGCTGGAATACGGCCCGTTGGCCTCGCGTTCGGCGATGATCTCGTCGGCGACGTTCTTGCCCACGCCGCGCACGCCGACCAGGCCGAAGCGGATGCCGTTATCGACCGGGGTGAACTCGGCGTTGGACGAGTTGATGTCGGGCGGAAGCACCGGCGTGCCGTTGTGGTTGCAGCTGGCGATGTAGCGGATCAGGCGATCGGTGTTGCCCATGTAGCTGGACAGCACGGCGGCCATGAACTCGTTGGGATAGTGCGCCTTGAGGTAGGCCGTGCGCATGACCAGGATGGAGTACGCCGCCGAGTGCGATTTGTTGAACGCGTACTTTGCGAACTTCTCGGCATCGTTCCAGATGGTCTTGGCGATCTCGAGCGAATAGCCGTTCTCGACCGCGCCGTTGTTCCAATCCTCTTGCAGCTGGCGCATGACCTCGAGCTTCTTCTTGCCCATCGCCTTGCGCAGCTTGTCTGCCTTGCCGGCGGAAAAACCGCTCATCGTCATGGAGATGCGCATGATCTGCTCCTGGTAGACCATGGTGCCGTAGGTCTCCTCCAAGATGGGGCGCAGACGCTCGTCGTAGTAATGGATGGGCGTCTTGCCGCTGGCCACCTTGACGTAGTCGTCGACCATGCCGGACTCCAGCGGGCCCGGACGGTTGAGCGCGATCGACGCGACGATATCGGAGAAGCGCCGCGGTGGGAGCCGCGCGAACAGGCTCACGTACAGCGCGCCCTCCACCTGGAACAGGCCGTCCATGTTGCCGGAGCGCATGAGCTCGAAGGCTTTCTCGTCGTCGATGGGGATGTCCTCGGGGCGAAGGTCGATGCCGTAGCGATCCTTGACGTTGCGGCATGCGCGCGACAGCACGCCCAGGGTGCGCAGACCCAAGAAGTCCATCTTGAGCAGGCCCAGATCAGGCGTGTAATGGCCGTCGTACTGGGTGATGATGCCGCCGCCTTTGGTGTCGCGCTTGACGGGCACGTGGTCGTCCATCGGGTCGCGGCAGATGATCGTGGCGCAGGCGTGCACGCCCTCGCCGCGCACGAAGCCCTCGATCGACTTGGCGGCATCGATGACCTGGCGCACGTCCTCCTCGGTGTCGTAGGCCTTCTTGAGGTCGGGGTTCTTCTCCAACGCGGCGTTGATCGTGATGCCCAGCTCGTCGCCGATCATCTTGGTGATGCGATCGCCCACGCTGTAGGGATAGTCCAGCACGCGCGCGGCGTCGCGCACGGCGTTTTTGGCCTGCAGCTTGCCGAACGTGATGACGCCGGTCACGTGGTCCTCGCCATACACCTGGCGGATATGCTCGATGACCTCCTGGCGGCGCTCATCCTCGAAGTCGCAGTCGATATCGGGCATCTCCACGCGCTCGGGCGACAGGAAGCGCTCGAACAGCAGGCCGTTGGACAGCGGCTCGAGGTCGGTGATCTTCATCGCATACGCGACGATGGAGCCTGCGGCCGAGCCGCGGCCCGGACCGACGCCGATGCCCTGGCTTCGCGCCCACTCGATATACTCCTGCACGATCAGGAAGTACGCCGGGAAGCCCTGTTGGATGATGACACTCATCTCGTATTCCGCGCGCTCGGCGGCCTCTTGCGGAACAGGGTCGCCGTAGCGTTCGATCATTCCCTCGTTGACGCGCTTGCGGAACCAGCTCTCCTCCGTCTCGCCCTCGGGCAAGGGGAAGCGTGGCAGGATCGAATCGCGCTCGAGCACCACGTTGCACTTCTCGGCAAGCAACACGGTCTCGTCGCACGCCTCGGGGAAGTCGAGCAGCGCCTCGCGCATCTCCTCCTCGGTCTTCATGTAGAACTGGTCGTTCTCGAAGCGCATGCGGTTGGTGTCGTTGACGGCCGAACCGGTGCCGATGCACAGCATGATGTCCTGAGCACGGGCGTCCTCGCGCGTGAGGTAGTGGAAATCGTTGGTGGCGATGGTCTTGAGGCCGGCGGCGCGCGCCACCTCGGTGAGCTGGTGGTTCAGCTCGGTCTGGGTCAGACCGCCGTCGGTGCGGATGCCCTGGTTCTGCAGCTCGATGTAGAAGTCGCCCTCGTCGAAGCAGCTCGCGAAGCGCTTGGCCCACGCCACCGCGTCGTCGAACTGGCGGTTGTCAAGCAGCTTGGGGATGATGCCCGCGATGCAGGCCGACGAGCCGATGATGCCGTGGCCGTATTTCTGCAGCATGCTGAAGGTGGTGCGCGGCTTGTAGTAGAAGTTGTCCACATGCGATTGGCTGACCAGCTTGACCAGGTTGTGGTAGCCCTCGTTGGTCTTGGCCAGAAGCAGCAGGTGGTACAGGCGGGGCTTGTGGTCCTTCTTGAGTTCCTCGTCGGTGGTGAAGTACACCTCGCAGCCGAAGATGGGCTTGACGCGCTTGCCCGTTTCCTTCTCCACCGCGTCGCACGCATCGGAAAGCTCCGGCACGCCCGACATCACGCCATGATCGGTGATGGCGATGGCCGGCATGTCCAATTCGGCGGCGCGCCGCACCATGTCCTTGATATGGGTCGCGCCGTCGAGCAGGGAATATTCGGTGTGGTTGTGAAGATGCACGAATGCCATGGAATGCGCCTCTTATCCTGTTGTCGCGTGCTCGTAATCTCAGTCGTTCGCCCGTGCGCAGAATGGTTCGTTTGGAATGCGTTGGCATGCGCTCGTCGCGTCGTTTTTCTCGGTTGCCATCATAGCAGCATCCCACAAGTTTTGCGTGGGTAACTCAGCGAACAAACGATGGATTTTGAGCGAGGATGGCACGGCGGCGCGCGGAAGCAAGCGGCATAGGCGGCGCGTCGGCACACCCTCCCGGGATCGCAAGAAGCGGCGCCTCAAGGCATGAAAACGCCCCGCCCCAAGCCGGTGCCGATACGCGTCGGGAGTTTCAGCGACGCAAAAGGGAGGTGCGGCAGGCTTAGGGACGGGGCGAGGCGAGGCAGATGCTACCAGGTGGTTACGCCTCGTAGACGATCTTGCCGTCGACCACGGTCATGACGCACTTGATCGTGTTGATCTGCTCGGGATCGATCTCGAAGATGTCCTTGTCGATGACGCACAGGTCGGCCACCTTGTTGATCTCGATGGAGCCGCGCCACGTCTCGGCATGCTCCTGCCAAGCGCCGCCCATGGTGAATTCCTTGAGCGCCTCGGTCACCGAGATGCCCAGGTCGGGACGGTACTGCTTGCCCGTGATGTGCGAACGGCGCGTGACGGCCGCCTGCACGCCGGCCATCCAAGTGCCGTACGGGCCGCCGATGGAGTCGGAGCCGTTGGCCAGATGCACGCCCATGTCCATGAGGTCGCGTTGGGCCATGAACAGGTCGGTGCGCTCGGCGCCCACACGGTCAGCCGTCACCTCAAAGGCAAAGTCCTCAAGGCCGGTCTGCACCGAGATGCCGATGCCGTTCTCGGCGGCGCGCGCCAGATCCTCGCGATCGCCCAGACCATCGGAATGGATCAGGTAGTGGCGCACGTCGGGGCGCGGATTCTCGCGCTGCGCCTCGATGTAGGCGTCGGTCACCACCTGGGCCGCCTTGTTGCCGATGGCGTGGATGCCGATCTGCCAGCCGCGGTCGTGCGCCAGCTTCACGCAGCGCTTGATCTCGGCCTCCTGCTCCTCGTCGGTGGCGTCGGGGCCGCAGAACGTGGAGCGGCCGTGGCAGCCGGGGCGGTCGACGTAGTCGTCCTTCATCCAGGCGGTGTAACCCATGTGCACGCCGTCGCAGAACATCTTGAGCATGTTCATCGTGACCCAACGCTCATCGTTGTACACGGGGAACTCGAAGGTGTCCAGGCACTCCTTGATGAGCTCATAGGATTGCACGCCGTTTTTGCCCGGATAGAAGCCGATGTTCACGCGTGCCGTCAGCTTGCCCTCGTTGAGCAGCTCTTCGTAGGCCTTGAGCGACAGCTCGCCGGAGGCGCCCACCTCGCGCGTGGTGTTGGCGGGGCCGCACGTGCAGTCGGTGTAGGAGGTGTAGCCCATCGAGTTCATGAAATGCTGGCCGGCGATGAGGTTCTCCTTGAGCTCGGCAACCGTGGCGCGCGGCATGCCGGTGAACACCAGCTGCAAAGCGCTCGCCTCGATCATGAGGCCCGTCGGCTCGCCATCCTCGTTGCGGATGATCTCGCCGCCCTGGGGATTGGGCGTGCTGGCGTCGATGCCGGCAAGCTCGAGCGCGCGGCTGTTGGCGACGCAGGTGTGGCCGTCCCACATGATGATGACGACGGGATTGTCCGGGCAGGCATCGTCGATATCCCAGCGCGTGATGCGACGCCCCTCGGCGGCAAGCTCCTCGAGCTGCTCGTCATCGCAGCCGGCACCGCGCACCCAGTTGCCGGGGCCGACCTTCTCTGCCTGCGCCTGCAGAACCTCGCGCAGCTTGGCCAGCGTGGGCGCAGCGCCGCGGCTGCAGTCGCAGGTGTTGCGCAGGTTGTCGCTGTAGTCGCAAATGTGCACGTGGGCGTCGTGGATGCCGGGCAGCATCACCTTGCCGTCCAGATCGACCACCTTGGTGTCGGGGCCGGCATAGCCCTTGATGCGCTCGGTGTCGCCGCGGTCGATGATGTAGCCGTTCTTGACCGCGATCGCCTGGACGAACGTATCCTTGGCATCGAGCGTGGCGATCTTGCCGTTGATGAAGATGGAATCCGCTACCGTCATAGCATTACTTCCCTTCTCGATGAGCGGACGGCCCTTTGCCATCCGCGCCACCCGCCCTCAGGCGAGTTTACTCCAAATGAAAACCGGGGCGCCGGGCGTCGCCCACCCTTGTGCCCCTTGAACCCTACTGCGACGTCTCCGAAGCACCCGCCTCCACAGATGGCTTGGACGAGTCCCCCTTGGACGACAGCACCACTGCCCCCAGAATGACCAGGATGCCGAAGACCACGAATCCGCTGAGGGCATCGCCCAGCACCAGAAATCCCGAGAACGCCGCCGCCGGAAGCTCGAGCGCCGTGAGCATGGCAACCGTGCCGCCGTCGAGCTGGCGACCGGCGAACGACAGGCACATGACCGGGATGAGCAGCGTCAGGCAGCCCATGACCACGCCGCACGGGATGAACGCCATCGGATCGGCGACCATATCCGCATACGTGCCGGGATACAGGATGCTGGAGAGCGCCACGCCGGAGAGGCTGATGATGAACGAGCGCGTGGTCGGATGGGTGTCGGTTGCCACGCGACCGTTGAAGTAGATGAACACCGCGTAGCAGATAGCGCAGGCGCCGCCCACAGCCAGGCCCAGCATGCTCAATCCGCCACCCGAGCCCGACATCACCTCGTCGGCGATGCCGCTGCCGAAGATGGTGCCGAACACGATCAGAAGCGAGCTTATGACCGCCATCTTCTTGGGCGCGACGCGCTCGACGACGCACTGGATGACCACGGCGATCCAGACGTACTGAAATTGCATGGCAACCGCCTGGCCCACCGTCAGCATGCTGATAGCGGTGTAGTAGCAGATCGCCGAACCCGGCTGAAACAAGCCGACCACCAAAAGCTTCGCCGTGTCCTTGGCGGACGGAAAATCGTGGTAGCGGATGATCACCGGCACCGCCAAGATGATGGCCGACGCCACGAACTGCACGACCGTGATGTTGCCGACGCTCAAACCCTGCGCCGCGAACAGCTGGCTGACCGTGCCCGCCAAACCGTAGGAGATTCCCGCCACCGCCGCAGCGAGCGATGCGAGCAGGACGACGTTGCCCTTGCCTTTGCCCAACGAACTCAACCTTTCCTTTGCTCGGACGAATGCGCTCCGCGCGTTCCGACGCAGCTTCGCGGCTTCATCGGAACGCGCATAAGAGGGGTGCGCCGATAGGCGCGGACGGACTATTCCTGGCCGGGAGCCGGAGCCGCCTTGGCGGGATCGAAGCCGCTGATGGCGGTCGCCATCTTGAAAGCCAGCGGCAGCGTGATCGCCTCGAGCACAAAGCCCAGGATCAGCAGCACGGGATACACCATCGTCCACGTGCCCATGAAGCCCTCCCAGCCCAGCGTCTGGATGTTGCTGATGTAGCATGCCAGAAAGCTGACGCAGGTGATCATGACCACGGCGAGCACTGCGACGCTGACGATATGGCGCAGGAAACCGCCTTTCAGCTTGAGCGCGTCGGCAAGCTTGTTACCCCAATTGAGGGCGGGAATCCAGTCACCGATGAACATGCCGATGAAGAAACTGTCGATGAATGAGACGAACCAGCTCAGCGGCGTGAGGATAGGCAGCGACTCGTTGCCGGGCACATGCTGCACCGTCCAGAGCACGTAGGTCGCCAGCAATGCGCACATCAGGATGTTCATGATGCAATTGACCCAACGGCCGAACCAAACCGGACCCTTCATAAGAACCCCTTTCCTGCCGCCATACGGCGACATCAACGCTCAACAAGCGTTTCCCCTGTTCGCAAGCTCTTTCCTATAGAGCCTGACCTTGCAAACAGATTAGAAGGGGGCCGCATTCGCATTCAAGGGAAGACGTCAACGCTCTTTCTACCGATTTCCACCGGCGCATGGCGCGACCCGTGCAAAATGAGAAGATCATGAGTACAACCCTACTCATAATCTTCTCTGGACGGACAGACGACGGATATTTTATTCTTGTTAAGAGAAGGACGTTCGTCGAAGACCCCGGCATCCCCCGGCACAACGTCCTCGTTCACTGCACGACCACGCCGATTCGCGACGGCAGCGCCTGCTTAGCGCACGGTGGATCATCGAGGGGGAGTCGATGAGCAACCTGTCCATCCAGCAATGGGAGATCGTCTACGAGGCATCGCTGCGCATCATGCGCGCGACGACCATGGAAGAGTTCGCGCAGGAAAGCCTCGGCGCGTTCGCCGCCCTGATTCCCGCGCGGCAGTACATGCTGTTCACGTTCAAGGATTATGCGCCCGACTGCATCCAGTACGATCAAGCGTTCACGTTCGGCAACACCGTGCATTACCTCGACACGTTCCTGAGCGGCACCTACACCGAAGAAGACCGCATCTTCAGCCGCATGAGCCTCAAGATCGGCAACGTCGCCTATCGCGACTCCGACATCATCGATGAGGATACGCTTGTCAACTTGCGCACGTACAAAGACATCTACGAGCGCGACGGCGTCCACTACGGCATGCGCGTGAACATGGCGACGGATAACCGCCTCGCGGGATCGTACAGCATCTTCCGCGAGAAGGAAAAAGGCGATTTCACCGATCTCGAGCTAGAGGTGGGGCGGCTTCTGGCACCGCTATTCTCGCTGCGCTTCAACCAGCTGCTGGACGGCGGGGAGAGGAAGCCAGAAGGCGAGCGCGACCATGGCCTCTCCCGCTTGGAGGCGATGGATAGCTACGGCCTGACCGCGCGCGAATACCAGGTGGCAGAGCTGGTGGCGAAGGGCTGCTCGGACGACGAGGTTGCCGAAACGCTGAGCATCACCCCGTCGACCGCGCGCAAGCACCTCTACAACGCCTACGCCAAACTCGCCGTCAACAAACGCTCGCAGCTGGAATCGCTGTTCGGGATCCGATAAGGAGTTGCGCGACAAGACGAAAGCGGGCGATTGCTAGAAACCCACGCCTGCAGATACCCTCGACGCACGTCAGGCTGCGCTAATCGTTGAGAAATCGCACACACTATGCGCAAATCGCATGATTAGCGCGGTTCCAAAACGAAACTAATTACGAACCTACACTTTCATCAGGTATTTTGCAAAGTAGCTCTGTCGATCACCACCCGTAAGCAATGAAAATCCGCGCTAATCGTCGAGTTTCCGCAACGTCATGGCGGTTTTCGATCGATTAGCGCGGATTGCGGCGTTCATTGGCTCCGAATGCGCCTTTTTCCAGCGAATTCGACTAAGAGTGCGCGGTGCCCTGCATCCTGAGCGTGTGCCAGCCTACGCCTCCGGCGTGCCAGGCGCGCCGGCGTCCTCGGGCATCTTAACGTAGCGCTTCTCGGGCTTGACGCAGAGCTTTGCCAGACCGCCCGCGGCGGGATCGGACAGCATCGCCACGATCACGATCGTCGGCCAGAACTGCAGGCACAGCGACACGAAACGGTCGAACAGGTTGGTCTCCACCATCTGCCCCGTCATCGAGTTCAAAGCCTCGGCAGGGCCGATGCCCGTCATGAACGCGGTCATGACCAAGCCTAGGAAGAACATGATCGGCGTGCTGAAGAACACGTTCTGCAGCAAGCGGAACGCAACGGTGCCCGGCTTCGCGTCAAAGTACACGGCGCAGGCTGCCGCGATGCGCGCCAGCGGGATGATCGACGTGACCAAAAACGACGTGACGAACGCCACGGCGAAGCTCATCAGAAAGAAGATCGGATCGATGTGCGGAACGCCCTGCATGATCGTCAGGCACAGGCACAGAACCGCCGCCACGATGAGCGAGAAGAAGAACCCGTAGACGATGTAGTACACCTTGCTGTACATCTCAATTCCCCCTTCCGGAAACGCGGCACTCCCCCGCCGCATCCCCGGTTTTGTTGCAAAAAGGCCCGTCGGCACGACCGCCAAGCGGATTCGAAGCCGACGGGCCTCGTATGCCGGCGCGAAAGACGCGCCGGCTCTGTCGGAAACGCCGCGGGGGCGGGACTTTGGGGCGAAGATCGTCGGTGACACGCATGCGATCCCGCTCACTCTGCCCGCAGAGGGCCCCGCGGCAGCTTTCCCCTTACGCCATCACGAACAGCGTCTTCTGCTTCTCGTCCATCTGCTTCTCAAGCTCGGACAGCTCGCCGAACTGCAGGCACTGGGACTGGCAATGCTGCACGCAGGTGGGCACCTTGCCCAAACCGCGGCGCTGAGCGCACGTATCGCACTGCTTGGTGGGGATGGGCAGATAGCTGAACTGCCAGTTCTCATCGGCCTCGTCGCCGATGACCCATGGGCCGATCTTCACGACTTTGATGCCCGTCTGGCCGACCGGCAGGCTGTGCTCCATCTGGCAGGCGATCTCGCAGCTATGGCAACCGGAGCACCACTGCGCGTCAACAAGCAAACCGTACTTCGCCATCGTCTATTCCCCCTCTTTAACCTTGTAGATCTTGCAAATGGAGCTCTTGTAGTTGGAGCCGAAGCCGCTCTTGCCGGGAATCCACGGCAGCATGTTGTTGATGTTGAGGTCGAACACGTCGTAGAACTTCTCGGGATCGCCCTCGGGGAACCACCAGCCGTGATCGCACGACACCATGCGGCGATCCATCTGGGGCGTCAGCTTTGCCTTGCGCTTGGCGCGGCCCATCGGGCCTTCCATCCACACCCAGTCGCCGTCCTTGATGCCGTACTTGGCGGCGGTGTCGGGATGGATCTCCATCAGCGGCCACGGACGGTAGTAGCGCATACGCTCGATCTGGCGATGCTCGGAGTGGAACATGCCCCAGAAACGCGCGCCGCTGGTCATGACGAGCGGATACTCGTCCATCAGATCCGGCGTGGAGCCGGGACCGGGCTCGGGCTCCTCGAAGTAGGGCAGCGGGTCCAAGCCGGCGCGGGCGTAGAAGTTGCTCCACAGCTCGATGCGGCCGGTGGGCGTGTTGAAGCCGGGCTGGCCGTCGGGGCGCAGCATGCCCTTCTCATAGCGGTAGTACTCGATGGGCTGGTAGGCCGGGGCGACCTTCTGCAGCTCCTCGAAGCTCATGCCGGTGGGCTTGAGCATGTCGGTGAACATGTCGTCGACGTTGTCCCACGGCCACGCCTCGGGGTTCCAGCGCTTGCCGAGCTCCAGGTTGATCTGCATGTCGGACTTGCACTCGCCCACCTGCGTGACCTTGTTGATGGTGCTTCCGCGCTGCGCGCCGGTCGCGAACGCGATGCCGTTGCGCTCGCAGAACGTCTGGGCGGGCAGGACCACGTCGGCCAAAGCCGCGATGGTCGGGGTCTTGAACAGGTCGACCACGACGATGAAGTCGAGCTTGTTGAGCGCCTTGTACAGACGCTGCGGATCGGCGCCCATGCACGCCAGCGGTTGGTGGTCTGCAGCCACGCGCCGTGGATCTCGTAGGGTTCGCCCGTCTCGATGGTCTTGACCGTCTCGTCAGGCTGCGACACGGCAAATCCGAAGTTGGGAAGACGAGTTGCGCGTTGGTCGCGGAGCGCTCCGGGCTCTCCAACCGCGAGACCGAGGTGTTCATGCTGCTCGCCAAGGGGCGCGGAACCGAGTACATCCAAAACAAGCTGGGCATCTCGAGCCACACCGTCAAAACGCACACCTACAACATCTACCACAAGATGGGCATCGGCTCGCGCGAGGAGCTGCTCGGCGCCGTCGAGAACGCTTTGGAGGACGATGCGCGCTGACCGCGCGATGATCCGAGGATCGCGCTGATCGTGGCATTTCCATCTTCACCGACCTCAACTTCAATTCAACAACTAGGGATCATTTGTCGGTTTCCTTTCAACACGGTGTTGAATATACTAGTTAGATGCGTTTGTTGACCGCCGTTCGGACGTTATCCGACCGGCGCTCAGCAAACAGGCGGGACAACCAAGGGAGCAGCGCGAACAGCGCTTCGAGTATGATTCAGGCAGGCAACGACAACGCAACCGCCCGCACGGACACCACTATGCCGCGCGGACACGGTTCCGAAGACGCGCATCGTCCGGAGCCATCGCCGCAAACGACCTCCCTTCCCCCGAACATCCTGCATGTCGGCATCGACGTGGGCTCCACCACCACCAAGTCCTGCGTCATCGATCCCGCAAGCTCGTCGGTGCTGCACGCCAGCTACAAACGCCACAACGCGCGCCAGACCGAAAGCGTCCGCGCCGCCCTCCAAGACATCGCAAAGCGGTTTCCGGGAGCACCCGTACGGCTTGCCATCTGCGGATCGGGCGGAGAGGCGATCGCGCGCATGCTGGGCGTCCCCTATGTCCAAGAGGTGGTCGCCAACGCCATTGCCGTGAGGAACCTGCATCCCCGCACGCGCTGCGCCATCGAGCTGGGCGGCCAAGATGCCAAGATGGTCTTTTTCAGCATCGACGACGCTACGGGAAACCCCAGCGTCGCCGATATGCGCATGAACGGCAGCTGCGCAGGAGGAACAGGCGCGTTCATCGACGAGATCGCCTCGCTGCTCAAGGTGCCAGTCGAGGAGTTCGACGAACTCGCGGCCCACGGCACGACCGCCTACGAGATTTCGGGGCGTTGCGGCGTCTACGCCAAAACCGACATCCAGCCCCTGCTCAACCAAGGCGCTTCCAAGGCGGATCTGGCCCTGTCGGCGTTCCATGCCATCGCCAAGCAAACGCTTGGCGGCTTGGCCCAAGGCCTCGACGTCGCGCCGCCCGTCATCTTCGAGGGCGGGCCGCTCACGTTCAATCCCACGCTGGTGCGCGTGTTCTGCGAGCGCCTGCGCCTATCCGACGATCAGACGATACGTCCCGAGCATCCCGAGACCATCGTCGCCTTGGGCACGGCACTCGCGCTCGACGAGCTGTTCGCCCAGGAGGATGCCAGCATCGACTTCGAACGCTTGGGCGAGCTGCTCGGCGAGGATGCGCAGCTTGGCGCCGACCACGAGGCGGTGGCTCCGCTGTTCGCTTCCGCCGAAGAGCTCGATGCCTTCCGTGCCCGCCACGCCTCGGCTCCCGAACCTCCCCGCACCGCCGCCTCCCACGACGGCAAGCTGCGTGTGTATCTGGGCATCGATTCGGGCAGCACCACCACCAAATTCGCCCTCATCGACGAGGACGAGAACCTCATCGACTACCACTACGCCCCCAACGAGGGAGCGCCGCTCGACGTGGCGCGTACGGCGCTGCTCAACCTGCGCGAGCACTACCGCGAAGCGGGCGTGGAGATCGAGATACTCGCCTGCGGCACCACCGGATACGGCGAGACCCTGTTCGCCCGCGCGTTCCATGCGGACTGCCACACGGTCGAAACCGTCGCCCATACGGCGGCGGCCACCAAGTTCGTGCCGGATGCCACGTTCGTCTTGGACATCGGCGGCCAGGACATGAAGGCGATCTGGCTCGACGGCGGCATCATCACCGACATCATGGTCAACGAGGCCTGTTCGAGCGGCTGCGGATCGTTCCTCGAGGGCTTTGCCGCATCGCTGGGGATCCCCGTGACCGGCATCGCCGACGCCGCGATCCGCTCGACATCGCCCGCCGTGCTGGGATCCCGCTGCACCGTGTTCATGAACAGCAGCATCGTGTCGGAGCAGCGGCGTGGCAAGACGCCTGACGACATCATGGCGGGCCTTGCGCGTTCCATCGTCGAGAACGTGTTCACCAAGGTCATCCGCATCGCCAACACCGATTCGCTTGGGCAGCGCATCGTCGTGCAGGGCGGCACGTTCAAAAACGACGCGGTCCTGCGCTCGCTGGAGCTCTACCTTGGCCGCCAGGTCACACGCGCCCCCTACCCCGGCATCATGGGCGCCATCGGCGCCGCGCTCATCGCCAAACGCAAGCGGCTTGCCGACGGGGACTTCATCGCATCCCGCTTCATCGGGCTCGACGCGATGGACGGCTTCTCGTACACGCGCGAATCCAACAACCCCTGCCCGTTCTGCGGAAACCATTGCAACCGCACGCTGGTGACCTTCTCGGACGGATCGACCTATGTGACGGGCAACCGCTGCGAGCGCGGCGAGGTGGTGGGAGATCCGCGCGATGAGGAGGTGCGCCGCCAGCTGCGCGACATCAAGGCCAACGCACAGACCACTCCCGACCTGTTCGCCTACCGCCAGAAGCTGCTGTTCGAGGAGGCGCCCGTCCCGTCCCTCCTCCCCATGCGCAACGAGGTCGTCGGCCTGCCCTGCGTGCTGGCGCTTTGGGACAACCTGCCGTTTTGGCGCACGCTGTTCCTTTCGCTGGGCTTTTCGGTGCATGTCTCGGGACCTTCGTCGCACGAGCTCTACGAACGCGGGCTGCCCAACGTTCCCTCGGATACGGTGTGTTTCCCCGCCAAGCTCGTCCACGGGCATCTGCGCGATCTCGCCGACGCCGGGGTCGACCGCATATTCATGCCCATCGTCACCACCGTACCCACCGAGAACGTCCAGGACACGAGCTTGTGGATGTGCGCAGTGGTCAAGGGGTACCCCCTGGTGGTGCGCAACTCGGACAACCCCGAGAAGCGCTTCGGCATCCCCTTCGACGCGCCACTGTTCCACTGGTATTCCGACAAGGACCGCGATCGCCAGCTCTCCGCTTACCTGCGCGACGCGTTCGGCGTCCCCGATCAGATCGCGCTGCGTGCGATCGCCGCGGCGGATGCGGCGCAGCGATCGTTCCGCGATCGCCTCGTCGAACGGGGCGCCCAGGTCATCGATGAGGCACGCCGCACCGGCTCGTACGCCGTCGTTCTCGCCTCGCGCCCCTATCACAACGACCCGCTTGTCAACCACGGCCTTCCGCGCCTGTTCACGAGCAGGGGCATCCCCGTTCTCCCGCCCGATGCGGTGCCGGGAGCAACCGAGGTCGACCTCTCGATGAGCCGTCTCGACATCGTCAACAACTTCCATGCGCGCATGCTCGGCACCGCGCTCATCGCCGCCGGCGATCCGGCGCTTGAGTACGTCCAGCTCGTCAGCTTCGGCTGCGGTCACGACGCGTACCTGTCGGACGAGATCGTCCGCCTCATGCACGAGGCCTCCGGAGGGTCCAAGACGCCGCTCATCCTCAAAGTGGACGAAAGCGACGCGACGGGCCCGTTGCGCATCCGCGTGCGCTCGTTCGTCGAGACCGTCGATGCGCGCCGCACCGCCCGCAGCCGGACTTTCGAACCCTCAGCCGAGCACGTGCTGCCTGACCCGTACCCGATCAAATTCACCAAGGCGGACCGCCGCGACAAGGTGGTGCTCGTGCCCAACACCTCGCATGCGTTTGCCAAACTGATGTCCGCCACGTTCTGCCGCCAGGGGGTTCGCGCCGAGGCGCTCGATGTCGGCGGCGAGGAGGCCATCCGCCTGGGGAAGAAGTACGTGCACAACGATATCTGCTTCCCTGCCCAGATGACCATCGGCGAATCGCTTGCCGCGTTGATGAGCGGCGCTTACGACGACGCCGAAGTCGCCGTCGCTACGGGCAAGTACATCGGCGACTGCCGTTTGACCCACTACGCGGCGCTCCTGCGCAAAGCGCTCGACGATGCCGGCTTTTCGCACGTGCCCATCATCACCAACGACGATGTTGACGCCCATGACATCCACCCCGGCTTTAAAATGAGCGTCCCCGCCGCCATCCGCACGGCGGTCGGGCTGCCGATGATCGATGCCCTGGAGGCGCTCCTGCGCCGGATAAGGCCCTACGAGCTGGAGCCGGGTAGCGCCAACGCGGCGTTCGGCCGCGCGCTCGACGCCACCATGGACGGCATGCGGGAGCGGGGCGTGCGCGGCGCTATCGCGGGGTTCAAGCGCGCCATCGCCCTTATGAAAGAGGTGCGCTACGACCGCGCGAACCCCCGTCCCACCGTCCTCATCGTCGGAGAGTACCTGCTCAACTTCCATCCCGGCGCCAATCGCCATATCGAGGACTATCTTGAGCGCAACGGCCTCGAGGTCATCGAGGCGCGCATGACCGACGTCATCCGCAAGACCTATTTCTACAAGAACGCCCAGGTCAAGGAGTTCCAGGTCGACATCCCCAAGCCCGAAGCCGCGTGGTATTCGATCGCTAACAAGGTGTTCGACAAGGCGCATGACATCGCCGACCGCATCGGAAGCGCCCATCCGCTCTACGAACCCCCCGAGCGGATGCCAGACCTTGTCAAGGACAGCGACCCTATCATCCACCACACCTTCGATGCGGGCGAGGGCGTTTTGATCCCCGCAGAGATACTCCACCACGCCAAAAAGGGCTGCCGCGCGTTCGTTATCCTGCAGCCGTTCGGATGCCTGCCTAACCATGTTGTGGGACGCGGCATCGCCAAATGGCTCAAAGAGCTCTACCCTAAGGCGCAGATACTGCCCCTCGACTACGATCCAGACGTGAGCTTCGCCAACATCGAGAACCGCCTTCAGATGCTCATCATGAACACCCGCAATTCTAATGCGTGAGGACGTGACAGGGGACGGTCCTGCCAACTCCCCCTGTCACGCAAAAAGCCCCGGTCCGCTCTCGCAGCCGGGGCTTTCTGTTGGTATGTAGCGCCCATCCGAATCGGTTGGGCCTAGGCGCATCGGGCGATACGCTCGACGGAATGCCTACTGGTCGGCTCCAACCGAATGCAGTTGAAGCTCGTACCACTCCTTCTTCACGCGGGAGGTCTCAAGAACCGCCTGATCGGCCTCATTGGAAGACTTCTCAAGCTCCACGATCTTCTGCGTGATCGCGGCGAGCTTCCTGCGCGTATCCTCGACATCGAGGTTATCGGCATCCTTGCCCATGCGGGCCAGAACGGAAAGCTGATCGCCGAACGTTTGGGCAAAGCCACCGTACGTGACGAAGTACTTCTTCTTCGTACCCTCCGGATCGAGCCACAGGGTAAGCACGCCGGGGCGGTTGGTGGTCACGGTAAGCTCGTGATCAGCCATCACGCCGTAATCGCCCTCGCTGCCAGGCACCTTCGCGTAGTAAACCTCACCCTGGAACAGGGCACGCGTCGGAATGGCCACTATGCAGCGGAAAGGTTTAGGCATTAGCTTCTTCCTTCTTCATCTGCTCGTAGGCTTCGTATACGTCGTCGATGGAACCCTTCATGCGGAAGCACTGCTCGGGGATGTCGTCGCACTCACCGTCGAGGATGGCGGCGAAGGAGCGAACGGTGTCTTCCATCTTGACGTACTTGCCAGGCAGGCCGGTGAACTGCGTTGCCACGTGGAAGCACTGGCCGAAGAACTGCTGAGCCTTGCGAGCGCGGTTAACGGTCAGCTTCTGCTCCTCGGACAGCTCGTCCATACCCAGAATGGCGATGATGTCCTGCAGGTCCTTGTAGTTCTGCAGCAGCTCCTGGATGCCGGTGGCCACACGGTAGTGCTCCTCGCCCACGATGGCGGGCTCGAGAGCGCGGGAGGTGGACTCCAGCGGGTCGACGGCGGGATAGATGCCCAGCTCGGCGATGGAACGGGACAGAACCGTCTTTGCGTCCAGGTGCGTGAACGTCGTGGCAGGTGCCGGGTCGGTCAAGTCGTCGGCGGGCACGTAAACGGCCTGCACCGAAGTAATCGAACCGGAAGCCGTGGACGTAATGCGCTCCTGGAGGTCGCCCATCTCGGTGGCCAGCGTCGGCTGGTAACCCACAGCGGAAGGCATGCGGCCCAGCAGTGCGGACACCTCGGAGCCAGCCTGCGTGAAGCGGAAGATGTTGTCCATGAACAGCAGGACGTCCTGACCCTGATCACGGAAGTACTCCGCCTCGGTCAGGCCAGCCAGGCCGACGCGCAGACGCGCTCCCGGAGGCTCGTTCATCTGGCCGTAGACCAAGCAGGTCTTCTCGATAACGCCAGACTCACTCATTTCCAGGTAAAGGTCGGTACCCTCGCGGGTGCGCTCGCCAACGCCGGTGAACACCGAAGTACCGCCATGCTCCTGTGCCAGGTTGTTGATGAGCTCCTGGATGATAACGGTCTTGCCTACGCCTGCGCCGCCGAACAGACCGGTCTTGCCGCCCTTGATGAAGGGCTCGATCAGGTCGATGGCCTTAATACCAGTTTCGAAGATCTCCGTCTTGGTAGACAGTTCTTCAAACTCCGGAGCAGGACGATGGATGGGCATGTAGCCGGCAACCTCGGGCATGGGCTTTTCGTCTACGGGCTGACCCATAACGTCCCAAATGCGACCCAAGGTCTGCGGGCCTACCGGCATCATGATGGGGTGACCCGTGTCAACGGCGTCGAGACCGCGGGTCAGGCCGTCGGTGGAGCTCATGGCAACCGTGCGCACCAGGTTGCCGGGAAGCTGAGACTCAACCTCCAGCACCAGGTGGATGTCGCCGGCCAAGGTCTTTGCGTCAACGGTCAACGCGTTGTAGATTGCCGGCATCTGATCCGGCGGAAACTCTACGTCCACAACCGCGCCGACGATACGAACGATGCGACCGGTTGCGCCCTTGCTGGCCTCAAGCTCCTCTCTGGTAATCAATTTCTCACTCATTTATTCCTCCAAAGCCGCTGCGCCACCGACGATCTCGGTGATCTCGGTCGTGATGGCACCCTGACGGACACGGTTGTACAGTCTGGTCAATGTCTCGACCATTTCGTTGGCGTTGTCGGTAGCCGACTTCATTGCCGAGCGGCGTGCACCCTGCTCGGCAGCAGCAGAGTCGATAAGGGCGTAATAGTACGTATTGCGCAGATACGCCTTCATCAACTCGAACAGGCACGTGGCGGCGTCGGGCTCGAAGCTAACATCGCCGGGAAGCGAATCGAGGTCCTTCGGGCGGAAGTAGTCGAACACGTCTTCCTCCTTGGGCTTCAGGCCCAAGACTTCGGCATACGGCGTCAAGTCCACAGGCAGCACCTGCTGCTCGATCAGCACCTGCTCGGCGCTGTTCTTCGCGTGGTTGAAGATGAGGATGACCTCATCGTTCTGCCCGTAATGGTAACCGTCGCCCGTGTACTGGGAGATCTCAGCGGCCTCCTCGTAGGTGGGGTCGGCGGAGAGATCGCGGAACTCGAACACCGGCTTGATGCCACGGTACGTGAAGTAGCTGATGGCCTTCTTGCCGCATGCGATGACCTCGACCTCGATGCCTTTGCGCTGCCTCTCCTTGATGACCTTTTCCGCATGGCGGAGCACATTGCTGTTGAAACCGCCTGCGAGGCCACGATCCGAAGTGACAACGACGACGACAGCCTTCTTCACCTCGTCGTGCTTCTGCAGCGTGGGCTCCTCCTCCAAAGGAGCGTACTTCGCCGTGCTGATCAGCATGTTGGAGATGATGTTCGCCCAAGGCAGAGCATTCTCCGCGCGCTCGGTTGCGCGGCGGATCTTGGCTGCTGCCACCATTTCCATCGTGCGCGTGATCTGCTTCGTCGAGCTGACCGAATTGATGCGCCTTTCAATGTCGTGAAGGTTGGGCATAAGCTACCTTCCTTACACCGTAGGCTGGAACTGGGTCTTGAACGACTCGATCGCGCTGTTCAGGCCTGCCTTCGTCTCGTCGGTGAACTTCTTCTCGTCCTCGACACTCTTCACCAGGTCGGCATGGGAAGCATGCAGGTACTCGAGCATCTCGGCGCGGAAGCGCGTCACATCGGACACGGGGATCTCGTCCATGAAGCCCTGGCCGGCCGCGTAGATGGCGATGGCCTGATCGTAGAACGGCATCGGCACGTAACGACCCTGCTTCAGAAGCTCGGTCATGTGAGCGCCGCGGTTCAGCTGATCCTGCGTGGCCTTGTCCAGGTCGCTGCCGAACTGGGTGAACGCCTGCATCTCGCGGTAAGCCGCAAGGTCGAGGCGCAGCGTGCCGGCAACGGACTTCATGGCCTTGGTCTGCGCGGAGCCACCGACTCGAGACACCGAGATGCCGACGTCGACTGCGGGGCGCTGGCCCTGGAAGAACAGGTCCGTGGTCAGGAAGATCTGACCGTCGGTAATGGAGATGACGTTGGTCGGGATGTAGGCAGACACGTCGCCAGCCTGCGTCTCGATGATGGGCAGAGCCGTCATGGAGCCACGACCGTACTCGTCGGACATCTTCACTGCACGCTCGAGCAGGCGAGAATGCAGATAGAAGATGTCGCCCGGGTAAGCCTCGCGTCCCGGCGGGCGGCGCAGCGTCAGAGACATCTGACGATAGGCCACAGCCTGCTTGGACAGGTCATCGTAAACGATGAGCACGTGGCGGCCGGGGTTCTCGGGGCCGGCGGGCTTGCCGTCAACACCGTTGTACACGAAGTACTCGCCCATTGCAGCACCGGCCATCGGCGCAATGTACTGCAGCGGTGCGGAATCGGCTGCGGTAGCAGACACGATGATGGTGTAGTCCATCGCGCCGTGCTTCTCGAGCGTCTCCATAACGCCGGCAACCGTGGAGGCCTTCTGACCGACTGCAACATAGATGCAGATCATGTCCTGGCCCTTCTGGTTGATGATGGCGTCGATGGCGATAGCCGTCTTGCCGGTCTGACGGTCGCCGATGATCAGCTCGCGCTGGCCACGACCGATGGGGATCATCGAGTCGACGGCCAGGATGCCCGTCTGCATGGGCTCATGCACGGGCTTGCGGCTGATAACGCCGGGAGCCTTGAACTCAACGGGACGAGTTGCCGTGGTGGCAATGGGCCCCTTGCCGTCAAGCGGCATGCCCAGCGGGTTCACAACGCGGCCGAGCATTGCTTCGCCGGCGGGAACCTCCATGATGCGACCGGTCGTGCGAACCTGGTCGTTCTCCTTGATTGCGGTGACATCGCCCAAAAGAACGGCGCCCACTTCGTCCTCTTCGAGGTTCTGAGCGAGGCCGTACACGGTCTTGCCGCCTTCTCCCATGAACTCGAGGAGCTCGCCGGCCATGGCATTGCGCAGGCCGTCGACGCGTGCGATACCGTCACCAACCTGGATGACCGTACCGACCTCGCGAGAATCGACGCTTACTTCGAGGGCGGCCAACTGCTTGCGCAGAGCTTCGTCAATGGACTGTGCGGTGATTTCAGTCACTAGCATTCACCTCCATCTACAGTTGCTTGCTTGAGCACGGTGCGGGCGTTGTCGAGCTGGAAACGCATGCTCGCATCGATGCGCCTGCCGTTCACGCTCATGATGATGCCGCCCAAAAGGGACTTGTCGACGTGCTCGTTCAGCACGACATTCATGCCCAGTTCGGTTTCGGCTTTCTTCGTAATTACTTCACGCAGATGGTCGTCAAGCGGAACCACGGTGGTCACGTCGACCACGCACAGGTTGAGCTTGCTTCCCAGCTGCTCTTCATAGGCGGCCGCAACGCGCGTGATCATGTTGATCTCGTTGCGTTCGGCCATGACGCCCAGCACTTCGGCAAGAGCCGGATTGCACTGCGCGAACACGCCGCGTGCCAGCTCGCCTCGCTGCTCCGGCGTAAATGCGCCGTCAGAGAAGGCGGTGGAAAGATCCACGTTGCCACGGATGGCGGCGGCGACCTGAGCCAGCTGATCGCGCACCTCCAGCACGCCGTCCTGGCCGTCAGCCGTTTGTACCGCGTCGAACAACGTCGAGGCGTACACGGCAATTGTTTCTTTGACGACAAGGCGATTAGTTGGCATTGAAACTGCCCGCCTCGGTCGCATAGCGCTCGATGATCTTACGATGCTGGTCATCGTTGAGATCCTCGCCAATCAGGCGACCCGCCACAGAAATGGACAGGTCTGCCACCGAGCCTTGCAGCTCGGCAATTGCGGCTTTCTTCTCCGCCTCGATGGCCTCGCGCGCCTTGTCAACCATAGCCGCCGCCTCGGCCTGAGCCTTGGCGGTGATGTCTGCCTTCACGGCTTCGGCGGTAACCTTGGCGTCGGCCACGATCTTGGCCGACTGAGCCTTGGCTTCGTCAAGCTGCTTCTGGTACTCGGCCAGAACTCGCTCGCTCTCCACGCGTGCGTTCTCGGACTTTTCCAGAGCCTCCTTGATGGTGTTCGAGCGCTTTTCCAGCATGCGGTCGAACACAGGCCAACCGAATTTCGCAAGGACGATCCACAGGATGATGAAGGCGACAAGCATCGGAATGAATTCGTTCATCTTCGGGAGGATGGCGTCGATGCCGCCCCCCTCAGAAGCGAATGCATACGACGGGAAGGCCGCAGCCGCAGCGCCTGCGATGGCGATCACAGAGCCCAGCTTCGCTGCCTTTGTCTTGTATGATTTCAACTCGCTTGCCTCCTGTTCTTTTCTCGAGAGAGTCATACGGTGAATCTGGGCGATTAACCGATGAAGAACAGAACCAAACCGAGCAGTGCCAATGCCTCAGACATAGCAGCGCCGATGAAGAAGTAGCCCATGAGCTGACCCTTCATTTCCGGCTGACGAGCTGCCGAGGTGCAAAGACCATACGTAGCGATGCCGATGCCGATGCCAGGGCCGATGGCTGCGAGGCCGTAGCCGACGACCTTCAATGCGGCGAGCGCAAGGGTGATTTCCACTGTTTCCTCCTTTGTCGGGCCCCGCACCGTGCGGAGCCGCCTACCTTTACCTGTCCAGCTTCTTTAGCTGTAACACCAAATTCAGGCCGCATGCGTTGCGGCGGACGGCCGGCCTTGCCGGCGAGATCGCCCCTAGTGGGCGTTAACGGCCGTGCTGACGTACGAGGCCGAAAGGATGGCGAACACGAACGCCTGGATGAAAGCGACCAGGCACTCGAGGCCGTACATGAGAACCAGGATGGCGAACCAGGCGATGGACGGCAGGCCGGCGATGAGATCCATCGAGCCTGCGAACAGCGCCTGCTGGATAAAGCACGTGGTGGCGATGCCGAAAATGGCGAGCATCATATGGCCTGCCAGCATGTTGCCGTAGAGTCGGACTGCCAGCGTGAGAACGCGGATGATGGTGGAGAACAGCTCCAAGAACCAGATGACCGGCTTCATGGGGCCGGGAACGCCGCTCGGGCACAGGCTGAGCACATAGCCGCCCACGCCGTGGGCTTTGATGCCCCACACGATGAAGTAGATGAACGAGATCGCTGCAAGCGCCCACGTGCACGAAATGGAGCCCGTCGACGTTTTGAAGCCGGGTATCAGACCCAGGATGTTGCAGATGAGGATGAAGAAGAACATCGTCGCCAAGAAGGGTACGTGCTGCTTGAAGCCCTGGCCGATAACATCTTCGGCGATGTTTTTGTTAACGAAGTCGTAGCCGTATTCGACCGTGTTCAAGAACTTGTTCTTGGGGATCAGCTGAAGCTTTTTCGCCGCAACCAGAACCACGATAAACGTGATCGCCAGCGCGATAAACAGCCAGATGACGTACTGGGTGATATCCCAGCCGCCAATGCTGAAAACGGTCTGAGGGTCGAAGTGCGCCGATAGGCCTTGAGCCTCCTCGACGAACGCGTTAAGAGCTTCGCCCATGAGATTCCTTTCCTAGACAACCATTCCCTATTGTCCACGCTTGCGCTTGGCAGGCGCGTTCTTATACATCACATAAGCGATCGTGCTTCCCAAAAACACCACCGCTTCAGCGATAACGAAAGGCACGATCGCGTCGCGCGCCAAAATGCCACAGGCGACCGTGGCTACGATAAGCACCAGCAGCGAAACGCACACACCCGCAAGACCGTACATACCGAGGGTGAGTGCTTGAGTTGAACGGGATCGGCGCGACAGTCGCAGCGACAGGAATAAAGGCAGGAATCCAATGATTCCGGACAATACTCCCAAGGCGATATGCATGCGCTAGACACTCCCCTCATCCGCGACTTTCCGCGGTCCCCGTTACATGTTGGCAGGGCCTTCCGACCCGCTAGCGCAGTACATGCTAGCAAAGTTTTTCGTGCGTTTCGGACCAAAGAGAGAAAAAGACGAAAAAATTGGGTGAGCGGAACAAGCCCCGCCAGCAGGCGCTCGCGAAAGCGTTTCGATGATGGGAAGCAACGCCGCAGAAGACCGAGCGAACCTCCGCCCGAACGCGCCTGCCAAGGCCTCCCAACAGCGACAACAAGAAAAAGAGCCCGTTACTCGGAGTCTTTTTCTTCATACACGCGCAGCTTGATGCCAGCCTCTTCCAGCATGGACATCGACAGCTCGTCGGGGTACGGGTTCTGGTAGATGATCTCGCCGATGCCGGCGTTGATCAGCATCTTGGCGCACACCACGCACGGCTGGGTGGTGATGTAGATGGATGCGCCGGTGATGTTGATGCCGTAGCGCGCCGCCTGGATGATGGCGTTTTGCTCAGCATGCAGGCCGCGGCAGATCTCGTGGCGCTGGCCCGACGGCACGCCGAGCTCTTGGCGCAAACACCCCGTCTCGCTGCAATGGCGCAGCCCCGTGGGCACGCCGTTGTATCCGGTGGCCAGGATGCGGCGGTCCTTGACGATGATGGCGCCCACGGCGCGGCGCATGCACGTCGTGCGCGTGGCCACCTCGTTGGCCAAAGTCATGAAGTACTGATCCCAGCTGGGACGATGGTCCACCGTCATGGCAGCCCTCCTATTTGGTTCCGAAGATGCGGTCGCCGGCGTCGCCGAGTCCGGGGACGATGTAGGCGTTCTCGTTCAGGCCGTCGTCGACCGAGCAGGTGTAGATGACCAGGTCGTCATCGGCGGCGAGCAGCGCCTCGATGCCCTGGGGAGCCGCGACGATCACCATCACCTTGAGCGTGCCCGACACGCCCTGCCCCCGCAGGTAGCGCACCGCCGCGATCGCGGATCCGCCGGTGGCCAGCATCGGGTCCACCACCAAGACGGCGCGCGAGGCGATGTCCTCGGGCAACTTGGCGTAGTAGGGGTGCGGCTCGTGCGTCGCCTCGTCGCGGTACATGCCCAGATGGCCCACGCGCGCGGCGGGGACCAGCTCCAGCACGCCGTCGACCATGCCCAGGCCCGCGCGCAGGATGGGGACGATGGCGAGCTTCTTGCCGCTGATGGTCTTGCACCACGCCGTCGCGAGCGGCGTCTGGACGACCTCATCCTCAAGAGGCAGGTCGCGCGTGGCCTCGTACGCCTCGAACATCGCCAGCTCGCGCACCAGCTCGCGGAACCGCATCGAGGACGTGCGCGCATCGCGCAGGATGGACAGCTTGTGCTGGACCATCGGGTGGTCGACCACCACTACCCTTCCGTCATACATGGGACCTCGCCTCCGCTTTCTAGTTCTCGAGCGCCATGATCTTGGCGACGCGGCCCTCGTGGCGGCCGCCGCCGAAGTCCGTGGACAAAAACGCGTCCAGGATGCGCTCGTTCTCGTCGAGCTCGACGAAGCGACCCGACAGCGTGACGATGTTGGCGTTGTTGTGCTCGCGCGCCAGCTCGGCGAACTGCGTCGTGATGCAGTTGACGGCGCGGATGCCGTGGATCTTGTTGGCGGCCACCGCCATGCCGATGCCGGTGCCGCACACCAGCACGCCGTACTCCGCCGCGCCGTCGGCCACGTCGTGGGCCACGGCGGCGGCGAAGTCGGGGTAGTCGACGCGGTCGTCGCTGTCCGGCCCGCGGTCGACGACCTCGCAGCCCTTCCCCATCAGATAGTCGCGCAGGGCCTGCTTCTGCTCGAAGCCCGCGTGATCGCTCGCGATGCTGATCTTCATGCTCGTCCTTCCTATATCGACAACGAGAGAGAGCGGCTGTCCCTTTTTCTCATTTCATGACCGTTTTGACGGCGTCGCGCCAGTCGTGCAACAGCTTATCACGTAGTTGCCCATCCATCTGCGGCGCGAAGTCCTTCTCATTCTCACGCAGCGCCGAAAGCTCGGCGGTGTCCTTCCAGAACCCGGTCGAGAGTCCCGCCAGGTACGCGGCGCCGAGCGCGGTGGTCTCCAGGCATGCGGGGCGATGCAGCTCGCAGCCCAGGATGTCGCTTTGGAACTGCATGAGGAAGTCGTTGGCCGAAGCGCCGCCGTCGACATGCATTTCGCGGAACGGGAACCCCGCATCGGCCTCCATCGCACCCACCAGGTCCGCCACCTGGAATGCCAGCGACTCCAGCGCCGCGCGCACGATATGGGCCCGGTTGGCGCCGCGCGTGAGCCCCAGGATCGCGCCGCGCGCCTGCGAGTCCCAGTACGGCGCGCCCAACCCGGTGAACGCGGGGACCACGTGCACGCCCGCCGTATCGTCGACCGAACGCGCCAGCTCCTCGCTTTCGGCAGCCGACGAGATCAGGCCAACCTCGTCGCGCAGCCACTGGATGAGCGCGCCCGCCATGAACACGCTGCCCTCCAGCGCGTACACCGGACCCTCGCCCGGCGCCGCCGCGGCGATGGTGGTGACCAGGCCGTGCGTCGACGCGCAGGCCTCAGGCCCGGTGTTCAGCAAAAGGAAGCAGCCCGTGCCGTAGGTGTTCTTGGCCTGGGCGGGGGCAAAGCAGCACTGCCCGAACAGCGCCGCCTGCTGGTCGCCCGCAACGCCGCGGATGGGGATGCCCTCCAAGACGCCGGGATTGGCGGTGACGCCGAAATCCGCCGAGGAGGGGCGCACTTCGGGCAGCATCGACGCGGGGATGCCGAACAGGTCGAGCAGCCAAGGATCCCAGCGCATCTCGTGGATGTCGAACAGCATCGTGCGGCTGGCGTTGGTCACGTCGGTCGCATGCACCATGCCATGCGTGAGCGTCCAAATGAGCCACGAGTCGACGGTGCCGAACGCGAGCCTGCCCGCCTCGGCGTCCTCGCGGGCGCCGGGCACGTTGTCGAGGATCCACTTGATCTTGCTTGCCGAGAAATACGGATCGGGGATGAGGCCGGTCTTGCGGGTGATCTCCTGCGCGACCGCGGGATCCCCGGTCAGTTTTTCGATGATGTCGGCGGTGCGGCGGCACTGCCACACGATGGCGTTGCACACCGGAACCCCGGTCTCGCGATTCCACACCACCGTGGTCTCGCGTTGGTTGGTGATGCCGATGCTGTCGATGTCGGCGGGACCCAGGCCGTTTTGGATCAGAAGCTCGGTGAGCGCGCCCAGCTGCGACGAGAGGATGTCGCGGGGGTCGTGCTCAACCCAACCCGGCTGGGGAAATATCTGGGGAAAGGGGTTCTGGACGGCATCGACAAGGCGACCCCGTCGATCCACCAGCACCGCGCGCGACGAGGTGGTGCCCTGGTCGAGCGCTATGACGTAGGTTTCGCGCATATCATCGTCCTTTCTCGGAAGGCGCCGGCTCGATGCGGCGCGGTCGTTCGAGGCAGGCTTCCAACCATGACAGGATGTCGGACATAACCTGGGCGCGGCCGGGCTCGTTGAGGATCTCGTGGCGCATGCCCGGATACAGTATCTCGTCGACGCGCTCGACGCCCGCCCGGCGCAGCGCCTGCGCAGCGGCATGCACGCCCTTGCCGTTCGCGCCCACAGGGTCTTCCGCCCCGGCCACGAACAGCAACGGGATGTCGTAGGGCACGCGCGCGACGCAGGCGGGATCGGCTATCTCGCCGGTGAGGTCGGTCAGCGCCGCATAGCCGCCCACGGTGAACATGAAGCCGCAGCGCTCGTCGGACAAGTAGGCGTCGACCACCGCGGGGTCGGTGGAAAGCCAGTCGAAGGGCGTGCGCGCGTTCGAGATGCGCTTGCCGTAGGCGCCCGCGCCCAAACCGTCGATGAACGCGCTGCGATGCCCCGTGCCCCTCACCCGGCCGATGACGCGCGCAAGCAGGTTGCCCGCCGCCGATAACGCACGGGGCTGCTGTCCAGTGCCGCAGATGACGGCGCCCGAGAGCCCCTGGGCCAGCGGGCGCGCAAGGTAGGCGCGCACGATGAAGCTGCCCATGGAATGCCCGAACAGGAAGAAGGGGACTTCCGCTCCGAACCGCTGCTGCGCAAGGCGGCGCAGCGCGTCGACATCGGCGATGAGGATGTCCTTCCCCTCGCGCGGCGGCAGATCGCCGAACATGCTGGGGTCCGTCACGCTTCCGCCGTGGCCGAGATGGTCCTCCCCGCACACGGCGAACCCGCGCGCAGCCAAAAACCGGGCGAAGCCGTCGTAGCGTCCGACGTGCTCGCACATGCCATGGACGATCTGCACGACGCCCCACGGACAGCCGCCATGCAGCGAAGACGGAACGGGCTCCCACACGAGGGCATGGATGCGCGTGCGCCCATCGCTCGAGGGGAAGAACAGCTCTTCGGGGGCGGCGGCGTCCGGAGAGCTTGCGGCGCAGGCGGCGTTTTGGGCTGGAGTGGCGTTCGGAGAGAAAGCAGCGCAGGCGGCCAGCGGGTCTGCGGCGGCGCTCGGCGCGGAAGCGGCTACCGCGGCCGTGGCTGCCGCCGCGGTGGGCGTCGCGTGGTCAGGCGCTTCGTGCATGGGACCCCTTTCGAGCCGGCGGGCGTGCGGGCGGCGGTTCTCCAGGAATCTCCGCCTTTCGGACACCATTATAGGCTCATTCGCAGGTGCTCCAGCACGTCGGCGGAAACGGCGCCCTGTCGCAGGATGCGCGGCGGGTCGCAGGTGCAGTCGAGCACCGTGGAGGCCACGCCGCCCGCCGGCTGCGGATCGGTGGCGGGGATGGCGGGTGTTCCGACGCGGGTGGCGGAAGCGGGCAAGGGCGCGGGGGCCACGTCGACCGGAGCTGAAACGACAGCACGCGCGGCGTCAGAGACCGCGGCGGCTGCGACAGGGACGGCGAAGGTTGCGGCGACCTCGGCGTTTTCGCTATCGACGGCATCCCTAGCGGCTTCGACACACTCGGCACTTTCGGCGCCTGCGTCGTCCAGCACGGCGGCGACCTGCGCCAAGAACGCAGGGTCAGCCTCACCGAGCGTGGCGGGAGCCGCAGCACCCGAGAAGTTCGCCGACGTGGTGGCAAGCGGCGCGCCGACGGCGCGGATGAGCGCAAGCGTCAGCGGGTTGGCGGGCATGCGCAGCCCCACGGTGCCCGCCGCCGAGCGAAACGCAGGCGGCACCGCCTCCGACGCGTTCACGATGAGGGTCAGACCGCCCGGCCAGAACGCCCGCGCCGCCGCATGGGCAAGGGCGGGCACGTCGGAGCCGAAGCGATCCAGGTCGGCAGGGTCGGCCACCAGCCAGGCGACGGGCTTGCCCGCCGGACGGCGCTTAAGGCGGAACAGCTCGTCGGGACCGTCTGCGGCATCCACGGACACCCCCACCCCGCATACCGTGTCGGTGGGAAACACCGCCGGCTCGCCGCGTCGCAGCGCTAAAGCCACCTGCTCAAGCGACGCGGCGCGTCCTTTCGGCATGCGGTTTTCCGACGGCTTCATCGCTGTCCCTTCCTCCATCGTTCGCGCAGCGCCCTCTTCCGGCTCTCGCGGCGCGCCCTTTCCTTCGCCGACCGACCACACGCTGCGCCGCCGGCACCGCGCGCCCTTCCATCGACGGCGGCGTGCCTTTCCGCTGTCAGCGGCACGCGCTCTTCCATCGCCAGCGGCGCGCACGCTTCCGTCTTTGGAGAAGCGCGCGTCTCCATTCCCCGCAGGGTTCCCGCGCCCGCCGTGCTAATCGCCCGAAACTTGCCATCCCTGGGGCAAGAACCCGGCGATTAGCACGGTTTATAGCCGCCCCCTGCGAACGGCAAGCAAAAGCCAGAGAAGCGGCCAGATGCTGAACAGGCATTTTACGCCTGCTTGCGAAAACGCACTCGCGAATCGCCGTCGAGAACCGTGCTAATCGCCGAAAACGCGCACGACAGCTGGCAAATTCCCGACGATTAGCGCGGTTGGGCCGCCAGCGCTGGCAAGTTCTCCGCGATTAGCACGGTTAGGCTCCCTGCGTTGCCAAGTTCGCGACGGTTAGCGCGGTCGCGCGCTGGCGCAACTGCGGCACGGTTGGGGACCGGCGCAGCTGTGGCGCGCGCACTGAAGCAGCAGCCTGCTGAGCCTGACCTTTTTCGGATGCTCTTGGGCTGTGGCACGCGCGCATCGGCACAGCTGCAACACAGTCGCGCCCCGGAGAGGCCGCAACGCGCGCCCAGGCAGCAGCGATACGCGCGCCCCGGAGCGACCGCACCGCGCGCAACGGCAGCAGCGCCCCCGTGACAGCAACGTCGCGCACCCGCAGCAGCGGCGCGCTCGCGGCGGCAACGGCTCGCACCCGCAACGGCAACGGCGCGCACGCCCCGCGTCCCGCAACGCGCGCGGACGAACGAACGCGAAACCCCGCCCCTACGCCTGCAGGCCGAACTTGCGCTTGACGCGGACGAGCTTGCGCTGCCAGGGAACGTAGAGCGCCAGCAGGAACACCGCGGTGGCGACGCCGTGCGTGACGTCGAAGGGGATGGCCGCCGCGTACACCAGCGCCGCCTGTCCCAGCGTCTCGGGGTGGTAGAACCCCACGATGCTCCACAGGTTCAGCACCACGCCGTACAGCGGCCCGGACAGAAAGCCGTAGCACAGAAGCGCCACCTTGCCGCACGCGCCCTGCCGGCCCTCGGCTTCCGGCCGCCCGAACAGCCCCGATGCGGCCAGCACACCGCCCAGCCAGCCGACCAGGCCCCAGCCGTACATCTGCCAGGGCGACCAGGGCCCCTGGCCGAAGAAGAAGTTGGACACCAAAGCCGCCAGCGCCCCCACCAGAAAGCCCGCGCGCCGCCCGAACGCCGCGCCCGCGATGATGGCGATGGCCGACACCGGTTTGAAGCTGGGAATGGGAGCGAACAAGATGCGCCCCGCAGCGGCCAGCGCCGCCAAAACGGCTATGGGCATGGTGTCGCGCAAGCGCGGGCGCGACTGCTCGAAGCCGGCGAAGAACGCCAGCAGGCAACCCAGCACCACCACCAGCGACAGCACGGCCGTCTGCTGCACCTGGAACGCGATGCACAGGCCCAGAACCACGGGCACGCCGGCCACGGCCAGCGCCTCGGCGGCCACCGAAAGCGCGTGACGGCGCGCATCGCCTTGCTCGGGGACTCTCATAGCAGGGCTCCGAACAGGCGCGATTCTTTGTTGGGGCGGTACACCAGGTTGTTGGCGAAGAAGCGGTCGACCGGCTCGGTGCAGGCCAGCTCGCCGTCGAACACCATGGACGCCTCGTCGGCGGCGGCAAGCGCGAAGTCCAGATCGTGCGTCACCAGCACCACGGTGCGGCCCTCGTCGGCCAAAGCGCGGATCAGCCGCACCTCGTCGGCGCACGACGAGGGATCGAGCCCCTTGGTAGGCTCGTCCAAGAAGAGCAGCTGCGGATCGGCCAGCAGAAGCTTCGCCAACGCCAGCTTCTGCCGCTGCCCTCCCGAAAGGTCGTAGGGATGCTGGCGCCGGCACTCCGCCAGCCCGAAACGGGAAAGCGCCACCTCCTCGTCCTGCGCGGAATACCCGCAGCGGCCGCGCCATTCGGCAAGCTCCTCCTCCACGGTGTCGCAGACGAACAGCGCCTTGGGATCCTGGGGCAGGTAGGCTTGGCTTGACGACCAAGGGTTCAGCACCTTGCCGCGCTGCGGCTTCAGGATGCCCGCCAGAAGCTTGAGCAGCGTGGACTTGCCGCAGCCGTTGCCGCCCACCACAGCGTGCACGCTGCCACGGGCCACCCGCATGTCCAGCCCGCGCAGCACCCAGTCGGCGTCGCGGCGGTAGCGGAAGCACGCCTCGCGCGCCGAGAGCGCCTCCGCGCCCGCCTCCCGCTGCTGCGCCAGGGCGCCCTGACGGCACCGCCAGCGCGGCGCAAGGCTGCGGCACAGCGCTTCGCGCGACCCCAGGCCGCCCACTTCCCCCAGGTCGATGCGGCACGTGGCGTAGTCGGCCACGTCTTCGGGCGCGTGGGTTGCCATCACCACGGTGATGCCCAGCTCTCGGTTGACGCGCGCCAAAAGGTACAGGAAGCGCTTGCAGGCGTTGGGGTCAAGCTGGGCGGTGGGCTCGTCCAGGAGCAGCAGGCGCGGGCGCAGTGCCAGCACCGCCGCCAGATTCACCGTCTGCATCTGGCCGCCCGACAGATCCTCGGTGGACTGGCGCACCCACGGCTCGATGCCGAAGAAATGCGCCACCTCGGCCACGCGCCGGCGCATCTCGTCGGGCGGCGTCCCCAGGTTCTCCAAGCCGAAGGCCAGCTCGTGCCACACCGTGTCGCAGACGATCTGCATGGCGGGATCCTGCATGACGTAGCCCACGGCCGCCGCCGACATGCGGCGGTCGAGCCCGCCGTCTTCGCAGGGCACCGCCCGCCCGGCGCGCAGCACGGGATGCCCCAGCACCTCCACCGCGCCGCCGCAGGAGCCCACCGGCGCCAACTCGGGTTTGAGCGAACACAGAAGCGTGGTCTTGCCGCATCCGGTAGGGCCCACGATCACGCAGAACGCGCCTTCCTCCACCTCAAGCGACACGTCCCGCAGCACCTGGCGGCGCCCGCCTTCCCCTTCGTAGGAGAACGAGAAGCCCTCGACGCGCACCGCAGGCTGCGGCGCAGCCGTCGAACGTCCTTCAAGCGCCCCGCCTTCCGCCCCGGCAGCCTGCCGGACGGCGCTTCCTTCCGAAACAGCGCCTTCTTCCAAGACGGCGCCCTGCGCCGCACGGTCCTCGCTCATCGGCGCCACAGCCACCACTCCTTCGCTTGCAAGACGACGGGCACCATCATGAGCAGCGCGTACGGCACGTACAGCCACCAGGGGCCGAAGGCGCCCAACGTCGGGTAGAACGAATAATCCAAACAGACGGCCAGGGCGAACGCGCCCGAAACCGCGGCCAGAACGACGATGACGCCCAGTACCGCCGCATCGGCACGGCCGAAGCGGTAGCGGCGATAGGAGGTGCGGCGCGCACCGCAGTCGTAGCCGCGGGCGCGCATGGCGTCGCTGCGCTCGATGCCGTCCTCCATGCCCCATCCCATCAGCACCGACACGATGCGCAGCCTCCCCGCCGCGCGCTCCTTCTTCGTGCGGGGAGCGGCCGCGCTGGCGGCATCCTGGGCGGCGGCGACGGTGCGCCCGCGAGCGACGAACTGGGGAACCAGGCGCATCACCTGCGACACCATCAGCGACACCGTGGGCAGCGCATTGCCGAACAGGGCAAGCGAGTTGGCACTGTCCATGCAGGCGGCATACGACGAGAACCACAGGAACACGCTCGCCAGCATGCAACCCGAGCACGCGCCGTAGACAAGCGACTCCGCGTACACCGCAGTAGGCCCGATGCGCAGAAGCTCAGTGGATCCCGAGCCGCTGAACAGGGGGTTCGCGATGGTCACGATGAGCATGAGCGGCACGGCCCAGGCAAGCGAGCGCACCGTGGGACGCGCGCCCCGCGTCACGCACGAGCACGCCAGGGCACCCGCCAACGACAGCGCGCAGAACACGGGCTGCAGCGCCGCCATGGAGATGACGATGGCGCACGCCAGAAAGGCGAACGCCACCGCTGGATGGTAGGTTGCGAATGCGTTGGGCTTGGCATCGAGCATGGATGCGCTCCGTCGGCCGACCGGCCGCTACGCCTTCTCGGTGACGTACACCCACGACACGGCGTCGCCGTTGGACAGCACGGTGCCGGTGGCTGCGTTGTTGATGAACACGCCGTTGACGTAGTAGGTCCAGCCGCTCTCGTCGCCGCGGTCGAACTCCGCCAGGCCGCCGATGCCCTTGACGTACATGCCGAACTGGCTGGGGCTGGCGTTGACGGAAAGCCCTGCCTGCTGCGCCGCCGCAAGCAGCGCGTCATAGGCGGTGGCGCCCTCCTCAAGCGTCACCGTGGTGACCAGCGAAACGGGCGAGCCCGCGGCGCTGGAGTCGATGGACACCGCTACCGACAGGCCGGCAGGCTGCTGCGAACCGGAACCCGAAGATGCGCCGCCGCCCGACCCGCCAGCCGAAGACGACGATCCGCTGGTCGAGCCAGAGTTGGAGCCAGAGTTGGAGCCAGAGTTGGAGCCGGAGCCGGAGCCGGAGCCCGCGGCGGTCCCGGAGCCGCCGGATCCAGCAGCGCCCGTCGACGCAGCGGCATCTTGAGAGCCCTGGGAATCCTTCGCTGCGCCGTCGGCGTCATCGGCAGCATCGGCGTCGGCGTCGGCCGCGTCGGAGCCGGATGAGTCGGCGGCCTCCTCGGCCTCGCCCGCCTCGCCTGCCGCCTGCGCAGACGCCGCCTTGGCGCTCTCCTGCGGCGCGAAGCCGCCGGCAAGCGCGAAGGCGGACACGCCGATCAGCGCCACGCACAGCACCGCAACGCCGGCCAGGGCGGCCTTCAAGCCCGCGCCGCGGCGCGGGGCGCGGGGCGCGGGGCCGTCGGAGCGCTTGGAGCCCGCACCCTGCCCCCCGGATTCCGGCCCTGTTCCAACAGGCTGCGCATCAACCGGCATCGTCGTTCCGGCTGCGTCCTGGCCAGCCGCAGCGGACGCATCGTCGCGCGCCGCGTCCGCCACGGGCATCTTCTCCGTCTCGTCAAGCCCCGCGTAGATAGCCGAGGCATGTCGCTTCTCTTCCGCCATGCTAGCGCACCTCCCCTTCGCGACGGAACATGCGGTACGCCCACAGGCCCACGCCTGCCAGGCCGCATGCGCCTACGACGATGCCCGCCACGGGCAGCCACTGCGGCAGCCCGCCAAGAACGGACCCCTGTTCCTCCGCAGCCGCGTCATCTGCGGAAGCGTCGGCCAGCAGCGCCTTGGCAGAGCCGGCCGCCGCCGCGCTGACCGCAACGTCCTCGCCATCCTGCGCATCCTGCTGCACCGCGTCGGCGGCGTTCTGCACGAGCGGGTTGCTCGTCAGGATGAGAGGAGCCGTCTTCGAGGGGTTGCTGCCAGTATCGTCAGTCGTGGAAGGGTCCTTCTGGGTTTCGTTGTCTATCTCGTTCTCATTCTCGTTCCCGGAGCCGCCGTCGGAACCGTCGTCCCCCTTCCCGTCATCGGTGGCGGGAGGGTTCGGGAAACCGCTCTCCGACGGAGCGACGGCGAACAGGGTGCCGGAATCGTTGACGTAGTACAGCGTGCCATCGGGCCCGCACGTCACGGAGGTCATCGAGTATTCCTGATGGTCCTCGTCGGGCAGGTAGGCAAGCTGCGCCTCGGCGTCGCCCACCTTGTACAGGTAGATGCCGCCCGGCTTGGCGTTGCAGGTGAAGTACACGTAGGTCCCCGACGCCTGCGTGGACACGAGCGGCGTGGACTTCGACTCGGTGGGCAGCGCGTTGCCGCCGCCGTACGTGGTCACGGAGCGCTCCACCTTCAAGGACGCCTCGTCGATCACGGCCAGCACGCCGCCGTACGTCGTTGCGCCCCATTGGTTGGTCGTGCCCTCTATCGAAGCGCCGGTGAGGTAGATCTTGCCGCCCGCCACCGTGGGCGTGGACGTGGTGGAAGAAGCGAACTTCACGGCACCGAGCTCGCGCACCGCGCCCGTTTCGGCGTCGATGGACAGCTTGTGCAGCACGCCGTCCTTCGAAGCCACGAGCGCCGTGCCCTCTTGCGTGCCCGCCACCACGGAGGAACGGATCTGAACGCCCAGATCAAGGGAGGAAGCCACCTCGCCCGTCGTGGCGTTGAGCACGGTCAGGCTCCCGTTGTCGTCGCCGATGACCGCCCAATCGCCCAGGGCCGCCGCGCCCGACCAGTAGTAGCCGCATTCGCTGTTGGCATGGCTCCATTTCACCGAGCCGTCCGCCAGGCTCACGCACAGAACGTAGCCGCTCGCCGATCCGTCATCGGAGGGCTTCGAAACGGTGGCGAAGTACACGCAGCCGTTCGAGATTGTAAGCGTGCTGAGCGACTGATGCGCGCCCTTGCCTTCGATCTGGGAGAGCGCGCCGGTCACCCATACGGTGGCCAGCTCGTCAGCGGTGAGCGCCTGCAGGCGGCCACCCGTGAGCGGCACCACGATGATGCCGTCGGAATACACCATGCGCGCGATCGAGTCGATGTCCGCCGCCAGCGGGGCGGTTTTCAGCACCTCGCCCGTCGCCGGGTCGCGCTGCTGCAGCTCGTCGCCCAACGCCACGTAGAGGTACGTGGTGCCCGTGGCGGGATCGGTTGCGAAAATCGGGTCGGAGATGTAGGTACCGTACTCCGTGACGGGGTCCTTCATCTGGTCCTTCCACACCTCTTCGGCGCCCGTCGTGGGCGTGGGGGCGTCGGTCGCCGCAGCGCCGGTGCCGAAGCCCGGCCAGCTGGAATCCCAGTCGGGGCGCTCGGCATCGGGGTCGGTCGGGAACTCCTCCTCGTCGCCGAACGAGGGGATGTCGGAGCGGAAGGAGCTGTAGTAGAAGAGCACCTCGTCGCCCGTGGCGAACTCGTGTCCCTGCTCCAGTGCGCCGCCGTTGTCGGTCACTTCGCCCAGGTTGTCGAGGATGTGGTCGTATCCCTCCCCGTTGACGTAGGGATACCAGGCTTTGCTGCCGTCCTCCACCATCCACGAGTCGGGATCGACTTCCGCGCCGACAAGCGCTTCGCCTTCGGGAGAGGTAACGGACTTGATGTAGACGCCCGAGCCGTCGCTGTCATCGAGGACGACAAGCTCATGCTCGAGCCCCGTCGCCGCGAACAGCGCCTTGGCAACCTCCACGCCCGTGGCGCCCTTGTACACGCTGATCGTCGTGGCAGGCGCCCATTCCTGCGGATTGCCATCCGCATCGGCGCCGATGACGCTGCCCTGCATGGTGACGACCTCGGTCAGAGCGTCGGCAGAGCCGTACTGCACCTGCACGGAGTCGTTGGCCTCGATCACGCGATTGGGGTCGGAGCATGCTTCGCCGTTGACGAAGACCGTCCACTGCCGGTCATCGCTCTCGTAGTACAGCTCCTTGCCGGAAGAAGAGACAAGCCCGTTGACCGAGAACGACCCGTTGGGATTGCTGTAGAAGTCGGCCTCGATGCCCGCCGCCTTGAACTGCTCCTCCAGGTAGGCACGCAGCTTGGTGCCCGCCGTCGCGTCAGCGGAATCCTCCGGCACCCACACATCGGGCAGGTCGGACGCCGACGCGTCGACGACCGAGAACGTGGTGTCGATGCGGTTGAGCTCATCGTCGCTCGGCAGCGTGGCGCCCCGGGCAGAGTAGTACCAGGTGACTGTCATGCCCTCGGTCAAGGTGTCGAAGGAAACGCCCAGCTCTGACGATTTGCCATTCACGAACGGCTGCCAGTAGCGCCCCGTCGCATCGTCCCAACCGAGCACCTCCCCCGTGAACGGGGAGGTCATCGTCTCCAGATGCGCGCCAGACTCGCTGAAAGACGCGTAATATTCCTGACCGAGCGCTTCGAACGCCGCCTCCGAAGCGTCCCACGCGTTCGGCTGCGCGCCGTCCTCGATGGGCACCGTGACCGTAGTCTGTCCCCAGAACGTGTCGGTACCGTTCGCATCGGGGCCAACCACTTTCACGCGCGCATGGATGGAGTCTTGGGAGACATCCGGAATCGACGAGATGTTGAAGCACAGGACGATGTCCTCCGACGTCTGTACGGCATCACCCAGCTGGCCATACCATCCCGTACGCTCGCCATCACGGAATACGTACCAGTTGACGAAGCTGTTGCCCGTGTTCGTCGTACGCCCGTCCGGCGACGTGATGGACTTCACGATGTCGCTGCCCATGTCCGTGCCGAACTCGTACTGGAGTCCCAGCTGGTCGAACGCCGCAGACAGCACCGTCTTCATATCGGAACCTGCCGTCACCGTTACCGGCAGCTCATACATCCAGTATTCGTAATGGGATGAAGAACCTTCGTACACCTTGCCGATCACCGACACCGTGGGCGCCACCATCGCGGCAGGCTCATCGGAGTTGCCATCGTCATCGCCCAGCTCGCTTTCGTCGGGAAGCTCGTCCCCCCAAAGCGAGTAATACCAGACCACTTTGTCACCCGGATGCAGCGTCAGGCTCCCAGCGCCCAGGTCAGATGGCGCTCCGTTGATGTACAGCTGCCACATCATTTCCGTGGCGGCATCGTAAGCCACGAGCGTAACGTTGGGATCATGCGGAGAGGTGATGCTTTCAAGCGACCAGCCGTACTGCCCGTCTGGATCGTAGCTCGCCGTGATGCCCTTTTGCTCGAACAACGCCTCAGTAAGGTCGGCAGCCGTGGAGCCCTCAGGAAGCTCGATGGTCGTTTCGTCCGCCCACAGCTCGTCGTTGCCCGCCGCGTCATTGCCGATGATCGCTATCGACGCCTCGATCTGCTCCTCGTCCGCAGCATCGCCATCAGACGAAAGCGCCTGCGCCCCGCTCGGCGCGCTTGACGCCGCTGCTGCTGCGGGGTCGCCAGAGGCATTCCCGTCCGCCTCCATGGCAGCATCCGAAGCGTCACCCTCAAGCGAATCGGCGCTCAGAGCAGGCTGGCCGTCTGCGTCCTGCCCGTCTTCGCCGCCGCCAACCGTCTCCGACGACGCAGCGGCTTCTTCGCCGTTCCCCGCTTCGCCTTCCGTCGTTGTTTCGCTTTGCACCGCTACCTCGGCGTCCGGCGCAGCGTCAGACGACGCGCCGGCGGACGCCCATGCCGCCATGGGCACGAGGCTGAACGCGAATGCGAGCGAGAGCAGTACCGTGAACGCCTTCGAGGCGAGGGTCGCCGCGCGCGACGGGGCACGGCGTGTGGTGGATCCGGACATGCGGAAACCTTTCTCCCAGGGCCAATGCTTCGACGGGAGGTTCTCCGACTTGTCCGCGGCGACGCTCCGGATGCGCCCATGCCTGCGAAGTTACGGTTACTGGTATAGCCGGGGACTTGCACCCCGATTCCCCTGAACGCCCCGGCGACATCCGCCGCCCGGCACCCGCGCGCACAGCGCGCCTCCGTCGTGGCCAGTTTCAAAACGCATGGATTATACGCCTCGCATCTGCCCCCTTCCGAACGGCGCCAAACGAAAAGCATTATCTCTTGCGGTCGCCACAACGCCGCTTTCACCCCATTGTGCACGATGCACTAACGCCCTGGTGATGCAGCGGATTCCTTCCGGGGCGACAGCAAGCGCGAGCACCTTTCCGAGGGCGCGGGATGAGAACATGGAGAGATCGGGGCATGCGACCGAAGCGCGAGAAGCGGAGATCGGAGGGTGCGATCAAGACGCATACGTCGATTCACCTATACTAGTTTCCCGATTATCGTTCCGGCGGAGGGGGTTTCGACGATCCCGCACGGGCGGAAGGAAGATCTAGACGCGGGTCGAACGGAGGAGGGCGGCATGGGCGAGTTCGCGGATCGGGTGTTCGCCGCGGTGCGGCGGGTGCCGCGCGGGAAGGTGGCGACCTACGGGCAGATCGCGCGGATGATCGGCTCGCCGCGGTCGGCGCGCTACGTCGGGTTCGCGCTGCGGTCCAACCCGGCGCCGGGCATCGACCCGGGCAGCATCCCCTGCCACCGCATCGTGTTCAAGGACGGGCGCCTGACCGACGGCTACGCGTTCGGCGGGCCCGGAGAGCAGCGCCGCCTGCTCGAAGCGGAGGGCGTCACGTTCGCAGACGATGAGCATGTGGATATGGACGCCTGCCTCTGGGACGGACGCGGAGAGGCGGACGATGCCGCGGCCGGCGTCGCGGGCGCAGGGCTTCGCACCGCACCGCCGGCGGACTTCGACTGGGCACGCGAGCTCGGCGAGCAAGGATGAGCGGCCGACCCGGCAGCCCGCCCGCGCGTCCCTACCCCGCCAGCTCGCCCGCGATCGCGAGCGCCACGCGCAGGCCGTCGATGGCCGCGCTCGTGATGCCTCCGGCATAGCCTGCGCCCTCGCCGCAGGGATACAGGCCGCTCGGCACGTCGGGCGTCGCGGGAAGGTGAGCCTGAAAGTCGTCTTCGCGCACGATGCGCACGGGACTCGAACTGCGCGCTTCCACGCCGGTCATCACCGCCGCCGGATCGGCGAACCCGCGCAGGCGCCGATCGAGCAGCGGCAACGCCTCGGCGATCGCGTCCGCCACGAACGGCGGAAGGCATTCCCTCAGGTCGGTCCACGCAACGCCGCGCGCGTAGGTGGGCCGCACGGCGCGCTTGCCCGACGCCGGGCCCGTCGACGGCCGGCCCGTAAGGAAATCCCCCACCGTCTGGGCGGGCGCCTGGTAGGCCGCCCCTCCCGCCGCGCACGCCGCCTGGTAGGCCGCATGCTCGACCCGGCGCTGCAGTTCGACCCCCGCGAGCGGATGGTCGCCGCCGAAGTCCTCCGGCCCCACGCCCACCAAAACTGCGCTGTTGGCATTGCGCCCGTCGCGTGCGAAGCGGCTCATGCCGTTGACGCACACGCCCTCCTTCTCACTCGCGGCGCACACCACCTGGCCGCCCGGGCACATGCAGAACGTGTAGACCCCGCGCCCGTCGGGCAGATGCACGGCAAGCTTGTAGTCGGCCGCGCCGAGCGCCGGATGGCCCGCCGCCTTGCCGTACTGCGCGCAGTCGATCGCGCTTTGGAGGTGCTCGATGCGCACGCCCATCGAGAAGGGCTTCTGCTCGAGCGCGAGCCCCTCGTCGTGCAGCAGGGCAAACGTGTCGCGCGCCGAATGGCCGCAAGCGAGCACGATGCGCCGCGCGGGGATCTCCTCGAGATCGGCGAATCGCGCGCCGTGCCCCGCATCCGGTTCGGCACCACACCACGTACCGACATCCCGCCCCGCTTCCGCGGCGGCGTCGCGCGTGTCGCGCACGAGCGCCGCGGCGACCGAACCGCCCTCGAAGCGGATCCCCTCAAGTTGCGCATGGAAGCGCACCTCGCCGCCCGCCTCCTCGATCTGGCGGCGCAGCGTGCGCACCACCTCGACCAGAAGGTCCGTGCCGATATGGGGTTTCGCCTTCCAGAGGATCTCCTCGGGAGCACCCGCGTCGACAAACCAGCGCAGCACGTGCGGCAGAAGGGGGCTTTTGACGTTGGTGGTGAGCTTGCCGTCGGAGAACGTGCCGGCGCCGCCCTCGCCGAACTGGATGTTCGTATGCGGGTCCAGCGGCCCTCCGGCATCGAACTCCGCGACCGCCGCCTGACGCTCGTCGACATCGCCGCCGCGCTCGAGCACAAGCGGCCGCAGTCCCGCACGCGCCAGGCACAGCGCGGCGAACAGCCCGGCGGGACCCGATCCCACAATGATGGGGCGCGGCTCGCCGTCGCGCACCGTCTCGGAGACCGCGGGGATTTCAAGCGGGACGTACGGCTTGTGCTCCTTGACGTTTTTCACGCCGAGCAGATCCCGCTCGTGGCGGGCGTCTTTGAGCGCCACCGCCAGCGTCGCGATGAAGTGGACATCGCCCGATGCCTTCTTGCGCGCATCCACGCTGCGCTTGAGCAGCCGCGCTTCGGCGATCTCGCCCGGCTTCACGCCCAAAGCGCGCGCAGCCGCCCGCTCCACCAGGTCGAACCGGCCGGGCAGCCCCGCATCGAGCGGCAGGCGCACGTTGGAGATCTCAAGCATTCGGATCATCGCCTTCCCTCTCGTCCGCGGCATCTCCGGCACCCTGCGCGGTAGAAACCTTCCCCTCCCGCGCGTTCGCCGCGAACCGCCGTGCCGCTGCCCTGCCCGCGAGCAGACCGCTCGCCCAGGCCCAGTGCAGGTTGTAGCCGCCGCACGGCGCATCGACGTCGAGCGCTTCGCCCGCCGCGAACAGCCCCGCGTCGAGCCGCGACTCCATCGTGCGCGGATCGAACGCGGCGACGTCAAACCCTCCGCTCAGCACCTGGCACTGCCGTTCGTCGCCCACGCCCTCGACGGTCAGGGGAAACTCCGAGAGGGCACGCTCCAAAGCGGGCAGGTCGTCCCCATCGAGCGGAGCATGGGGATCCAAGCCCGCCTCCTCCAGCACCGCACGCCCGACCTGGGGCAAAAGGAGTCCCCGCAGCAGCGCCTCGTAAGTGAGCGGTCCGCGCAACCCGCGACCGGATCCCTTCGGCGCGGCAAGGCGCCGCGCGCGCTCGACGAGGTGCCGCCTGAGATGCGTCCGCTCCACTTGAGGGAGGAAATCGACGAACAGCGCATCACCCGGCTCGGCGAAGCGCGACAAGTTGAAGATGCAGATGCCCGACACGCCATACGAGCGGAACAGCATCTCGCCGCGCTCCTCCGCCTTCGTCGCCCCGAACGGAGCGTCGTCGGCGAGGCGCACGCGCACCCGCACGCGGATGTTGTCCAGCTGACGCGGCGCCTCCTCGCGCACGCGCAGCGGACCGAGCACCGGACGGGTCGGTTCCACTCCGTAGCGATCGGGCAGCAACGACGCCGCGCAAGCGCCGTCGCCCCCGCGCCTTTCCGCCGCGCCGAGCGCATGCTTTCCGCCCGCGGCCATGATCACGGCGGCGGCATGCTCGATCGACCCGTCTGCGAAACGGAGGTGGAACAGCCCGCCTTCCTCGTCTGGAGGCTCGACCGCGATGACGCGGCGGCCGCACGCTTCGAGCACGCCCGCATCCGATGACGCCGCGCGCAGCACGTCGACCACCGTCGACGCCTTGCCCGTCGCAGGATACAGCCTGCCCTCGCCTTCCTCCCGCCAAGCCAGCCCGATATCCTCGAAGAAACGCAGGACGGGATCCTCGCCGGAATCGCTTGCAAGCCCCCGCGCCTTCAGGCGCGCGGCGCCCTCGTCAGCCAACGCGTGAAGCGCATCTGCGACGAAAACGGGGTTGCGGTAAAGAGACGCGTCGATGTTGCTGTTGGAGAAGTTGCACCGTCCGTTGCCGGTCGCCAGGATGGAGCGGCCCACGCGCTCGTCGGCCTCGAAGACGACTGCGTCCGCCGCACCCGAAAGCCCGCGATCGCGCAGCTCGCGCGCTGCGGCAACCGCCGCCGCCTGGCCCGCAGCTCCCCCGCCGACGATCGCGATGCGCGCGTGGGCGTCGCCCGTCAAAGGAGCAGGCGCGTGCGCGGGAGAGCTCGAGACGGAATCCGCATGCTTGCGGTCGGCGGCGCCGCCCGGGCGCGACCCCTTCCGCCGTGGCTTTCCGCGCGCCGTTTTCCCGCCCTTGCCGGAAGCGCCCTTGCCGCGCGCCCCCTCGTCCTCGCGCAGCATGTCGCGCAGCGATCCGTAGCCGCCGCGGGTGCCCGCCGGTTTGTTGTTGCGTCGTTTTCCCATGCGCCCATCATATCGCATGGGACGGCGGCGAACGCCCGCTCTTTCACCCCGCGCCGCCGTCAGCGCGGGAAAACGCGAATGCCGCCCCAAACGCAAAACAGCCCCCGAGGGATCCTTGGGAGAGGATCCCTCGGGGGCTTGCAAACCGCGAAGGGAAAGGAGGGTGCCTTCGCGGGTCTGCACGGGAGTTCCAGCGGCGCGCCGGGCATCCGGCGCCCGCGTCGCCCCAAAGGCGCACCGACCGTCCGGCGCCCGCGCAGCCTCGTCGGCGGCGCGGAGCGCGTTCACCCGGCCGATCGGCGGGCCGCCAGGGTCGGGGCTACTCCGCCTTGTTGGCCTTGTAGGTCTTGAAGGCGAGCAGCAGCAGGACCGACACGACCGCGAACACAAGCGACACGACGAAGTACAGCGCGGTGTTCACCGCCACGCCCGAGGCGCCCAGGCCGCCGAACATCGGGGCGATGACCTGGTTGCACAGGCGGAACGAGATCAGCGAGGACAGGCCGGTGCCGATCATGACGAAGCCGTAGTTGGCGCCCTGGTTCTCAAGGCCGAAGTTCTCGGCGGTCCAGGGGGAGTAGGTGGCGCCGGGAGCGCCGGCGAACGCCGCCAGCAGGAACACGAGCACCATGAAGGCGATGCCCTGGGCGAAGATCAGCGCGACGGAGACGATGCACACCAGGATCGCGAGCGTCAGAGCCGTGTTGCGACGGCCGCGCAGCATGTTCACGAAGAACGGCACGGCGAAGCGGCCCACGGCCAGACCCAGGCCGCATGCCATGACGATGCCGTTGGCCAGGCCCTCGTCAAGGCCGCGCTCGATGCCGAGCTGGCGCAGGATCGGGTTGATGCAGAAGTAGCCGGCGGTGATGAACCACAGCGTCAGCATGATGATCCACAGCTGACGGGTCTTGATGGCCTGGCTGAACGGCACCTGAACCTGCGCGATGTTGGACTTGCTGGTGGCGGGGACGTAGCCCTCGGGCAGCCAGCCGGCCTCGGGGTTCTTGATGAAGATGGAGGCGACCAGGCAGACCACAGCGAACACGACGCCCAAGATGCGGAACGTGTCGCGGATGCCGTTGGCGTCGATCAGCATCTGGGCGACCGGCGTGAACACCACCGTGGCCAGGCCGAAGCAGCACACGATGATGCCGCTGCAGACGTTGATCTTGTCGGGGAACCACTTCTGGATGCAGGGGATCGCGGAGTTGTAGGTGCAGCCCACCGCGAAGCCGCCGATGACGCCGAAGGTCAGCCACGTGGGCGCCGGGCCCATGTCGATGGTGAACGAAGTGAGGAACACGCCCAGGCCGAAGCAGATCGAACCGATGATGATGACGATCTTGGGGCCGAACTTGTCCTGCAGGCGGCCGCCGCACAGGGCGCCCACCGAGAACAGCGTGATCATGATGGAAGACGTGAACGCGAAGTCGGACACGTCGGTGGGGGACATGCCCGGCAGCGCGGCGGAGACGCCGGCGTTGAACACGCTCCACATGTAGATGATGCCCGTGCAGATCATGATGAGCGAAGCCGCCACCAGTCTGACGTAACGGGAAACTCCTGATTGGCTCATAAACCCTCCCATAACGATGCCGCCCGCCTTCCAACAGCTGGTCGAGCCGCCCTTATCGGCTTGACCAGATGTTTTGCAGACGACAACCCAAGCGCATATCCGATGCGCTTCATGTTTGCGTCTCTCTTGGTATGGGTCTCGCGAGTCCTTGAGAGCTTGTTGCGATTGTAGGCTCGGCGCATTGGAGGGTCACTCTGCGCCGGGCACAGCATGTCCGATTCTTTTTGTGCGGTGCGCACAGATGCCGTTCGCCGCCGATACGCTACCGCACGCCGCGGACGGAAACGCCCCGGCGCGCCGGTCATCAGTTCGAGGCGGAACGAAGCGAGGCGAAAAGAACCGGCGGAGAAGAGACGTTCGGGAAACCTACCAGCTTACTGGCAAACCGCGCAAAAGCGCGGCGGCGCTACTTCGATTCGACCGTCGGGATCTCGTCGCGGGACCTCTCGTCGAGGTTTCCGTCCCAGACGTAGTGCTTGGTCTCGCGCGCGATCAGCCCCGACAGCAGAAGGACCACGATGATGTTGGGCAGCGCCATGAGCGCGTTGCCGATGTCGGAGATGGTCCATGCGACGTTGCCCACGCCCACCGCGCCGAGGAACGCCATCAGCACGTAGAGCACCTGGTAGGGGCGCACGGCGTGCCTGCCGAGCAGATAGGAGACGCAGCGGCTGCCGTAGTAGGACCAGCCGAGGATCGTCGAGTAGGCGAACGTCACCATGCCCACGACCAGCACCGGCATACCCACCACGGGAATCGCCGAGAACGCCGCCGTGGTGAGGTCGACGCCCTCCACGAGCGAGCCGGACGTGACGATGTCGGGATGGGCCATCATCGTGGACACGAGCACGACGCCGGTGATGGCGCAGATGATGACCGTGCTCCAGAACGTGCCGGTCATGGCGACGAGCGCCTGGCGCGCCGGGTTGCGCGTGGAGGCCGCCGCCGCGACGATGGAGGCCGAGCCCAGGCCCGACTCGTTGGAGAACAGGCCGCGCGCGCAGCCGAACTGCAACGCCACCATGAGACCGCTGCCGATCGCGCCGCCGAACACCGCCTCGCCCGTGAAGGCGCAGCGTACGATCGTCTCGAGCGCGGGGATGATGTAGGCGCCATTCATCGCCAGGATGACGATGCAGCCCACCAGGTACAGCACCGCCATGATCGGCACGAGCTTCTCGCAGACGCGCGCGATGAGCTGCACGCTGCCGAACACGACGAGCGCCACCAGCACGACGACGATCACGCCGAGCAGCCACGTGGGCACCTCGGGGACGGTCGCCTGGATGATGTTGACCATGGCGTTGGACTGCACCGCCGAGCCGGTGCCCAGCGCCGCCACGGCGGCGAACAGGGCGAACGCGCCCGCCCCCAGCATCGCCCACCAGGGGCAGCTGCCGTCTTCGCGCTCGTAGGCGCGCCGCCAAGCGTACATGGCGCCGCCGAGCATGTTGCCGTTGTGGTCGCGCACGCGGAACTTGACCGCCGCGTAGGTCTCGGCGTACTTCGTCGCGATGCCGAACACGCCGGTGAGCCACATCCAGAACACCGCACCCGGGCCGCCCGCGAGCACCGCCGTGCCCACGCCGACGATGTTGCCTGTGCCGATCGTCGCCGAAAGCGCGGTCGCGAGCGCGCCGAACTGGCTGATGTCTCCCGGCGCGTCCGGGTCCTTGGTGACCGAGAGCTTGATGGCGGTTCCCAGCTTGCGCTGGATGAAGCGCGTGCGGATCGTCAGAAACAGATGCGATCCCAGCAAGATGACGATCATCGGCACGCCCCAGACGGCGGCGTCGATGTCGTTGATGATCTGGATGATGTCCATGGCGGATTCCTTCGTGTCCCTCCCTGCCCGACTTACCGGGCAGAACGCATAGGCGCATGATTATACCCCTCGCCCCGACCGCCGGCGCCCCGCACTCCGGCAGCGGCGCAGATGGGGCCCGGACAAACGAAGGGCACCCCTTGATGAGGCGCCCTTCGTGGCGGAATCCTCCGGCGTCCTCCGCCGCACGCGCTCTGGGCGGCGCGCGACGGCGACGCTACCGGACGATCATTTGAACTTGCACAGCGCAGCGACGCCCGTGCCGGCCAAGCCGATCGCGCACATGGCGATGCCGAGCGTCATCCACTGGTCGCCGCCCGCGCCCAGAAGCATCGGCGAGACAAACGTGCCGAGGAACTGGCCGAGGCTTTGGACGAGCATCAGCACGCCCATGCTGATGGAGGCGAGCTCGGGTTTGCCGACGATCGGGTTGAGCGCGGTCAGGCACACGACCGGGCATCCCAGGCCGACCAGGCCCATGAGCACCGCACCCACCCACAGCATCGCACCCGTGCCGGTGAGCATCAGGTAAGCGCACGGCCCCATCGACAGCATGGCGATGATGAGCAGCGGTTTGCAGCGGCCGAACCGGTCGATCAGGTTGCCGAACAGAGGCGACGAGATCACGGCAAGCAGCATCGGCAGCGTGCTGATGAAGCCCGACATCGTCGGGTCGATGCCCTGGACCTGCATCCATGTGGGTCCGAACGACAGCACGGCGAGCAGCACCATGTTGAACGCGAGGAACGCCAAAAGGAACAGCAGGAAGTTGGGCTTGAGCAGATCGGCGTAGCTCGCCTTGCCCTGCGCAGCCTGGGCGGCCGCCTCCTCGGCGGCGATGGCGCGCTCCTCCTCGGCACCGCCCGGGAACTTGACGCACAAAAACATCAGCACGGCGAAGATGGCGACGCACACCGCGTAGATGACCCACACGCCCACGAACCCGGTCGCCGAGAACAGCGACGGCGTCAGCGTGCCGCCGACCACCGAGCCCAGGCACACCCACAGAGCCCAGATGCCGGTCGCCGAGCCGATCTTGTCGGGCGCGACGTACTTCTGGACGCACAACGGTCCGCAGATGGTCACGAAGATGAAGGCGACGCCCTCGATGCCGCGCGACACGATGAGCATCATGCCGTCGCTTGAGAACGCGCCGAGAAGCGAGCCGGCCACCATCACCATCGCGGCGATGATGAGCACGTTTTTGGGTCCGATCTTCTTGGCGAGCGCGCCGGTGGGCAGCGCCAGCACGATGCCGACGAACGTGAAGATCGACATCAGCCACGACGAGCTGCCCGAGTCCATGCCGAACATCTCCATGAGGCTGGACATGATCACCGGCACTTTGTACTGAGTGGAGGCTATGGCAGTGCCGAACAGTAGCAGGCATACCGCGATGAGCATCCAGCTGCCATAGCGCCTTTCCCTGGTTTCTCCCATGTGAAACCCCCTTTTTCGGACGCATCGACCCGCCCCGCCCGCCGGACAGGTCGGTGAAGTGCTTTCCAATGGAGAAACGGGGCGGCGCGCTCCCCTCGCACGCCGCCCCGCCGAGGGCCCTAGCCCTGGTTGTTCGTGGTGTTGGCCATCACCTCTGCGACGGTGGCGTTCTTCATGATCAGCTTGTTGCGCCTGATCACGCCTTCCTCGGGAGTGAGGTCCGCTTCGTTTTTGTACACCGCCGGCAGCTCTCCGCGCTGCATGCTCAAGCGGATGGCCTCGTCAACGTCGAAGGGGATGAGCTGCTTTTTCTCCTCCTGCGGTTTGGCGACCCAGGCGGGCTTGGTCACCGGAGCCGGCATGTCGGCCAGCTGGGCGCAGTCGCCGTACTTGGCGCGCAGCTCCTCGATGGGGCCGAAGTCCAGCGCGCGCATCGGACAGGACTCGACGCACAGCGGCATCTGGCCCTTTTCCAAACGGTCGATGCACATCGTGCACTTGCTGGCCTTGGTGCCCGGATCGTCGCTCGCGAACTTGATGGCGCCGTAGGGGCACGCCGCGAAGCAGTTGCGGTCGCCTTGGCACTTGTCCTGGTCGATCAGGACCGCGCCGTACTCGTCGTCCTTGAAGATCGCCCCATGGGCGCATGCCTTCACGCACGCGGGGTCCTCGCAATGGCCGCACGAGAACGCGAGCTCATGCAGGCGCGGCGTGGGGAACGTGCCGGTCTCCCACTCGTAGACGCACATCCACTTCTCGGGACCGGGGGCGATGTCGTTCCAGTCCTTGCAGGCGATGGAGCACGCCTGGCACCCGTAGCAACGGGATTGGTCGAAGAAGAATCCGTACTGAACCATTATTGATCGCCTCCAAGCTTCTTGACCTGAACGAGACCGGCGGTGAGCAGCGCGCCCACGATGTGGGGCAGGTGCGTGTCGCCGATCAGGAGGTTGCAGTTGCCTCCCTCGTCAACGCCGTAGGGCATCTTGATGGACTTCTTTTCGGTGTCGGGGCGGTACCACGAGCCGTGGTGGATGGACACCGTGCCCGGGATGGTGCGCGACGTGACGAACGCGGGGATGTGCACCTCGCCGTACTCGTTGTAGACCACGCACATGTCGCCGTCCTTGATACCGCGCGGGACGGCGTCGGCGGCGCTGATCCACACGCGGTGCTGGTACACGTCGTCGCGCATCCAGGGGTTCTTGTCGTTGGACGAATGCTGGCGGTACGACGTGACCGGCGTCACCAGCGACAGCGGGAACTCGCCCGTCTTGGGATGGTAGTAGCTGTCGTTGGCAGGGACGTCCTGGTAGCTGGGCTGCCACACCGGGTAGGTCTCGAACTCGCCGGCGTACTTGGTCTCAGGCAGCGGATTCTGCTTGATGTAGTTGGAGTCGAACTCGAACTTGCCCGACGGCGTGATGAAGGGGCTGATGCCCTGCTCGATGCAGTTCTTGAACGGGTAGAACGGCTCGTCGATGGGAACGCGGATGATGGGATGCTTGACGAACTCCTCCCACGGCGGCGCCACGATGCCGGCTGCCGCCAGCATGCCGTAGTCGTCGCGGGCCCATTCCTCGTAGCCCTTGCGGTAGATGCCCTTGACGGCCTCGGTGAACTCCTTGGGGTCGTCGTACTTGCACAGGATCGAGCTGTACTTCTCGCCGATGCCCAGGCGCTTGGCGATCTGCATCCACACCCATTCCTTCGGGCGGACCTCCTTGGGCGGGTCGACGGCCTGATCGCAGTACACGAAGTAGTTGCGCATGCCGCACGGGCCCAGGAAGAAGCGCTCGTTGCCGAAGAAGTAGGTGTCCATCGTCTCGAACTGGTGGATGGGCGCGGGCAGCACGATGTCGAGGAACTCGATCGACGGCTGGTCCATATGCCACTGCCAGCCCCAGCTGAAGTCCATGGACGCGTAACCGCGCATACGCTTGTTGACGTTGTGCTGGTTGTTCACGTAGTTGTTGTCCATGATGATCATATGGATGTTGGGCAGAGGCGCGCCCGGCGGGCATCCGATGCGGCGACGATACTCCTCTTCGGGCATCTCGCCCGAATCGTAGAGCGGACGGCAGTAGATGGCCTCGGTGATCTTGTTGTTGTTGCACACGATCGGCGGCATGTACTCGACGGGAGCGCGGCCCCAGTCAAGCGACGGCGGGACGATATGGGGCAGCGTCACCAGGCAGCAACCCGTCTCGCAGCCGCCCGGACGCGCGATGTTGCCGGTCATCGCCTGCAGCAGCATGGCGGCGGCGCCGGCGTAGTCGCCCAGGTTGCGTTTGGACACCGAATAGTGCACCTGCAGATGCACGGCCTTGGAGGTGCCGTACAGGCGCGCGAACTCGCGGATGGTCTCGGCGGGGACGCCTGTCAGGGGCGCTGCCCACTCGGGATCCTTCGGCTGGCCGTCAACCTCGCCGACGACGTACTTGCGCCACGTCTCGAAGCCTTCGGGCTCGACGTACTCGTCGACGAAAGCGTGATCGTACAGATCCTCGGTGTAGAGGATGTAGGCGACCGCGAGCATCATCGCCATGTCGGTGCCGGGGCGGATGGGGATCCACTGATCCGCCAGGACCTCGGCGGACACGGTGTAGCGCGGTTCGATGCAGATGACCTTGCAGCCGCGTTCCTTGGCGATCTTCATGTAGTACGGCACCGCGCCGAACCAACCCACCAGAGGATCGAAGCCCCAAAGCACGATAAGGTCGCTGTTGAGCAGGTCGGGCGCCTCGAAGCCGGGATACGACTGGCTCGTGCCCTTGAACATGATGTCGACCAGATCGACGCCGGCGAAGAACTCCTCGCCCGCATGGCCGCCCGACGTGGAGTGGTCGCCCCACGTGGCGAGCGCGCCCTTGAGCCACGGCCATAGCGGCAGATCGGAGTGCTCGAACGCGGAGTACTGGCAGTACGCGATGGAGGCTTCGCCGTATTTCTCGGAGACCTCCTTCATCTTCTCCGCGATGGTGTCGAGCGCCTCCTCCCAGCTGATCTGCTCGAAGTGGCCGTTGCCGGCGCCGCGGCCGCCCACGCGCTTCATCGGGTGCAGCACGCGGTCCTCGGCGTACAGCTCCTGGCGCCACGCATGGCCCATCGGGCAGCCGCGCATCTGGATCATGCCCTGGGCCAGCGCCTCGTCGGAGACGTCCTCGCGGCCGCTGTTGGGATTGACGGAGTCATCGGGCTCGATCGAGACGACCTTGTTGTCCTTCACGCCCACCTTCATGATGCAGCTCGCATCCCAGCATCCGTTGTTCACGCATGTGGTGTAGGTGTAGTGCACCCCCTCGTGGCGTTCGGACAGCTCATCGACAATCTTCTGCTTGTCCACTGTGACCTCCCTCTCTCGTCTGGGCCGGCGCGCAGGATGCCGCCGGCATGAAACCCCGGGGAACGACGATCCGTCGTCGGCACGCAGACGGGCGCTGCAAGGCATCCTTCCTGCGCGCCGCGCATCCCCGCGCCGTCCCTCATCCGCACGCATCCCCCTTTTTTCAGCGGCGGAAGACGGCTCGTCAGGTTTCAACATATCGAGCGCCACCGACCCCCGCAAGGGCCGCCCGAGCATCGGCTCGCCGTGTTGCGTTTCGCCGTCCAAACCGCAACATGCGCCGTCTACCGACAGGACGGTATTCCCGTTTTCAGCGTCAAACCGCAATAGCGCGAAGCTTTGCCGCCCACCGTATTGCACGGCGTCGCGCGGCGCGGCTATCCTCAATGATGGCGCCATACGCTCACCTGCGGTTTCGGGCGCACGGCGCATCGCAGCTCCGAGTCGAAGGGGGATCTCCATGCTTAAGAACATGCACCACGGCGGCGTGTACTGCCACGACATCGACGAAACCGTCCGCTGGTACGAGGACCTGGGGTTCCGCGTGCTGTTCCGCGCCAACGCCATGGAGGGCGACAAGCCGCTCAAGATGGCGTGGATAAAAGCCGGCGAGGATGTGGTGCTCGAGCTGCTCGAGCAGGAGGACAAGTCGACCGTCGACGCGGCGGCGCGCACGCAGAACCACATCGCGATGCGCGTGGACGACATCGAGGCGTTCGCGGCCAGGCTGGGCGAGCTGGGCATCGCCATCGAGGCAGGCCCCTTCGCCACCACGCTCGAGTTCGACCGACCGCTCGCGCAGGAGGACGCCGCGACGTTCACCGAGTTCGGACCCGCGGGCCTCAACCTCAAGATCATGTTCTTCCGCGGCATCAACGGCGAGCGCTTCGAGGTGGTCCAAGACGACTTGGGCGCTCTGTAGCGACGCCACCCTGCGCCGCCTGACCGGAGCGGGCCCGGCAAGGTCCCCTCTCAGTCAGTGCTCGGCAGGCGCAGCGCTCCGAGCGCGTCGGCGCCGCTGGTATTGCCTACCGCGTCTGAGGTAAAATCATAAGCCGCGATCGTATCCGACCGCCCCGCGAGCGAAGGGCGCGTCCGCGATCGCGGCTCTTTTCCGTTCAAAGGGGGCTTTGAGGATCGGGAGGGATCGCGCGCATGCTCTATCAAGGCTCGTACGAGGCGTTTTCCAAAGAGGACCTGCCCAAGGAGGGCAACATCTACTCGCCGCGGCCGATCGGCGACCGCAACTTCGTCTTCCGCAACGAGACGCTCGCGACGATGTCCGATGCCGAGATCGAATACGCGCGCCTCGATGAGCGTAGCACGCACTTCCCCTACAACGCCGCTCTGCGCCGCATCCTGGCCAACCTCGAGGCGGTCGCCACCATCAGCGTGGACGGCGTGCGCCCCGACCTGGAATCGATGCTCTCGCGCGAATCTGCCGCCTACGCCCAGCGGTTCGGATTGGATTCGGGGCTCCCCCAGCGCCAGCTGCTCGACGAGCGCCAGGAAGCCGCGACCAAAGCGGCGGCGCGCTACTACAACGCCATCCACGAGATCGCCAGCGGTTCGCCGCGCTTCGAGTTCACCCAGCAATCGTTGCTCGACCTTCACTCCAAGCTGATGTACGACCCCGACGAGCAGGACGCGGTCGACCGGCACTTCCGCCGCCGGCCCTTCCGCATGCGCATCAATGCCCGCGGCGCCGTGCGCAACATCTACATCGCGCCCGCCCCTGAGGACGTGCCCGCGCTCGTCGACGACGTGCTCTCCTTTTGCAACAAGCCCAACCTGTCCCCGGTGAGCCAGGCAGCCGTAGCGCATTTCCACCTTGAGGCGATCCGCCCCTTCAAGACGGGCATGGACCGCACGGGGCGCGCGTTCTGCCACATGATCATCCGCAAGCGCGAGATGTACCGCCACATCATCCCGCCCATCGCGCTCGTTCCGGCGATGAACGCCTCCAATCACGCGACGCTGCTGTTCCCCTACCGCACCAACAAACCCTTCACCGAGCGCGAGGCCGCACTGGCCCTCGATCGCTGGACGCTGCATTGCGCCGAATGCATGGTTGTGTCAGTGAAGGTCGTGAACAACCTGGTGAGACGCCTGACGGCTTTGGAGGAGAGCTGGCGTGGGCGCCTAGCGCGGCTGCGCAGCGGCGGCGCGCTCGACCTGATGCTGTGCGAGCTTCCCGGGCTGCCCATCGTAACCGTGTCCACCGCGATGGCCATCACGGGCAAGGGGTTCTCGGCCGCCAACGACGCCGTACGCCAGCTCGCCGACGCGAACATCATCTCCCCGCAGGGTCCGGGGCACCGCAACCGCGTCTTCGTCGCAACCGAGGCGGTCGAGCTCATGCGCTCCATCGCCGACCAGGCCATCCCCACCGAGCTGGTATCGAGGGAGTCCGTGTTCGCGTAAGGGTCTGCCCGTACGGGGATGAAGCCGCCTGCTCTCACGCAACCCCTCCCGTAGGGGGATGAAGCCGCCTACCTGCGCGCAGCCCCTCCGGAATAGGAGCGAATCCGCCTGCTTGGAATACGAAACAGCCCCGCACCGCTTGACGCGATGCGGGGCTGCGAACGCTCCGGCAGAATCAGACGGGCACCCTCTCAAACGCCCGCCCGCGCGACTCTACTGCACGGGATAGATCGACATGTCCTTGTTGTCGAGCCACTCCTTGGCCTCGTCCTCGGTAAGCTCGAACAGGCGCGTTCCAGCGCGCACCAGCAAACCTGCACGCAGCTCGTAGTTGGACTTGGGCATGCCCTCGCCGCACTTGAAATAGCGGCCGTCGCCCGTCTTGAACACGCCTTCGGTGAATGATCCGACGACCTTGGGATCGAACTTGCCGCGAAGGTCCAGAAGCTCCACGTCGTCCAAGTCGTAGCCCTTCGACGTGATGCACCGTTTCATGTTCTCGCTGATGTCCATAGCGTTCATCCCCCTCAATGCGATCGGATGGCCAAACATATCCGCATCATACCAGCCCGCCGGGTGCGCCGCCCGCACATAACGAGCCGTCTCCCGCATATTGCGGAAAGACCTGCCATTCCGCGACAAGCCTGGCAGGGTTCCCGCGCTCAGCATCCCGCGAGCGCCCTTTCCGCGGCAAGCGCAGAAAGCCCGTGCGAAAAAGCACGGCTTCCTTGCAAGAAATCGCGGGTTTGTGAACGATTTCATCCGCACTCCATGGAGCGCTCGAATCAGCGACCTGGGAATTCGCGCCGACATCCCGCGTTTCTCCGTTCCAAAACCGCCGAAAACGGCGCAAGGATCGTTCATAACCCCGGTTTTTTTTGCACAAGAGTCGGAAAAACCTCCCCGAGCCGGGCGGCGCACGCTACAATCGGGCACATGGATTCTGTTTCAGGGCGAGGTGAAATTCCTCACTGGCGGTGATCCGATCGACGACGGCAGCGATGCGCGGCGACGCGCGTCGGGCGGTCGAAGGCGATCGGCAGTCCGCGACCCCGAGGCTTTCCGCAGCGGCGATCGATGCCAAACCCGTCTTGAACGGGAGGGCGCGATCCGCGGAAATCCGAAGGCTGACTCCGGTGGGAACCCGGGACCAACGGTCACAGTCCGGATGGAAGAGGCAGAGATCCGCAATGAAGCGCGAGCTCACCGCCAGCTGGCGATGGATGCCGACCGGAGCCAACCGGCATGGCGCCGCAAGCTGCGCGCAGGATTTGCGGACCCCACGAGCCTGTATGGAAAGGAATCCGTACGGGCTCGTTTTCTTTTGCAGGCCGGAAGATGCGCCCCCTATCGAAGACCTGCGGGAAAGGGGTTCGCCATGAACCGAACGGACACCGCCGGCGCGCAAGGCGCCGGCATCAAGAACACCAACAAATGGGGCACGCGGCAGCTGGTGACGATGGCGCTACTGTGCGCGATCGGCGTGCTGCTATCGTTCATCGAGTTCCCGCTCATCCCCGGCGTCACGTGGCTGAAATACGACGCCTCCGCCATGCCCGCCATGGTGTGCGGCTTCGCCTTCGGCGCGGGAGGCGGCCTGGCGGTGGGCATCGCGGGCGCCATCATCCACGGCATCTTGATGGCCGACTTTTCCGGAGCCGTGATGAACATCCTGGTGGTGATCGGATTCGTCGTGCCCGCATCGCTTGTCTACCAGCACGGACGCACGCTTCCCCGTGCGATCATCGGTCTGATCGCAAGCGTCGTCTGCGCCGTCATCATGGCGATCGTCGGCAACTTGGTCATCACGCCCGCCTACCTGGGCGTGCCGATGGATGCGGTCATCGCGATGATCCTGCCGATCCTTGTGCCGTTCAACCTGGCAAAGGGTATCATCAACGCGGTGCTGACGCTGGCGGTGTACAAAAGCATCTCCAACCTCATCACCCCGCGCAAACAACAAGTGAAAGGCCGCTAACCGTGGCAGAAACCGCCGCCATTCAAGACGCCTCCGTCGAGACGCCCTCCTTCGAGGAAAAGGCGCCCGCCGTCGAGGCGCACGGAGCGTCGTTCACCTACGACGGCGACACCTTCGTGTTGCAAGACGTCGGCATCCGCATCGAACGCGGAGAGTTCGTCGCCATCCTCGGCGGAAACGGATCGGGCAAATCGACGCTCGCCAAGCACATGAACGCGCTGCTCACGCCCGATGAGGGCCGCGTGGTGGTGCTCGGTCGCGACACCTCCGACCCCGAGGCGGTCTACGCCATCCGCAGCCGTGCGGGCATGGTGTTCCAGAATCCCGACGATCAGCTGGTCGCGAGCCTCGTCGAAAACGACGTGGCGTTCGGACCCGAGAACCTGGGCATCCCCGCCGACGAGCTGCGCACGCGCGTGGACGAAAGCCTGGATGCGGTGGGCCTTGGCGGGTTCCAAAAGCGCGAGACCACCGCCTTGTCCGGCGGGCAGAAGCAGCGCGTCGCCGTCGCGGGCGTGCTGGCGATGCGCCCCGACATCGTCATCCTGGACGAAGCGACCTCGATGCTCGATCCGCAGGGCCGCGCCGCGTTGCTCGACCTGTGCCGGACCCTGCATGAGGCGGGAATCACCATCGTGATGATCACGCACTTCATGGAAGAGGCGGCGCTCGCGCAACGCGTCATCGTTCTGAACGGCGGGCATGTGGCCTGCTCGGGCACACCCGACGAGATCCTGTCGCAGGCGGGGCTGCTCGAGCATCTGAACCTGGACGTGCCGTTTGCGTGCGCGCTGTCGCTGGCGCTGCGGCAACGGGGAATCGAAGTCGGCGTGCACGTGCGCCCGCAAGAGCTGAAGGAGGAGCTATGCCGCTTGCATTCGAGAGCGTAGGCTACTCCTACGACGACCCCAAGAAGCGCAAAGGCAAGCGGCACGGCGAGGACGCCGCCGGCGCGGCGCGCGCGTGGGCGCTGCGCGATGTGACGTTCACCTTGGACGACGGCGAGTTCGTCGGCTTGGCGGGCCACACGGGAAGCGGCAAGAGCACCCTCATCCAGCATGCCAACGGCTTGCTGCATCCCACCGTCGGCCGCGTCCTGTTCGACGGGGAAGACCTTGCCGACAAACGCGCCGCGCAGGGGTGCCGCAGCGAGGTGGGGCTGGTGTTTCAGTATCCCGAGCACCAGCTGTTCGCCGCCACCGTGCGCGAGGACGTCGCGTTCGGCCCGCGCAACCTGGGGCTGTCCGACGAGGAGGTCGCCGAGCGCGTGAGCGAGGCGCTGCGCCTGGTGCACCTGGACGAAGCGGACATCGCCGAGCGAAGCCCCTTCGAGCTTTCGGGCGGACAGCAGCGCCGCGTGGCGTTTGCCGGCGTGCTGGCGATGCGTCCGCGCGTGCTCGTCATGGACGAGCCCGTCGCAGGGTTGGATCCCGTCGCACGCGAGGAGTTCCTCGAGCTGATCGGCGAGCTGCACCGCTCGGGCCTCTCGATCATCATGGCCTCGCACAGCATGGAGGACCTCGCGCGCCTGGCCGACCGCATCCTCGTCCTCGCCGACGGCGAGGTCTTCCGCATCGGCACGCCTGAAGAGGTGTTCGCCGACGTGGAGGGGTTGCGCGGCGTGGGGCTTGACGCGCCCGCGGCGCAGCGCTTCGCCGCTGAGCTGCAGGAGGCGGGCTTCGACTTGCCCGAGCGGCTCTACGATGTCGAGTCGCTCGCGACGGCGATCGCGGCATGCTTGGACGCCGCGCGCGAGGAGCACCCCGATGCCTAGCGGCGCGATCATCGGACGCTATTGGCCGGGATCGAGCCCGGTGCACCGCATGGACGCGCGCGCCAAGCTCGTGCTTGCGCTCGCGCTGATGGTCGTGGTGCTCGTCGCGCAGACCTTCTGGGGGCTGGCGGCGTGCGCGCTGTTCGTCGCCGCGTTCTTCGCGCTCGCCCGCATCCCGCTTCGCCACGCGCTGCGATCCATCGCCCCGCTCGCGTTCATCGTGGTCATCACGGCGCTTCTGAACATCTTCTTCGTCCAAGGCGACCAGGTGCTCTTCGAATGGTGGATCATCCGCGTGAGCACGGGCGGCCTGGTGCAGGCGGCGTTCATCTCGTGCCGGCTGCTCCTGCTGCTTTTGGGGATGAGCCTGCTCACCCTGACCACGCAGACGCTCGACCTCACCGATGCGTTCGAGCACCTGCTCGCGCCCTTCGCCCGCATCGGCGTGCCCGCTCACGAGCTGTCGATGATGATGGGCATCGCGCTGAGGTTCCTGCCCCAGTTCGCCCAGGAGCTCACCACCATCTATCGCGCGCAGATCAGCCGCGGCGCCACGTTTTCCGACGGGCGGATGAGGATGCTGCTGTCGCTGATCGTGCCGCTGTTCACCAGCGCGTTCCGCCACGCCGAGACGCTTTCTTCCGCCATGGAGGCGCGCTGCTACCACGGCGGAGTCGGCCGCACCCGCCTGCATCCGATGACGCTCACGCGCCTGGACGGCGTCGCGACGGCGGTCCTTGCCGCGATGCTGGCATGCGTCATCGCGACCAACTTCATTCCGGCGATACCGGCTATGGCGGCGTTGTAGCCAAAAGCCGGTCCGACACCCAGGGAGGTCAGGAGAGATGATGATTTCAAACGAGCACGCGGCCTGCGATGCCGCAACCGGAACCCCCATCGTCGCCGATGAGGCGAGCGAGGGGCTGCGCACGGTCCTCGACTACCTTACCAGCATCCCGGCGTGGTACCTTGCCACCTGCGAGGGCGACCAGCCTCACGTGCGCCCCTTCAGCTTCGCGGCGCTCGAGGACGGACGGCTGTGGTTTTGCACCGCAACCACCAAAGATGTTTACCGCGAGTTGCAAAACAATCCCAAGTTCGAGCTCACCGCATGGAAGCCGGGCAGCGGCTGGATCATCCTGCGCGGCAAGGCCGATCTGGACGACCGCGCCGGCGCCGAGGTTCGGCGTGCGGGGTACGAGCATCTCACCGCGCTCGGCGAATGCTACAGCGGACCCGACGCGCCCGAGCTCACGTTCTTCAGCATGACCGACGCACAGGCATGGATCTGCGACATCGACGGCAGCTGGGAGCCTTTGACGCTGTAAACAAAAAGAGCTCCACCCTTCATCCAGGTGGAGCACCAGTCAGCGAGCGGGGCCTGATGAGTGCGGCTGACGTGAAGCCCCGCCGCGATCGGGCTCGATCCGCCCATCGCCCAGGTGGAGCACAAGTCAGCGAGAAGCGGCGAGGTGCCCCTGATTCGTGGGATCGCGCGGACGCCGCGTACTTTGATACGCAAGTCCGCGGGATCGCGCGAAGCAGGGACGCATCGCCGCTTCGCAGCGTCGGCAGGTTCCGACGGCTGGCAAGCCGTCGGAACCCCTTTACTCGAAGCGGTAGATATCCTTGGTGGCTTCGCGGAAGTCGTTCCAGACCTCGTTGGCGATACCCTCGTCGTCCACAAGCTCGAAGGCGGCGGGCTGATCCTCGTCGTCAAGCTCGGTGACCTCGAGCAGCACGACCTCGCCGGAAGATTTGGCGGGCGTCTCATCGGTCACCGGAAAGAAGAACCCGTAGCGGCGGCCGTTGTGCAGGATGAGGCCGAGGAACTCCATCACGGTCTCGTCGCCGCGTTCGTCCTCCATAGTGAACGTGATGCCCTCCTCCACCGGCGGGCAGAAATTCGGGGCGCTTCCCATGCGCACATCGTCGCTCATGCGGATCCTCCTTCTGGCGCGGCATCGGCCCGCGCGTCGAACCATACGTCATCTGTTCGCCCATAGGGTACCATACGCCTTCGCATCGCGACGCCTCCCCGGAAAGGGTCAAACCAGCTTAAGCCCCAATCCGCCTGTATCTTCGGCGATCATCATAAAACGTACGGATGTTTCCGCGAACGGATGTTTTCTCGAAAAGATGTTCGCCGTATAATGATTGCATGGTGCAGGCTTCGGGATCCGGTGGAGGAGGCGGTCGACATGAGCTATGCGCAGCGGCTTGTCAGCCGCATCCTTGAAGACGAGCGTGCACGCGGCAACCGCCTCGCCGACACGAAGGTCTATCGCGACGAGCCTATCCTGCGCACCGGCGCCGAGCTGATGGCGGATAGCGCGCGCCGCCGCACCCGAAACGAAGCTGCCGCGAATCACTCCGCGCCCCCCGCCTTCGCCGACGCGCGCAGCGCCTCCCCCGCCTGGGGTGGGGTCTGCCGCATCCCCGAAGGCCGCGGGCCCCGGATGGATCTGCCCGAGCCGCTCAGGCAGCTGCGCGAGATGGAGCGCGGACTCGACGCCTACCTCATGCCCGCCGGCAAGGCGTTCGTCCGCCAAGCCGAGTTCGCGGCCGCCTACGAGGACGACTTCCCCTATGAAGGCGAGTTTCGCCATTACTTTCCCACGTACCGCTGCATGACCGACGAGCAGCTGCGCGGGTATTTCTCGTGGCGGACCCGCGCGCGGCATGGCGATATGCGCAAAACCTCGCTGTCGTTCGCGTTCGTGCACTTGTACGAGCTGATCAACAGCATCGGCCCCTCGGGCGTCGTCGCCCCCGAAGACGGGTATGCGGCCTTGCGGGGGTTCTGCAGGTCGTACGGCGCGATCGACGACAGGATCCTGCGCTACGCGGGCGTTTGGCAGCGCGACTACGCCGTGTATCACGGCCTCGAGACGCAGGCTTCCCCCACCGAGCTTGCGCGCCAAGAGGCGCTCAAAGCGCTGATGGACCTGGACGAGGGCGTACGAGCGATCGACGACGACGAGCTGTTCGACTCCCTTGAGCGGCTCTCGTCCTACCGCATCGGCCGATCGCGCCTGATGGGCGAAGAGGGACCCCTGCTGCGCGCCGCCGCCTGCGATTGCTGGCGCGCGCTGGCCGGCTACTATCGCTCGCATCGCAAGAAGACCCTCTTCCTCCACCTGTTCGGATCGTTCGCACCCCGGCCCTACGCGATGTTCGGCACGGCGCTGTTCTGGCCGCGCACTCCCCACGAGGATGCCGAGCGCCGCCTCGGGCCGCTTGAGCTGTACGTTTGCAAGGGCGGACGGTGGACGAGCACGAGCCTGCATGGATCCGCTGCAGCCAGCCGAGAGGTGGGAGCACTGCTCAAAACGGTTGACGCGAAGCTGCGCGAGCGCCTGGGGTTCGAGCACCCGCTTAAGGAGGCGGCGCTGCCCAAGTACGCCATGCGCATCATCGAAAAGCGGATCGACGCCCTGGTGACCGAACGGGAGCGACGCGCCGCCGCCGCAGAGCAGGCGCGCATCGAAGCGAGACGCAGGCAGATCACCATCGACCTCTCGAAGCTCTCCGGCATCCGCGCCGAGGCGGCGCTGTCGTGCGAGGCCCTGCTGGTGGACGAGGAGCGCGAGACGGAGACGAGCGGCGATGCGGCGGTGCGGGCAGACGCGGCAGCCCACGGCGCTGCGGACGCTGCGGCGAACGACCTCGTCGCAGCGAGGGACCGCACCGCAGCGGAAGACCGCGCTGAAGAGGAAGACCGCACCGCAGCCGACGCAGCCGCCCCGCTCTTCTCTCCCACCGAGGCGGCATACCTGCGCCTCCTGCTGGAAGGGGCGCCCGCTGACGAGCGGAGGGAGGCGCTGCAAGCCGCCGATATCTCCGAGGCGATGATGATCGACGCCGTCAACGAGAAGGCGCTCGACGAACTGGGGGACATCATCCTCGAGGAGGGCGCCGACGGGCCGGAGCTTCTGGAAGACTACATCGAAGACGTGAGAGGAATCGTGGCAGCATGAACGACACCGCAACCGCCAGCATGGCCAGAGCGGCGACCGGCACGACCGGTGCCGCCAAGCCCAAGGTCCCCCGCCGCGTGGCGGCCGTCATCATCAACTCGCTGAAGGGCGGCGTGGTGCCGCGCATCGGGCTGCCCTACATCACCGTCGGGCGCACCCGCGAGGTCCAGGCGCTCCTGCACGACCTGGACCTCATCGCGAACGGCGGCGCGTCGTTCCGGTTTCTGGTGGGCCGCTACGGCAGCGGAAAGAGCTTCCTGCTGCAGACGATCCGCAACCACGCGATGGGCAACGGATTCGCCGTGTGCGACGCCGACCTCTCGCCCGAGCGACGGCTGCAGGGCACGCGGGGCCAGGGGCTTGCCACCTACCGCGAGCTCATCCGCAACCTCTCCACCAAAACGCGCCCCGAAGGAGGCGCGCTCACGCTCATCCTCGATCGGTGGTTCGCCAACCTGCGCGCCGATGTGGCGACAAGCGGCGTGGACGAAGCCGATCCCGCGTTCGACGATCAGGTCGAGACACGCATCTACGCGATGGCGCGGCAGCTCGAGGAGATGGTCCACGGCTACGACTTCGCCAAGCTGCTCGCGCTCTACCACCGCGCCTGGCGCGAGGGGGACGACCAGACCCAGGCAAACGTCGTCAAATGGCTCCGCGGCGAGTACCGCACCAAGACCGAGGCGCGCGCAGAGCTCGACGTCAACGCGATCATCACCGACGACGACTGGTACGACTACCTCAAGCTGTTCGCAAGCTTCCTGCAGGGCGCCGGCTACAAAGGCCTGCTGGTGCTCATCGACGAGCTGGTCAACCTCTACAAGATCCCCAACGCGATCACGCGCCAGTACAACTACGAGAAGATCCTCACCATGTACAACGACACCCTCCAGGGCAAGGCGCACCACCTGGGCATCATCATGGGAGGCACACCGCAGTCGATCGAGGATCGCCGCCGCGGCATCTACAGCTACGAAGCCCTGCGCAGCCGTCTGGCGCAGGGAAGGTTCGCCGGCGAGGGGCTGATGGACCTGCTCGCACCCGTCATCCGGCTCGAGCCCCTCACGCATGAGGAGCTGCTCGTCCTGATCGAGAAGCTGGCGGACATCCATGCGGGGCTGTTCGACTACGAGCGCACGCTCGGCGAGGACGATCTGGTCGCGTTCCTGCGCATCGAATTCGGCCGCGTGGGAGCGGCGACGCACCTGACACCGCGCGAAGTGATCCGCGACTTCATCGAGCTTTTGGACATCGTCAGTCAGAACCCCGGCATCGATGTGGCGCAGCTGCTGGAATCGGACGCGTTCGAATACGCCCAAACGCCCGAGCCGGGCATGCCGGACGGATCCGCGATACCCGTCGATGGCACGACGGCGATTGCGGCAAACGGATCGGATCGCAAGGGGGCATGCGGGCAGGCGCCGTCTTCCCCCTATGCCGAGTTCACGATCTAGGAGCGCGGCATGGGAACCTTCGAGCGCTATGCGCCGTTCATCCAAGACTTTATCTACCAGCACGAATGGGAGAACCTGCGCGCGATCCAAGTGGCGGCGGCGGACGCGATCTTCAACACCGATGACAACGTGCTGCTTGCCGCATCGACCGCATCGGGAAAAACCGAGGCGGCGTTCTTCCCCATCCTCACCGAGTTTTGGGAGGATCCGCCCCGTTCGGTGGGGGCGCTGTACATCGGACCTCTCAAAGCGCTGATCAACGACCAGTTCGCCCGCCTCACCGACCTGTGCGAGGAGGCGAATATCCCCGTGTGGCATTGGCACGGCGACGTCGCCGCATCGCGCAAAGCGCGTTTGATGAAGAACCCCTCGGGCATCCTGCAGATCACGCCCGAATCCCTTGAGGCGCTGCTTTTGCGCAAGCATTCGGCGATTGCGCGCCTGTTCTGCGATCTGCGCTACATCGTCATCGACGAGGTGCACTCCCTTTTGCGCGGGGATCGCGGCGGCCAGACGCTGTGCCTGATCGAGAGGCTGGGCAGGCTGGCCCACGTCAACCCGCGTCGCATCGGGCTGTCCGCCACCATCGGCGACCCGCAGCTCACCGGCGCCTACTTGGCAGCCGGCACAGGCCGCGGCACGTTCATCCCGCAGATCGATGCGCCGGGACGGCCCTGGAGGCTGTCGATGGAGCACTTCTACGTGACAGGACCGCAAGCCGCCGACGATCCCGGGATGCCCGGCGAGGGGCGGGGCGGGGGCCACGTGCTCAGACAGGTCCTCGCCTTTGAAGGCTCGCGTTCTTTGAACGCGAGCGAAGGGGCTGCGGATACTGCGCGCGAGGCCCCCGCCCCGCCCCTCGCCTACTCAACCTCAGTCGAAGCAAATCCGAAACACATTGATGAAAGTGCTCCTCTTGAAAAAGGGGATTCCGCTTGCGGCCTTGCCGGAGATGGCAACGTTGACCGGATCGGCGGCGATCCGGGGTGGCCTCCGACCGAGCCTCCTACTGATGCCGCTCCGGCGGCGGCGGATCCGGGGATCGGGTACATCTTCGAGCATACGCGCGGCAAAAAATGCCTTGTGTTCGTCAACTCGCGAGAGGAGGCGGAGGCCGTTTGCACGACGCTGCGGCAGTATTGCGAGGCAAACTGCCAGCCCGATCGGTTCCTCATCCATCACGGAAACCTGTCGGCGTCGTTTCGCGAGAGCGCCGAGGCGCTGATGAAGGACGAGGATTCAAACCTCACCACCGTCACCACCGCGACCCTCGAACTCGGCATCGACATCGGGCGGCTGGAGCGCGCCTTCCAGGTCGACGCTCCGTTCACGGTGTCGTCGTTCCTTCAGCGCATGGGCCGGACGGGACGGCGCGGCGCCCCCCAGGAGATGTGGTTCGTCATGCGCGAGGAGCAGCCGGAAGCGCGTTCCATGACACCCGAGAGCATCCCATGGAAGCTGCTGCAGGGCATCGCGCTCGTCCAGCTCTATGTCGAGGAGCGCTGGGTCGAACCGCCTCGGCTCGATCGCCTGCCCTACAGCCTGCTGCTTCATCAAACGCTGGCGACGCTCGCATCGGAAGGCGAGCTCTCCCCCGCCGCCCTGGCCGCGCGCGTGCTGCCGCTCGCGCCGTTCCATCGCGTGACGCAGGACGATTTCCGACTGCTTCTGCGCCATCTGCTCGAAACGGACCTCATCGAGCGCACCGAGGCGGACGGGCTGATCGTCGGGCTTGCAGGCGAGCGAATCGTCAACTCGTTCAAATTCTACGCGGTGTTCCAAGAGAACGAAGAGTACACCGTCCGCAGCGAATCGCAGGAGATCGGCACCATCGTCCAACCGCCTCCCGCCGGCGAGAAGATCGCCATAGCCGGACATGTCTGGGTGGTCGACGAGGTGGACCACAAACGGCACCTCGTATACTGCACGCAGGTGAAGGGCAAGGTGCCGGCGTATTTCGGGGATTGTCCGGGCGACATCGACACGCACGTGCTCGAGAGGATGCGGCACGTGTTGAAGCAGGACGACGTCTTCCCTTACCTCATGGACAACGCGGCCGCGCGTTTGAAGCTTGCGCGCCACGTCGCAGAGAACGCCGGACTGGCCGACCTGCCATTGGTGAACCTGGGAGGAGACACATGGTGCCTGCTCCCCTGGCTGGGAACGTATGCGTTTTTGGCGCTTGAGCGCATCGTCAAGATCAAGATCGCCCCGATCCTGGGATTGAAGGGCATCGAGGCATCCCGCCCCTACTTCATCCAGTTCAAGATGCCCTGCTCGGAAAGCGACCTTATGCTCGAACTAGCCCGCGTCGCCGACGCATACGAGGCGGGGCGGCTCGAGCCGATGGAGCTGCTCTATCCCCAAGAAGTCCCCTTGTTCGAGAAATACGACGCCTTGCTTCCCGCCGAGCTGGTTCGCCGCGGCTTCGCCTACGGTGTGCTCGATGTCGCAGGAGCCTGCGAGCGGATCCGCAGCTGGGATGCCGCCCGGACCCTTCCTCGATGAAATCCTCCGAATTTGCCCGCGCGAATGGACGCTTTAGGCGAGTTTGAACCCATCGCCCCCCACCAGCGAGGCGTTTAGAAGCAACCTAGGTGATTCAGGCGCATCAAAATCGCAATGACCAGGCACAACGCCGATCACAAAACAGAACCCTCGTCCAAACGCATCCAATGCATCAAGACGAGGGGTTCAAACTCCCCAATTCCGTCCATCAGATGGACGGAAATTGGAGGATTCGACTCTACGCGCTACTTCCTGCCTTTGCGCTGAGCGCGGGATTGCGTTCGGCGGCGCGCCATCTTCTCCTTGGCCTCGTCGCCAGACGAAACAGGACGCCGCGCCGCGCTTTCGGAGGACACGTCCTGCGCCCCGCCGGCGCCTTGGGCGCCGGATGGCGCGCTGTCGCTCTCGGCTTCATGCGAATTGTCGCCCTTCGCGTCCGCGGAGCCGTCAGCCGCAGTGCCGGAGCTCCCATTGGCGCCTTCCGCCGCCTCGCCGGACTCCATCGAGGCCAGCAGCCCCTTTACGCGGGGATCGGAAGGCAGATAGCCCAGGTAGCAGCGCTGGACTTCGGGGCCGTACTTCTTGGCGAGATGCGCGTACTTGGACTCGCGCGTCTTCCAAATGCTGTACAGCGGCGTCGCGACCGAGATCGTCGAGTACGCGCCGCAGATCAAGCCGATGGTCATGGCGAACGCGAAGTCCTTGAGCGTCTCGCCGCCGAACAGCAGCATCGCGATGACCGGGACCAGCTGCGCGATGGAGGTGTTCATCGTGCGGATGATGACCTGGTTGAGGGAGCGGTTGGCCATCGTCATGAACGTGCACTTGCCCTCGTCGTCCTTCATGTTCTCATTGATGCGGTGGAACACGACGACCTTGTCGTAGAGCGAGTAGCCGAGGATCGTCAGCAAGGCGGCGACGGCGTTGGGCGTCACCTCGCGGCCCACCAGCGCATACACGCCCACCACGATGATGATGTCATGCAGCAGGGCGATGATGGCGCACACGCCCATTTTGTACTCGAAGCGGATGGCGATGTAAGCGATGATCAGCGCGAACGACACTAGGAGCGCGATCACCGACGCTTGGATGACGCCGGCTCCCCAGTCGGGGCCGATGGTCGTCACCTCGATGGAATCGTGCGACCAGCCGAACTGGTCCGCCACCTGGTTGGCCACCGCCGCCGCGCTCTCGGCGGAGGTGTCGGCCGTGCGCACCAGGAATCCCGCCTCGCCGTCGGAGGACGTCGTCTGCACCACGGCATCGGGCTCCCCCGCATCGGCGAACGCATCGCGCACCTGCTCGATGGCCACGTCTCCCGTGTCATGCATGCTGATGGACGTGCCGCCTTGGAACTCGATGCCGAAGTTCATACCGCGGATGCCCACGATGGCGAATGCCGCCACGATCATGACGGCGGCGATGCCGAAGAATATCTTGCGCTTGCCCAAAAAGTCGATGTCGCGCTTGATGAAGCGGCCGTGGGGCTTGCTGGTGAGCGCGCCCTCGCGCTCCGCCTCGGCAAGGTCGAGGCAATCCTTGACCTCCCAGAACGAGGGATGCTGGGGGATGACGTTGGGGGCGAGCAACCGGATGACCGGCATGAAGAACACCAGCATCGCGACCAGGTCGCACAGGATGCCCAGCGCCAACGTCAGGCCAAAGCCCTTGACCGACGCCGCCGCCAGGAAGAACAACGTGAGCGCGCTGACAAGCGTGACCAAGTCGGCGTCGATGGAGGTGGTGATGCCGTGCCACACGCCGGTCTTGGCGGCGTTGTGGACCTTGCGGCCCATGCGGATCTCCTCGCGGAAACGCTCCATGATGAGGATCGAGGAGTCCGCCGCCATGCCGATGGTCAGCACGATGCCGGCAAGGCCCGCAAGCGACAGGCTGAACAGCCCGAAGTGCGACAGCAAGGCGAGCAAGCCCAGATAGAACACCGCGAACACCGCCATCATCGCAGCGGCGATGAGGCCCAATCCGCGGTAGAAGAACAGCAGGTACAAAAGCACGACGGCAAAGCCGATAAGCGCGACGACCACACCGGAGGCCAGCGCATCCTGGCCGAGCGTCGGGCCGACGACCTGGCTTTGCGAGTACTCGAAGTTGATGGGAAGCGAGCCGGACTCCAAGACGGTGCGCAGGCTTTGCGCCTCCTCGAGGGAATACCCGCCGGTGATGGACACCTGGCCGCCCGGAATGACGTTCTGGACCGCCGGGGCGCTTTGCACCACGCCGTCCAAGATGATGACGATCTGGCCGTTGGTGGGCGCAAGATCCTCGGTCGCCTGCTCGAACGCCGCGGCGCCCTCGGAGTCGAGGTCGATGTTGACCGCGTAGTCGGCGGAGGTCTGGCTCTCCTGGCCGATCGTCACGTTGGTGATGTTAGCGCCGGTGATCAGCGGAGTGTAGGTGCCTTCGGCCACCTCAAGCTCGGTGGTCTCGCCTGACGGGAACGCGTTGCCAAAGTCGTCGTAGATCACGCCTTCGCTGCCGTAGTTGCCGTTCTCGATCTCGCTCACGACGTTCTCGTCGGTAAACGAGTCGAGGCGGGCGAACACCAGGCTGCCGGTGCGGCCGATGGTGCTGAGCGCTTGTTCGGTGTCGGACAGGCCGGGGATCTGCACGAGGATCTGGTCGGTGCCTTGCACCTGCACCGACGCCTCGGAGGCGCCGAGCGCGTTCACGCGGCTTTCGATGATCTCGCGGCTGGTCTCCATATCCTCGGTCGACGGGGCCTGGCCGTCCTCGCCCGTCGCCGTGAGAACGACCGACAAGCCGCCCTGGATATCCAGGCCTTGGTTGATCTTCTCCTGCGGCGGCGTGAACATGAAGATCGCGCCGATCGCGAGGACCGTGCACAAAACGAGTAGCCAGATATTCTTTCTGGCTTCGGTTTTCGCAGAGGGCCTCTTCTTCTTTTTACGGGATTCGCTGCCGGTTGCCATTATGCTTCCAAGCTCTCTTCCTAGTTGCCTTGCGTCTCGCGCGGCTGCGGCAAGGCCGACGGGGCCTGCGGCAAAGGTGCGGGATACGGGTTGTCCGAACTGATCTATTTTGCCACAAGTCCGCTGGGGGCGTGGCTACGATTCGGCAACCTTATCCTCATGATCGAATAAGAGAAGAGCGGGCGCCGGGCATTGCAGCGGCCCTTCGCCGCCACTGACCGACAGACCCTTCGTCTTAGCATCCGGACGGCGTGGACGGGAAGGAGGGACGGATGTCCGCCGCGGCTCCGCACACAGCGCGAAACCACGGCGCGATCCGCTTACGAGACCCCGCGGAACAGATGGCCCGTCGTCGCACCCGCCGCCTTGGGGACGCTCGATCCGTCGCGCAGCGCAAGGTCGCGCGCCCTGACCGCGCGGGCGACGGCGGCGCCGGCATCCTCCATGGTCATGAGCGTGGTGTCCACCATGAACGCGGAAACGCCCGCCTCGATGAGCTGGGGTGCAAGATGCGCGATATCCAGCATGACGCCGTTATGCAGATGCCCGCGACCCAGCGCGTCGGTGTAAACGGGGAAATCGTAGCCCTTGCGATCGCGCAGCACATGCGGTCGGCGGCGCCGCTCGCAGGAGGCGCAATCCTGGTTGCAGGGACCCTGGCTCATGAGCAGGCAGTGCTCGGTGACCATGAGCTCCTGCGCACCGATGACGGTGAGGCCAAGCGGCACGGGCGAGGCCGCGCCGAGCTCCTCGATCTGATGCAGCGTGAGCTCGGGCGAGAGCCATACGCGGCGCGCGCCCAGATCGGCAGCGCACGCGAGGGCGAGCGCGTTGACGATGGGCAGATGCGGACCTGCTTCGGGCTCGGCTCCGAGCTCCGCCGCCCGCACGAGCGCTCCCAGGCTATCGGCCAAAACGGGGCGCCCGGACACGACACGCTCCCACACGTCGTCGCCTCCGACGAGCGCCTCGCGCGAACGGCCGACCGCCTCGTGCTCGATAGCCGGCAACGCCACCACGCACTGCTTGGGATAGCCCGCCTGATCCACCTCGTCGGAGCGCAGGCCCGCGACGAGCGCCCCACCGCGCTTGTACTCGAGCGCAGGGACGTACACCGCATCCGCCCCCGCGCGCTTGGCGACGCGAGCGCAGGCGGGATTGGTCGCCAGCGCGACGACAAGGCACTCCCGCACGGCGTTGCGGCGGAGATCCTTCTTCTTGGACGCGGCAACACGCACGCGCGAAGCCTCATCCGCCCGATCCGCCCAGGGCTCGAGCAGCCGTCGCGTCAGATCCTCGAGCGCCGCCGCGCGGACGCGGTGCAGCAGCGAGAAGCCCACGCCGACACCTTCGCCAAGGTCGATCTCGAGGGATTCCAACCGATAGGGCGACGTGCCCAGGCGATCCACATGGGCGCGCACATCCTCCGCCGTGACGGCCTTGGTGCGCGCCGGTTCCATCTGCGGCCCCTCGGCAAACCCGATCGCATCCGCCGCTCGTCCGTCGCGGGAGCGCAACCGCTCCCCTTCCGCCAAACGGAACTCCATCCGCAGCGGCTCTCCCAGCCGCACCTTCACCCGACCGGCGACAGCAACGCGCGGTTCCATCGCGTCGTCGGCGAACGCGTCGGTGACGCTGCGCACGCGGAACACGCGGTCGCCCTTGCCCACCGGACGGTCCGGCTCGGTGAGCACGTTGCCCGAGCGGTCGAAGCGCACCTCGTCCACCGTGTAGGCGAAATGCCCGCGCTTGGTCCAAAATTCCAGGACATCGCCTGCTGCCAGCTCGCGCTGGACGGCGATTGCCGCCTTGCCGTCGCGCACCGATGCCACGCGCCCCACCAGCACGCCGCGGTTGTTGGGCCGTCCGTAGCTCATGATGTCGTTGCCGCGATGCCCTTCGAGATACGCCGTCGTGAACCCGCGCGAGAACGCCTCGGAGAGCACGCGGCGCTCCTCGTCGGTGGCGCGGACGCCGGTCGAACCCGCGCTCGAAGAGGCGTCCCCGCCAGCCGTTGCGGCGGCATCCGATGCCAGCACGCGATCGAGCACCGCGCGGTACACCGAGGTGACCGCATGCACGTAGTCGGGCGACTTCATGCGGCCCTCCAACTTGAGCGACGATGCGCCCGCCCGCACCAGGTCGGGCAGAAGGTCGATCGAGCACAGATCGCGGGGGGAGAGCAGATGCTCGCCCGGCAACGGCAGCGCCTCGTCCTCCCCCGCGACGCGCAGCTCGTAAGGGAGCCGGCACGCCTGGGCGCACATGCCGCGGTTGGCGGAGCGGCCGCCGATGAGCGACGACATGAAGCACTGGCCCGAATAGCATACGCACAGCGCCCCATGGGCGAACGTCTCCACCTCCATGCCGTGCTCCGCCGCAGCATGCGCCAGCAGCTTGATCTCGCCGAGCGACAGCTCGCGCGCGAGCGTCACCCGCGAGGCGCCCAGACGCGCGGCGGCTTCGATGCCGGCAAGGTTGTGCGTGTTCATCTGGGTGGAGATGTGCAAACGCGCTTGGGGCAGCATCTCGCGCAAAGCGGCAGCCAAGCCGATGTCCTGCACGATGAATGCGTCAACGCCCGCATGGTACGCATGTCGCGCTGCATCCAGCGCAGCCCGCACCTCGTCGGGAAGCACCGCGACGTTCATCGTCACATACACGCGTGCTCCGCGCAGATGGGCGTACGCGCACGCTTCGGCAAGCGTCTCCGCAGTGAAGTTGTCCGCGCCGCGACGCGCATTGAACGCCTCCATGCCCAGATACACCGCGTCGGCACCTGCGCTCACCGCCGCATGCAGCGCCGCCATGCCGCCCGCCGGAGCGAGCAGCTCGACGCGCTCGGCGCCGGGCGCGTGCCCTTGGAAGGCGCCCTTTGCGATAGGGGGATCCGCTGAGCGAAGGATATCGGATTGTGCGTTCATGGGGGCATCCTTGCTGATGGTCGTTGCAACATACGGGGCGATACGGTTAGCTAGTATAATTCAATCATGAAGAATCGGCGCAAACAGCGGCAGTCGCGCACCCACGCACTCGCTTGGGCGCTCCTCCTTGCGCTTTTTGCCGTCGGCCTGGGCGCATGGGCGGGCACGGCCGGCATGCTGCGCCTGATCGACGGCTGGACCCAGGATGTGCCCGAACTCGAAACAGACGCGTTCAGCTTCGCCCAGGAGTCGGTGATGTACGCAGCCGACGGCACCACGCTGCTCGCGCGCTTCCAGCTGGAGAAGCGCGATCCGGTCACCATCGATCAGATCAGCGACTACGTTTTGCACGGGACCGTCGACACCGAGGACATCCGGTTCTACGAACACAGCGGCGCCGACCTCGTCGGCATCGCGCGCGCCGTCGTCAACAACCTCGCCGGCGGAAGCCTCGAAGGCGCATCCACCATCACCCAGCAGCTCGTGCGCAACACCATCCTGTCGCAGGAGGCCAACGACATCACGCTCGAGCGCAAAGCCCGCGAGATCGAGCTTGCGGTGGAGTTGGAGAAGAGCTATTCCAAAGACGAGATCCTCGTAATGTACCTCAACACCATCAACTACGGCGACGGGTGCTACGGCGTCGAGGCGGCGGCCCAGAACTATTTCCAGGCTTCGGCGACGGATCTGACGCTGTCTCAGGCGGCCACGTTGGTCGGCATCCCCCAATCGCCCGAGTACCTCAACCCCAAGACCAATCCCGACCAATGCCTCGCGCGCCGAAACCTCGTCTTGGATCGCATGCTCCAAGCCGGGCACATCTCGCAGGAGGAGCACGACGCCGCAGCAGCCGAGCCGCTCGGCCTCAACCCCGCCCCTGACGCGCCTGCCGACGGAATCTACGCGTATCCGCACTTCACCAGCTATGTCCGCGACGAGCTGCTGCGCGAGGACAACCCCTACGGCTGCTCCTACGCCGACCTGTTCGAGGGCGGATTGACGGTATACACCACGCTGGACCCCACGTTGCAGAACGAAGCGGAGGCGGCACGCGACGCGCAGCTTGCGCGCATGTCGTCGGACCTTGACGCGGCGTTGGTCGCCGTAGATCCCAGCAACGGGCACGTGCTGGCCATGGTGGGAGGCAAGGATTACAACTCCACGCAGGCGGGACAGGTCAACCTGGCGACGGGATCGGGCGGAAGCGGGCGCCAAGCAGGGTCGGCTTTCAAGACATTCACGCTGACGGCCGCCATCAAGGCGGGCATCGATCCGTCGACTTTGATCGATTGCACCTCCCCCATGACCATCGGCACGGACAACACGCGCATCGAGAACTTCGGCAACATCGATTACGGGATCCGCTCCATCAGGCGCGCCACCGCGGTGTCGTCGAACACCGGATACATACGGCTCATCCAGGAGGTCGGCGCGCAGAACGTCGCGGATCTGGCGCATGAGATGGGCATCACGTCGGACCTCAGCGCCGTGCCCACGCTGACGCTCGGCACGTCGTCGGTCACCCCTCTGGAGATGGCGTCTGCCTACGCGACGCTGGCATCGGGCGGCGTGCGTCACGACGCCGTCGTGGTGACGCGCATCGTCAATTCGGCGGGAGAGACCGTGTACGAGGCGCCGGATTCGTCCACGCGCGTCTTGGAGGAGGATGTGGCGGGCGCCGTCACCGACGTTTTGCGAACCGTGTTCGAAACCAGCGAAGGCACCGCCTACGGCGCCGGCCCGTCGAACGGCCAGCCGGTGGCGGGCAAGACCGGCACATCGGACAACTTCGTGGATCATTGGCTGGTGGGATACAGCCCGACGCTGTCGTGCGCGACGTGGATCGGCAACCCCGCCGGCAGCATCGAGACGCCGGCTTCGCTTGACTGCAACGCGCTGTGGCGGGACTTCATGAGCCGCGCGCTGGCCGGCACGGCGGTGCAGCAGTTCCCCACCACGCAGAAACCGGCCTACAACAGCGATTTCAACCAGCGTCAGAAGGCGCGCTACGGCGAGGAGCGCCAGCAAGAGACGGACGAAGAAGACAGGGAACGCGACTACGACGACCCCTCCACCGCCCCGAGCGCTGTAGGACAGACGCTCGCGCAGGCGGCGCAGACGCTCGCCGGCTACGAGGCGGGCTATGTGGAAGAGCCCTCCGACACGGTGGCCGCCGGCATCGTCATCTCGCAGGAGGCGCGCGACGGCATGGTGGTGCTCACCGTATCGACCGGTCCCTCGTCATAAGCTTCGTTTGATGGGCTGAAAAGCCGGGCTCCCTACTTCTGGGAGCCGGACGACTGCGCTTGCTGACCCTGGTCCGCAGGCTGGGCGTCGCCTTCGATCTCGGCGGCAGCCTCATCGCCCGCGGCAAGCGCGTCGATGCCGGCGTCGTACTTCTCCTGGATCTCGGCAAGGCGCGCATCGTACGTCGACCAGTCGAAGGGCTGGGCGTCGGTCGCGCTGCTTATCTCGGTGTAGAGAGCGACGTATCCGCTGAGCGCCTCGCGAAGCTGGGATGTGCCGTCCTGGTAGCTCTGCTGCACATCCGCCATGTCCTCGGGCGCCTCGATGTCCGCCAGGCTATCGAGTTTCGCCAAGGCGTTGTCCGCCTGGGTCTGCATGCCCACGACATCGTTGCGCGACACGGCGTCGGTGAAGCTGCCCAGCGAGGTCTCCAGGTCGTCCATAACCTGATTGACCTGCGACAGATACTGGCGGTTGACGTCTTCCTGCTGATTGGCGGCGGTTTGGCCCGCGCAACCCGCAAGCGTGCCCATCGCCAGCGTCGCCGCGACGATCGCCCCTGCGACCTTGACCTTGGTGGTGCTCATCGAAAAAGCCATAGATGCTCGTTTCTCCTTCTCGTGTCTATCAGGCTGCGGATGCGGAGCCGCCGGCATTGCCAGAGCCCGAACCGGTGCCGGAACCGGTGTTGCCGCCCGTCCCGCCCGTGCCGCCGCCGGTGTTGCCGCCCGTGCCGCCGCCGCCGTCGGAGCCGCCGGAGCCGGTGCTGCCGCCCGTGTTGCCGGTGTTGCCGCCCGTGCCGCCGCCTCCGCCTGAGCCGGTGTTGCCGCCGCTGGGCTGCGAGGGCTTGTCGGCGTCGTCCTTCTTATCGTTATCTGATGCCTTCTTGTCGTCATCGTCGTCATCGTCATCCTTCGACGAATCAGAGCTCGACGATGTGCTGGTCGACCATGCCGATCCGGTATGGATCTCGTACTTGTCGTCGTCGTAGTTCTTGTAGTCGGGATCGCCCGCCTCGGGGAATTGCTCGATCGGCTGGCCCTCGAGCGCCACCTCCATGAAGTCATGGAAGACATCGTCGGCGCCCACATTGCCCACGGCCACCTGGTTGTAGGGGTCGCCGATCCAGCACGCCACGGACAACTGGGGGGTGATGCCGCAGAACCAGATGTCCATCGAGTTCTCCTGCGTGCCCGTCTTGCCCGCCACCGGCTGGCCGCTGGACAGGACGGCGCGGCGGCCGGTGCCCTCGGAGCTGTTGACGACGAGCTTCATGACCTCGGTGGCGGCGTGCGCCGTCTCTGCGCTGATCGCGCGCTCGCCTTCGGGATTGGAGTTGTCGATGAGCACGTTGCCCTCGGAGTCGGTGACGCGCAGGATGGGAGTCGAATCGTAGCGCGTGCCGCCGTTGGCGATGGTGGCGTAGGCGTCGGCCATCTCAAGCGGCGTGACCGGCGAGGAGTCGGCGCCCAGCGCCAAACCGCCCTCGGCGATCAGGTCGGACTCGATGCCCATGCGATGCGCCACCTCGGCGATCTTCTCGGGACCCAGCGACATCGAGATGCGCGCGAAGCCCGTGTTGGACGAAACCGCGAACGCGCGGGCAACGGTGCGCACGCCGTAGTCGTGGTAATCGATGTTGTGCACTTCCCATCCAGGAAGCTTTGCCGTGGTGCCGCAGTTCACATACGTTTTCTGGGGATCGATGCCCGCCTCGATGGCCGCGACGAGCGCGTAGGTCTTGAACGTCGAACCCGCCGGACGGCCGCTGCCGCCGGAGCCCGTCGCCACGTTGACCTTGTTGTTGGCCCAGTCCTTGCCGCCGACCATGGCCTTGATGTAGCCGTTGTCGGGGTCGATCGCGACGATGCCCATCGTCAGCGCCGGATCAGCGGATTCGAGCTTCTTGGCGGCAGCCGCCTCGGCCGCATCCTGCATCTTGGGATCAAGCGTGGTCACCACCGTCAGACCGCCCTGGAACAGCTGGTCGGACGTATAGGCGTAGTCGTTGAGCAGCGTGTCGCGCACGTAGCTGGTGAAGTACGGGTATTTGTAGATGCCGTCGGTGCTGATGTCGGAGGTGTTGAGCTCGAGCGGCTCGGCGACGGCCTGATCGTACTCGGACTGCGTGATGTCCCCGTTGGTCAGCATGCGGTTGAGCACCAGGTTGCGGCGCTCAAGGCAGTTGTCGGGGTTGTCGATGGGGTTGTTGTAGGTGGGCGACTGGGGGATGCCGACCAGTGTGGCAGCTTCGACCAGAGTCAGCTCGCTGGCGTTCTTGGAGAAGTAGCGCTCCGCCGCCGCCTGGATGCCGTAGGCGCCCGATCCGTAGTTGATGGTGTTGAGGTACATCTGGAGGATGTCCTCTTTGCTGTAGGCCTCCTCAACCTTGAGCGCCAGGTAGATCTCGCGCACCTTGCGCTTGATCGAGATCTCGTTCATCTCGGACGACAGCACGGTCTGGCGCACGAGCTGCTGGGTGATGGTGGATGCGCCCTCCTGACCGCCCGTGATGTTGACGACGATCGCGCGTGCGATGCCGGCAAGGTCGACGCCCCTATGCTCGTAGAAGCGCTCGTCCTCGGTGTCGACCGTGGCGAGCAGCACGTACTGGCTCACCTCGGAAAGCTCGACGGGATCGCGGTTCTCCAGCTGAAACTCCGCCAGCACGGTGGTCTCGTCGTTTGCGAGCACCGTGGTGGTGCGCGCTTGGTTGTAGGCGTTCACCTCAGTGGGGTCGGGCAGGTCCTGCAACCACGAGGAGCAAAGCGCCCAAAGGCCGATAGCGCAGGCGGCCACCACCGCAGCGATGATGGACAGGACCGCCAGAAAGATCGTGGAACCGCGCTTCTGCTTGGTGCTGTAACGTTTCTTTATCGAGCGTGAAGCCACGCGTCACCTCCTGAACAGGCCGGAGGACGCCAAGCAAAAGAGCGGTCGCCCTTTTGCGCCGAGCCGTCGCAGCGCTTCGCGATCAACGCGGGCGGAGTTCGACGAGCTCAACCTCCAGCAGGTAAAACTCCGCCCATTGTACCATCGGCCCCCTATCGGCCCCGTTACCCGAGACAATCCCCACAGGAATGCTTGAATCGTCCGGCGCCGCCGGCTCGGAAGCGACGGCTTGCCCTGCGGTTCCTACAGCGCTGCCTCGTCGGCTTCGAGCTGGGCCAGGGCCTTTTGCATCTGCTCCTCGACTGCCGCGTTGCCGGTGCCGCCCTCGGTGGTGCGGGCGGCGGCGATGCTGGCAAGGTCGAGCGCGCCGGTGATGTCGGCTTCGAACAGATCGCTTGCAGCCTTGAAGTCCTCGAGCGTCAGATCGTCCAGATCGCATCCGCGCTGGTCGCACAAAAGCACCAGATGGCCCACCACCTCGTGCGCACGGCGGAACGGCATGCCCTTCTTGGCCAGGTAGTCGGCCACGTCGGTGGCGGCGAGGTAGCCCTTCTTGGCCTGCGCCATCATCGCGTCTGCGTTGACCTGCATGGTGCCGATCATGCCCGCCATGCACGCGTAGCAGTCCTCGAGCGTCTTGGCGGCGTCGATTGCGCCTTCCTTATCCTCCTGAAGATCCTTGTTGTACGCGAGCGGCAGGCCCTTCATCGTCACGAGCAGCGCCACCAGATCGCCCACCACGCGGCCGGTCTTGCCGCGCACGAGCTCGGCGAAGTCGGGGTTCTTCTTCTGCGGCATGATCGACGAGCCGGTGCTGAACGAGTCGGACAGCGTCACGAAGGCGAACTCGCTCGTCGACCACAGGATGATCTCCTCGGCCAAACGCGACAGATGCATGCAGCTCACCGAGCACGCGTACATGAGGTCCAGCAGGAAGTCGCGATCCGACACCGCATCCAGCGAGTTGGGGATCACACGCGAAAAGCCCAGCTCTCGCGCTGTCATCTGGCGATCGAGCGGATAGGTGGTGCCGGCGAGCGCCGCGCTGCCGAGCGGGCTGGCATCCGCCGCGCGGCGCGCTGCGGCCAGGCGCTCGTAATCACGCGTGAGCATCCACACGTACGCCAGCATGTGATGGCTGAACAGCACCGGCTGGGCGTGCTGCAGGTGCGTGTAGCCCGGCAGGATCACATCGAAGTGCTCCTGCGCCTGATGGATGAGCGCGCGACGCAGCTCCAGGTTGGCCTGCATCAACTGGGTGCAGCGCTCCTTGGCGTACAGGCGCGTGTCGGTGGCTACCTGATCGTTGCGGCTGCGGCCCGTGTGCAGACGCGCGCCCGCATCGCCGATCTCGGCGGTGAGCACGCTTTCGATGGACATATGGATGTCCTCGTTGTTGATGTCGAAGACGAACTCGCCCGCCTCGATGCGCTCCTTGATGCGGTCGAGCCCCGCCTGGATGGCATCGCAATCCTCCTGAGAGATGACGCCTTGGGCGGCGAGCATGTGCGCATGCGCCTTGGACCCGGCGATATCTTGCGCGTACAGCGCCTTGTCAACCGGCAACGACGCGCCGAACTGCTGCGTGAACTCGCTCACACCCTCGGTGAAGCGACCCGACCAAAGTGCCATGGGGGTTCTCCTTCTTTTTCAAACGTATAGGTCGAGCATAAGCAGCCGAGGGCTTCCGTGGTGCCCCGAATTCGCGGGATCGCGAAGGCGCAGCGTACTTCGGTACGTGAGCCTTCGGGATCGCGCGAAGGCGGGGTGCCACGGGAGCCCTCGGCGGTCGAGAGGTTCCGCTGTCCGTCAGGACAGCGGAACGCAATTACGCCTGAGGAGCCTCCTCGGCGCCATTCTCGCGACGGTTGGAGCTCCACACCTTCGCGGGCAGGCTGTACAGGTCGATGAAGCCCTTGGCTGCCTTGTGATCGAAAGCGTCGTCATCGTCGTAGGTGGCCAGACCGTAATCGTACAGCGAGTACTGGCTGCGGCGTGCGCGCACGACGCAGGTGCCCTTGTAGAACTTCAGGCGCACATCGCCGGTCAGGCACTGCTGCGTGGAGGCGATGAACGCATCGAGCGCCTGCTTGAGCGGGCTGAACCACTGGCCGTAGTACACCACGCGCGCCCATTCCTGCTCGATGCCCAGCTTGTAGTGCAGCACCTCGCGCTCGAGCACCAGATCCTCCAGCGCCTTGTGCGCCTCGATCAACGCCAGCGCGGCGGGCGCCTCGTAGCACTCGCGGCTCTTCACGCCCACCAGGCGGTTCTCGATCATGTCGAGGCGGCCGTAGCCGTTGCGGCCGGCGATCTCGTTAAGGTCGTAGACGATGTCGAGGAAGCTCTTCTTCTCGCCGTTGATGGCGCAAGGGATGCCCTGCTCGAAGGAGACCTCGACGCACTCGGGCTCGTCGGGAGCCTTCTCGGGATCGGTCGTCATCGTGTAGATGTCGGCGGGAGGCTCGTTCCAGGGATTCTCGAGCACGCCGCACTCGATGGCGCGGCCCCACAGGTTGTCGTCGATCGAGTAGGGCTTGTCGTTGGTCGCCGGCACCTCGATGCCGCGCTCGCGCGCCCAGGCGATCTCCTTGGGGCGGGAACCCAGATCCCACTCGCGCACCGGCGCCAGGATCTCCAGCGACGGATCGAGCGTGAGGATGCTCGTCTCGAAGCGCACCTGGTCGTTACCCTTGCCGGTGCAGCCGTGCGCGATGTACTTGGCGCCGTACTCATGCGCGATGCGCACGAGGTGCTTGGAGATGAGCGGACGCGACAGCGCGCTCACCAGCGGATAGCGGTTCTCGTACAGGCCGTTGGCCGCCAGCGCGCAGGACAGGTACTCGTTGGCGAAGTCCTCGCGCATGTCGACCACATGGCACGCGATCGCGCCGGTCGCCAGCGCCTTCTGGCGCACCTTCTCGAGCCCGTCGTGCTCCTGCCCGACCTCGCCCACCACGGCGATGACGTCGACGTTCTTCTCCTCCTGCAGCCACTTGATGCAGCAGGACGTGTCCAGGCCGCCCGAATACGCAAGGACGCACTTTTCTTTCTGATCAGCCATGTTGTCAATTCCCTTTCAGATGCTCTCCCTCGACGCCCCCATCTTGGGAAGCGCCGTCATTGCCAGTTGCGCGGCAGAGGACGCTCCCCCGCCGCATTATCCAAACGCGACAGGGGACCGTCCCCCCGGCGCGCTTATCGTCGTCGCAGGCGCTCCACCATGCGGGCCACCTGGTCGGCGGCTTCGAAGCTTTCCGCAGCGATCATGATGGTGTCGTCGCCCGCGACCGTCCCCAAAGCTCCGGGGAAATGCGCGGCGTCCAGAGCCGCGCACACGCCTTGGGCGCCTCCGGGCAGCGTCTTGATCACCACGATCGAGCAGCCGACTTTGACATCGCACACCAACTCGGTCACCAGACGCGCCAGACGCTCCTCTTCAGGCAGCGCATAGCAGCCGTCGGGGGCCTTCTTGAGCCCCATCTCGACGATGTCGCGCGAAACGGTCGCCTGCGTGCATTTGAATCCCGCCTCGTGGAGCCGATCGGCCAAATCGCGCTGGGTCTTGACCCCCTCGGCGCGGACGATGGCGCGGATCGCCTCCTGGCGTTGCTGTCGTCGCGTGCTCGCCTTCGTAGCCGCCATCGCGGCACCCCCTTTCGTCGCGTTGGCCATTATAGCAGCCGCCGCAAACGCTCGATGAGGGCATCGACGTGCGATTTTCCGCAGATGAGCGGCGGCAGGAAGCGCAGCGTATGCGGACCGGTGGCGTTGAGGAGCAGCCCTTCGCCGAGCGCGCGGGCCACGACGTCGTTGGCATCGTGCGCGTCGTCGAGCTGCGCGGCGACCATGAGCCCGTATCCGCGGACCTCGGTCACCTGCGACAGCTCCGCCAGGCGCGCGCGCAGGTAGGCGCCCGTCTCCTCGACGTTGGCGGCCACCTTGTCGGCGACGAGCGTCTCGAGCGTCGCCTTGGCGGCCGCGACCGCCAGGCAGCTGCCACCGAACGTGGAGCCGTGGTCGCCGGGAGCGAACGTGTCGGCGGCGTCGCCGTGCGCGGCGCACATGCCCATCGGGAAGCCGTCGGCGATGCCCTTGGCGATGGTCACGACGTCGGGCGTGATGCCGAAGAGCTGGAACCCGAACGGCTTGCCCGTGCGGAAGACGCCGCATTGCACCTCGTCGCAGATGAGCAGCGCCCCGCGCTCGGCGGTGAGGCGGCGCGCCGCCTGCAGGAACTCGGGCGTGCAGGGATGCACACCGCTTTCGCCCTGGATGCACTCGACCATCACGGCGCAGACGTCGTCGCCGCGCTGCGAGAACAGCGTCTCAAGCGCCTCGACGTCGTTGAGCGGAACGCTTACGAAGCCGCCGGGCAGCGGCTGGAAGGCCTCCTGCTTGGCGGGTTGCGCGGTGGCGGCAAGCGATGCGAGCGTGCGGCCGTGGAAGCTGCCCTCCAGCGTGACGATCAGGCGCGGTGCGGCGTACTCGGCCGCGGCGACGGACCCTTCATCGGCTCCCGCCTCACGCGCCGCCGCCCCCGCGCGCTGACGCGCATGCAGGCGCGCCAGTTTGATCGCGCACTCGTTGGCCTCGGCGCCCGAATTGGCGAAAAAGCTCTTCCACGGCGTGCGCTCCGGCTCGGCGACCTCGGCGTTGAGCAGGTCGGACACCAGCTTGGCGACCTCGCCGCGGTTCTCGATGTAGTAGTAATTGCCCACATGCATGAGCTTCTCGGCCTGATCCTCGATGGCCGCCACCACCTGCGGATGGCAGTGCCCGAGCGACAGCACGCCGATGCCGCCGATGAAGTCGAGATAGGAGCGGCCCTCGTCGTCGAACGCCTCCATCCCGCTGCCGCCGACAAGCTCGACGGGCTTGCGCCCGAACGTGCTCATCAAATAGCGGGCTTCCAGTTCCTGTTGCTGAGCGAGACCCATTCCGCACAGCTCCTTTCTAATTGTTCACCGCCAGGCGCGACGCGAACGTCCCCAGCGGCTTGGCGTCGAACGGCTCCACGCCTTTCTCCTGGTCGATCATCGTTCCGATGCCCTTGTCGGTGAGCAGCTCCAACAGCAGCGCATGCGGCGTGGTCCCGTTGATGATGTGCGCCCGGTGCACGCCGGACTCCATCGCGTACACGCACGAGCGCATCTTGGGCACCATGCCGGAGGCGAGCTTGCCACCCTCCACAAGGTCCTGTGCCTCGGCAAGCGTCATGCGCGACACAAGGGAGTCCTTGTCGGAGAAGTCCTCGTAGAGCCCGTCGACGTCGGTGAGGAACACCACCTTGTGCGCCCCGATCGCCGCCGCGACGTGTCCGGCGACGACGTCGGCGTTGACGTTGTAGAAGCCGCCGTCCTCGCCGATGCCCACCGTCGCAAGCACCGGGATGAAGTCGCTTGCCACCAGATCCTCGAGCAGCTGGCTGTTGATGCGCTCGATCTTGCCGACGCGCCCCAGGCGGATGTCGGCCTGGCTGGCGATGATGGTGCCGGCGTCGGCGCCGCTCACGCCCACCGCTAGGTTGCCGTGCGCGTTGATGGCGGCTACCAGCTCCTGGTTGACCTTGCCGGTGAGCACCGTGCGCACGACCTCCATCGCCTCGTCGGTGGTGACGCGCTGCCCGTCGACGAAGCGCACGTCGAGCTGGCGGCGCTCCATCGCCTCGGTGATCGCCTTGCCGCCGCCGTGCACGATGACCGGGTTGACGCCGATGATCTTGAGCAGCACGATGTCGGCCATCACGTCGGCGCGCAGCTGCTCGTCGACCATCGCGGCGCCCCCGTACTTGATGACGATCGTCTTGCCCGTGCAGTTCTTGATCCAAGGCATCGCCTCCGCCAACACCTCGGCAGTCAAACTCGAAACCCCATTGGGCCGCGTTTCCTTGTCGTAGTTCATAGCAAACATCCTTATCCGTCCGAGCAGAATTCTCACGATCGGCTCCGGCTGAAAACCTCCCACCAACGGCGAGGCCGCGGGGGCGGCGGGGCGGGGGTTCGCGCGCAGTATGCGCAGCGCCTTGAACGCGATCGAAGATCGCGTTATGCGAAGCGCGAGCACCTGTCTGAGCACGTACCCCCGCCCCGCCGCCCCCGCGGCCGTCCCTCAGCCCCGCTAGGTTCTATAATCCCCGTTAATCGTGATGTATTCATGCGAGAAATCGCAGGTCCACATCGTCGTCTTCGCATCGCCTGCGCCCAAGTCGATGTCGATGACGATCTCGGGGTCCTCGAATCGTCGGAGCGCCTCGTCCTCATCGAAGGGAACGGTCATGCCCTCGCGGCACACCGGCAGCCCCATGATGTCGATCGAGACGTCCTGCTGGCGGAACGCCGCACCCGAGCGGCCGATGGCGCCCGCGATGCGCCCCCAGTTGGCGTCGTGGCCGGTGATCGCCGTCTTAACCAAAGGCGAGTTGGCCACCGTGCGTGCGGCCGCATCGGCATCCGCATCGTTTGCCGCACCCGTCACATTGACCGTGACAAGGCGCGTCGCACCCTCGCCGTCCGCCGCCATCTGACGCGCCAGGTTGACGCACACCGCCTCAAGCGCCTCCTCGAACGCGGCGAGCGCAGGCGTGCCGGACGCGAACGGAGCAGCGCCCGCCGGAGCTGCCGCGCCGCTGGCAAGCAGCAGGCAGGTGTCGTTGGTCGACGTGTCGGAGTCCACCGTCACCTTGTTGAAGCTCTTGTTGACCGCGCGCACGAGCGCCGCGTGCAGCATATCGGCGGAAACCGGAGCGTCGGTCGTGATGACGCTGATCATCGTGGCCATGTTGGGCATGATCATGCCCGAGCCCTTGGCCATGCCGCCCACCGTGAAGGAGCAGCCCTCGTACGCGTCGCCAGGCGCACGGAACGAGACGGCGGCCTCCTTGGGATGCGTGTCGGTGGTCATGATCGCGCACGCGGCATCGTGGCCGCCCTCGCGCGAAAGCTCGCGGAGCGCCGCCGGCACCCCCGTCCTGAACGGATCGAGCGGGAGATGCTGGCCGATGACGCCGGTCGAGGCGACCATCACCTCTTGCGAGGGGCATCCCACCGCGTCGCCGGCGATGCGCGCCATCTCGCGCGCGGCCTCGAGTCCGCGATCGCCCGTGGCGGCGTTGGCGATGCCCGAGTTGATCACCGCGGCGCGCGCCGTGCCGTACGACACGCCTTCCAGATGCTCGCGCGAGACGATGACGGGCGCGGCGCAGAATACGTTCTGCGTGAACGTCCCCGCACAGGCGCACGGCTCGTCGGCGACCACCAGCGCCATGTCGAATCGCTCGGGATTCTTGCGGAACCCCGCATGGACGCCCGCCGCCTTGAATCCGAGCGCGCTCGTGACGCCGCCGCCTTCGATGAATGCGATGCTTTCGATCATTGTCGTATTCCGCGCCCCCTCCATTGGAACGGCCTTCGCTTTTCACAATGCGATATTATGCACCCTAATATTCATTTTTGTGTTAAATGTTGCGAAATAATTCTCGTAATTTTGAATTTATTTCATATTTGATGCAAGATAAGTTTCCTTGCGGGGGACACGCATGCTGCGGGATCGTCGCTGCATGAGAGGGTAGATCTGCGCTGATCGCTTTATTCCATCATCATCAGATTATAGCGTTTGACCTGGCGATTTCAATTATCCTCCCAGGTCGAAAATCCTGCTGGAATCCAGCGATTAGCGCACTCTCCCCCGTCGTGCGCGGGCGCCTTACACGGACAGCGACACGCCCGCGAGCCCCGCGTCCTGGGGCAGGCCGAACACGATGTTGGCGCACTGGACCGCCTGACCGGCAGCGCCCTTGCCCAGATTGTCGATCGCACCCGTCGCGACCAGCGCATGCGCCGGCTCGTTGAGCGCCAGCCCGATGTGCGCGCGATTCGTGCCCGCGACCGATGCCGTGCGCGGCTGACGTCCCGCGTCAAGCACCGTGACGAAGGGGCTGTTTTCGTAGACGCGGCGGTATTCGTCGATGTAGACCTGGATATCGTCGGGGGCGTCCGCCGCAAGGGGCAGCGTCACCGTCGACAGCAGACCGCGCCCGAGAGGGGCCAGGTGCGGCGTGAACACCACGCGGCCCGCGGCATCGAGGATCTGCTCGATCTCGGGCGTGTGGCGATGGGTCCCCACACCGTACGCCTCCACGTTGGCATCGGCAAAGCAGAAGTGCGTGCGCTGCGAGGCCTTCTTGCCCGCGCCGGTCACGCCCGACACCGCGTCCACGACGATGGGCGCATCCTGGCGCACGAACCCCGCGCGCACCGCAGGCGCCGCCGCAAGCGACGTCGCCGTGGGATAGCATCCCGCGCACGCCACCAAGGCCGGCGTCCCCGCCGCGCGCTCTGCCGCGGCACGGGCAAGCTCGCCGCCCGTCAGCTCGGGCAGCCCGAACGCCGCGCGCGCCAGCAGCTCCGTCTGGGTGTGGGGAACCTTGTACCAGCGCTCGTAGACCGCCGGATCCTTCAAGCGGAAATCGGCGGAAAGATCGATGACGGAGATGCCGCGCTCGATGTAGCCGGGCGCGGCGGCAAGCGCCGCGGTGTGCGGCACCGCCAGGAACACGACCTCGCACTCGTCGAGCGCCGGATCGTCGTGCGCCAAAAAGCGCAGATCGCTCACGCCCTCGAACGTCGGATACGCATCGGCTAGGCGCGTGCCCGCAAGCTCGGAGGACGTGATGGCGACCAGCTCGAACTCCGGATGCGCCGACAGGAGGCGCACCGCCTCGATGCCCGCGAACCCTGCCGCTCCAACGACTCCCGCTTTGATAGACATGCCCTTCGCCTTCTTCTTATCCGTTGTCCGCTATCCGTCGTCCGCGCGCGATCGGCGTCGCGCGCCCTCTCCTAATGGTTGGTCGTGTGATGGTACGTGGGGACGACCTCCTCCAGCATGCGGATCGCCTCCTCGTCGGTCATCTCCAACGACGATTCCAGCATCTCGAGCTTGCTGGCCACCTCGCGATAGCCGATGTCCTTGCCCGACGACACCATGATCGACTGGTTGTCGGTGGGAAGCGTGCTTTCCTCGTCCATGAGCAGCTCCTCGTACATCTTCTCGCCTTCGCGCAGACCCGTGAACACGATCTTGATGTCGACGTCGGGCGTCAGGCCCGAAAGCTGGATGAGGCCCTTGGCCAAATCCACGATCTTGACCGGCTCGCCCATGTCAAGGATGAAGATCTCGCCACCATGCGCCATGCCGCCCGCCTGGATGACCAGGCGCGACGCCTCGGGGATGGTCATGAAGTAGCGCTCGATGTCGGGATGGGTCACCGTCACCGGCCCGCCCGCGGCGATCTGGCGCTTGAACACGGGGATGACGCTGCCGTTGGAGCCCAGCACGTTGCCGAAGCGCACCGCGGAGAAGATGGTCTTGGACGTGGTGGCGTAATGCTGGACGATCATCTCGCCCATGCGCTTGGTGGCGCCCATGACGCTGGTGGGATTGACCGCCTTGTCCGTCGAGATGAAGATGAAGCGGCTCGCGCCGAACGCATCGGCGGCGCGCACCGTGTTCAGCGTGCCGAACACGTTGTTGTGCACCGCCTCGCGCGGACACACCTCCATCAGCGGCACGTGCTTGTGGGCAGCCGCATGGAACACCGCCGCGGGGCGGTACTTCGCGAACACGTCCTCGATGCGGCGGCGATCGCACACGTTGCCGATCTCCACCACGATGTCGATGTCGTCGTAGGTGCGCAAAAGCTCGTTGCGCAGCAGGTAGGCGTCGTTCTCGTACATGTCGAAGATGACGATGCGCGACGGGGCCACCTGGCACAGCTGGCGCACCAGCTCGCTGCCGATGGATCCGCCGCCGCCGGTGACCAGCACGCACTCTCCGGCGATGTAGCCGGACACCGCGCGCGTGTTGAGCACGATCTCCTCGCGCCCGAGCAGGTCGGCCACGTCGACGTCGCGCAGCGACACATCGCCCACCTCGTCAAGCGACAGCTCGCGAATGTTGGGCAGCGTGCGCAGCAGGCAATCGGTCTTGGTGCACTCGCCGTAGATGCGGCGGCGCTCCTCGATGGTGGCCGACGGGATGGCCACGACGATCTGCTCGATGTCGTATTTCTCGGCGAGCCCGACGATGTCGTCGGTGGTGCCCTCCACCTTGACGCCGTGGATGCGGCTTCCGCGCTTGGCGGGATCGTCGTCGGTGGCGACGATGGGGATGCCCGGCATCAGCGGATCCTTGGACGACATGCGCCCGATCGCCAAAGAGCCGGTCTCGCCGGCGCCCACGACAAGCGTGCGCGGACGGTCGGCGGCGTGCTGGGTCGAGCTGAACACGCGCTTTTTCTGGCGGAATACGCGCAAGACGAAGCGCGTGCCTCCCACCATCAACACGAGCAGGATGCACGAGCACACGAACACGCGGATGGGCAAACGCACGTCGATGATCCAAAGGAACACGGCGCCGAGCAGCGTGGAAAGCACCACCGCCATGACGATGTGTATCGCCTCGTCGATGCTGGCGTATTCCCATAGATTGTTGTACAGCCTGAACGCAGCGAGCAGCGCGACGTTGAACACCGCCAGGATGCCCAGGATGAAGAAGATCTCGTTGTTGATGAAGACCTCGTCGGTGACGTTGGTCAAAGCGGACGCCAGCCAATATGCCGCATACGTCAGAACGATGTCCAGCAGCAGCAGGATGGCCGTGCGTCTTGTCATGCGAGCATCCACGCCCTGAAACCCCCTCGTGGGAAGTGTAGTGATTTCGAATTACCGGTTTGCGCGCCTTGCAAAGCGGCTGACAAGCTATTGTATACAAAGTCAATCTCCATTGCAGAAAATGCAGGGAAAGGGGAAACCCGACACATGAATAAAACAGCCGGGGGGAACACGGCATCGCCGCTTGATCGAACGCAGGCGGCAACCCCGAGCAGGACGGCGCAGTGCGCCGGCTCGGACCAGCCCGCACGCGAGAGCAACATCCAAGCGCTGGTCAACTTCATCGAAAGCGGCATCAAACCGTTTGGCGCGCCTGAGGCGGTGGGCATCGAGCTCGAGCACACCGTCGTGCGCGACGACGGCAGCCCGGTCGGATACGCCGACGATCACGGCATCGCATGGCTGCTGGGCCAACTGCTGGAGGACTATCCGCAAGCGACCTACGACGACGAAGGCGACATCCTCGGCGTGGCGCGCAAGGGCGCGGCCGTGACGATCGAGCCCGCCGCGCAGGTGGAGCTCTCCGCCGGCCCCTTCACGCGCCTCTCCGATGCCAAAAGCGCATTCGAGGAGTTCGAGGGCCTGCTCGCGCGCAAGCTTTCGCCGCACGGCATGAAGGCCCTGACGCTGGGCTACCACCCCACCGCGCATGTCGACGAGCTGACGCTCATCCCCAAGCGGCGCTACCGCTTCATGGATCTGTACTTCAAGGAGCGCGGGCCCTACGGCCGCCGCATGATGCGCGGCAGCGCCTCCACCCAGGTCTCGATCGACTACCATAGCGTCCAAGACTGCCTGCGCAAGCTGCGGCTGGCGGGCATCGCCGGTCCCCTGTTCGCGTTGATCTGCGACAACTCGCCGATATTCGAAGGCAAGCCGCGCCCGCACAAGCTGGTGCGCACCAGGATCTGGAAGGAATGCGATCCAGATCGCTGCGGCATCGTGCCCGGTTCCCTCGATCCCGATTTCTCGCTCGAGCGCTACGCCGCCTATCTGCTGGACACCCCGGCGATCCTCGTGCCCTGCAAAAAGGAGGGCTGCTGCTACACCGAGCGCACGTTCGGCCGGATCTACGCCGACGCCCCGATGACACGCGCGCAGGTCGAGCATATGACCTCGATGTTCTTCACCGACGTGCGCGTGAAGACCTATGTGGAAATCCGCCCGGCAGATGCCCTGCCCATCCCCTACGCGATCTCCTACGCTGCGCTCGTGAAGGGCCTGCTCACCACTGCGGGCGGATTGGATGCGCTCGACGAGATGTTCGAGGGGATCGGCGAGGCCGATGTCGTCGCCGCCAAGGATGCCCTGATGGAGCGCGGATACGACGCCGAGGTGTACGGACGCCCCGTCGCAACACTCTGCGACGAGCTCGTGCGCGTCGCAGAGGCGGGCCTGGCCGATGACGAGCGCGGGCTCCTCGAGCCGCTGGCCGAGCTGGTCGCGCGCCGCGTGACGCTGGCGGACCTGGCCGAAGCGCAGCAAGGATAGGCTCTCCGGCATCGCACGGACACCACCGCGCACGACGGCTGGCGGATCCCCGTCCGTTTCGCTAGACTGGACGGCACGCGCAAAACCATCATCGCAAGACGACCCAAGACAACGATTGGAGAGACGATGAGCAACGAAGGCAAGAAGGTGAAGGTGCACTACGTGGGCACCTTGGACGACGGCACCAAGTTCGATTCCTCGTTCGACCGCAACGAGCCGCTCGCGTTCACCTGCGGCGCGGGCCAGATGATCCCCGGCTTCGACGAGGCGGTCAAGAACATGGAGGTCGGTCAGACCGTCAAGGCGCACATCCCCGCCGCGCTGGCGTACGGCGAACGCCGCGAGGACATGGTGCAGAAGGTGCCGCTGGATCAGATCCCCAACGGCGATCAGCTTCCGGTCGGCCAGACGGTATACATGCGCGCCCCCAACGGCCAGCCCTTCCCCGTGTTCGTGGCGGCCATCGAGGACGGCATCGTGACGTTCGACATGAACCACGAGCTCGCCGGCAAGGACCTCAACTTCGACATCACCCTGCTGGAGGTCGAGGACTAGCGGCGGAGCACGCAAAACCCGGCTCAAAACGGAAGCGGCGGTCAACTCGACCGCCGCTTCCGTTTTCGGAATCGTTTTCGCTACCAGCTCAGCAGCTCGTAGCCCGTCTCGGTGATCACCAGCTGGACCTCCCATTGCGCGGTGGGCAGGCCGTCTTTGGTGCGGACCGTCCAACCGTTGGGATCGTTCATGTCGATCTCGTGACCGCCCATGTTGACCATCGGCTCGATCGTGAAGCACACGCCCGGCGCGAGCACCATGCCCGCGCCCGGCTCGGATACGAAGCTGACGAACGGGTCCTCATGGAACTCAAGCCCGATGCCGTGTCCGCCGAACTCGCGCACCACCGAATACCCGTTGGCCTCGGCATGCGCGTTGACCGCGGCGCCGATGTCGCCGAGGAAGCCCCACGGCTTGATGACCTCGAGGCCCTTCTGCACGCACTCCTTGGTCACGCGCACCAAACGCTCGCGCTCGGGATCGACCTCGCCGATGCAGAACATGCGCGAGGAGTCGGAGTAATAGCCGTCCAGGATCGTCGAGCAGTCGACGTTGACGATGTCGCCCTCCTTGAGCACCACGTCGGGCGACGGGATGCCGTGGCACACCTCCTCGTTGACCGAGGTGCACACGCTTTTCGGATAACCCTCGAAGCCCAGGTCGGCCGGGATGCCTCCGTGCTCGACCGTGTAGTCGTGCACCCACTGGTCGATCTGCTCGGTGGTCACGCCGGGGGCGATATGCTCGGCGACGTAGTCGAGCACGCCGATGTTGATCGCGGCGCTGCGCTTGATGCCCTCGATGTCGGCGGCCGTCTTCAGCAGGCTGCGGTACGGGACCTCGAGCCCGCGGTCATAGCACTCCTGCAGCCGCGCGTCGATGTCGATGTGGCACTTCTTGTATTTCCGGCCGCTGCCGCACCAGCACTCGTCGTTGCGGCCGGGAACGGGCAATTCGTCGTACATGGGGATTCCTTCCACGAGCTTCGTTTTCCGTCCGCCAGTATAGCGTTCGCGCAGGGGGAAAGCTTCAACCAGCTTCGATATTCCGGAAGAAACGCCGTCAGGGGAGCGCGGCGAAACCGTCCCTCAGAGCCGGGATCGGGGTGGCGCGCTGCCGTCCCGCCCGCCATTCGTGCCCTTGAACGCGCGGTACTGCTCTTCGAGACGAGCAAGCTGGTCGGGGGAAAGCTCGGTGAGATGCTCCATACCGTGGTCGAACTCGATGAAGCTCTCGTTGCGGCGCAGGCGCATCTTCTCGTTGAAGAAGCTCACGGTCACGCCGGTGAGCAACGCGACCACGAACAGCGCCGACAGGCCCACGACGATGCTCAAGCCCCTCACGAGCGCCGTGTCGGGCACGATGTCGCCGAAACCGATGGTGGTGATGGTCTGGAAGCAGTACCACACCGCATCGCCAAAGCCGGGAAACGTCTCAGGCTCCACCAAGCAGAACACCGCGCAGCACACGAGCAGGAACACCAGGTAGACGACGAAAATACGTTGGGCGCCCACGGCCTTCATCGTGCGCCAGAGGATGACGCCCGAACGCACACGGCCTCCGTTGGGACGGGAAGCATCGTTTTCCATGGTCCGCCTACCTTTCCTCGTCCATCGTTGTCGGAGCAACGGCATCCGGCCTTGCAGCATCGGGATCCGTTTTTGCGGCATCAGAGTCGGTGGGCGCGTCGGCGTCTTCATCCGCATCGGCATCCGCAGCACCGTTCCCGTCCGCGCGAGGAGCGTCCATCAGGCCGCGCGGCACCGGCAGCGCCGATCCGACGAGCGCGGCGACGCCGCTCGCCAAGATCCCGTCGATCGGAAAGCACAGGATGAGCAGCGCCAACGTAAGCAGCGGCTTGCGCGACATGCACGCCACCAGCGCGGTCGTCACCACCGTGACGCACAGCATAGGATCGATCCCCGAAAGCGCCGCGATGCCGTAGCCGAAGCTCACGCCCGCGAAAATGCAGGGGAAGAAATTGCCGCCGCGCCATCCGAAGTTGAGGCACAGCGGGGTAGCGGCCACCTTGAGCGCGGCGGTCGCAAGGAGCGCCAGCGCGGATACGGCCGTCCACTCCTCCATGATAGTGTGGCACTGGCGCTCGCCGGAGAACAGCACGCCCGGCAGCGCGACGGCCACCGCGCCCAACGCCACGCCGGCGATGAGCGGCGGCACAAGCGAGGCTTTCTTGAAGCGGCACGCGACTGCGCTGAACGCGCGGTTCGACGCATGGAACAGCAGGCCCAACGCCCATCCGACAAGAGCGAGCGGAATGGTCCACAGCCATGCGAGCCCCTGAGCCTCGATGGAGCCGAATCGCGGCAAACCGGAGCCGTCCCCCAGAAGACCGCCGACGAACGCAGCGCCGCCGAACGCGCCGAACGCCGCCGCCGTGTACAGCAGCAGCTTCGCAGGACGGCGGAACGTGTAGTCGTCGGGCGAGGGAGTGCGCGACTGATCCTCGGCATTCATCACGATGCCGAGAAGCGGCGCACCGAACACGGCGGAGAGCGTCGCGGGCAGCGTGAGATCGGCGACGGCCTTGACCTTGAGCCCTGCCCGCTTGAGCGTGCTCCCGATCCAGGTGCACGCGGCGGCGATGATGCCGGTGAGTCCAGCTTCGGGCCCGATCGACCCGCCGAACGCGAGCGGCAAAAGAAAGCTCACGATGCTGCTGCCGAGCCCGCGCAGGCGGTACCCGCCCGTGGCGCGCACCTCCCCCATCACGGTCTCCAGCGAGGCAGGGGCGTTATGGAAGGCGCGCGTCCACAATCCGATGATCAAGCCGCCCAGCGGGCACAGAACGAGGGGCCACCACGGCGCGTCGAAAGGCAGCGCCGCCGGAAGATCGTGCCACAGCAGCTGGACAAGCAGGTTCGACAGGGAAAGCGCTCCCCACACGACCACGCCCACGACGAAGCCGATCAGGCAGGCCAGAACCACCATGGAAAAGCCCGCAGCCGCAACGCGCCCCGTCCCCTCGATGGGAGCGCCGTAATCGCCCACGTAGGGCTTGGAAGGCTTGTCGCGCCTCTCGCTCAAATGACACCTCTCGCTTTGGCCGAAACGGAAAACCTTCCGGCCTTCCCTCATCGAAGACGCAGGCGGTTTCAAAATGAGAAAAAGTGACTGTCCCTTTTTCTCATTCCCGGCAACGGAACCCGTCCATCCATGGAAACGCAGGCGGGTCTTTGGCGGGGGTTCGCGCGCAGTATCCGCACGAGCCGAACCGTCCAGTGGACGGTTCGTGCGAGCTCAGGACCTGTTTGAGCACGAGCCCCCGCCAAAGACCCGCCGGTCGGCCGAGACCGACCGGCGGGATCCAATTTTCGGTACGCAAGCCTTCAGGATCGCCACGAGGCGGGGTGCCTCGAGCGGCCGCAGCGTCGGCTCGTTCCGTCGGCCGGCAGGCCGACGGAACCCTACCCGCGCACCTCGGCGCCGGTGGCGCCGCAGACCTTTTTGATCAGCTTCTCCTGGGCACGCTCGGCCTCTTCGCTGGTGAGGGTGCGGTCGGCAGCGCGCCAGGTGAGCGCGTAGGCCATGGACTTCTTGCCAGCGCCGACGCGCTCCGCATCGCGGTACACGTCGAACAGCTGCACGTCCTCGAGCAGCTTGCCGCCCGCCGAGCTCATGCACTGCATCATGCGCTCGTGCGTCACATCCTCGTCCACCACGAACGCCACGTCCAGCGCCACCGCCGGGAACGTGGGCACGTCCACATAGGGACGCGCGGGTTGGGTGCTCTTGATCAGCGCCGACAGCTCGAGCTCGAACGCCACCACCGGACCGTGCGCCTCGAACGCCGCGACGGCCAGCGGGTGCAGCTCGCCCACCCAGCCGAGCACCGTGCCGCCGGAGAGCACCTGGGCGGCGCGGCCGGGCTGCAGGTGCGGCGCCTCGTCGGCGGACAGCGCCTTGAAGCGCAGCTTGGGGATGGCCAGCTCGCGCACCAGGCTCTCGACGACGCCCTTGCCGTCGAAGAAGTCGAACAGCTGCGGAGCCACGTTCCAGCCGGCGTCGCCCATCGCGCCCACCATCACGCCCGCGATGCGCGTGCGCTCCTTGGGCAGCTGGCGCCCTTCGCCGGTGTGGAAGGTCTCACCGATCTCGTAGAGCTGGATGTTCTTCACACCGTGCGCCTGGTTGTGCGCCACGCTGCGCAGCAGGCCGGGGATGATGCTGCGGCGCAGCACCGACTGGTCGGCGTTCATCGGGTTGATGAGCTCGACCGCTTCGCCCAAGCCCTCGGGATCCATGCGCAGGTTCTCAAGGTCGTCAGGCTGCGCGAACGAGTAGGTCATCGTCTCGTTGAGGCCGCAGGCGCGCAGCGTGCGGTTGACGATGTCGCGCTTGAGCTCCTCTTCGGAACGCGTGCCCACACGGCCCGGGCCGCCTGGCAGCGTGGAGGCGATGCGGTCCATGCCCCACAGGCGCAGCACTTCCTCGTACAGGTCGATCTCGCGCTCCAGGTCGGGGCGGAACGTCGGCGCCGTCACGGCCAGCGTGTCGGCATCGGCACCGTCGGCCACCTCGCAGCCCAGACGCCCCAGGATGTCCACGACGAAATCGCGCGGGATGTCGGAGCCCATCATCTTGTTGAAGCGCGGGATGCGGAACTGAAGGTGCTTCGCCTCGGTCACGCGCGGCCACTCGTCCACGATGCCCTCGCCGTTTGAGACAGCGCGCGCCACGGTGCCGCCCGACACCTCGGCGATGAGGGCAGCTGCCGCGGCGGAGCGCACGTCGATGCCGTGGTCGTCCACACCGCGCTCGTAGCGCATGGAGCTTTCGCTGATCAGGCCCAGGTTGCGGCTGGTGCGGCTGGTGCGGCCAGCCTCGAACGTGGCAGCCTCCAGCAAGATATCGACGGTCTCCTCGGTGACCTCGGTGTCAAGACCGCCCATGACGCCCGCCAGCGCCACCGCGCCCTGCTCGGGCGTGGAGATGACGGTCATGTCGGAGGTGAGGACGCGATCCTCGCCGTCGAGCGTGGTCAGCTTCTCACCTTCCTCGGCGGCGCGGATGACGATGTGCGCCAACCCGTCGGCGTTCTTCAGTTTGGCCAGGTCGAACGCGTGCAGCGGCTGTCCCAGCAGGAACAGGATGTAGTTGGTCACGTCCACGATGTTGTTGATGGAGCGCTGACCGATGGCGGCGAGGCGCTCTACCATCCAGTCGGGGCTGGGGCCCACCTTGCAGCCGCGGATCACGCGGGCGGTGTAGCGCGGGCAGCGCACGTCGTCGTCGATGGTGATCTTCACCTCGTCCTCGATCGGCGCGCCCTCCGCGTCGAGCTGCATCTTGGCGGCCATCTCGGCAAGCGGGCTTTGGTAATCGCGCTGGTACATCGCGCCGATCTCGCGTGCCAGGCCCACGATCGACAAGCTGTCGGGGCGGTTGGGCGTGATCTCCAGATCCAGCACCGTGTCGCCCAGCTTGGCATAGTCCGCAAACGGCATGCCGGTGGGCGCATCCTCGGGCAGGACCCAGATGCCCTCGTGGTTGGAGCCCATGCCCAGCTCGCGCTGCGAGCAGCACATGCCGCAGCTGGTGACGCCGCGCAGCTTGCTCTTCTTGATCTTGAAGTCGCCCGGCAAAACGGCGCCGATCGTGGCGACCGGCACCTTGATGCCCGCCGCGATGTTGGGCGCGCCGCAGACGATCTGCACGGGATCGCCCGCGCCCGTATCCACCGTCACCACGTGCATGTGGTCGCTGTCGGGATGCGCCTCGCAGGTGAGCACATGGCCGACCACCACGCCGTCGAACTGCTCGCCCAGCTTCTCGACGCCCTCGACGCCCGTGCCGGTCAGATCGAGCCTATCGCAGAACTCCTTGATATCGGTCGGCACCTCCACATAGTCGGAGAGCCATTTCAAAGATGCTTTCATCTATTACTCACTTCCATCTCGTTCGTAACGTCAGCGAGGGCGCCTGGGGTGCCCCGAATCGTGGGGAAGGCGGGGGCGAAGCGTGCTTCGGCACGCGAGTCCCCGGCTTCGCCGCGAGGCGGGGTGCGCCAGGCGGCCGCAGCGTCGAGCCGTTCCGCCGTTCGGCAGAACGGCGGAACCCTAGAACTGACGTAGGAAACGCATGTCGCCTTCGACGAGCATGCGCAGGTCGGGGACGTTGTACTTCAGGCAGGCGATACGCTCCACGCCCATGCCGAACGCGAATCCCGAATACTTCTCGGGATCGATGCCCGCGTAACCGTAGACGTTGGGATCCACCATGCCGCAGCCCAGGATCTCCAGCCAGCCGGTGCCCTTGCAGAAACGGCAGCCCTCGCCGTGGCAGATGCCGCAGCTCACATCCACCTCGGCGGACGGCTCGGTGAACGGGAAGTAGTGGGCGCGGAAACGCGTCTTGCGCTCCTCGCCGAAGATCCGCTTGCAGACGTACTCGAGCGTGCCCTTGAGATCGCCGAAGGTGATGCCCTCGTCGACGACCAGGCCCTCGATCTGGTGGAACTGGGGCAGATGCGACGGATCGGCCACGTCGCGGCGGTACACCTTGCCGGGGCTGATGATGTAGATGGGCGGCTTCTGCGCCTCCATCACGCGTGCCTGCACCGGCGAGGTCTGGGTGCGCAGCAGCACGCCCGACTCGCCCTTCACGTGCACATGCGCGTCATCGGAGCGATCCACCACGTAGAACGTGTCCGCCAAGCCGCGGCTGGGGTGGTCCTCAGGCGCGTTGAGCGCGTTGAAGTTGTAGTACTCGGTCTCGACCTCGGGGCCTTTGGCGATGGAATAGCCCAAGCCCAGGAAGATCTCGGAGATCTCGTCGATGATGCGGTTGATCAGATGGCGCGTTCCCAGCTGCTGGTAGCGGCCCGGCAGCGTGATGTCCACCGCGCTCGCATCCATGGAAGCCTCCAGCTCGGCGGCGGCCAACGCCGCCTTGCGCTTCGCGAGCGCCTCCTCAACGATCACGCGCACCGCGTTGACCGTCTTGCCGACCTCGGCACGCTCCTCCTTGGGCACCTGGCCCATGCCGCGCAGGTAGCCGGTCAGCGAACCGGATTTGCCCAGCACGCCCACGCGCACCTGCTCGAGCGCGGCGGAGTCGGCCGCCGCCTCGATGGCGGCAAGCGTCTCGGCTTGCAGCGCCGCCAATTCGTCCACAATCGCCATGCGTCTTCCGTCCTTTCCTCGTCGCATGCGCCTTGCCAGAAAAACGCGTCGCCCGATGCTGGCCGGGATGCCCCGCGCGGCCCTTCAAGCCGCGCAGCCGCCCCGGACCGCAGAGCCCGACGTCCCTCCGGGCATGAAAAAAAGCCTGCTCCCTCTTGGATATCCAAGTCGGAAATCCAAGGACGGGAGCAGGCTCTCGCGGTACCACCTCGGTTGACGGCACGCGGCCGCCCTCTTCGTTTCGCCCTGTGACGGGAGCGCCCGGCAGGGCCTACTGCACGTCCGCTCCGCGGCTTGCGCCGCGCTGAGCCCCGCGTTCAACCCTACAGCTCAGAAGGGAAAGCAGGCTGCGCGTTCCGCTGGATCCTTTCAGCCGACGGGATCCTTCTCTGGAAGCGAAACCGATGCGCGCCCGCATCTTCGTCAACGCCGTTCCATCGCTTTTGCGATGCACCGGGCCAGTATAGCGCAATCCGCGCAAGGTGATTGTTTCGTTTTGGTCATTTCCGCATCGAATCGACGGGAAGCGCAGCGCATCAGGCGTCGTCGCGCACGCCCATGAGCGTCAGGGTGGTGGAATAGGCGAGCTTCTGCACCAGGAGCTGCTGGCCTTGCGCGCTGCGGATTCTGCCCTTTGCCTTGAGGGCGTCGAGTTTCGCCGCAACGTCCGCCAGCTGGCGCTCCACGACCTCGACCGCATCCTCGAACGCGCCGAGCCGATCGACGGCGTCGCCGCGCACCGCACCGCCATCCTCCACCGCCAATGCCGCCGCAACGGTGTAGTTTCCGTTTTCATCCTTGATCGTCATGCGTTCCATGGCTTCCCCCATCGCCTCGCGTGCTATCGTGATCGCTGTTGGTTCCTCAAACACTATACCCGGACAGCAGAAGGGCGGAAAGCCAGGTCATGAGCGGTCGAATGCATAATCAACCCGTCATCCGCCTTGCCGCGCCCAACGATGTCGAGGGCATCCGCCAGGTGTACGCGCCCTACGTCGGCACGCCGATCACGTTCGAGGAGGAGGTGCCCGCGCCGGCGGGCTTCCAAGCCCGAATGGAAGACGTCATGCAGTTCTATCCTTGCCTGATCGTTTGCGAGGAGTTCGACCCGACGACACCTGCCGAAGCCGTTTATGAGGATCCCACCCGGGCGGCACACGTCGAAGCCGTCGGCTCCGCCTCCCCCGACGCGAGCGCATCTGCCGACCGCGTCATCGGATTCGCCTACGCCCATCGCCAAGCGGAGCGCGCCGCCTACGACTGGAACGTCGAGCTTTCGATCTACCTGCGCCGCGGCATCGGACGACAGGGTATCGGCACGGCTCTCTACGATGCATTGATGAAGCTGCTCGCCTTGCAGTGCGTGCGCTGCTGCTACGCACGCGTCACACTGCCCAACGCCGCCAGCGAGCGCCTGCATGCCCGTTTCGGGTTCGACACGATGGGCATCCAGCGCAATGCGGGGTTCAAGAACGGCGCCTGGCGCGACGTCGCCTGGTACGTCAAGCCGATCGGCCCCTTCGATCAGGATCCGGCCCGACCCGTCGCCTTCCCCCGCGTCATGCGTGAGCACGCCTCGGAAGTCGAGCGCATCCTAAAGCAGGCAAACGAAGCGCTCGCGGGCGATCATTTCTCCCATGCGGCGCGCAGACGCGAGATCTCGTCGGCGTAGCCGGACAGCTCCTCCTGCGGTGTTTCCAGATAGAACGAAAGATCGCGCAAAAGAGGATGGCGCGTCACCGCCGAAAGCGCTTCGAATCCGATGAATCCCTCGCCGATGCGCGCATGGCGGTCCTTGCGAGCGCCAAGAGGATTCAGACTGTCGTTCAGGTGAATGGCCCTCAAGCGATCCAAGCCGACGACCTCGTCGAACTCCCGCAGCACGCCGTCGAGGTTGCCCGCGATGTCGTAGCCGGCATCCCACACGTGGCAGGTGTCCAGGCACACGCCCACCTTGTCACGCAGCTCGACGCGCTCGATAATCGCCGCCAACTCCTCGAAGCGGCCGCCGATCTCGCTGCCTTTGCCCGCCATGGTCTCCAGCAGAAGCGTTGTCGTCTGCTCGGGTCGAAGCGTCTCGTTGAGCGCATGGGCGATCAGGTCGACGCCGACATCAACGCCCTGCCCCACATGGCTTCCCGGATGCATGTTGTACAGCTGGCCGGGCGTGTTCTCCATGCGCGCGAGGTCCTCCGCCAGCGCCATGAGCGCGAAATCGCGCGTCTTCTCGCTCGCCGAGGCGGGATTGAGCGTATAGGGCGCATGCGCGAGGATGCGCTCGATGCCGTGATCTGCCGCGTACTCGCAAAACGACGCCACATCCGCCGGATCGATCGCCTTGGCTTTTCCACCACGCGGGTTGCGCGTGAAGAATTGAAACGTGTTCGCGCCGAGCGACACCGCCTCCTCGGCGATGGCGCGGTAGCCTTTGGCTATAGATAGATGGCATCCTATGGTCAGGCTCATCCTGGTCCTTTCATCCTTGCATTCGAAACCGCCCGTCGGCTCGGCCGCGCATCCGCTCCAGCAGCGCCCCTGTCGGACCGGCGGGTCCGCAGCGCTTGCCGCGCATCCGCTCCGGACGCCGGCATTCCGTTCGCGCATACCTTGCCGGCGCGGGCATCAACGAAGATCGATCAACGCCTCTTCCAGCTCTCGAACGCTCTCGACGAGCTTCGCCGGGCGGCATGCCTCAAGCTCCTCGCGCGATCCGTATCCGTACAGCACGCCGATCGCCGGCACGTCCCAGCGGGCGGCGCCCATCATGTCGTGCTTGCGGTCGCCCACCATCACAAAGTCCTCCGGCGCAGCACCGGGATACCGCTCCATCGCGCACTGGATGACCTCGCCTTTATCGACGCGCGTCCCATCCAGGTTGCTGCCGACGATGTGATCGAGGTGATCGGCGAATCCGAATCCGCGGGCGATCCGCTTGGCGTACAGCGTGGGTTTGGAGGTGGCGATGGACATGTGACGCCCCGCCGCGCGTAACCGTGCGAGCATCTGATCGGCGCCGTCGTAAACCGCGTTTTCCATCAGGCCTTTCTCGGCAAAATACTCGCGATAGCGGCACACGGCCTCCCATGCCGTCTCGTCGTCGAACCCGCAGCAGATGCGAAACGAGTCGACCAGCGGCGGCCCGATGAAACGCTGCAGCTCCTCGTCCGAGGGAATGGGAGCGCCCATCTGGCGCAAGGCGTAGCGCACGGAGTTGACGATCCCCTCCTTGGAATCGGTCAACGTGCCGTCCAAATCGAACAGTATGATGCGATCCTTCACGTCAATCCGCCTTCTTTCGCACAGCCGCCGCCCGAGGCCGTCACCCGAACCCGCCGCTCGAGCCTGCCGCTCGAGCCCGCTGCTCGAGCCCGCTCGCAGCCGTCGCCCGAACCCGCTCGCAGCCACCACCCAAGCCCGCTGCCCCAGTCCGTCACTCAAACCCGTCGCTCGAGCCCGTCACCCGAACCCGCCGCCCGAACCCGTCACCCGAGCCCGCTCGCAGCCGTCGCCCGCTCTTTGCCTTCGCTATTGTGGATGAAACGAGCCGATTAGCGCACGTCAACATGCACTAATCATCCAAAAAGCGCCCCAATATTGCACTAACCGCGCGTTTTCCACCAGGAGAGGTGCGCTAATCGTTCGATTTCAGAAATCGCCGCCTCACATGGCGCCGTCTTCAACGCAACACCTCTGAAAAGCGGGAAACCGCCTGCCGACGGGGAGGCGGCAGACGGTTTCCTTTGGGGGTCACCGCGACGTGAGGTAAGTCACGGTTTATATGAATACGCTTGCGGATGGGATTGATGGACGGAGCTCCGTGAGTCGCGAAGCTTCATCGGGAGGGGAAGGCTCCCTATCCGAAGCGGTATTCAACACCCATGGTGGGCTGGGGGTTCTCCCATTTCTTGACGATGGTGCCCTCGCAGGCGATGCGGCAGGTGCCGCACTCCAAGCAGCCGGCGTAGTCGAAGGACTTGTTGCCGTCCTCGTCGATCTTGTAAAGCGCGGCAGGACACAGCAGCACCAGCTTGCGGAACTCATCGTCGGAGGGATCCTCGACAAGCTCGATGTGCGCGTTCTCCTCGTCGACCTCGTACTTGTTGACGCTCAGCAGCTCGTCGACGTTGACGGTGATCTCGTTCACAGGCTTCACAGCGCCTTCACCGCCTTTCGGATCTCCTTGAACAGGCTGAACAGCCCGCGCTTCTTGATGATGGGCATCATGCGCTTGGCCAGATGCTGCTGGGGCTTGCCGTCCACGCAGAACAGTCCGTTGAAGATCTCGCGGACCATCGTCGGATACTCGGTGAACATGCGGTCCCAATGCTCCATGGTCGCAGGCCACTGCTGGAACGTGCGCAGGTCCTTGATGACGAAGGAGTCCTCGAGCTTGGTCTTGTAGGAGCCCAGGCCCGCCGCGGAGGTGTCGCCCTTGTCGATGGCCTCGCACGCGGCCTCGGCGGCCATGCGGCCCGACGCGACGGCGAAGTCCATGCCGCGCACCTGGTAGCCCAGGTTCATGCAGAAGCCGGCGGTCTCGCCTGCCAGCAGGCAACCGTCGAAGATGTAGCGCGGAATCATGTTGTAGCCGCCCTCGGGGACCATGTGGCCCGAGTGCTCGACCATCTTGGCGCCCTTGATGATGGGGGCGATCGCCGGATGGTTCTTGAAGTCCTCCATCATCTGGTAGACGGGGGTGTCCTGCGCCGCCGTGGTGGAGATGGTGGCAACCAGGCCCAGGCTGATGGACTCCTTGTTGGCGTACAGGAAGCCGCCGCCCACATGGCCTTTGGTGCAGTCGCCCACGAACAGCATCGCGGCGCCCTCGCCCTCGGGGGTGAGGAAGCGGTCCTCGATGACGGAAGCGGGCAGCTCGAAGGTCTCCTTGATGCCCACGGCCATCTGGTTGGGCTTGGGACGGGGGTTGCCCAGGCAGCGTTCGGCGAGCATGGAGTTGGTGCCCTCGCAGAGGATGACCACCTGGCCGGTGATCTCGTCCTCGCCGGCGCGCACGCCGATGACGCGGCCCGACTCGTCCTTGATGAGCTCCTCGACCGGGATGCCGTAGATCGCCTCGGCGCCTGCCTCCTCGGCCTTCTCGGCCAGCCACTGGTCGAAGGGGCCGCGCAGCACGGTGTAGCTATCGGCGCCCTCGCGGGCAAGCTCGGGGCTCGTGAAGTCGATAGTCATCATCGACTCGCTGTCAAGCAGCGCGATGCGCTCATGCGTGACCTTGCGCTCGACGGGCGCCTCCTGCTCGAAGTCGGGGAAAACCTCCTTGAGCGAGTGGGAGTAGATGCGCCCGCCCGTCATGTTCTTGGCGCCGGCGCAGTTGCCGCGCTCGACCATGAGGACGCTCTTGCCGGCCGAAGCCGCCACATACGCGGCGACGGAGCCGGCGCAGCCAGCACCCACCACGATGACGTCGAAATCCGCTTCTGACATCACCGCTCCTTTCCTACTGATGTGTCTCTCGTCTTGATCGGAGCGAATGGCTCCGAGAAATAGCGTCGTTGATCGACGGGGAGTCTCCGATGTGAAAAAGCGACTGTCCCTTTTTCACATCGGAGGGGGCTCCGCCCGTCGGGACGAAGCCCCTCGTTTGCTTACAGCGCCTCGACCAGAGCGGGGATGGCGGTCTTCAGATCGCCGACGAAGCCCAGGTCGCACTGCTTGAACACCGGGGCGTTCTTGTCCTTGTTGACGGCGATGATGGTGCCGGCCTTGGTGACGCCCACCATGTGCTGCATCTGGCCGGACAGGCCCAGGGCAAAGTAGGTCTTGGGAGCGACGATCTGGCCGGAAACGCCCAGGTACGTCTCACGCGGGAACCAGTCCACGCCCTCGGTGAGCGGACGGGTGCAGGCAAGCTCGGCGCCCGTCTTGGCAGCCAGGTCGCGCGCCATCTGCAGGTCGTCCTGCTGCGCGAAGCCGCGGCCGCAGCCGATGATGACGTCGGCACCCTGCAGGTTGACGTCGGAGGGAGGCAGCTCCTCGCTGCCGGTCTTGGTCAGCGCGACGGCGGGAGCCTGCCACGCCAGCTCCTCGACGGCATCGGTGCCGGTGGCGACAGACGCATCGAACGTGCCGGCAGCGACCGTGTACACGGCCTTGTCGCCGGCAGCCTTGGCCTGGCGCACGCCCGCGCCGCCGAAGTACATGCTAGTTGCGACGCCGCCCTCGATGGACTGGACGTCGGTGATGGCGGCGGTGCCCAGATGCGCGGCAAGGCGGCCGACCAGGGACAGGATGCGGGCGGCGGGCTCGGCCAGGACGATGGAAGCGCCCTCGGCGTCGAACGCGGCGTTCACGGTGACGTAGGCGTCATCGGCGACGGCGCCCTCGGGCACCGCGATGGTCAGGCACTTGTCGGCGACGCCCGTCACAGGCGCGCCCAGCTTGGCCAGCACGACCTCGTCGGCCAGCGTACGGGCGCCGGCGCACAGCTCGCGCGCGGCGGATTCGGTTTCAGCAAGAACGAAAGCCTTCATGTTTCGTTTCCCTTTCTGTCGATTGCCTACAGCGCGGCCTTGACGGCGGCGACGAACTCGTTGACGTCCTCGAACACCTTGCAGGCGCGATCCGCCTGCTCGGGAGCCTTGACGGCGACGGTCTCGACCGTCGCGGCGGCGGGAGCGTCGGCGGCCTCGACGGCCTGGGGCTTCTTGCCGGCGGCGAGGATCTGCTTCATGCCGGCGATGCGGGGCTGCGCCACGTCGGGGGAAACAGCGATGACGGCGGGCAGCGGAACCTCGACGGTTTCGATCTCGGAAGCGAGCATGCGCTTGCACACGACCTTGCCGTCAGCCGCCTCGACGGAGACGACCTCGGACAGGTAGGGCACGTCCAGCTTGGCGGCCAGCTGCACGCCGGTCTGCTTGGCGTACAGGTCGGCGGAACCGTCGCCGCAGATGATCAGGTCGAAGCCGCCGGCCTTCTCGACGAGCTTGGCCAGCTCGGCGGCGGTGGCGAACGCGTCCAGATCGGCAACGGCGTCGTCTGCCGTCATGTACAGCTCGTCGACGCCGCGGGCAAGGATGTCCTTGCGCAGCTTGGTGTTGCCGCCCATCGCGGCGTTGCACACCGTGATGGCCTTGGCGGTCGTAGCCTCGTCGGCCTCGGACAGCTGAGCTGCGCACTCGATGGCGTTGAGGTCGTACGTGGAGATGACCGGCTTCGCCTTGCTGAAGTCCAGCGAGCCGTCGGCCGCAGCGACGATATCCTGGTCGTCGGCAACAACCTTGCAGGGTACAACGATCTTCATTCTTGCCTTACCTTTCTCCCGGCGCACGATGCCGTCCCTCGAAGGCCTGTTCCGTGCGCTCCGCGCATGCACGCGGTTTCGGACTTTGCCCAGATTCGAAAGCCAAGTCGTATCCGATGGGCTTTTCTGGATCGATTATAAAAAGCGGCGTTGGCTGATTGTTTGGGCAAAACGCGCTTCTGCACACAATCGCGTGTTTCAACCGGATAACGGGGCGCTTCGCACACAAAAAGAGGGGCGATCTGTATCGATCGTCCCTCTTCCAGCGATCTTTTGCCCAAAAGCCCGCCGTCCGCGATCCGGCGCGTTCGCCCCGGGCGGAAGCGCCGCGCTTCGATCAGCCCTTTGCGGCGGCGATGCGCTCCGCATCCCGACGGCGCTCCGACACCCGGTTGGCGATGAGCGACTTGGCGATGAGGTGCACCATGACCTCGTCGGTGCCCTGGGCGATCTGGTTGCCGCGGCAATCCATCCAGATGCGTCCCACGCGGGATTGGTCGGTGTAGCCGCGCCCACCCAGGATCTGCAGCGCCTCGGATGCGACCTCGGTGGCCATGCGCGGCACGGCGCGCTTCATCAGCGCGCAGTCCAGGTGGCTGCGCGAGAGGCCGGCGTCCACGGAGTCGGCGGCGTAGTAGACCAGCTGGCACATCGCGCGGTTGCGCACCTCCATGTCGGCGAGCTTCTCGCGGATCTGGGGCAGCGTGCCCAGCGTCTGGCCCTTGACCATATGGTCGTTGGCATGGTCGAGCGCGTCGTCCATGGCGGCCAGCGCCATGCCCATGCTGGCAGCGCAGATCAGAACGCGTCCCAGCTCGTACTGGTGCTTGAGCATAGCATCGAGCTTGCCGTCGGTCTGGATGCGCTGCTCGGGGCGCAGCTCCACGTGGTCGAACTTCAGCGTGGCGGGAGCGAGCATGGCCTGCCCCACCGTCTCGAGCGGGAACGTGAGCACGCCGGGCGCATCGACGGGCACGAGCCACAGCGACAAGCCGCCGTCCTCGCGTCCGTAGACGGGATCGCGCGCCAGCACCAGCGCCTCGGGCGAGAACTGGCCTCCGGACACGAACGACTTCTCGCCGTCGAGGAACACGCCGTCGCCCTCCACGCTCACCGTGGTCTGCACGGCGGAGGCGTCGCTTCCCGCACGCGCCTCCGAGAACGCCTCGGAAAAGCGCACATGCCCGCTTTTGGTGAGCAGCTCCTTGACCACCTCGCGCCTCGACACCTCGCGCATGCTGTCCAAAAGCGTCATCGACAGCATGTCGTTCACAAACGGCAGCATGGCGCCGGCGCGGTGGCACAGGCGCGCGATGACGGCGGATTTCTCGGACAGCGAGCACTCGCGCCCGCCCAGGTACTCCGGCAGGCAGTATTTTCCAAGGGGGCTCTCGTAGAACGCGCTGTACACCGTGGTGGGCACGCCGCGCGATTTGCACCACTGCTTGATGGCGTCTTCGGTGAAGTAGGCGTCGCAGAAATCGTCGACGGCGGCGACGGCAGCCTTTTGCTCTTGCGTCAGCTCGATTGCGATCATGATGCCGGCATCCCCTCTCCTAGGACGGGCACAAAATGCCCTTGACGTGGGCCTGCAGCTCTTTCTTGTCGATTTTACCATTCCCTAAACGGGGGAATTCGTCCATCTTCATCACCAGGTCGGGGATCTTGCACTTCTCGATCCTGCCCTTGGCGTATTCCCTCATCGCGAACATGGACAGATCGGCGCCCTCGTTCATGATGACGCACAGGCACGTGCGCTCCCCTAGATCGGGGTCGGGATACCCCACCAGGCAGCACTCGGCGACCTGGGGATGGTCCTGGTAGGTGTTCTCCACCTCGGCGGGATAGATGTTGATGCCACCGCGGATGATCATGTCCTTGACACGGCCGTCCACCCACACGTAGTTGTTGGCGTCGACCCATCCGATGTCGCCCGTGTGCAGCCATCCTTCCGCATCGAGCGGGCGGTTGAGGATGCCGTCTTCGGCGATGATGCCGTCGGCAAGCGAGGGGGTCTTGCAGACGAGCTCGCCGCGCCGCCAGCCCCCGTCGGGCTCGGCGGGATACGGGCACGCCAACCCGTCGCCCTGCGCGTCCAACGGAGCGGTGCGCACCTCGGCGCCGGCGATGGGGTGGCCCACCGAAGCGGCGCGCTCGCGCAGCGGATCGTCCAGCTCGGCGACCGTCAACGTGGCGGCGGTCTCGGTCATGCCGTACGAGTTGACCAGGACGGTGCCGTAGCGCTTCTCGTACTCCTCGAACACCGCAAGCGGGCTGGAAGCGCCCGCCACCAGGCCGGCGCGCAGGCAGCTCAGATCCCACTCGTTGTTCTGGTTTTCGCGCAGCTCGCGCAGATACATCGTCGACACGCCCAGGTACACGTTGGCGTGAACCGACGTGATAAGCGACATCGCCTGCTCGGGACGGTATTTGACCAGCGTGGCCACCGTGGCGTGGTGCGAAAGCGCGGTGTGCAGCGCCACGACGCCGTACACGTGGGCAAAGGGGACGGGGATGAAGAACACCTCTCCCGGGTTCACCTGCAGAGCGCGGGTCAGCTCGCCGGCATGGCGGCAGAATGACGAGCCGCGCAGCTGCACCGCCTTGGGCGTGCCCGTGGAGCCGGAGGTGAACAGGATGAACTTGGGATCCTCGTCCGGCGCGACGCCGCTCCAAACCGCTTCGCCGCTCCAGGCGCGCTCGACCGCCTCGACGCCGTCGACCTGGCACGCCACGGTGAGCACCCGCGTCTTGGGCGAGCACTCGGCCGCCAAGCGGCAATGCGCCTCGGTGGACACGATGGCGACGGCGGGATGGACGCGGTCGTAGATGCCCGCGAACTCGGTGCGCTCGACCGTCGGGGACATCAGCGCGACCGTGCCGCCGACCAACTGGATGGCGCCGATCAAGACGAAGTACGGGACGATGTTGGGAGCGGCGATCATCACCGCATCGCCCTGCCCCACCCCGTGCTCGTCGCGCAGGCGGTTGGCAAGCGCCACCATGCGACGGTAGGCCTCGGCGTAGGTGATGCCCTCGTTCATGCCCACGACCATCTGCTTGAACGGATCCGATTCGTACCCTTCGCAGATGAACCGCGCAACCGAGAACGGAGGCGTCGTCAAGCCTGTTGCATGCTGCGAATCCATAGCGCCCCTCTACTGCGAATAAAAACCATTCCGAGCGGCGCGCTAGCGCGCGCCTTCCTTCTCAAGCGCGTGAAGCGCCGCACCCAAAGCGCCGATGAGCTGGGAATCCTCATTGGTCTGGATGTCTTGCCCGAGCTTGTCGGCCAAACGCTCGCGCAGGCGCTTGTTAAGCGCCACGCCGCCGGTCATCACGACCGGGGCCTTGACGCCGAGCCGACGCGCCAAGCCGGCGGTGCGCTCCACCACCGAGGTGTGGATGCCCGCCACGATGTCGGGGATGGGAAGCCCCTCCGAAAGCTTGGAGATCACCTCGGACTCGGCGAACACCGTGCAGGTGGACGAGATGGTCGCCACCTTCTCGGACTGCTCGTCATAGCCGGACAGGTCGGACACCTTGCAGCCGAAGATCGACGCCATCACGTCGAGGAAGCGCCCCGTTCCGGCGGCGCATTTGTCGTTCATCGCGAAGTTTTCAAGATCGCCCGACGCCGAGATCGAGAGCACCTTGGCATCCTGGCCGCCGATGTCGATCACCGTGCGCACGCCCGAGAACAGCTTGGCCGCGCCTTTGGCATGGCAGGACAGCTCGGACATCTGGCCGTCGGTCCACTCCATGAGGTTGCGGCCGTATCCCGTCGCGCACGATGCGGCGATGTCATCCATCGTCACGCCGGCGTCGGCGAGCGCCGCATCGACGGCGTTCTGGGGACCGGCGGTTCCCGCGCCGGAGTCCGCCAGGCCGCGACCGACGATCGCGCCGTCCGCGTCGATGATCACGCACTTTGACGCGGTGGATCCCACGTCGATTCCCAAATAGAACGGTCCTTCGGCCATTGCCCTGCTCCTATCCTCCCCATAAGACCGAAAGCCCGAAGGGCAAGCGCTTCGGGCTTTCGCAAAAAGGCTGATCGCCGTGTTCGCTTGCTCTACTGGCGAGCGTACTGCTTGGCGAGCTGACGACCGGCGATGTAGACCATGATCTCATCGGTGCCGCCGGCGATCTGGTTGCCGCGCAGGTCCTGCCAGATGCGGCCGACGCGGGTCTCGGTGGTGTAGCCCAGGCCGCCGTAGATCTGCAGAGCCTCGGAGGCCACGTCGACGCAAGCGCGGGCGCCGAAGCGCTTCAGCAGCGCGGAGTCGATGCGCACGGATTGGCCGTTGTCCATCTTCCACAGCGTCTTGTACAGCATGTTGCGGGTGTTCTGCAGGTTGGTCTCCATCTCGGTCAGCTTCTCCTGGATGAGCTGACGGGTGGCCAGCGGCTTGCCCATGGTGACGCGCTCGTTGACGTAGGCGGCAGCGTCGTCCATGGCGGCCTGTGCGCAGCCCAGCGTCTGGGCGATGATCAGGCAGCGCTCCATCTCGTAGTTCTTCATCAGGTTGAAGAAGCCGGCGCCGTACTCGCCCACGCGCATGTCCTCGGTCAGCACGACGTCATCGAAGTACATCTCGCAGAACGGGATGATCTGCTGGCCCAGCTTGTGCAGCGGAGCGGTGGACACGCCGTCCAGCTCGCGGGGCACCAGCCACATCGTCATGTCGCGGTTCTTGGGATCGGGATCCTCGTTCTTGGCGATGACCAGGACGTACGGGAACACCTCGCCCTGGGTGACCCAGGTCTTCTGGCCGTTGAGGATGTAGGTGCCATCGGCCTGCTTCCTGGTGACGGAGGTCATGGAAGCGTTGTCGGAACCCGCGCCGGGCTCGGAGAAGCCCAAGGAGAAGATCGGCTTGCCGGTCTCCATGTAGGCGTTCATGGCCATCTCGACCTGCTCGGGAGAGCCGAAGTCGATCAGGTCGCGCATGGCAAGCGTGTTGTTGAGGAACGGGGTCAGGCAGCCGCAGTGATGCGCGAACTCCTCGGTGAGCAGGCCCAGCGTCACGCGGTCGCAGGGAACGCCGCCCTGCTCCTCGGGGATGCCCATCAGGCCGAAACCGGACTCCAGATACGCCTGGACCAGCTCGTCGGTGACGCCGCCGGCGGCGTACATGTCCTTGACCTTCTGCTCGTCGAAGTAGCGCTCGCAGAACTCCTTGATGCTGTCAACAAGCAGCTCCTGCTCGTCGGTCAGATTGAAATCCATACCGCTTCCTTTCCTTGTCCGAAAGCCCCGAGGGGCATCTCATTCGCCGTATACGGTGCCTACCTTATGCGCTAGCTAGTATTGTGCAGACCATCGCAGCGAAATTCATTGGTCAAAACCCGAAATCGCCCATAGACGACCATATGGGTGGCAATCCGCCCAACCTTTCCCCGTCAAGATGGATGCTCCGCCCAACGCAGGCGGGCCGCCGCCCGTTGGCAGCACGGCGGCTGGCCCCTGCAACGCTCCGCCCAACGCAAGCGCTCCGGGACCCCGTCCCGCGCTACGGAACCCCGCGCTACGGGAGCAGGTTGCCCTCGCCATCGAACGCAAGCGGCGCGGGGCCGGACACCAGTTCGACGTCGTCTCGGTCCTTGATCTGGTCGTAGAGCGCAGTGGACACTTGGATGTCGTGCAACTCCATCGTGTTTTTGATGCGCGCGATCTTGGCCTGCGGGTAGTCCAGGCGGTAGCACGAACGCAGGCACAGCTTGACCGCCTCGAGGTCGGTGTTGGCGTACAGCGGGATGGCACAGGCGCTCGTCACGCCGGTTGTGAGGGTGTTGGCCCAGGTGACCTCCCAATCGACGTCGTTGAGCACGCGGCGCGTGGTGCAGTCCGCCATCGCAAGCCCGGCGGCGTTGTGGTGCGATTCGGGCGTGAGCCCCAGCACCACCATCTTCTTCACGTCGAGCACGTCGTCGCAGGAATGCGTGATGGAGCGGCCCGTGACGTTGGGGTCGTGCCCGTTGCCGCTGAAATTCTTGCCGATCTGCTCCACGATCAAAAGGTCGCAGCTTTCGAACTTGAACTTGGCCAGGCGGTCCTTGGCCAGCTCCAGTAGACGGCGGTCGGTCTCCATCATGTCGTCGGGCGTGCACGCCTCGATGCAGCAGATGTCGTCGTAGGCGTTTTGCACCACGCCCACGCCGAACGCGACGGGGCACTTTTGCAGGAACAGCTCGGCCGCACGCGGCACCATGTCGGTGAACGTGTGGAAGCCGAACGAATGCAGCGAGGCGGCACCTTTGTGCTTGGCGATGCCGATCGCCATCATTTTGGCCAGGCCGCTTTCGTGCGGCCCGCGAAAGTCGGTGTGGGGCTTGACCTTGTTGAAGATCACGATGCCATCGGATTCGAAGGCGGCCTTGTCGCACCACAGCGGCTCGCCATCCAGATCGCCGAACGACACCACGTCCATGCAGGAGACGATGGGCATGCCGCACGCCTCCTCGGTGACGCCGTAGCCCTCGATCATCTCCACCTGGCCTTCGGCGGTGGCGCCTCCGTGGCTGCCCATCGCCGGCACGATGAAGGGGCTCGCGCCCCAGCTCTTGAGCGCCTCGCCGATGACGCGCACCATCTCAGGCAGGTGCGGAATGCCGCGGCTGCCCACGGTGATGGCGATGCGCTTGCCCTCGTAGGATCCGTGATCGGGCAGCGCTTCCAGCTGTTCGCGCAGCGCGCCCTCCACGTCGTCGATCTTGGAGGCGTCGTAGCGCTGGCGGATGGTCACCATCTGCGGCAGCTCGACCTCGTCGATCCCCTGAACCGGCACATGGACCTCGGGAAACTGGATGAACATGGGCGATCCCCTCCTCGCCTCGAAACAAAAACGTCCCCGCCATTGTAGAACAGCGGGGACGTTTTTGGTTCGATGCAGGACGGTCGTTTGGCCTGCCGATGGGGCGCCCTGCCTTAGCGGCGGCCCTCCTCGTCGTCGAAGTCCTCCTCGTTGCCGAGGCTTCGGCCGGCGACGGCGGCTTTCTGCTCCTCGTTGAAGCGGTCGGCGCGCAGCTGCTCGGCGAGGGTCGCCTTTTTGTACACGATGGGCTGGTGCACGACGACCTGCGGGTACGGAATGTTGATCTGATGCTCGTCGAAGATCAGCTTCATCTCGCGGCGCAGGTCGCGCTCAAGCTGCCCGCGCGCGGTCTCGGCGCACTGGACCACGATGCGCAGCGTGACGCTGTTGTCGTTGAGCGCCACCACGCCCTTGTAGAACGGACCGTCTTCAATGGCGGGGAAGCGGCGGCGGATGTTGGGGAACTCCTGTTCCAGCACCGACTCGACGCGCTCGAGCGACTCGCCGTACTCGATGTCCATGTCGCAGGAGGCGTACGAGCTTTCCTTGGTCATGTTGACGACGTTGCTCACCTCGCTGTTGCGCAGGATGATGATGTTGCCCGAACCGTCGTTGATCTTGGTCGTGCGCACGCCGATGTCGATAACGGTGCCGCTCTTGCCGCCGACCTGAATGATGTCTCCGACGCGGAACTCGCCCTCGAAAATGATGAACAGGCCGGAAAGGATGTCGCTTACCAGCTCCTTGGCGCCGAAGGACACCGCAATGGACAGGATGCCGGCGGAAGCCAGCAGCGTGGTGGTGTCGATGCCGATCACCATCAGGCAGTAGTACACCATGCCGATGATGGAAGCGTACTTGATGAAGCTCGACAGCAGGCGGCACATGGTCTCGCCGCGGCTGCCGAACACGCCCGCCAACAGCTTGAGCAGCTGCTGGATGATCATCGTGACGGTCATCACGACGCAGGCGATCATGATGCACATCGTGACGGCGAAGACGTTCAGGCCGTAGACCCAGTCGCCGCCCAGGACGTAGGAGAACACCGAGTCGGGCGGGAACACCTGGTCTTTGAAGACGACCGCCAGGCACACCGCGATGGCAAAGATGCCCATGAGCACCTTCATGACGGTCAGCACGCGCTGCTCGGCGGATTTTTCGCCCCAATCGAGCGAGGTATACAGCCAGCGGCTGGCGGCGGACTCGGTCTTGACCACGCGGCCGTCGGGCATCAGGGAGTCGAACATGCGCGAGTCGGGGTTGCCGTCGTCATCCTGCGGCCAGCGGGCAGGCTGCGCGTCGGCGTCGCCCGCGCCCTCTCCCCTGCGGCGAACCTCGAACGTCACCAGCACGAAGATGACGATCTGGCACACCAGGCCGCTCACCGCGGTGGCGACGGTCAAAGGCACGCGCTCGGTCATGAGCTCGGATTCGGGCTGCGCGACGTACACGTAGTAGTCGCCGCTCTCGAACGAGGTCGCGTAGTAGGTCTGGCCGTCGACCTTGATGAAGTCGCTGTAGCCGTCCTTCAGCTGGGCGTCGGTCAGGCCGTACGCCCGGGCATCGCGGCCCACCAGCTCAGATTGCGGGTAGTAGGCAAACGTGCCGTCGGCTTTGCTGACCGCAAACGCAAAGCCGTTCTGGCCCACCTTCACGCCATCCAGGATGTTGTCGATCTGCACGGTCGACAGCAGCGTCTCAAGGCGCGAGGAGCGGATGCCCAGCTGCACGAACCCGTCGGCATCGCCCTGGGAGTCGCGCAGGGTCACGCCGATGTACTGGCGCAGCTCGCCGGAGATCTCGTCGGGCTGAGGATCCTGGATCAGGCTGTCGACGCCCTGCAGCAGCTTGCGGAACTCGTAGCTTTGGTCGGCGGGGTCCTCGCTCAGCTGGAAGTTGCTGTACGGCGAGTTGGTGACGGTCATCGTGCCGTTGCGGTCGAAGACGTAGAGGTACTCGACCTGCAGCGTGTCGGCAAGCTCTTGCAGCGACGCCTTGTTCTTGAGCTCGGGATTGCGATCGAGCGCGTAGGCGGCTACCTGCGCCTTGCTCAGGTAGCGCTCGTTGTACTGGTCGGTCAGCGCCGCCGCCTGATCGTTGGTGCGCGAGATGGTCGCCTCGATGTCGGAGGCGCGCTCGTTGCTGCTCACCGACTCGGCGGACAGCGAGAACAGCGTCTGCATGTAGAACGTCACCACCAGCACGGCAAGGAATCCCACGAACGACAGCACGATCGCCTTTTTGCCGATGGCCTTGTTGAAGCGCAGGCTGCCCAGGTCGACGTAGTTGTCGGGGTTGTACCCGCGCTTTTCATCCTCGCGGTTGACGAAGATGCCGTACAGGGCAACGATCATCGCCACGGAGAAGAAGATGAACAGGACCACGCCCACCGTCAGGTTGCGGGACGCGGTCATCTCGCTTTCGGGGACGGCAGAGATGTAGTAGGTGCCGTCGATCTCGGACACGCCGCAGAACAGGCGCTCGCCCTCAAACGTCATCCAAGAGAAGTTGCCGTCCTCAAGATCCGCCACGTCGATGCCGGCGTCAAGCGCGTCGATGCCGACGTAGGCGGCATTGGGGTGATAGGACACCAGGTAGTCGCGGGCCGAGACGGAGAACACGTATCCGCTCTGACCGACGCTCACCCCGCTCAGCACCGCCCCGACCGACGCGGTGCTGTCTATCAGCTCGACGAGCTCGGCGGGATCCTGCTCGATGACCGCCATCGTGTCGGCGTCGATGGCGGCTGCATAGTATCGAAGCGTCTCGCCGCTTTCGGCAAAGTCGACCTCGACGGCGGCGGAGGGCGCGCCGGTGTCGAACGTCGTGCGCAGCTGGTTGAAGCGCGCGTAGGCAAAATCGGCAGGGGTGTCCTGCGCTTGGGCAACGACCTCGCCCGCGCGGGTGACGACCATCACGTTGTTGACGCCCAGCAGCTCCTTGTACTCGACCATCTTGGCGTCGGTTGGCTCATAGCCGGTGTCGTTGTTCGCCATGAACGCGACGCTTTGTGCCTTGGACTGGTAGATCTCGTCGAAGGTCTGGGTGTTTTGCTCGGCTTCCTGCTGCGCGGACTCCAAAAGCCCGGGCAGGTCGTCCATCTCGTGCTGGATGTCGGCAGAGTAGTTCGACAACGAGATGTCGTCTTGCATCGAGGAGACGATAAAGCCCATGACGACGACGCTCAAAGCGACGAATGCCGCCAGGATAGCTGCCTTGATCTTGAGTTTCTTAGACACAACCGCCTCCTAGTTCCACTTCTCGATAAGCGCGGCGATCGTGCCGTCGTCCAGCATCGCCTGGACGGCCTCCGCGATGCGCGGGCTCAGATCCGAGTCCTTCTGCGTGGCGACGCCGTAAAGCTGGTCGGAGATGTTGACGTCCAGCAGGCTGCGATCGTCGTCGATGTAGGTGCCGGCTATGCTGCCGTCCATCACGGCGGCGTCGACCTCCCCTTCTTCGAGGGCCTGCGACAAGTCGGCGTACGAGGGGTACTTCTTCACGTAGACGCCCTCGTACTGGGTGCCCTCGTCGGTGTTGGAGATGATGTTGTCTCCGATGATGCCCATCTCGTTGAGCTTGATCGCCAGCAAAGGACCGGCGTTGGAGCCCGACATGATGCCGAACGTGCCGCCCTCAAGCTGCGTCACATCGGTGATGAGCGAGCTGTTCTCCACCATGATCGAAGTGGCGTCGGTGTAGTAAGCGGGCGAGAAGTCGAAGTTCTCCAAGCGGGAATCCGCGATAGAGTAGCACGCGACCAGGCAGTCCACCTCGCCGGAGAGCAGCTTGTCTTTGCGATCGTCGGGCGTGACGGTGGAAAACTCGACATCCGCATAGCCCAGGCGCGATGCCAGCTCCTGCGCAATGTCGACCTCCAGACCGTAGTATTTGCCCGTCTGCTCGTTGAGCAGGCTGAAGTTGACGATGTCGCTGCGCACGCCCACTTTGAGCGTCCCGCTTCCCTGCGTCGCACCGGTCTCGCCGCATCCTGCCATGCCCAGCGCGACGGCGGCCGCCAGCGCGACGGCGGCTATCGCGCCGAACGCGCGCTTTGCACTTGAAGCCATACCTCTCCCATCTGCCGGCGTCGCCCGCAAAACCAAGCGCATCGCCTCGTACCATGAAAAACGCCCGAGTAAGGCAGCCAACCATTATTACGGAGCCTTCTTCGAGATTGTTGAGTATCAATTAATATTTGAAACGCATTTTGCCGACCCGCAGCGAGGAGGTTCCGCCGCAGGGGGACCGACGGTTCGCCCGCCCGGGCACCGCTCGCCGCCATTAACGCTTATCAGGCTCGATGCAAAAAACCATTCCGCCTCGCCCGTCCCGGCAGCGACGACGGCGAAAGCGGGCGTGCAGGGCGGCGCCCGCGCTGCGGATCCCCCGGGGAGCCAAGGGGGCAATTCTCCTCGCCTATAATACGTGCGTTGGGCTGGGTTATTTCAAACAGCGGATATCGTTCACCATCGCCTGTCCCAAGTGGCGACGGCGCGACACTTGCGAGGTGGGCTCATGAACATCGGACAGATCAGGTACTTTGTTTCCGTGTATCAGGCGGGATCGTTCTCCCAAGCGGCAAAGTCCCAGTTCATAACCGTTCAGGCGGTATCGAAGTCCATCGCCGACCTTGAGCACGAGATCGGGCACGAGCTGTTCGAACGCAGAAGCCGCGGCGTCGAGCCCACGGCATACGGCGCCGTCTTTTACCAGAAAGCCGTCAACGCGCTCGCCAGCTTCGACGAGCTTCAGACGTTCGCCCTCGGGCAGACGGGCGATCAGGCATCCTCGAGCCTGACGCTTGGCCTGTGCGCTCCGCGGTTCAAAAACAGCGCGCACGTGTGCGCGTCGGTCGGCTCCCTGATCGGAAACCTTGTCAACGCGCCCGTCGAGGTTCGCCTGACTTCCGGATACGAAGGGCTTGCGCAGCTGCGCAAGGGGGACGTCGATGCATTGATCACGATCGGCTCGCTTGACACGCTCCACACTGACTGCGTCCCCGTGCTCAGCACGCCCACGGCGGTGAGCATGGTGGGCACGCACCCCCTCGCCTCGCAGAGCTCTGTATCGCTCGAGCAGCTTGCCGACTACCCGGTCATCGTCGATTCCGACCTCGACTTCTTCAACGAGTCGATCCTCGCCACCTACGTGCGTCGTGGCTTGACGTCGGAGCGCTACCGCCCCCGTTCGCAGGAGGACATGTTGGCGCACTTTCAGGAACGGCAGGGCTATGCGTTCAGCGTGGCACAGGCGGCCCTTGCCGACGATCGCTTTGGAAGTGTCATCGTTCCCATCGACCCGAAGGACGCCGTCGAGGTGCCGATCTGCCTGATCACCGCCAAGAGCCGGAAAACGCCCCTGTACCTTAAGGCTGAAGCGGCGCTGCTCGGAAAGCAGCAGATCAGCCTGTAGCCCCCTCTCCTCGCATCGGAGGCCTCGTTCCGCATCGGCGCCGCGACCCGATTCAGCGGCGCGCTCCCCGCGCCCGCATCCCACCCACGCAAGCACTCCATCCTGCGCCGACGCACCGCCCTGCGTCGGCAGCACGCGGACCGGACGAGCCCTTATTCCGCAAGCTCGTCCAAAAAGCCCACGCGGTAGTTCTTGAAGATGGCCTCGCCTTCCTCCTGGGTGGCGTCCAGATCGACGTCCGCCACGATAGCGAAGTCGCGATCCCCCTCCACATCCTTGAACGTCTGCACCGCATGCCAGACATGCTCGGTTTTCTCGTCGGCATCGTCGAGGGATAGATACGCCATCGAGCGCGCATCGCCGTCGACGACGATCGCCTCGTGCTCCTCGAAGAAGGCGTCGAGCGCATCGCGCCAGCGCCGCTGCGCAAAACCCCACTCGCCGTCGAGCTTTCCCAGCTCCGCTGCGGCATCGAACGGCACCGGACCGTCCGCTGCGTCGCGCGCCGCCAAGCTGACGCGGCGGAACAGCGCGTTGCGCACGAGCACGGTGAGGCCGCGCCTGTCGCGCACGACCGCATCCTCCTCGCCGGGAGGCGCCGCATCGATGCCGCGGTCCTCTCCCGCGCGCTCCCATTCGTCGACCAGGCTCGAGTCCACCGTGTGGACCACGAAATCCAGCCACGCGATGATGTCGCGCAGGCGGTCGTCGCATTTGTCGTCGGGCACCGTGCGGTCGAGCGCGCGGAACGCATCCGACAGATAGCGCAGCAGCGTGCCCTCGCTGCGCGCGATGCCGTAGCGGTTGACGTAGCCCTTGAAATCCGACGCGGTCTCCACCATGTCGCGCAGCACCGACTTGGGGCTGGGCCAATAATCGTTGGCCCACGGCACGGCACGACGATACTTGTCGAACGCGAACTCGATCAGATCCTCCAGCGGCTTGGGATAGGTGACGTCGGCGAGGCGTTCCATGCGCTCCTCGTACTCGATGCCGTCCGCCTTCATCTCGAACATCGCCTTGTCGCGCGCCTGACGCTGCTGGGCGCGCAGGATCTGGCGCGGATCGTCCAGCGTCGCCTCGGTGAGCGAGATGACGTCGAGCGCGTACGTGTCGGATTCGGGATCCAGCAGCTCGAGTGCCTCCAGCAAAAACGGCGAGAGCGGCTGGTCGAGCGCGAAATCCTCGGGAAGATCGACCGTCAGCGCGTATTCGGCGCCGCCATCTTCGGCCTCGGTCTTGACCACAACGCCGGTGTCCATCAGCGTCTCGAAGATCTCCGCCGCGCGCTGCATGAGACGCGCCTTCTGCTCGGGCGTCTGCGCAGATTCGGCGACCAGCTCCGACACGCGTGCCCAGGCGTCGCCGCCGCGCGACACCAGCGCCAGCACCATGGAGTGGGTGACGCGCATATGGGGCGTGAGCACCTCCGGCTCGGCGGACACCAGGCGGTTGAACGTCTGCTCGCTCCAGCCGACAAACCCCTCGGGCGGTTTTTTCTTCTTGATCTTGCGCTGCTTCTTGGGATCGCCCGCGGCCTTGGCCATCGCGCGCGCGTTCTCGATATCGTGCTCGGGCGCCTCGACGATCACCAGGCCCTCGGTATCGAAGCCGGCGCGGCCCGCGCGGCCGGCGATCTGATGGAACTCGCGTGCGCGCAGGCGGCGCTGCTTGCGGCCATCGTATTTTGCCAGCGCGGTGAGCAGGACCGTATGGATCGGGACGTTGATGCCCACGCCGAGCGTGTCGGTTCCGCAGATCACCGGCAAAAGCCCCTGCTGTGCCAAGCGCTCGACCAAAAGACGGTAGCGCGGCAGCATGCCGGCGTGGTGAACGCCCACGCCGCAGCCAAGGAGGCGCTTGAGCGTTTTGCCGAACCCGGTGGTGAAACGCGTTCCCTTGATGGCCTCCTTCACGGCCTCGCGCTGCTCCTTGGTGGCGACGCCGTAGCTGGCCAGAGCCTGCGCGGATGCGAGCGCGGCGTCTTGCGCGAAGTGGACCACGTACAGCGGGGCCTTGCCCTCGCGCAGAGCCAGCTCGATGGTCGCCTCGAGCGGCGTGAGCACGTATTTGTACGAAAGCGGCACGGGACGCGGCGCGTCCAGCACGGCGTCAACCGCGCGCCCGGTGCGCTCGCGCAGCGACGCGGCTATGGACGACACGTCACCCAACGTGGCGCTCATCAACAAGAACTGCGTCTTGTTGAGGATGAGCAGCGGCACCTGCCACGCCCAGCCGCGGTCGGGTTCTCCGTAGTAGTGGAACTCGTCCACGGCGACGCAGCCGATGTCGGCGTCCTCCCCTTCGCGCAACGCCTGGTTGGCCAGGATCTCCTGCGTGCAGCAGATGACCGGAGCGTCGGGGTTGACGCTGGCGTCGCCGGTGATCATGCCCACGTTGTCGCGCCCGAGCACCTCCACCAAGTTGAAGAACTTCTCGCTGACCAGGGCCTTGATGGGAGCGGTGTAATATGAGCGCCGCCCGGTGCACATGGCGATGAAATGCATGCCCAACGCGATGAGCGACTTGCCCGATCCGGTGGGCGTGCCCACGATGACATGGTCGCCGGCAGCGAAGTCCATCAGCGCGTCCTCCTGATGGGGCCACAGCTCGATGCCGCGGGCAAGCGTCCAGTCGAGGAACCGCTCGAACGCAGCGCTCGCCGAAAGCCACGGCTCCGGCTGGCTGCCGTCCTCCGGCTCCCACCATGTCGGGGACAATGCCCCCAGCGAGCCGAATGCCTCCGCGTCGATCCGATCGGCGTCCGCCGCCGGAGCATCACCTGCGATAAACGAAACCGCATCCGCGCCCGGCAAAGCCCCTCCTTCAGCCGACGGCGAGCCCGCCTGCCCAGAGCCGACCTCGCGAGAATCCTCAGCCATAATCTTTCCTTCGCCCTTCACAAAATCGAACGTTTGTTCTATTATACTACACGAAAAGAAACATAGGTCATTGAATATCGCATTATCTCATACAGATATTCGCGAAGCCGGAACAGGAGGGATGAGCATGTTCGCCACCGCCCCGACCATCACCACCTATCTGGATGCTGTCGATGAGGTCGACGATGTGCGCCGCAGCCTCGAGGGCCTGTCGCAGATCATCCTCGCCCTCGAAGTCGCCGACCTAGCCGAACCGGAATCCCTCGACCTGATCGCCCGCCTCCTCGACTACTGCGCCCTCTCCCTGGACACCGCGACGATCCAATTCGAGATGGTCAAGGTGTAGCGCATGGAAAACGGGGATTTGGGGTCCATGAGCTTGGATACGCTTCGGCGTTACGTGGAGGCGCTTGGGGGCAGCTTGACGCTGGTCGCGGAGCTTCCGAGCGGAACGGTGCTGCTGGTGTAGCCGTGCCTAGTCCGCAAGGTCGCGACGGACGCGCTCGCAAGCACGGCGGACAAGCTCCATGCTCCGCGCGGTTCCCTCGTACTCGCTCGACTCCTTCAGCCACAACGCGCTGACGGGAAACGTCGGCACATTGGGCTCGTCCAGGCGAAGAAAGCGCACTTTTGCCCCGTACACGTAGCGGTTGTGCGACGTTACCACCGCTACGCCCTGTCCCGTCTCGATCATGAAAAACAGCGTGTCCACATCGCTCATGCGGCTCGAATTTGCCAGAAGCGATGCGCTGTAGCGCGTATCGTAGAACGCGCGAATGTTCGGCCACACGTGGCGCGAGGGAACAAGCAGCCGCTCGCCTGCCAGATCGGCAAGCTTGACGCTTTCGCGCTGCGCAAGCCGGTGCCACGGCGCCACCGCCACCACAAAGGTATCGTCATACAAGGGGACCGCTTCGCACTCGGCACGCAGGTCGGGATCGTCGTCCATGGTGATGATCACGTCCGCCGTACGCGAACGCAGATCTTCCGCCAAACGCAGGTATTCCACCGAGAGAAACCGCAGCTCGACGTCAGGATGATACCGTTTGAACCACGCGTGAAGCGGCTGGAGCACACGACGGGCGGCATCGCGCAGGTAGCCTATGCGGATCACGGATCCAAGACCGCGCTTGCGCGCCTCGATCTTTTCGAGCGCGAACTCGTACTCGCGGACGATGCGGAGGGCATCGTCCGCAAACCCCCTGCCAGCGCTCGTAAGCGCCACGCCGGAGGACGAGCGCGACAGCAGCTTGACGCCCAACTGCTTTTCCATCGCGTCGATGTGCTTGCTGAGCGCAGGCTGCGTCATGTGAAGCCGACGAGCCGCCTCGGTGTAGTTGAGCGTCGCGGCAAGCTCTAAGAACTCGCGGATGTAGCGAATACGCACGGCAGGCCCCCTTCCTGCGAAACGATACGCCCATTATCCCACGATCACGCATCCGCGCCCGCAAGGATGAGCGGCAACGCGAAGGATCCGCACTCGTCAAAAGGATCGGCAGGCGCGCTCGACGAGGCTGGCGGCCACCGCAAAAGAGGCCGCGCTTAACGGCCCTGTTTGGCGCCCAGCCTCCCGATCGCAAGCACCGCGACGACGGTAAGCGCCATAACGGCGATGACGCCGACGAACATGAGGGTGTACCCTCCGGTCACCTCGATAGATGCGCCCCAGATGAAGCCCGACACCACCGACCCGACGGACGCCGCCATCGACACGCGCGAATAGATCGCGGGGTACTCCGCATCCCCGAAGGCGCGCCGCGTGATGATGGGCGTCATGACGTTGGTGATGCCGTAGAAGCATCCGTACACGAACACGGCGAGGTAGAGCACCGCAGCCGAGGCGCCGCCGACAAGCAGCAGGGCAACGCCTAAGATGCCCAGCGCCAACGTGAGCACGGTGCTGGCGCACGGACGAGCGTCTCCTACGTACCCCAGAACCAGCTTGGACGCCGTCTGCCCCGCCATCGCGACCGACGAAGCCGTCGCCCCCAAAAGCGGCATCGCCGCAGCCAGCTCGAGCGTGTTCATGTAGCTCGGGATCATAAAGTAGACGTACATGCCGAAATTAAGCATGAAGCACATGGCCACGATCAGAAAGAACACCGGCATCCGGAACGCCCGCGATGCCGGAACCCCCTCTGCAGGAGCAGACGCTCCCGCCACAGCCGCGCTCCCGCTTTTCACCCAGGCGCTATCGGAGGTCGCCCCGAACGGCACAAGCCCCTTGTCCTCGGGCCGGCTTGCCACCATGAAAAGCACCGCCGGTAGCGTGGCGAGCGACAGGACGGCGAACGCCAGATACGTCGCCGACCACCCAATCGACTGGATAAGCATCCCGCCGACCGAGCTCCACACGACTCCGCCCACGCCCGTAAACGCCATCACCACGCCGAGAAGCACACCGGAGCGCTTGAAAAACCAGCGATTGATCAGGGTCGACGGCGCCAAGAACAGCAGCATGCCAACCCCGAAGCCCATCGCCGCGGCACCCACGTAGAACTGCCACAAAGAATGCGTGAACGACAGCCAAACGAACGCCGCCGCCATCACGACCACCGCTCCCCCCACGCAGACCCGGGCGTCGCGCGTGCCCAGCAGGCGACCCATCGCCGGCAGCGCCACCATCGCCGCAAGCCACAGGATCGAGGTGTAGTAGCCCAAAAGCCCTGTGCCGATGCCCAAGTCGGCAGACACCGCCGGATAGAAAATACCTGCGCACGAAAGCCCCAACGACAGAGGGATAAAGCTGGTCAGCACCAGCGCCGCCACCACAAAGTACCCGAAGAAGACCTTTCGTCCGCTTGCCATCGCCGCATCCTTTCGCCCTGCGAGCCCGCTCCCGTTCCATCGGGACGCCTCGACTCTCGTGCGCATTGTATCCGCAGAAAAGGCGGCCCAGCGCCAAACCGCGCCGCATCGTCGGCAGCTATGCCAAATCGCACTAGCGTATTCCGTTTTTCATTCAGAGGAACGAAAAAGAGACTCTTCCCACTCGCGTTTGCGCAGCCTATGCTCAAAGGTAGCGTTCTATACAAAGGAAGAGAGAGGGGGCCTTCCATGTGCTTCAGACCGCCCACCATCGAGGGAGCGACGCTTACCTGCGCAAGCTGCGGCGCAAGCGTACCGCTCGACGCCAAAACCTGCCCGAGCTGCGGCGCCGTGCAGGCGGCAAACGCCTCGGCCGCTCCGCCGCCGGCGCCTCCGGGAATAGGGCAACCGGCAGTTCCTACCCCGCTAGCCCCCGCGGCGACGACCGCGCCCGCCAACGCGCTTTGGGCCGCACCCGGCACGCTGCCCAATCAGCCGCGCGTCCCGCAGGTCGGCGGGCGCATCCGCACGCCGCGCGGCATGGTTGCTGCAACGTCGAGCACCGCCCCCACCGCACCCGCTGGGCCGGGGTTCGAAAAGGCGCCCGACATCTCCAACACGGGCAACTACTTCACCACCGGCAACTACAACAACGGCTAAGGAGGTGCGCCGCATGAAAACCAAAGGGAAAACCGTCTACAAGGGCATCGGCTTTTGCGCTACCGGCATGGGATCCAACATCTGCGCCGTTGACGTAGACGACGAGCAGCAAAAGGTCATCCGCATCCGCCCGTACCACTTCGACGAAAACGGGCCAATAGAGCGGCTGAACCCCTGGAGAATCGAAGCACGCGGGCACGTACTCGATCCCGGCACCACCACTACGTTCTCGCCCATCCAGCTGTCCTACAAAAAGCGGATCACATCCAAGAACCGCATCCTGTACCCGATGAAGCGCGTGGACTGGGAGCCCGGCGGCGATCCCGACAAAACCCATCCCGAGACGCGCGGCGTCAGCGGCTACAAGCGCATCAGCTGGGACGAGGCGCTCGACATCATCGCGTCGGAGATGGAGCGCATCATCACCAAGTACGGCATGACCGCCGTGTTCGCCCAAGCCGACGGCCACGGCGAGACCAAAATCGTCCATGGCACCCACGGCTGCCAAACGCGACTTCTGTCAAAGATCCTCGACGGCAACTACACATTCCAGTGCCGCCAGCCCGATAGCTGGGAGGGATGGTACTGGGGCGCCAAGCACATGTGGGGCATGGACCCGTTCGGCACCTCCAGCCTGCAGACCAACGTCGTCAAGGACATCGCCGAAAACGGCGACGCGGTACTGTACTGGGGCTGCGATCCCGAGACCACGCCGCATGGGTGGGGCAGCCAGATGCCCGCGAAGGTCGAGTACTTTTTCGGAGACTGCGGCGTTAAGCAGATCCACATCGCGCCGGACTGCAACTACGCAAACGCGGCGCACGCCGACACGTGGATTCCCGTGTTACCTAACACCGACGCGGCGTTGCAGCTTGCCATAGCCTACACATGGCTGATGGAGGGCACGTACGACAAGGAGTACCTGGACACCCACGCCATCGGGTTCGACAACTTTGCCTACTACGTTCTGGGCGGCGAGGACGGCATCCCCAAAACGCCCAAATGGGCTGAAAGCAAATGCGGCGTCCCCAGCTACAAGATCAAGGCGCTCGCACGCTATTGGGCAAAGCACAACGTGTCGATCGCGCACTGCAACGGCGGCAGCTTCATCCGCTCGGCGTTCAGCCATGAACCTGCGCGCCTGGAGGTGGCGCTTTTGGGCATGCAAGGCCTGGGCGCACCCGGGCGCAACCAGCTCAAGCTCATCGAGTTCAGCCTGTTCAGCAGCAAAACAGTCAATCCGCTGCCCGGTGGCGAGGAGATCCCCAACGTCGCGCCGGCCTACCGCGGCCGCGAGGACATCTGGCGCCCCAGCCAGATCCCCAAGACCATGCTGCCTCAGGGCCTGTCGCTTGGCGAGGGCGAGCATATCGAGTGGTACAGCCACCTGGCGTGCGGCCTGCCGCGCGAGGACCAGTTCACCGGGCCGTTCCGCTTCCCGCTGCCCGGCACCAGCCGCGTGCATATGATCTGGAGCGATGCGCCATGCTGGACCACCTGCTGGAACGGCGGCAACGCGCTGCAGGAAGCGCTCCGCAGCCCCAATATCGAGTTTTATATGGTGCAGCACATCTGGATGGAAAACGACTGCAACTTCGCCGATCTGCTGCTGCCGGTGACCACCAAGTTCGAGGACACCGACATCTGCACCGACGGCGACAACGGCGCCTACAATGTCGTGTTCTATGAGGAGCAGGGCATCAAACCGCAGGGCGAGGCGGTCTCCGACATGGAGGTCGTGCTGCGCGTGGCCAAGGCGCTCGATGCGCGGGGCGGCATCTTCGAAGGCATCTACGACAGATACACCGAAGGCAGAGACGTCGACGACTGGATCCGCTTGGGGTTCGAGAACACCGGCGCGTCGCAGAAGATGAGCTTCGACGAGTTCAAAGACGTGCAGAGCTACGTCATCCCCACGCGCCAGAACTGGCAGGACGAGCCGGCAGGGCTGATCGGCTTCTACGAGGATCCCGAGAACCACAAGCTTGCCACCCCGTCGGGCAAGCTGGAGTACTACTCCACCGCGCTAGCTCAAGTGTTTCCCGACGACGCCGAGCGCGGCCCGGTGCCCCATTGGGTCGAGGAGAGCGACGCGCACAAGGAGCGCATCAGCTCGGAGCGAGCCAAAAAGTACCCCTACCTGCTGGTGAGCAACCACCCGCACTGGCGCATCCACGCCAATCTGGACGACAATCCGTGGACGCGCGAGTTCGCCACCTGCAAGGTGACCGGACCCGACGGCTACAAGTACGAGCCGGTGTGGATCCATCCTAGCGACGCCGCAAAGATGGGCGTGCGCAACGGCGATGTGGTCAAGCTGTTCAACGAGCGCGGCGGCGTGCTCGGCGGCGTGTACGTAACCGAACGCATCATGCCCGGCGTGGTGTACCAAGACCACGGTGCGCGCACCGACACCATCGTCGGCGGCGAAGGCGGTCTCGACCGCGGCGGGGCAAACAACCTTATCTGCCCTACCGCCACCTCGTCGACGCACGCCTATGGCGAAGTGACGAGCGGATACCTGGTGGGCGTCGAGAAGGTAGACGTCTTCGAGCTGGCGCGCCAGTATCCCGAAGCGTTCAACCGCCCCTACGATGCCGAGCAGGGCCTCGTCATCGAGAGCCGTTTGGCGTAGAAGCGCCCATCGCCTCGCCTGTCGCATAGCGACCCGCAACTCGAATCGTTATGCGACAGGCAAACGACGTAGCTGAAATACGGCTGCTCAGACGCATGAGATGTGAGAGGATCCACCCATGAACAAGGTTTTCATTTTCGATGCCGACCGCTGCAACGGCTGCGCCAACTGCATGCTGGCCTGCAAGGACGAGCATTGCGACAACGACTGGACCCCGTACGCAAAGCCGCAGCAGCAAACGGGTCAAAACTGGAACTGGCTTGACGAGCGCGAACGCGGGCAGGTGCCAAAGGTGCGCGTATCCTACGTGCTGCACATGTGCCAGCACTGCGACGACTGCGCGCTGGTAGCCGCGGCGCCCGAATGCGTCTATCGGCGCGACGACGGGCTGGTGATCATCGACCCCGAGAAAGCCTCCGGCCGGCACGATCTGGCAGAACTGTGCCCGCACGGCGCGGTGTCCTGGAACGCACAGCTCGGGCTCCCTCAAAAGTGCACCGGATGCGCGCACCTGCTCGACGACGGCTGGAGCGTCCCGCGCTGTGTCGAGGTGTGCGCGATGGGTGCGCTGCGCTTCGGCGACGAGGATGAGTTCGCCGACGAGATCGCGCGCAGCGAACAGCTGCCCTGCGTCGACGGGCGCACAACCAGCGCAGGTGGAGCCAAGCCGCGCATGCACTACCTTAATCTGCCCAAACGCTTCCTAGCCGGTGAGGTGGTGGATATCGATGCCGACGAGGTGGTGATCGGCGCCACGGTGACGCTTGAGAACAAGCAGACCGGGACGCTGATGCAAACGCTCACCGACGAGCTGGGCGACTTCTGGTTCAAGCAGATCGAGCCTGCCGATTACACGGTCTACTTCGAGAAGGAAGGCTATCTAGCGCGCAAGATCGACGCCTCGACGGTCGACGAGGACCGCAACGTCGGCACCGTCGCGCTCTACGCGGAGCAGGTGTAGACCAAACGTGCACCGATCACAGGTCGGTACGGAAAGGACGGCTTGGGTCCCCACCCAAGCCGTCCGCCGGCACGTCGGAGCCTGGCGGACGCCACCCATCGCACCGTCGGATGCGGCCGAAAGCATGCGTTTGGCCGATCTCGGAAAACCTCGCATGCGGACTAACTCTCGGCTTCCCTTAGATCATCCCCGCGCACTGCAAATCGTTCTCGACAAGCTGTCTCAGGTAGTCCGACCGGCGGACGCCCAACTGCTCGGCTCGCCTGTCGATCGCACGCACCCTTGCACCTGGCTCTTTAAAACTTACCTGCTGCATAGGCTCGTTGAACAAAGGCGGCCGCCCGGGGCCGGTAACCGTGTCGCCCGCAACGCCCTGCAGCGCTCCTTTGCGGGCATCCTCGTCGATCTCAGCGATGCGTTCGGCATCGACGCCGAACATCTTTTCAAGATCTTGAGCAGTTCTCATCGCTGCCTCCTCGGTATTCCCAATTCGTCAAGCACGCTTCCCTGAGGCGGCGTCATCGCATGGACGATCAGCGTTCCTGACGAATTCGAAACACCGATCATCTGGTTTGCTCCTGGCGTCTTCTTTCCGTACCCAATCCTCACGCACTGATCCTCGCTGGGAGTGCTACGTCGTTGGCTTCTCACGAAGTTCGACCAGGCAAAAAGCACTTCGTCCTCCGAAAGACCGTGCTTCAGCGCTGCTAGCCCTTAAGCATCGGAGTCAGCGGCCCCAGCGACAGGATCGCCACGCGGCGGGTGGCGCGCGAGATCGTCGTGTACAGGCGGCGGCGCGCCAGCGGCTCGTCGGGGAACAGTTTTCCGCTTGCGTCCGGAATGATCACCTGGTCGAACTCCAAGCCCTTGGCCAGCTCTAGCGTGATCAGGATCACGCCCCCGTTCGGCAGCGAGTCGTTGCGGCCCATCAGCTGCGGCGCGTCATCGCCCAGGATCGCCTGGATGCGGCGGGCCTGGCTTTTCCACGGCACGACGACCGCGGTGATGCCTTCGTTGCCCTTTGCCTCCGCGACCGCCTCGCGCAGCGCCTCGGCGTGCTCCTCCTCGGTGGCGCACTCCCGGATGACGGGCAGCTCCTCGGCGCGCTGCACCGACGAGATGCGCATGCGCTCGTCGGAGGGCAGAAGGCTCGCGAACAGGTCGGTGATCCCGGGGGCGCTGCGGTAGCTCGTCATCAGGCGGCACTCCTCCACCTGGGCATGGGCGCGCTCGAACACGGCACGCACCTCGTCGAACGTTGCCGTGCCCGGCTTGATCGCCTGATTGGGATCGCCCAGCAGCATGAAGTGCGCTCGGCGGAAGAACCGTGCCAGCACCGCCAGCTGCGCCGCCGTGTAGTCCTGCACCTCGTCGATCATCACGTACTTGGCATTGGGATTGCCCAGGCCCGTCACGGCCATCTTCAGGTACAGCCAGCCCACCGGCGTCAGGTTCTCCACGTCCAAAAGGCGCATGCCGATGCGGTCCAAACGCAGCCAATCGTCGTTTTCGACCATACGGTGCGCCTCACCGTAGCGGTCCATCAGGTACTTCATCGTCAGTTCGCGCGCCTCGCGCTCGTCTTCGGGATCGAACGGGCCGTTGAACAGGCGCAGCTGCTCGTCAAGCTCGAGCCCCAGGATCTCGTCCTGCGTGCTCTCGTTGCCGGCCATCGACTTCAGGCGGCTCTCCAGGCGCTCCTCCAGCTCCTCGCGCATGAGCGCCACCAGGTGCGGGCCCGGTTCGATGCGCCTGAACTTGTCGCGCACCTGGCGGATCTGCGCCGCCGAGATCAGGCGCGTGCCCGCCACCACGATGTCGCGGTAGTCGTCCGGCTCGAAGGTCAGGCCGCCGCATGCCGCGTCGATGCGATCCAGCTCCTCGATCGGCGATTCGGACTCGGCCCCACCGCGTCCGGCGGGCAGCAGGCGCTCGGCGAACTCCGCCCACGTGATGGTGACGGGGTTGCGCTCGCCCAGCTCGGGCAGGACGTTGTCGATGTAGTGGCGGAACACCGGGTTGGGCGTGATCAGGAACACCTCGCTGGGGTCCAGGTCCTCGCGGCGCTGGTACAGCAGGTACGCGATGCGCTGCAGCAGAACCGACGTCTTGCCCGAGCCGGCGATGCCGCTTACCAGCAGCACCGGCACATCCTCGTGGCGGATGACCTGGTTCTGCTCTTTCTGGATGGTGGCGGTGATCGCCTTCATCTGGTCGGTGCGCCGCTCGGACAGCGACTGCAGCAGCAGCGCGTCCTGGATGGCGACGGTGGTGTCGAAGAATGCCTTGAGCGTGTCCTCGTGGATGTCGAACTGGCGGCGCAGCTTGAGGTCCGCCGAGATCGTGCGGCCGTTGGCGTGGTAGGACGTGCGGCCGTTCTCCTGGTTGTAGTAGGTCTCGGCCACCGGGCTGCGCCAGTCCACGACCAGGCGTTTGTAGTTCTCGTCGGCGATGCCGGCGTTGCCGATGTAGAGCTCCTTGGGGGCGTCCGTCGGCTTGAACTGCAGCACGACCTTGGCAAAATACGGCTGTTTGAGCAACGCCTGCACGTCGGCGAGCTTGCGCGCGTTCACGTCGTGGGAGATGTTGTACGCCTCGATGACGCGGTTGATGGTGGCCAGCTCCGCGGCGGTCTCGAGCGCCTCGTCGTCGCCGGCGAAGTTCAGCGCCAGCTCGTCGGCCATATCCTTTTTGTCCTGAGCGGCCTCGCCCCGGGTTTTGTCCAGCTTGGCGGCCAGATCACGCCCCATACGGCGCAGCGCCGCATGCACTTCCGACAGGTGCGCCTGCTCCTGCTGGAATACGGGATCGTCCGCATCGGCGATGACGCCGTCGGCGGCAGCGGGATTGGTCATGGGATCGCTCACGGGACCTCCTCGATCAAAGCAAGCGGCGGGGTACTGCGCCCCTCCGAAAAACGTGCCGTAGTATTGTAGCGCGACGCCGCCTTTGCGGACGTGTGCTTCCTCTGAAACTACGTGCGAGAATGCGTGGCGTTTTGAGCGCGGCCCTCCCGCACGCGCGCAGGAGCCGTATAATGGATGGGAGAAAGCGAGGATGCCCGCAGGATGAACGGTCCTGCGGGCATCGTTTTGCCATCCCCGCAAGCAAAGGAAGCGCTATCCATGACCGAATGGCTCGTCCGTCGTTTCGTCAAAGACCACCAGGACACCGGCAACGTACAGGTGCGCACGCGCTACGGCCAGTTCGCCGGCATCGTCGGCATCATCTGCAACCTGCTTTTGTGCCTGGGCAAGGGCGTCATCGGCCTTATCGCCGGGTCGGTGTCCATCGTGGCCGACGCCGTGAACAACCTCTCCGACGCGGCAAGCAACATCATCAGTCTTTTGGGATTCAAGCTGGCCAGCAAACCCGCCGACCCCGAGCATCCCTACGGCCACGGCCGCTACGAGTACCTGTCGGGGCTTGCCGTGGCGATCCTCATCGTGTTCATCGGGTGGGAGCTGCTCAGGTCCTCCTACGACAAGATCGTCAACCCCTCGCCCACCGAGTTCAACGCCGCCGTGGTGTGCGTGCTGGTGCTGTCCATCCTGGTGAAGCTGTGGATGATGGTGTTCAACCGCACGCTCGGTCGGCGCATCAACTCCACGACGCTGGAGGCCACGGCGGTCGACTCGCGCAACGACGTCATCTCGACGGGCGTGGTGCTGCTGTGCGCCGTGGCGTCGCACTTCACCGGCGTCGACCTGGACGGCTGGGTGGGCCTTGCCGTGGGCGCCTTCATCGTGTGGAGCGGCATCCAGCTCGTCCGCGACACCGTCGATCCGCTGCTCGGCCGCGTGCCCGACCCCGAGCTCGTCAAGCACATCCACGACAAGATCATGTCTTATCCGGGCGTGCTGGGCACCCACGACCTGATGGTGCACGACTACGGGCCCGGCCGCCAGTTCGCCAGCGCCCATGTCGAGATGCCCGTCGAGGCCGACCCCATGGAAAGCCACGACCTCATCGACAACATCGAGCAGGATTTCAAAAACGACGACGGGCTCATCGTCACGCTGCACTACGACCCCATCGTCACCGACGACCCCGAGGTCAACGACATGCGCAACTGGATCGACGCGCAGGTGAAGACGATCGATGCGCGTCTGTCCATCCACGATCTGCGCACCGTGCCCGGGCCGACGCATGTCAACGTGCTGTTCGACTGCGTGAAGCCCGCCGATTCGCCGCTTTCCGACGACGATCTGCGCGATCGCGTGGGCAAACTGGTGGTCGCGCGGTATCCTAAGGCGATCTGCAAGATCACCATCGACCAAAGCTACGTGAGCTCGCAGCAGTGAGAAAAAGGGACCGCCGCTTTTTCTCATTCTGGAACGCAAGGAGACCTGCATGACCGAGCCCTTCGCACCATCCATCCCCTCCGGCCTGCCGCTGCGCTTCGCAACGGACGCGATGCGCACGCGCGCGCTGCGTTTCGCGCGGCCGAAGCCTTCGGGATGCCCGTCGTCGCCGCTGCGTTTCGCAGAGGGATATGGCGAGAGCGGCAACGGAAACGGAGGCGGTGCTGAGAGCGGCAGCGCGGAAGGCGGCGCCGGGGGCGGGGGCAGCGCCGGGGGCGGGGGCGGACGCGGTAACGCGCCCCAGCGCACCGTCATCGACGAGGACCAGCTCAAACGCATGATGCGTCAAAACGACGGCTTCTTGCGTCGCAACAGCCACCAGCTGGTCACGCTCATCCTCATCGCCGTCACCTGCGTCGTCTATCTGGTCGAAGTCGTGCTGTCGGGGATGCGCCTCGAAGCCGACACCCAGGTCCTCATCGACATGGGCGCGATGATCCCGATCCTGGTGCAGGGTCCGGCCGACCTGTGGCGGTTCGTGGCACCGATGTTCCTGCACATGGATCTGATGCACCTGCTGTTCAACATGGTGGCGCTCTATAGCGTCGGCATGACGCTCGAGCGTATCCTGGGCAGGGGCGGATTCTTGGCGCTGTACTTTGTGGGCGGCATCACCGGCAACGTTGCGTCGTACGCGTGGGGGCTGTTCGCCGAAGGCGGCTTGACCGTGTCGGCCGGCGCCTCGACCAGCGTGTTCGGCCTGTTCGTGGCCGTGGCGCTGCTGGCGGTGCTAGCACGCGGCAACCGCCGTTACCTTGCCGCCTACAGCAAGGGCATGCTCGCCGTCATCCTGATCAACGTGGCGTACAGCCTGCTGGTGCCCGGCATCTCCATCAGCGGGCACCTCGGCGGCGCGATCGGCGGCGCGATCGCGATGCTGATGATCCCCAGCAAGAACCTGCGCACGCCCAAGCCGCTATGCGCGGTGGTCGCAGTGCTGTGGATCGCCGGCATGGCCGCCGCCATCTGGTGGGGCCTGGGCGAGGTCGGCGGCGTCGCGGCCAACCTGCTGGCGGGATAAGAGCCGTCGCGGCCAACCTGCCGACGACGCGACCGCCCATGCCGAAGATCTCCGCAACGCGAAAAAGGGCCGGTCGCTTTTCGCTAAAGCTTTTCGCTAAAGCCTTTCCCAAAAGCTTTTCCCAAAAGCCTTTCCCAGACTGGAAATCAGCACCGGCCTCCAGTTTCAAACGATCTCCAAGCCGGCGAAAAGTACCGGTCTCCGGTTTCACCTGCTCTCGAAAGTGGAAACCGGTACTCGTCACCGTTTTCACGCGCGCAAAAACGACAAACAGGTGCTTTCCGCCGGTTTGAGAGGCTGTTTTCGACCTTCAAACCGGCAGAAAGCACCTGTTTGCTCCAAATTGCCCGTTCAAACTGGAGAAAAGTACTTTTCTCCAGTTTCGCAGGCAACTCGCAAGCTTCCCAAACGGGAAACGAGTACCTGTTTCCAGTTTGGGAAGCAAAGCGCGCTTGCGGCACCTGCTGAAAGCGGTCCGCCCTGATCCTCCCTTAGAACTCCGCGTTGCCCACGGTGCGGGGGTGCGGAAGGTGACAAAGGGACGCATCTTTCCTTAGTCGACCCTATTTCGCAAGCGCCTTGGTCGCTGCGATCGCGACCAGCGTCACGGCGATCGCGCAGCCGATGGGCAGAAGGATGCTCGCCCATTCGACGACCGAGGGTAGGTACGCCTGCGTCATCGCGAACGCGTCGCCCATCGTCGCGTATTGGCCGGTCGACATGGGGTACGCCCATTCAGGCGAAGGCTGGTTGGAGAGCCCCGCGAACAGCGTGGGCGCGGCGAACGCCGGATACAACAGCATCAGGCGATGAGCGAACATGCCGACGATCGCAAGGGCAGACGCCGCGCCGAACTCGGCCGCCCCCGCCTTGCCGCCGCGTGTCAGGAGCAAAACGGCTGTGATGATCGGAAGCCCCAGTTCAATCGCGTAAAGCGGCGCGTACGTCGCGATCACGTCCAGCGTCGCCCGGCTTGCCGCCGTTCCCTCGATGGCGAGCATCCCCAGCTCCGCCAGCGCCAAGGCCACATGCACGACGATCGCGACAGCCAGCAGCTTGCCGAGGGAGCGGGCCGCCCTCAACGAATCGACGCCCGCATCCACGAATCCGCCGTGACCCGAAACGGCTGCCATCGCCAGCACGAGCGCGAATCCGCACACGATCGCCACCATCAAAAAATCGACGGGCACGATAACGCTATGCCACCAAACGCGAGCGCTGAGCAGCGCAAACAGCATGCCCTCGATGATCTGCAAGACCACGGCGGCGACAGCGCCGACGATCATCCACGCACGCGCCGACTTCCATGAACGAGCCAACGCGACCAAGCCCACCACCGACGAGACGATGAAGAATGTCAGTGCCATCATGTCCCACGCCAGAGGCGAGACGACATTCAAGTGCAGCAGCATCGCCAAGATGTTCTCCGGCGATCCCAGGTCGGCGATGATCGCAACCGATGCGCCGATGGCGCCGCCCAACCCCACCGCCTGGGCAGGCAGGGCAAACCGCTGCAGCTCGGGACGCTTCGAAAGAACGATGTAGCTGGCAGCCAACTGACCTCCCGCGCCGAAACCCACGCAGAAGGCGAACATGCAGATGAGCAGACCCCAGCAGAACACGTTGCCCATGTTGGTGGTGGCGAGCAGCCCCGTCGTAAGCTGAGCGACCCACGCCGCAAGACCCGCTGCCATGATGATGAGCGCGACGACGAGCGCGCCCAGTTGCTTTTTGGACATCAGCTTCTTCATGATCACTCACCGTCCGTTCCCATCGCGGTTCCCGCACCCGCCGCATCGAGCAGTGCAGATGCGTCCTCGATTCCACGTGTCGATTTGAGATAGAGCACTTTCGGATGCGTGCCATGCTCCTCGCCCAGCACGAAGGTTTCTCGGCCTTCCAAGTAGTGCGAGATCTCGGAATCCGGATCGTCCAAGTCGCCGAAGATGCGCGCATTGCCAGGGCAGCCCGCGCAGCACGCCGGCTCGATGCCCTGGCTGGTGTACTGCACGCAAAACGTGCATTTCTCCACCACGCCCTCAGGACGCTGAGGCGTGTACACCAGCCGTCCATCCTGACGGTATTCGGCAGGATATCCGTAGGAATACGTCGCACCGTCCGTGCCTGGCAACGGCTCCGCATGACCCCAATTGAACTGGCGCACGCCGTAGGGGCATGCCGTCATGCAGTAGCGGCAACCGATGCAACGTTCGAAATCCACCAGCACCACGCCATTCTCGTCGGTATAGGTGGCGCCGGTCGGGCACACGCTCTGACACGGCGCATCGTCGCAATGCTGACAGCTCACGGGAAGAAACTCCATGCGCGGCTGCCCCTCTTCGTTCAACACTGATGTGCCGTACTCGGGCGCACCTGGCACGAATACGCGGTTCCACCAGATACCCTCAGGCTGCGCATGATGGCCCTTGCAGATCACCGCGCAAGTTCGGCAACCGATGCATCGATCCAGGTCAACCACCATCGCATACCTCATGCGATCACCTCCTCAAGCGCGCCGCCGGCTTCCAGCAGACGCACATCGCACACGCACTCGTTCCATGCCATGTTGGGAGACCACACGCTCGATACGTAGTAGATCTCGTGAATGGGATTGATCCAGGGGAAGATGAGTGAGTTGTAGCTCTCGTCCCCGGTATAGCGGCTCCACCAGCCCATGTCGAAGATCACCTGACCGGGATACATGCCCGGATCGACGACGAGCGCACCGTTAACCTTGCCTCGGCTGTTGAAGACTTCTACCACATCGCCTTGGGACAGACCCTTCTTCTCGGCATCGTCGGGGTTCATGAACACCTTGGGAGTGTCGTTTTGCAGTTCGAGCATGAACGGGTTGTTGCAGTAGGTGGCGTGCACGCGGAACAGGCTGTTGCGCGTCAGGTATGCGAACGAGTACTTCTCGCGCGCTTCGGGGTCGGCAGCGTATTCGGTGTCCTCGAATGCCGGCTTGTAGCAGGGCAGCTGCTCGCCCATCTCGAGGAAGCGGTCTTCGTCTTTGTAGAACTCGATGCGTCCCGACTTCACGAATTTCGCCGTCGCATCGAGCGCGTTGGGACGCGAGACCGTGGGGAACGGCAAACCTTCGTGGATCTGCTCCCAAAACGGGATCTTCTTCTCGCCGGGGTTGCTGTGCGCCAGCTTGCACGGACCTGCTTTGAGATCCTCCACCGTGATGTGATCGATCGTTTCGCCGCCGTTCTCAAGCAGCGTGCGCAAAACCTCCTCAGCGGCCGCTTCCGCCTCCTCGGGCTCGAATTCAGGCCACATGTCGGCAACGGACGGGTCGATGCGGCAGGCAAGTTCCTTGCACGTCCACAGCTCGGGGCGCGCGATGCCCGGCGGGTCAACCATCGGCTGCATGATCTGCACCCACGGGTGCAGCGGGGTGATGACCAGCTCCGTCTTTTCGTACCAGCTGGCACTGGCGAAGGTCACATCGGAATAGTCGACCGTCTTGGTGTGCTGGAACTCGAAGCAGATGACGCACTCAAGCTCGCCGGACTCCTTCGCGCTGCGCAGCCAGTTGGCGACGTTGTGCTGTTCGAACGGATTGCCCCAACCCACGACCAGGGCTTTAAATCCAGATTCGGGGAAACTCGCGCTCATCGTGTCGGTACGGCCGTTGACGGCGTAATGGAACGGCGCGGATGCGCGCTTCGGACGCGGCGGGATGAACCACGACGCCGTGCTGAAACGCGTCTTGTATTGGCCGACATACGTGGAGATGCCGCCGCCGAGCTGGCCGATATTGCCCGTGAGCGCGGCAAGCAGCGCGCAGGCGCGCCCCTTCAGGTCCCCATGGTGCCACTGCATGGCGGAGCCTCCGAAGATGATGTGCATGGGCTTGACCGCCGCGCATTCGCGCGCGATGCGCTGGATAGTATCGGCAGGCACGTCGGTGATGGCGCTCGCAGATTCCAGGTCGTACGCTTCCAGGCTCTCGCGCAGCAGCGTGAACGAGGTCTTCGCGGATACGGTGCCACCGCCCGCCAGCGGCACGTCGAAGGCGCCTTCCAGCGCGTACCCGTCGGTGCCGCCCAAGTGCTCGGGGTCCACCGCCACCGGAACGCCCGCCGCCGCATCCCACGCCACGTAGGTCTCGCGATAGGCGGGAACATCCAGCGCCGACAAGCCCGCCACCTGCGCGGCAAGAAGACGCTTCCCCGTCGCCGCGTCGATGAGCAACGGCAGGTCGGTGAAATTCTTGCAGAACGACTCGTCAAACAGCCCTTCGTCGATGATCACCTTGGCCGCTGCCAACGCGAACGCGGCGTCGGTATCGGGCTTGATGCGCACCCATTCGGTCGACTTCTCGGCCGTTGCCGAATAGTTGGGGTCGAAGCACACCACCTTGCCGCCCGCCTCGCGCGAGTAGTTGAGGAAATGGGAGTCGGGCAAGCGCGTGACCATCGGGTTCGAGCCGAAGATCATCGTGTAGCGCGAGTCCTCCCATTCGTAGCTTTCGAGCTCCTCGCTTTGGCATCCGAACGTCTCAGGCCAAAACATCGGCAGATCGCCGTTGAGCTCGTAGCCGCCGATGGCCGACCACCCCATCATGTTGGTCAGGCGCACCAGCGCACCCTTCTGCACGTGGCCCGTGCCCTGGACCTGCCAGATGACGCCGATCGAATCCGGACCGTACTTTTCCGCGATGTCGCGCAGCTTCTGCGCGGCGGTGTCAAGCGCGGTATCCCAGTCGGTCTCCTCCAGCTCGCCGGTCTGCTCGTTGCGAACCAGCGGCGCCGTCAGGCGCTCGGGGCCGTGGATCATCGTGTTGATGGAGACGCCCTTGAGGCATCCGCGCGGGTTGTACCGCTTGTAGGGGTAGTCCGCCGCCTGCGAGATCATCTTGATTTGCCCGTCGTGGACGAACGCTTTCATGCCGCAGGATCCTGTGCAGTTGGGGGCGCAGGTGGTGCGCACCCACCTCCCCTCAGGCGGTGTCGATTCCGCCAGTGCCTTGGCAGCGGGGATCCCCGTCGCGGCTCCGACAGCGCCCGTGCCCAATGCAGCAAGGGCAGCGGCGGATCCCGCTTTTACGAAGGTGCGGCGCGTGATTTCGCTTCCCATGATTTCGCCTCTCCCTCTTATCCCTCTCGTCTTGCAAGCTAGGAACAGTGTGAAGGGAGGCCTAGGGCGCACGTAAGGGGATAATCCCTGCGCAAGGGGGAGGGAAATCCCCGTTTCCCACAAACGGCTATAGCTTGACCAGGCCGTGCCTGACCGCGTAGTCGAACAACTCGGGTTTGGAGCGTGCGCCGATCTTGGCCATGACCTTGGACTTTCGGCCCTCTACCGTCTTGACCGAGATGGAGAGCGCTTCGGCGATCTCGGCATTGGAGAACCCGCGCACCGCCAGAGAGACGAGCTCCGCCTCACGCGGCGACAGCGCATCGGCGGCTGGATCGACCTGGCTCACCGAATTGCGCACGAACCCGTCCATCATGTCGTCGCACACATACGACTCGTCGTCGGCGGCGCGGCGGATGGCCTTGATCAGCTCGGCGTCGGACGAGCTTTTGAGCACATAGCCCAACGCGCCCGCCTTGAGCGCCTGCGAGAGATACTCCTGCTCATCGTGCATGCTCAGCATCACCACGCGCGTCGTCACGCCGCCGTCGCGCACGCGCTCCGCAAGCAGCAGACCGCTTTTCTCGGTACCCATCGAGATGTCGGTGAGCAAGACGTCCGGCTTCTCGCTCACGACGAGGTCAAACGCCTCCTCCGGATCGGACGCCTCGCCCACCACCTGCAGATCCATCTGCTGCTCAATGATCATGCGGAACCCCATCCGCACCACCGAATGGTCGTCCGCCAAAACGATCCGTATCATCGCGAACCTCCCAAGGCCATGGACAACGTCACCGTGCAACCGGAGCCGGGAGCAGACTCGATCGCAAGATCGCCGCCCACCAAACCCGCGCGTTCCCGCATGCCGCCCAGGCCGAGCCCGCTCCCCTTCGCCCGCGGGCGGGCGGGGTCGAACCCAGCACCGTCGTCGGCGACGCGCAGCGTCAGGATGCCGTCCCGCACGGCAAGCGCCACCTCCACCGCATCCGCGCCCGAGTACTTGCAGGCGTTGGACACCGCCTCCTGGCAGATGCGGTACAGCGCTATCTCGCGGTCGGCGCCCAAAGGACCGGGATCCTCCGCCTCCACTTCGATGGGCACCCCGAACGCCTTCTGCATGGTGGCGCACAGAGCCTCGAGCGCCGCCACCAGACCCAGCTCGTCGAGGGCGGCCGGACGCAGCGCGCGGGCGATGGCACTGATATGCGCGATGACGTCCCTGAGCCGCCCGCTCACCGCATCGACGGCGGCGGGCCACTCTTCCTGCGGCAGATACCCCAGCTTGCGCAGCTCGATCTGCGCGACGAGGATCTCCTGGGAGATGCCGTCGTGGAGCTCGCGGGCGATGCGCCGGCGCTCGTCCTCCTGCGCCTGCAGCAGGCGGTGCGTGATCTCGGTGTAGGCGAAGCCTTCCTGTTTGCCGTGCACCAGAAGGGGCGCCTCGCCGCAAGGCTCGAGTGAAAAGCGCGTGGCGGAGAACTGCTGGATGATGCCGCACGCCACCTCGTCGAACGTGCGCACGAACCGCGTGGCGCAGATGAGTATCACGCGAAGATCCCCGTCCTCCATCAAAGGAAACGAAAAGAAGCTCGACAGCGCCTCGGCAACGATGATGGGATATTGAAACAGCTCGCCTTGGGGAATGTCGTCTTCGACACTGTTCACCACGATGCCGCGGCGCAGCTTCTGAACCTTGCCCAACGCCCCCACGCCCTCGGGAAGATGGATGAGGGCGTAGTTCTCGGTGGTGCTGCCCGCCGCGTACTGCCAGGTGAGGATGGGCGCCGAGCCGTCGGGGACGATGGAGACGCCCACAAAATCGAGCGCGAAGCGATCGCGCACGTTCTCTGCTGCATCCGAGGCGATCGCGTGGAGCGCCCGGATGAAGCCCCTCTGCCCATCGCCGTCCATAGTTTCATCCTTCCCAAGCGTTTGAAAGCAAAAGAGAGCGACTGTCTTGTTCCATTGTAATGCCTTCGTCTGCGCCCGGCTCTCCTCTTCCTGCAGCCTGCCGCCGTTGTCGCCGTCGTGACAAGCCTGCAGGATGAGAATAAGCATGGAGACCAGTTTATGAGGGGTCACGTTACGCCGGTGGAAGAAATCGGGGGCATGCCCGTCAACGCCCATCCCTGGCTTGAGCACAAGGCCGATGTAACGGGAGGCAAAGATTCCGCCTGTTAGCGCAACAACGCGAAAAAGGGCCGGTCGCTTTTCGCTAAAGCCTTTCCCAAAAGCTTTTCCCAAAAGCCTTTCCCAGACTGGAAATCAGCACCGGCCTCCAGTTTCAAACGATCTCCAAGCCGGCGAAAAGTACCGGTCTCCGGTTTCACCTGCTCTCGAAAGTGGAAACCGGTACTCGTCACCGTTTTCACGCGCGCAAAAACGACAAACAGGTGCTTTCCGCCGGTTTGAGAGGCTGTTTTCGACCTTCAAACCGGCAGAAAGCACCTGTTTGCTCCAAATTGCCCGTTCAAACTGGAGAAAAGTACTTTTCTCCAGTTTCGCAGGCAACTCGCAAGCTTCCCAAACGGGAAACGAGTACCTGTTTCCAGTTTGGGAAGCAAAGCGCGCTTGCGGCACCTGCTGAAAGCGGTCCGCCCTGATCCTCCCTTAGAACTCCGCGTTGCCCACGGTGCGGGGGTGCGGGATGACGTCGCGGATGTTGGCGACGCCGGTGAGGTACATCACCAGACGCTCGAAGCCCAAGCCGAAGCCGGCGTGCTTGCACGTGCCGAAACGGCGCAGGTCGCAGTAGTACTTGTACTGGTCGGCTTCCATGCCCAGCTCCTCGATGCGGCGCACGAGCACATCCAGGCGCTCCTCGCGCTGGCTGCCGCCGATGATCTCGCCGATGCCCGGCACCAGGCAGTCCGCCGCGGCCACCGTCTTGCCGTCGTCGTTCATGCGCATGTAGAACGCCTTGATCTCGGCCGGGTAGTCGGTCACGAACGTGGGCTTTTTGAAGTGCTGCTCGGTCAGGTAGCGCTCGTGCTCGGTCTGCAGGTCGACGCCCCAGCTGACCGGGTACTCGAACTTGATGCCCGCCGCCACGGCGTCCTCGAGGATCTTGATGGCCTCGGTGTAGGTCACGCGCGCGAAGTCGCTCGTCGCCACGTGCGTCAGGCGCTCGATCAGGCCCTTGTCCACGAACTTGTTGAGCATGCCCAGCTCGTCGGGGCAGGTCTTCATCACGTGGTTGATCACGAACTTGAGCATGTCCTCGGCCAGGTTCATGTCGTCCTCGAGATCGGCGAAGGCGATCTCGGGCTCGATCATCCAGAACTCGGCGGCGTGGCGCTTGGTGTTGGAGTCCTCGGCGCGGAACGTAGGGCCGAACGTGTACACATCGCCGAACGCCATCGCGAAGTTCTCGGCGTTGAGCTGGCCCGACACGGTGAGGCTGGCCGGCTTGCCGAAGAAGTCCTTGCTGTAGTCGACCTCGCCCGCCTCGGTGCGCGGCGGGTTGGCGATGTCGAGCGTGGTCACGTGGAACATCTCGCCGGCGCCCTCGCAGTCGGACGTGGTGATGATGGGCGTGTTCACGTAGACGAACCCGCGGCTCTGGAAAAACTCGTGGATCGCCGCGGCGGCAACCGAGCGGATGCGGAACACGGCGCGGAACAGGTTGGTGCGCGGGCGCAGATGCTGCTGCGTGCGCAGGAACTCGACGGTGGCGCGCTTCTTCTGCAGCGGGTAGTCCGGCGCGCTCTCGCCCACGACCTCGATACGGGCGGCGGCGATCTCGAACGGCTGCGGCGCGTCGGGCGTGAGCTTGAGCTCGCCTTCGGCCACGAGCGCCGCGCCGGGGTTCTGGCGCGCGACCTCGTCGTAGTTGGCCAGCGTGTCGCGGCTCATCACAACCTGCAAGTCCTTGAAGCAGCTGCCGTCGTTCAAGGTGACGAAGCCGAAGTTCTTCATGTCGCGCACCGAGCGCACCCATCCGGCGACGGTGACGGTCTGATCGCCCATCTGCTCTGCATCGGCGTACAGCTTCGCGATCCTGGTTCGTTCCACGGGTTTCCTCCTTATGAACACCGCCTTGCGCAGCGCGGAAGGCGTCGAAATGACCGCCCTCCATAATAGCAATCGGCGGCGATTCGTGGTAGCGTGAAGCGCGAGATGGGCGCGGTGGAAGATGGCGATCCCGCCGATCCCGTCGGGCATGCCGCAGTCGGGCGCACGGCAGCCGACGAAGTCCGCCGGAACACGCCGCAACCGATCACGCTGAGCGGCAATCCCGCCGGAGCGCGCTGCGGTCGGACACGGCAAACGGCGAAACCTGCCGGAACACGCTGCAACCGGGCGGCCGCAATCCGAAGCGCCGCAAATCGCGCGCAACGCAGACAAGGAGGTCACGCTATGAGGACGTTCATCGCGTTGGAGCTGCCGGATGCGTTCATCGATGAGGCGGCGGGGGTGGCGCGCAGCCTCTCCGAGAGCCTGGGCGGCCGTTTCGTGAAACGCGCGAGCTACCATCTCACGCTGGCCTTCATCGGGGAGTTGAACCCGACGGATGTCTCGGCCGCCGTCGATGCGCTCGATGCGGCGTGCGCCGGACGCGGCCCGATCCCTTTGCGCTGCGATGGCCTGGGCAAGTTCGGGCGCCCGCACGATGCGACGCTGTGGCTCGGCATCGCCCCGCATCCCGACCTGGTGGAGCTCGCCGCGCGCGTCCGCGAGGAGCTCGCGGCCCGCAACGTCCCCTTTGATGGCAAGGCGTTCAAGCCGCATCTGACGCTGGCCCGCCGCGTGCGCATCCCACGGGGCGCGCTGCCCGCGCTCGCCTTCCCCGAACCCGCCGAGGCGCGCACCGTCACCCTGTTCAAAAGCACGCTGACGCGCGAAGGTGCGGTGTACAAACCGCTCTATTCGGTTGAGCTGGGAGGATAGGGGCGATTTAGAAGCAACGGCGCGCCCAGCGGCGATGGCGAGGGTGGGAGCAGACCCAGCGACAGCGTCGGATGCGACGGCGAGGGCGGCGCAGCAGTGCGAAAGCGCACTAATCGTCAAATTTCCGACTTGGCGATGCGGTTTCTTTACGATTAGCACACCTCATCCTGTATGATCATACTGCGTGAAAAATCGTTAGCGATCTGACCTGGTGTTTTAAACTGCAGTCGCAGCAAAGGTCCGCGTGCACGTTTCCCTTGTGCGCTAATCGTCCATTTTTCGCACACGCTTGCCTAGTTTCCAACGATTAGTGCAAATAGATTGCTGATTCTAGGCGATAACCGTCCTGCGCAGGTTGATTCAGGACGATTAGCGCAGATGACCTGCCAGCTCCGGACGCTCGCAACCCCCCAACGGGGCGATCTCCTGCAATTAGCGCACGTCGAGCGCACGGCGGCTCGCGCGGTAGCGCAGGATCGCGTAGGTGACGAACGCGCCGAGCGCGGCGCCGCAAGTGTCGACCAGCCAGTCGATGGGATCAGCGGTCCGTCCGGGAACGAAGATCTGGTGGATCTCGTCGCTGATGCCGTACAAGCTCGCGCAGAGCACGGCCGCCCACACCGCCCACGGCAACGTCACCTTGGTGCGCCACGCATTGGCCAGAAGCGCGCCGAAGATCAGGTACTCGCAAAAGTGCGCGGCGGGGTTCACCACATCGACACCGGGAGGCAACACCTGGGCCTGCAAGCTCTTCAGCCATTGGAAGATCATGGAGACGATGCCGTCGCCGTCGTCGAGGGTGTCGCCGGTGTTCGACGACATGAAAAAGATGAACAGGGCCCACAGCGCAACCAAGATCCAGCTCACGACGGCAAAGCGATATGTCCTGCTCTTTTCCACGGATTCGACCCTAGCACACCGGCACGGGCTTGTCATCCCGCCTTAAAAGAAGGTTGCCTCCTTGTCGAGCGGCGGACGAGCGAGCGAAGGGCCGGCTGCGCTCGATTCCAGCGGGATGGACGAGACGCCGCCGCGCCCGCGTCCCGGCAGACTACTCCCTGCCCCAGTACGGCGTGCTGCGATACCACGCCTCGCCTTCGTCGATAAGCGAGATCAGCTCGGCTTTCTGCTCGTCGCTGAAATCGACGCGGGCGCGCACCATCTCGCGTTGCTCTTCAAGATGCTTGGCCGCCGTCTTTCCACCGGGCGGCGGGCAGCACGGCCGGATGAAAAACGACACCCAGAACTTGCGATCGGCGTACGCCTCGCGCGCCTTCTCGAACGACACGTCGCTTGCGGGCGCAGCGGGAACGGCGCAGGCATCGGCGGTGATCTCGGCCATGGCTCCTCCTCGGTTCGGGTTCCGAATCGCAATCATATCCGAAACGATGGTATCCACCGCTGCCGGAAGATTCAACCCGTGGACGCAAAGCGGGCACGAAGGGCCCCACCGTTCGACGAAAGGCGGCTTTCCTGCAAGGCGCCAAGCGAAAGACGGCTTTCCCACAAGGCATCGGACGAGGAGCGTCCCGCCCTATTCCGCGAAGTAGCGGTACAGCGGCATGCCTTCGGGAACCTCGACGTACCAGCGCAGCGCCCGCGTCGCGATCGGCGCGCCCTCGCCCGCCTCGCACTCCAGGAACAGATTGGTGCGCCGCCTTCCGATCCGCACCGTGTAGCGCAGGGTGCGCCGGTTCGCGGAGCGCGGCGCGTTGGCGATGGGGCCGTCCAGCACCTGGTCGATATGGAATGTGCGGCCGTCGTCCCAGCACACCGAAAGCGGCACGATGCGGCCGTCGTCGCGCAGGCGCATGATCACGTCGACGTAGTGCTTGACGCACGCGCCCGCCGGGGACTGGCTCTTTCCGATGCCGCGTCCGGAAGTCGGACGACGCCCGTTCCCGCCCGTCACGCCGGCGTCACAGGCAAGCGCCGCACCGCTGCCCCGACCGTCCACAGCCGTGCCGCCGCCCACCCCCGTCTGCGCCATCGATGTTTTCCGTGTTCCCCGTTCCACAGCGCCTCCTCTTCCGGTATCATAGACTAGAACAGTTGTTCGGTTTTCGCAATCGAACAAACTATGGAATGTGGACGGACGCACGGATGCCGAAGGGGGTGGATGCGGGAATGGCGGTAGACGGGAGCATGGCGTCAGAATGCGCGACCAGCGCCGGGGCGGTTGCGCGCGCGACCGATGCCGACCGAGCGACAGGATGCGCGGCTGGCGCCGGGGCAGCGGCGCGCGCAACCGCTGCCGACCGAACGACAAGACGCGCGGCCAGCATCGACGCTCAAGCGAACAGCCCCGTCGGCGCTCCAACACGCAGCTGGGCCGACGGCGGCGCCTTGCCCGACGAGAACGGCGGCAAGGTCTACCTGTGCATCGACCTCAAAAGCTTCTACGCCTCGGTCGAGTGCTCCATGCGCGGGCTCGATCCGTTCACCACCAACCTGGTGGTGGCCGATCCCGAGCGCAGCCGCACCACCATCTGCCTTGCCATCACGCCCGCCATGAAGGAACTCGGCGTGCGCAACCGCTGCCGCGTGTTCGAGATCCCCGAGGGCATCGACTACATCATGGCCACCCCGCGCATGCACCTTTACATGGAGGTGTCGTCCCAGATCTATGCCATCTACCTGCGCTACGTCTCCGCCGACGACGTGCACGTGTATTCCATCGACGAATGCTTCATCGACATCACGTCGTATCTGACGCTGTACGGCAGGACGCCGCGCCAGATGGCGCGCATGCTGATGGACGCCGTGTTCGCCGAGACGGGCATCTGCGCGACCGCGGGGATCGGCACCAACCTGTTCCTGGCCAAAGTGGCCCTTGACATCACGGCCAAGCACGCCGACGACGGCATCGGCGTTTTGGACGAGTCCGAGTTCAAACGCATCATCTGGCCGCACCGCCCCATCACCGACATCTGGAACATCGGCCCGGGCATCGCGCGGCGCCTTGCAAAGTACGGCGTGCACGACCTGCACGGCGTGACCCAGATGCGCGAGAAGACGCTGTACCGGGAGTTCGGCGTGAACGCGGAGTTCCTCATCGACCACGCATGGGGCCAGGAACCCTGTACCATAGCCGAGATCCACGCGTACGAGCCCAAGGGGCATTCGCTGGTGAACGGCCAGGTGCTGCCGAGCGACTACACGGCGGACGAGGCGCGCATGGTGATGCGCGAGATGGTGGACGCCAGCGCGCTCGACCTGGTGCGGCAGGGGCTGGTGGCCGATCGGATCGATTTGCATGTGGGGTACGCGCGCGAGAAGACCGGCCGGAAAGCGACGGGCACAGAGGCGGGTTGGAGCGCCGACGGCATGGATGGCGTGCGTGGCATCCGCGACGACAGCCGCCAGGTCTTGTTCGAAGGCGAGCACGGGAAGCGCTTCGTCGGCGGGCGTTTCGGCGTGGGCGCCGCCCACATCAGCCGCAAGCTCCCCCACCCCACCAACTCATTCAAGCAGCTCATCGCAGTATTCGAGGAGCTGTTCGGCGAGGCGGTGGACCAAACCCGCGCCATCCGCCGCGTCAACATCGGGTTTTCCGACCTGATGCCCGAGGGGCTTTCGACCCCCAGCCTGTTTGCCGACCTCGAAGGCGAGACGGCCGAACGCAAAGTCCAAGACGCCGTGCTCGCCGTCAAGGAGAAGTTCGGCAAGAACGCCCTGCTGAAGGGGACGAGCTTCAAGGACAAAGCGACCGCACGCGAGCGCAACGAGCAGATCGGAGGCCACCGTGCATGAGGTTTCGCCGAACAGCGGCATCGCAGGCGCCGCAGAGGAAGGGCGCGTCCACCGAGCTCGACCGCATGCCGATCGCGCGCGGCAGTTCATGCCGTTCGCCGCGCTCAAGGGATACTACGAGCTGGTCCGCCAGCAGGAGCGCATCGAGCAGCCCCGCCACCAGCTCACCGACGAGGAGGCGCTCGAGCTCTCCGCCCGGCTGGCCGCGTTGCAAAAAGGCGACGTGGTATGCGTCACCTACTACGACCAAGACGCCTACACGTCGATCCGCGGCGTCGTGACGCGCATCGATGAACCCTTCCGCATGCTGCGCGTGGTGAAGACGGACATCCCGTTCGACGACATCCTGCGCATCGAGGATGGGGACACGGCATGAGGCGGGGCGAGCCGAGGTGGCGGCAACGTCACGACGTCGCATCCGCCGCGTAGCGATCGCCCGCCGATTCGCTATACTGATCAGGTTGCGTGCGCACGATCCGCACGCGTTGACCCTTCGGCGCGCAAAAGCGCCGAGCGTTTGTTTGGATGGGGATATGAAGACCGATAACGCTGCACTGCAAGCCGCGCTCGACCACTACGACAACGTGCGCGACACCTATATCAAGACGCTCGAAGGCAAGGGCCTCGTCTTTGCCAAGCCGAACGCCGGCGCCGATGTCCGCTGCGCCCTGCGCGGCAAGCTGCGCCAGCGAGGCGCCCAGTTCTGCAACGCCGGCGCCAGCATCCGCGTGGGCTGGATCTCCCAAGCGTGCGTGGAATGCACGGGCAACCGCGGCAGCGAGACATTCTCGACCACCTTCAAATGCCACCGCGACTGCTACTTCTGCTTCAACCACAACCAGGCCGACTACGAGAAGTTCGTCCGCGAAGGCTGCCCGTGGGAGGAGGGCCTCGACCGCGCGTCGCACACTTACCAGCATCTTGCCTGTCTGGGCCTCACCGGCGGCGAGCCGCTGCTCAACATCGACGACACGATCCGCTTCCTCGAGCGCGCAGGCGAGCTGTTCCCCGACACGCACAAGCGCATGTACACGTCGGGCGACCTGCTCACCGAGGAGTCCGCACGCCGCCTGCGCGACGCCGGCCTTCAGGAGATCCGTTTCAGCGTCAAAAACGACGATCCCGAAGAGCTTCAGCAGCGCGTTCTGGCAAACATGGAGCTGGCCGGCCGCTACATCCCCGACGTGATGGTGGAGATGCCCATCGTCCCCGGCACCGAGGAGGAGATGAAAGCTCTCATGCACCGCTTCGACGCCGCCGGCATCAAGGGCATGAACCTGCTCGAGTTCTGCTTCCCCTTCCACAGCTGGGACGAGTTCGCGCGCCGCGGCTTCGAGGTGCGCAATCCTCCGTTCGACGTGATGTACGACTACGGCTACTCGGGAGGCCTGCCCATCGCAGGCAGCGAGGAGCTGGCACTGTCGCTCATGCTCTACGCGATGGACGAGGGGCTGTCGTTCGGCATGCACTACTGCTCGCTGGACAACAAGCACCGCAGCGAGATGCGCCAGATGAACGAGCGCGCCGCGCACGTGCATCCGTGCTATCGGTTCGACGAGGGCGATTTCTTCCTCAAAACCGCCAAGGTGTACGGCAGCGACCGCATGATGGCGCGCGCCGTGCTGGAGGCCGCCGGCTGCACGGATTTCCTGGAAGACGACGAGGAGCGCTCGCTCGCCTTCCCGCCGCGCTACCTGCCGTCGCTCAAGGGCACGGGCGTCACGCCGATCTGGTCGGTCAACGTTCTGGAATCGCGCGAGGACGGGCATTATCTCTGCGAAGTGGGCCTTCAGGAGATCGAGGGCTAGCCGGCACGCACGCCGCTTCGGGGAAAGGAGCCGCAATGGCGAACATCAACGTGACCATCCGCATCGATGAGGATCTGAAGGAAGAAGCCGATCAGCTGTTCGAGGAGCTGGGCATGAGCTTCACCACCGCGATCAACGTGTTCGTGAAGCAGTCCCTGCGCGAACGCCGCATCCCCTTTGAGATCACCACGACCCCGCGCATGGCAAGCTTCGACCACTCCGTCATCAGCTTGTCCGACTCGCAGCGCTAGGCTGGCGCATGCTCAAGGGGCTTGCCCACGCGCTGGGCAACGCGCGGCATGACGGCTTTCGCCTGGTGCGCACGGCGCGGGAATGGGCCTCGGTCTTTTGCATCGAGGGGCCGCAAGGCGAGGCGGTGCGCGTGCTGGATGTGGGCGGCGTCTATCAATCGGCAACCTACCTGGGCGAACGGCGCTATGAGCCTGTTTTCGAATACTACCGCAGCTTCGACGCGGCTTTTCGCTGCGGCATCCCCGTGCGCCGCGCGTTGATGATCGGCGGCGGAGGGTGCGCCTGGCCCAAGCATGCCGCCGTGACGCATCCCGATATCCACATCGACGTGCTCGAGGAGGATCCGCGCATCATCGATATCGCGCGGCGCTTCTTCTTTACGGGCGATTTGGAGCAAGCGGGCGCCCTGCGGCTGATCGCGGCGGAAGGACGTTCCTATCTGGAGCGGACCGAGAGCACCTACGACGCGATTCTCAACGACGCCTTCCATGGAGCGGAGCCGGCCCGCAGCCTGGCCACCGTCGAAGCAGCGCGCGCGATCGCGCGTCGGCTCAACCCGGGCGGAATCTATCTGAGCAACGTGGTCTCCCAGGATGGCGGCGCCGACCTCTCGTTTCTGCGCGACGAGGTCGCGACGCTGCGCGAAGTGTTCGCGAACGTGCAGGTGATCCCCTGCATCGACATCGATTATTCGGACGAGGAGAATTTCCTCATCGCCGCATCCGACGGCCTGTTGCAGTTGGACGGAACGCTTCCCTACGACGAGGATTTCCCCGGAACGACGCTGCAGGACTGACGCAGCCAACGCGCCCGCAGCTCGCGGTCGATGCGCCGGTCCGTCTGACGCGCTTGGCCCGCTAAGCTTGATCTATCGCCAGAGGAACGCTATCGCGCGTGCTTGCGCGCCCATTCCTCGGCGATGCGGCGCGCCCAGCGATCGATCTCCTCGAGCTGGTCCAAGCTCTCCACCCGCTGCACGCCGTCACGCTCATGGGCGTCCATCGCCGCCTCGACGCAGCGCACGATATCCAAATACCCGATCCCATCCGCCAAGAACGCCGCCACGGCGATCTCGTTGGCCGCGTTCATCACGCAGGGCAGCGTGCCGCCCGTCTGCCCCGCATGGCGCGCCAGCGCCAGGCAGCGGAACGTGTCGGTGTCGGGCGCCGCAAACTCCAGCGATCCCAGCTTGGTGAAGTCGAGCGGCTCGACCGGGGCGTCCCAACGCTCGGGGTAGCTCAGCGCGTATTGGATGGGAATGCGCATGTCGGTGGTCCCCAGATGCGCCTTGACGCTGCCGTCGGAGAACTCGACCATCGAATGGATGGCGCTCTGCGGCTGGACCACCACGCTGATGCGGTCGTAGGGCATGTCGAACAGGTGATGCGCCTCGATGACCTCCAGACCCTTGTTCATCAGGGTGGACGAGTCGATGGTGATCTTGGCGCCCATGTTCCACGTGGGATGCTTGAGCGCCGCCGCAGCGGTGACGTCCTCCAGCTCCTCGCGCGTGCGTCCGCGGAACGGCCCGCCCGATGCGGTCACCCATAGGCGCGACACCTCGCGCTTGGCCTCTCCGATAAGGCACTGGTAGATCGCACCGTGCTCGGAATCGATCGGCATGAGCGTGCCCGCCGGACCATGCGCCGGCGCCAAGCCCTCTGCACGGCGCCGGTCATCGACCTGGGCGGCAAGCGGCATGATCAGATCGCCGCCCACCACCAGCGACTCCTTGTTCGCCAGCGCCAGCACCTTGCCCGCCGCCAACGTCTCGTAGCTTGCGCGCAACCCCGCCTCGCCCACGAGCGCGTTCACCACGACGTCGACGTCGGGAAGCTTCACCAGATCGGCAACCGCCTGGGCGCCAAAGCCCAGCCGACCGCCGCGCGCCTGCTCGCGCAAGTCCGCGGCGATCGACGCACCCTCAAGACGTTCGTCGCCCACCGCCAGCCAGCGCACGTCGAAGGCGCGCGCCTGCGAGAGAAGCTCATCCGCCCGCGTGCCGCACGCAAGCGCGACCACTTCCAGCTTGTCGGGATGTCGACGCGCCACATCCAGAGTCTGCGTGCCGATGGATCCCGTGGACCCCAGAACCGCGATGCGGCGTTTATCCGACATAAGGGATGCAACCTCCTGCAATAAGCAGCACCGCCGAGGTGATGGCGACGAGGAACAGCGAGTCGCAGCGATCCAGAAGCCCGCCATGGCCCGGCATGATGGTGCCCGAATCCTTGAAACCGGAATTGCGCTTGATGCGGCTTTCCGCCAAGTCGCCCAACACGCCCATCAAGCCGCAGATCAGGCCGAAGAGCATCGCCAGCGGAATATTCATGGCGACGCCCGGGATAAACGATATCAGCACCCAGAAGATCATCGATGCCACCAGGCCGGCGAAAAAGCCCTCCCAGCTTTTCTTGGGGCTGGTGCGGGGCGCGAGCTTGTGCTTGCCGAACTTGCGGCCGAACAGGTACGCGAACGAATCGTTAGCCCAGATGCTGAAGAAGATGCCCAGCACCAAAAGCCCGCCCCACGGATCGGGCAGCGCGCCGCGCACCACCACCAGACCCGAAAGTAGAAGGCCCGTGTACGCCGCGCCGAAAAAGCTCACGCCGACGTCCGCGACGCGGGCGCGCATCCAAAACACGTACCAAGTGATCAACGCCACGAGCAGCGCCAGGCTCACGTAGACGGCGCCGACTATCCCCAAGAAGAACACGCTGATGGGATAGAGCACCGCGCCGATGATGCCCAGCATCTCGTTGGGCAGCTTGGCGTCGGATCGCAGCATGTAATAGAACTCGCCCGCCGAGATGCCCGCCGTCAGCACCAGCAGAAGCAGCGTGGTCCATTCGTTGACCATGATGCAGATGACCGACACGGCGATGTAGACGAATCCCGTGCGGAAGCGCACCTGGATATCGGTGGGATTCTTCAGCTTTTCAGGCGTTTTGTCGTGCGCGAAGTCCTTGAGCTTCTGCGTGCGGGTGCGCTCGGACGCCTCCTCGACGGGGGGCTCCTGCCCCCACGAGCGTCGCTCCGTCGGCTTGTTGGCCCCGCGCTTTGCCGACATCGGCTATTTCACCGCCCCGAAGCGGCGGTCGCGCCCCTGGAAGTCCAGCAGCGCACGCAGCAGGTCGTAGCGGTTGAAGTCGGGCCACAGCACGTCGGTGCAGTAGAACTCGGAGTAGGCGATCTGCCACAGCAGGAAATTGGAGATGCGCAGCTCGCCCGACGTGCGGATGACCAAGTCGGGATCGGGGATGTCGGCAGTGTACAGCTCGCGCTCAAACATCTCCTCGGTGAGCCCGGGCAGCTCGCCGGCGCCTTCGGATGCCGCGAGCGCCGCCTGATGGCGAAGGGCGTCAACCGCATGCAGGATCTCCTGACGCGCGCCGTAGTTCACGGCGACGACAAGCGTCATACCGGTGTTGCCGCGCGTCTGCTCCCAGGCCTCCTCGAACGCCTCGCGCGTCTCCGCGGGCAGAGGCGACAGGTCGCCGATGGTGCGCACGCGCACGTTCTCCTCATCGAGTCCGTCCACCTCGGCGAGCATCGTCTTGGCGAACAGGTCCATCAACCCCACGACTTCGTCGGCGGGGCGCTTCCAGTTCTCGGTGGAGAACGAGTAGATGGTCAGATAGCGCACCCCCACGTCGGAGGCGCAGCGGATCGTCTCGCGCACCGCCTCGATGCCGGCCTTGTGACCGCGCAAGCGGTTGAGCGCGCGCTTTTTGGCCCAGCGGCCGTTGCCGTCCATGATCACCGCGATATGCTGCGGCACGCGATCAGGATCGAGCTGCCGCGGATCAAGGCCAGCCGGAGGATCGGGGAATATGTAGTCGAGAGGCTTGTTCATAGCACCCGCAATCGGACGGGGATAGAGAGAAAAGAATGAGCGATGCTGATCGGCAGATTCGCAACCTGCAGGTCGATTCAACGAGATCCAGGTCGTTCGTAACGTCAGCGAGGGCGCCTCTGGTGCCCGAGATTCGTGGGACCGCGGAGGCGAAGCGTACTTAGGTACGCGAGCCTCCGGGATCGCGCGAAGATCGGGTGCCAGAGGCGGCCGCAGCGGCGGCCCGTTCCGACGGCCGTAGGCCGTCGGAACTAAATCTCCATTACCTCGGCTTCCTTCTTCTTGAAGTGCTCATCAACCTCGGCGATGAACTTGTCGGTGAGCTTCTGGACCTCGTCCTGGCCGCGGCGGACATCATCCTCGGGGAGGCTGTCCTCCTTGCCGGCGCGCTCGATGGCGGCATTGGCGTCGCGGCGGATGTTGCGGATGGCGACGCGTGCCTCCTCGGCGTAGGTCTTGCACTGCTTCACCAGGTCGCGGCGGCGTTCCTCGGTGAGCGCGGGGAACGGCAGGCGGATGACCGAGCCGTCGTTGTTGGGCGTCACGCCCAGATCGCTCTCGAGGATGGCATGCTCGATGGCGCGCAGGGAGCCTTTGTCCCACGGCTCGATGACCAGCAGATGCGCGTCGGGCGTCTTGATGCCCGCCAGCTGGTTGACCGGCGTGGGGACGCCGTAGTAATCGACCTTGATGCGATCGAGGACCATCGCGTTGGCGCGGCCCGTGCGCACCGATCCGAAGTTGTCGCTCAGAGCGGCGATCGCCTTCTTCATGCGCTCTTCGGCGTTCTGCATAATATCGTTGACCATGGCGGTTCCTTTCGACGAATCCCCTTGCCCCTCCGCATCGGTCGATGCGTCAAGCGCAGGCGGACCTGCGCTTTGCCTAGCTTTTTATTCTACCGTTGTTCCAACGTTTTCGCCCTTCAAAGCACGCGAAATGTTGCCGGGCGTGGTGAGGTCGAACACGATCATGGGCATGTTGTTGTCCATGCACAGCGACGTGGCCGTGGAGTCCATGACATGCAGCTCCTTGGCCAGCACCTCCATGTAGGAAATGCGGTCGTAGCGCTTCGCATCGGGATTGGTCTTGGGGTCGCTGTCGTACACGCCGTCGACCTTGGTTGCCTTCATCAGCACGTCCACGTCCAGCTCGCACGCGCGCAAGGCGGCGGTGGTGTCGGTCGTGAAGTAAGGGTTGCCCGTGCCCGCGGCCAGCACGACCACATAGCCCTTCTCCAGCTGGCTGATGCAGCGGCGGCGGATATAGGGCTCGGCGACTTCCTTCATGCTGATGGCGCTCTGCACGCGCGACACCATGCCGTGGCGCTCGAACGCGTCCTGCAGCGCCAGCGCGTTCATGACGGTGGCCAGCATGCCGATGTAGTCGGCCTGGGCGCGGTCCATGCCCTCGGTGGCGCCGGACACGCCGCGGAAGATGTTGCCGCCGCCCACGACGATGGCCAGCTGAACGCCGTCTTTGACGATCTCGGCGATCTCGTCGGCCAGATTGTCGACCACCTTGGGGTCGATGCCGTAACCCAAATCGCCCGCCAGAGCCTCGCCGGAAAGCTTCAGCAGAACACGCTTGTATTTGTACTCTTCAGACATGAAAACCGTTTCCCTTCGGTCGTCGCATGGCGCATCCAGCGCGCCACATCCTGTCAATGATACCCGAAAAGGAAACGGCCGTGCACCGAGCACGGCCGTTTCCTGGCATTCCACGCAATGATCAGAGGGCGGGCCCTCCGTGCGCATCGGCAGCGTTTGGCGGCGCGGGCGCTTGCCGATAAGCGCCCGCGCCGTGCCTGCCGCTGCGACCGCGGAAGGGGGGTCGATCGCCCGGGCAGGTTGGGTTATGCGGCGTTGTCCTGTTGCTGGGAGCCGCCGAAGAGCTGGTCAAGGTAGTCCTGCATCGAACCATAGCCGTCGGAGGACTGGCTCTGCTGCTGGGTTTCGGCCGCCTGCGAGCCGCCGTCGGAGCCCAGCGTCACATCCATAGTGATGGCCTGACCGTCGCGGTTGACTTCGACCGAAGCGGTGTCGCCGACGCTCTTGGAGCGCACCGCGATCGTCAGATCGCTGGCAGAGGTGACGTTTTGGCCGTCGAACTTGACGATGATGTCGCCCGCCTGGATGCCCGCCGCCTCAGCGCCGGAGCCCTGCTGAACGGCGGAGACGTAGGCGCCCTCGTCCACTGCGAACCCGTAGCGCTGGGCCAGCTGCTTGTTGACCGTCGACATCGTCACGCCGAGCTGGGCGTGCGAGGGGTTCTCGCCGTCGATGATCTGCTGGGCGATGCCCATCGCGTAGTTCACCGGGATGGCGAACCCGACGCCGGAGTAGTTGCCCGAATACGAGGTGATCAGGGTGTTGATGCCGATCAGCTTGCCATCGGCGTCGACCAGCGCGCCGCCGGAGTTGCCGGGGTTGATGGCCGCATCGGTCTGGATCATGTTGGTGTAGACGGTGCTCTCGCTTTGGCCGTACGCGTCGGTGGAGCTGTCCATGATCTGGGAGCGGTTGGTGGCCGACACGATGCCGGTCGCGACCGACTGCTCAAGGCCGAACGGGCTGCCGATGGACATGACCCACTCGCCGATGGTCAGGTTGTCGGAATCACCCAGCTCGACCGCGGTCAGGCCCGAGGCGTCCTTGGCCTTGACGACCGCCAGGTCAGAGGAGGGATCGGTGCCCACGACCTCGGCCTCGTACTCCTGGCCGTCGATCGTCACGCGCAGCGCGTCGGCGCCCTCGACCACGTGGTTGTTCGTGATGATGTAGCCGTCCTGGCTGATGACCACGCCGCTGCCGAGGGAGGTCTCGGTGAGCTCGCCTGTGCCCGAGCCGCCGTAGCTGTACATGCCGAACATGCCCGACATCGAGGACTGCTCGGTGTAGACGTCGATCGCCACCACGGAGGGCAGGCACTTCGCCGCGACCGCCTCGGCCAGCGTCGTGTCCTCGCCGCTCACGTCGATCGTGGTCGAGGTCGCGCTGCCCAGCTGCGTGGACGAGCCGCTGCCCGCCACGTTCTGCCATACCGCGAAGCCTCCCAGCGCGATGACGCACGCCACCGCCGCACCGGCGAATCCCAGCAGGAACGTCTTCGCGCCGCCGGTCTTCTTGCCGCCGGAGGAGCCGGAAGCCCCGCCGTTGCCGCTTCCGCCGGAGGACCCGCTTCCGCCGGAGCCGCCGGAGCCATAGACGCCGCTGCCGGAGCCGTAGCTGCTTCCGGCACCGTATGTCGCGTCATTCGCGAACGACGAACCGGGCGCCGCCCCGAAGGGAACCGTGTGCCCGACCTGGTCGGTTCCGGACGCGTATCCGCCCGCCTGGCCATACTGGGCCGAACCCTGCTGCTGAACCGGCTGATAGCCGGCCGGAGCCTGCGGAGCGCCCGAAGCGGACGGCGTGCCGCTTTGGTTGTTGCCATACTCGGTCATTGCTATCACTCTCCTTGGGGCAGCGCCCTTTGCGCCGCCCGATCTCTTACGGCGCCCACCATAGCACGCGTCGACTCGTCAAACAGACCCCGAAATCCATTCGTCATCTCCACGTCATGTAAATACACCCGCTGGTGTACACCGCCCGATGAGAAAAAGGGACAGTCACTTTTTCTCATCGCGTGCGGTACGATGGATTGGACGATCGACGATGGAGGTGCATCGATGGCAGTGGATGACGTGAAACGACACCTGGCGGAATTCGGGCTGGACGGGCGCGTGAGGGAGTTCGACACCTCGAGCGCCACAGTCGAGCTGGCCGCGCAGGCGGTGGGCACGGAGCCCCGCCGCATCGCCAAGACGCTGTCGTTCCTCGTGGATGGGCGCGCCACCCTCATCGTCGCCGCAGGAGACACACGTATCGACAACCCGAAATTCAAGGCCGTCTTCCACACGAAGGCGAAGATGCTCACGCCGGATCAGGCGATCGAGATGGTGGGCCATGCCGTGGGCGGCGTGTGCCCTTTCGCCCTGCCGCCCGACGTGAGCGTTTATCTGGACGAATCGCTGCGCCGATTCGACACGGTGTTCCCCGCCGCCGGCAGCGCCGCCAGCGCCGTCGAGCTGACCTGCGAGGAGCTGGAGCGCTGCTGCTCGAACTTCGAGGGATGGATCGATGTCTGCAAAGGATGGCGGGAGCCGGCGCCGGACGAAGCGCAGGGCAACGACTGACCGGATCAGCGGCAACGGCATCGCGAAGGAGGACGAATGTCCAGAAGCATGAGAAGAGCGCGATTGGCTCTCGACGAGCGGGAATGCGAGGAGATCCTGAAAAGGGGCGAATACGGGGTGCTCGCCGTCCAGGGCGACGAGGGATATCCCTACGCCGTCCCTCTGAACTACGTCTTCGTAGACGGGGTCATCTACTTCCATAGCGCGAAGGAAGGCCACAAGATCGATGCCATCACGCGCGAGGCCAAGGCCAGCTTCTGCGTCGTCGACAAGAGCGCGGTCGTTCCCGAGCTCTTCGCGACCGCTTACAAGAGCGTCATCGTCTTTGGCAGGGTTCGCATCGTCGAGGAGCAGGAGGAGCGCAACCGCGCGCTGATCGCGCTGGTTGAAGCCCTTTCGCCCCATGTCGCACAGGAAAGCAAGCGCGCGGAAGTCGACAGCTGCCGGCTGAACGACAGCGTCGCCGTCCTCGCGTTCGAACCGGAGCTCATCACCGGCAAACGCGGAAGCTGCACAGTAGCTGGTTAGCGGGCTGCGGGATCTTCCGGGATCCTGATCGTGAACACGGTCTGCCCGAGGGAGCTCTCGGCGGCGATGGTTCCGCCGTGCGCTTCCACGATCTCCTTCGCGATCGCGAGGCCAAGTCCTGCGCCGCCCTTCTCCGACGTGCGGGAGCCATCCTCGCGGAAGAACTTCTCGAAGATCGCCTCCAAGTGCACGGGGGCGATCTCCCTGCCGGTGTCTGCGACCCGCATCGTCACGAAGCCGTCCCCCGACTCGGCGGAGAGTCGCACCTCCGTCCCCTCGTCGGCGAAGGAGACGGCGTTCTTGAGCACGTTGGACACCGCGCGCGCCATCTTCTCCGGGTCGATGAAGGCGACCGCCTCCTCGGGCGCCGAGACCTCGATAGCCACCCCGCGCGCGCCCGCCTCGGGGCGCAGCTCGTCGGCGACCTGCCCGAGGAACAAGGAGACGCCCACGCGCTCACGTTCAATGGGGATCGCCTGCAGGTTGTAGCGGGTTATCTCGAAGAACTCCCCGACCAGGCCCTCCAGGCGTTCGGCCTTCTCCAGCGCGATGCCCGCGAGCTTCGCGCGGTCCTCCACGGGGAGATCGGGCGTCTCCTTCAGGATCGACAGGTATCCGATGACCGACGTGAGCGGCGTGCGGATGTCGTGGGCGAGGTACGCGACGAGCTCGTTCTTGCGCGTCTCAGCGGCCTTCGCGGCGCGCTCGTCGGAAAGCGCACGGTTTTGGATCTGGACGAGCTCCGAGCGGGCGGCGGAGAGCTCGTCAGGAAGTTCGATGGGGGCGAACCTGTCTGCGAACAAGCCCGTCACGGCAGCGGACAGGTCATCGAGCCGCTTGAGGGCTCGGTTTCCCGCGACGGCGGCGATGACCAGCGCGCCGCAGAAGTAGGCTGCGACCGCCGCTTCGGGGCCCATGTCGAGGAAGGAGTGGTACGCCCGGAGGTCGCGGACGGCGAACAGCGTCCCGTCCGACCAGAACCCCAAATCGTGAACGGTTTCGTAGTACTCGACCGTAGGCGTGCCGCCGCCTCCCGAGCCGCCGTCGGCGCCCGGCCCCGCATGGGAGCTCTCGCTGTACTGCTGGACGTACTCCTGGCGCCCCAATTGCAGATCGACGTACTCGTCCTCGGTGATGTACGTCCACGGCGACACCACGTCGGCGAAGACGTAGGCGGCATTCTGCCACAGCGCCGGAAGCGCCGTCACGGCGAGCACCGCGAACAGGACGGTCCACGCCGCAGCCGCGGCGGCCGTCCGGAGGGCGAGCGATCGGCGCGCCTGCTTCGCCTGGGCGGTCTTCATCGCCATCACCCGCCGCCCTTCCCCGCCTCGATGCGATACCCGACGCCCCATACCGTCGCGACGACTTCCTCTGAGGGATCCACTTCGGCGAGCTTCTCCCGCAGCCTGCGGATATGGACCATGACGGAATTGGCGGCGGAATGGTTGAACGGCTCGTTCCACACCGATTCGTAGAGGGCTTTTGCAGACACCGGGTTCCCCGCCGCTTTCGCGAGCTCAAACAGCACTCCGAACTCCTTCGGCGTGAGCTTCAATCGAACGCCATGCAGAAATGCCTCATGCGCCGCGGGATCCACGGAGACGCCTCCCGTCTCGATGCATGAGGATCCTTCCGGGCGGCGGGGGCGCAGCCGCGCCTTTACGCGCGCGGCAAGCACCCTCGGCTTGAAGGGCTTGACAACGTAGTCGTCGGCGCCGAGGGAGAGCCCCACGATCTGGTCGACGTCCTCGTCCTTCGCGGTGAGGAAGACGATCGGCATGTCGGTCGCCACCCTGGCGCGGCGGCACACCTCGAAGCCGTCGAGGTCGGGCATCATCACGTCGAGGATCGCCAGGTCGTAGGCGCCCGACTCGATCTCGCGCAGGGCGGACGCACCCCCGTAGACCGCCTTCGCGGGCATCCCCTCGGCCTCCATCACGCGGACGACCAGGTCGGCGATCGCCGCCTCGTCATCCGCGACCAGGATCCTCGCCTTTTCCGCAGGCACGGCCGCTCCTTCCCCTCCTTGCTTTTCCTTCAGACAACAGGGTAGCGGAGCAGCAAGGTTCGGGCTTGGGTCGGGAGCCGATGTTAAGGAAAACGAAAGGAAACGTAAGGAAAGTTAAGGCCGCGTGCTGGGAAACGAAAGCCGCCGCCTCGGTAAGGTTCCTTTTGAAGTGAAGACGCGCCGAGACGGGAGACGTTATGGACAACCGCTATTCCAGAAGCTCAGAACGGTACCTCACGACTAACGTCCGGCGGGCGCTTGTGTTCGCACCACGGCGGAAGACTTCAGCTAAAGCAATCGCCCTCGCCCTTGTCCTCGTTGCACTCGCCTTCGGAGCGTCAAGAATTGTCTCTTTGATGCCGGGCAGTGCCGCCGCAACCGACGCCATCCCACTCCAAAGTACGCCTGTTTCCGAATGGGAGAAGGGGTCGATGCCCTACCTCTACCAGAAGGATCCTGCATGGTCGAACGAACCCTATGCCGGCGGCACCGTCGAGCAGAACGGCTGCGGGCCGACCTGCCTCGCCATGGTCTACATCGACCTCACCGGCAGGAAGGACCTCGACCCCGCAGGCATGGCGGCGTTCAGCGAAGAGGGCGGTCATGTCGACTCCGGCATGACGAGCTGGACGCTCATGACCGACGGCGCCGCGAAGCTGGGCCTCGCCTCGGAGGAGATTCCCGCCGACGAGTCCTCGGTCCTCTCGGCTCTCTCCCAAGGAAGGCCGGTCATCTGCTCGGTGGGCCCCGGCGACTTCACCACGACGGGCCACTTCATCGTGCTCGCCGGGCTGGACGGATCCGGCAGGGTTTCCGTCCGCGACCCCAACAGCGAGGAGAGGTCCCATCAGGCCTGGGATGCCGGGAGGATCCTCTCCCAATGCCGCAACCTCTGGGCGTTTTCGGCGGCGTGACGGGCGCAAACAACCCGGAGCATCGTCGATAGCCTCACTTCCACGAAAGGATAAGCCCTGTAACCGCAGCAAGGGGAGCGAAGCACGAGACAACGCCGATGGGACTGGAGGCAAGTTCCGTTATCCAAACGCGAAACGTCTCGCGTTTATTGCGCCACGGCAGCGCCTTCCCAAGGAGTGATCCGATCGAGGGCGGGGCCGATGCTCCTCCGCGTCGCCTCCAAGTCGTAAGCTGCCTGGGCGCGCAACCAGTAGCCGTCGCTCAGGCCGAAAAATCGGCATAGCCGCAGATCGGTATCGGCGGTGATGCGACGCCTGCCCAACACGATCTGCCCGATCCGCTGGGCGGGGATGCCCGTCTCCTTGGCGAGCCGATATTGGGAAAGCCCCATCGGCTCCAAAAACTCCTCTTTGAGCAACTCACCTGGAGAAACAGGTTTCATGAGCTCGCTCACGAGAATCACCTCGCTAATAATGGATTCGCTGTCCGATCCAGAGCGAAAGGCGGGCCCATGAAGAACAGGCGCAAAGGGATCTCCTCGACAAGCCCCAAAACCGCAGCGCGCCTCGCGTTAACGGCATTGCTCGCTGCCGCCCTCGCCTTCCCGCTCACAGGATGCTTCGGCATCCCCGACCCGGACGAGATCGCCGGCAAGGCGGAGGAAGTCGCCTCCCAAGCCGAGGAACTTGCCTCCCAAGCGCAGGAGCTTGCCGGCACGCTCTCCAGCGTCGAATGGGGCAAGGTCTCCCGCCTCGTCGTGAAGGACGCAGCGTCTGGGGAGGTCGTGCGCGAAGTGACCGACCAGGGCGAGATCGAGCAGGCGTTCGTCCCCCTCTCGGACGAGAACGGCCTCGCCTCGGCGCCGGAGGAGCCCGCCGAATACATTTTCGAACTCTGGGAGCCCGAGACGATAAAAGCCGGGCAGGACGCAAGCGACGTCAAGGAGTTCAAAGGCCTCGAAGCGACCACCTACGAGGACTCGCCCGTCGTGACGCTCGAGATGAGCCCCGTCGGCCTCAGGCTCCACATCTCCTCGCAAGCCGCCACCGACTCGCTGCGCGGCCTTGCAGAGTAGGCTCGCTCAGCACAATCTCGCAACACGCGCGTTTATACCGCTTGATCGAAAATGAGAAAAAGGGTCTGTCCCTTTTTCTCATTGGCAGCGGCTCGCATAAGGGAAGCCCCTCGCGCGGCGGCTCTCATACATATTCCCCTTATCTGTACCGCATGGTTTCGATCGAGTTGAAAACCCCTGCAAAAGGACTATGCTTGCCTTGTTGAACATCGCGTTCGAGGAGGGATCGCCATGTGCTTTAGGCCGGCGGAGGCTGGCGGGTTCGCCAGCGACGGGCACACCTGCCCCCATTGCGGGAAAACCATCCAGTTCATGGGCGGCGTGGTGCTCAAGCAATGCCCGTTCTGCAAGGGGGATCTGACGAGCATGCTCGCAGCGGAGGACTACACGCCCACCGTGCCGCTCGTTCCCAGCCAGCCGAAAGCGCCCACGCAACCGGCCGTTCCGAGCCAGCCCGCAGCGCCTTCCATCCCCAAGCCGCCTTCGACATAGCTGTTAAGAGCTTGCCGGAGAACTATCTATCGCCAACGGGGCTTCTCCTATCGAGAAGCCCCAATTCCCCCTACACCCGCCGGAACGGGCGCTGGGCTCCCTGCATCACGATGTCGGTTTCCTTGAGGTGGCCGAGCAGAAGCGGCGAGTCGGGATCGTGCTCCTCGCGGTAGTTGCGAAGCGCTTTCTCGGGGCTTTTGTTCGCGTAGCAGTAGCGGCAGCCGTTGGGGCAGCTGTCGTAGGCGCCGATGTCGCGGCTTTCGATGCAGTGGCAGCCTTTGCGCATCCCTTTGTGCTTGCGCGGGCGGAACGCGATGCCGTTCGCCGCCCCGAGGATATCAAGCGTCATGCAGCCGCTTCGATGGATGCCGTAGCGCGACCAATCCCCGTCCGTCCCGCAGGTCTGCAGCCAGATGCCGTGCTTTGCAGCGATCGCGCCCATGCCCGCCGCGATCCGATCCATGTCATCTGTGTCCATCACGATAAGCTCGGGCATGTTGAACTGGAGCTTTCGGTAGATCTCCACGAACGAGAAGATGCAGCGGTCGACGTGCCCCGCCAGCTTCCCGCACAGGTAGTCGAACGTCTCGAGGTGTCGCTCGATCGTATAGTCGCGCGTGAGCAGTACCGGGTCGTAGCGCCAGCAGATGCGGCGCACGCCAACGATCCGCTCCAGCGCGTAAAGCGTTTCCACCGATTCGTCGATGCTCGGCACATACGGCTCGATGTCGCGTCCGTAGGCGGTGATGGTGTAATGGAAATGGGTGTTGAAACGATCGGTGATCTCGTGCAAGCGAGGCAGGATCGGCGCGTAGTTCTTTGAGCAGAACTCCACCACGTCGACGAGCGCGGGATCGAGCTCGTAGCGCGTGACCTTGTTCGGGAACAGCGGGTTGCGCGCGAAAGCATAGCCCTCCTCGAACCGCTTGAGCAGCCACGGCGTGTACCACTGCACCGTATCCGTGCGCGCCCCCGTGTTGATGATCATGCGAGCTCTCCCTGCCACGTGCGAACCGGTCGTTCGCCATAAAATCGTACTTATGTTCGTTAGTATAGCAGAGGGATGTTAGCGAATGGCAGCGATCAGCAAACGGCCCATCCAAACGCTTCTGCCTATAGCACCCTAGCAATAGTTCGGATGTGCGATTTCGATAGGATCCCCTAGCAAAAGCTCAAATCTCCAGAATCGACAGGAAATCCCACCTTGCAAAGATGCATATGGCCTTCATTCCGCTTTGCCGATTATTCGTGCGATACCATGGAATCATGCAAGAAACCCGCAACCATCCGCCGGAGAAGATCCTGCACGCATAGGAGCTCTGAACGAGAGCAGTAGGCGTTTGCCGGAATTCCAAGCGAATCGCAATCGCATGCAGGCAAAAGGAAAGGCGCAGCACCATGAGCGAACCGAACCTTGGTATGATCATTGCCCTCACGGTCCCCTTCCTGGGAACCGTTCTGGGCTCTTCGTTCGTCTTCTTCCTGAAGCGTGCCATGGGCGAGCTCGTGCAGAAGGCACTGCTGGGGTTCGCGGCGGGCGTCATGATCGCCGCTTCGGTGTGGAGTCTGCTCATACCCGCAATCGAGAACGCCGAGGCGCAGGGCGTGACAGGCTGGATACCCGCCTCGATTGGCTTCCTGCTGGGCATCGGGCTGCTGCTGGCGATCGATCATTTCCTTCCCCATCAGCACTTGGACGATCCGCAACCCGAGGGCATGCCTTCCCGTATGAAGAAGCCCACCATGCTGATTTTCGCGGTGGCGCTGCACAACCTGCCCGAGGGCATGGCGGTGGGCGTCGTGCTTGCCGGGTTCCTTACGGGAGAGGCCGCTATCGCGCTCGCTGGCGTGATCAGCCTTGCTGTGGGCATCGCCATTCAGAACGTTCCCGAAGGCGCCATCATCTCCATGCCGTTGGTGTCGTGCGGGCTCACGCGGAAAAAAGCGTTCCTATACGGCGTCGCATCAGGCGCGGTAGAACCGCTGGGCGCCGCCTTGATGGTCGCGTGCATCGGGTTCATGACGCCCGCCCTGCCCTACATTTTGGCCTTTGCCGCAGGCGCCATGATGTACGTGGTGGTGGAAGAGCTGATCCCCGAAACCCAAACGGGAAAGCACACCAACGTGGGCGCTGTGGCCCTGGCGCTCGGTTTCGTGCTCATGATGATCCTGGATGTGGCGCTGGGATAGGTTCGATAGCACCTTAGGAGACCGAATGCGGAAAATCCGCCCCTCGCAGGCCGCCGTCGACTCGCTGCACGCGCTTGCGGAATAAGAGCTATTCGCCGACGATCTCGCGCTGCACCCGTTTCGGCAGCTTGGTGAAGACGAGTCCGTAGCTCATGTCGCAGAGGTCAAGCACAAGGCTCTCGGAGAGATCTGCGTCGAGATCGATCGAAATCCACGTGCGCCCATCGGAATAGTAGCCAGGCAGGATCGCGTCAGGGTATTCGGCGCGCAGCTCCAGAATGCGATCGGGGTCGCACTTGAGCGAGAGCAGGTGGCGTCCCGCGTAGGGCGGCTTGGCGTCCGGCGATGCCATGAACTCGCAGGCGAACTGCCTGCCGCCCACCCAATAGACCATCCAGCCCCACTTCTCGTGGAAGGCCTTGGTCGCTTCGGGATGCGAGAGCAGCCGCCTGTCGATCGCCGCGAAGTCCATAACGCGCCCTATGCAATGCCCGCCGCGTCCAAATCTCGATCGACAAGCTGACGCAGGTAATCCGATCTCTTAAGGCCGAGCTGACTTGCACGGCGATCGATGAGCTCGATTTTGCGAATCGGCTCTTTGAACCCAACCTGGCGCATTTCCTCACCGAATTTCAGCGGCCTGCCGACAACCACCTCGCCGCGAGGTTCGCCGTGCAGAATACCCTCCGATGCGTCTTTCCCCCATGCGTCAAGCTGCTCTTCCGTGATACCGAAACGCTTTTCTATCTCGCGGGCATCCATGACCTTCATTTCCGCCTCCTTTGAAAGCATGCTTGACAATGGCCACTTAATTCATACGATGTCCCAAGCATTTCGTACAACGTAAATATAACATCAGGAGAAGGACATCCAGGACGTCGCTGCGCACCATCTCGGCGCAGCCGCCACCGCCCCTTCGCGCTCCTGTCCATGCGTCGACTTGTATAATCGTCCCTTCGGAAACTGAAGGAGGGAGACTGCATGGACGCATTCGCATGGGCGGAAGAGGCGACTGGAGAACTGAAGACAGGATTCGGAGAGCGCTTGCGATTCGTCGGAATCCAGGGGAGCCGCGCTCGAGGCGAGGCGCGCGAGGACAGCGACATCGACCTCGTGGTGCTGCTCGACCACGTGGACGCCGATGACCTCGCATGCTACCGCGCCATCATGCAGTCGATGCCGCACGACGAACTCGCCTGCGGGTTCGTCGGATCCGAGCGCGTGCTCGCCGCATGGCCGCGTCACGAGCTCTTTCAGTTCTACCACGATACGCACGCCATCTTCGGCGCGCTCCCCGATGTCGACCCGTTCACAAGGGGTGATGCCCTGGAGGCGGCGCGGATCGGCGCATCGGGGATCTATCACGCGACCTGCCACGCCTGCGTCTTCGACGGTGACGCCGCCGACGGCATCCTGAAATCGCTCTTCAAAGGTGCGTTCTTCTCGCTGCAGGCTCTGCAGTTCGCCCGAACGGGTGCCTACCCCCGCACGAAAACCGATCTCGCCGCGCAGCTCGAAGGCGACGAGGCTCGCATCCTCGAGGTCGGCCGCGATTGGCAGGCCCACTGTCCGAAAGACGACGTTGAACGCCGAGAGCTCGTTGGCCTGCTCCTTCGCTGGTCGGAAGGCGTCATCACCGAATAGCAGAATGAGAAAAGGGACTGTCCCTTTTCTCATTTCTGATCATTTCTTCACACCAGTCGCGATCCTAACACCGATCGGACGAGGCGTTCATCCCGCCCGTCCACCTCACAGCGCCCACTCCGCGCTTTCGGTCTGCAGGCGCACCATGCGGGCGAACAGGCCGTCGTTCGCCATGAGCTCGGCGGGCGCGCCCTGCTCGGCGACGCGTCCCTCCTCGAGCACGACCACATGATCGGCGCCCATGACGGTGCGCATGCGGTGCGCGATGACGATGACCGTCTTGCCGGCGAGAAGCCTCGAGAGCGCCTGCTGCACCTCCGTTTCGTTCTCCACATCCAGCGACGCCGTCGCCTCGTCGAGCACGACGATCGGCGCGTCCTTCAGGAGCGCCCGCGCGATCGAGATGCGCTGGCGCTCGCCGCCGGAGAGGCGCGCGCCGTTCTCGCCGATCTTCGTGGCGTAGCCTTCCGGCAGAAGGCTCACGAACCCGTCGCAGTTCGCAGCATGCGCGGCGGCAAGCACGTCCTCGTCGGAGGCGCCCTCGCGGCCGATCCGGATGTTGTCCATGATCGTTTCGTCGAAGAGCACGACGTCTTGGAAGACCTGCGCGAAATCGGCAAGCAGCACCTCGGGATCCACCGTCGCTACGTCCACGCCGCCCACGGTCACACACCCCGCGTCAGCATCCCAGAAACGACAGGCGAGCTTCGCGCACGTCGACTTACCCGAACCGGACGGCCCTACGAGCGCTGTGACCTCGCCCTCGCGCGCCGTGAACGTCACATTAGCAAGCACCGCCTCGTCGGTGCCTCCGTAGGAGAACGACACATCGCGAAACGCCACATCATGGCCTTGCGGGCGAAAGTCCTTCGATCCCGTCATGGGACACTCGGCCGCAAGCGAGTTCGTGCGGCGGATCGAATGGCGCATCTCCATGAGCTCTGCGCTCGACTGGAGCACGACGTTGATGGGGTCGTACACGCGCGTGACGATGAGGAGGAATACAAAGTACGTGAGGAAATCCACACCGCCCGACACGATGAGCGCCGCCCCCGCAAGGATGGTCGTGGCGATGCCGAGCTTGAGGAACGCCTGCCCGGACGAGATCGTCACGCCCGTGGCGAGCTCGGACGCCACCTGCGCCCGCTCGAACGCGCCGAGCCTTCCGCGCAGTTCCCCGAGAAACGCATCTGCACGGTTCGTCGCGCGGATCTCGCGCGCGCAGTCGAGGTATTCCTGTACGCCGTCGATCATTTCGAGGCGGCGCGCTTCCTTCGCTTTGATCCTGCGGTTGGAATAGCCGCTCGTCACCGCCATGATCGCCACCGCGACCGGCAGCGGCCAGAACGCCGCGAGCCCGAGCCGCCAATCGAAAGCGATCACGCCGACGATGATGACAGCGCTCGATACGCCCGTGCCGAACAGCTGCGGCACCACGTGCATGAACAGCCGTTCCTGGTCCGCGCAGTCCTTCATGATGGTGTTCGTGAGATCGGACAGATCGCGTGTGCCGAAAAACGACAGCGGGAGCAGCCGCAAACGCTCGGCGATGCCCTCGCGCTTGCGGGCGCTTTCCTCGTACACGGGGCCGTAGGTGTTGCGGTATTCGAGCAGCTGCGTCACTGCGATGAGCGCGAGCGCGACGATGACCGCGACGAGGTACGGCCAAAGCGCCGGCAGCGGCGCCCCCGCTTCGAGGTGGGTCATGAAATCGCGCACGAGCAAGAACAGGATGCACATCGGCGCCATGAGCACGAGGTTCGAGATCGCGCAGAAGAGCACGCCCCGCTTGAAGGTGCGCCACCCCTGATCGGTGAGTCCGAGCGCGCTACGCAGCATGGCCGGCCCCCTTTCCGGCAATCCGCCACGAAACGCTCGTGCGGTAATCGTCCCACATCTTCGCGTAGAGGCCTCCCGCCGCCACGAGCTCGGCGTGCGCGCCTTGCTCGACGATTCTCCCCTCGTCGAGCACGCAGATCATGTCGGCATCCACCACCGTCGAGAGCCGATGGGCCACCATGAGCACCGTCTTGCCCTTCGCGAGCACGGCGAGCGCCTTTTGGATGAGGGCTTCGTTTTCCGGATCGGCGAACGCCGTCGCTTCGTCGAGCACGACGATCGGGGCGTCTTTGAGGATCGCCCGGGCAAGCGCGATGCGCTGGCACTCGCCTCCGGAGAGGTAGACGCCGCGCGCACCCACTACGGTATCGAGCCCGTCGGGGAACTTCGCGACGATGTCGTCGCATCGGGCGGCGCGCGCCGCCGCCTCCACCTCCTCGCGCGTCGCGTCGGGCCGGGCGGCGCGGATGTTGTCGGCAAGGCTCTGCTTGAACAGCCGGTCGTTCTGAAACACGAACGCCACGCGGTCCATGAGGCTGGAAAGCGGGATGTCGCGCACGTCGACACCGCCGATCCGCACGGCGCCTTCGCACGCGTCCCAGAACCTCGGTACCAGGCTCGCCGCCGTCGTCTTGCCGCTGCCGCTCGGTCCCACGAGCGCCACCGTGGCGCCTGCGGGCACGCGCAACGACACGTTCTCGAGCGCCGGGCGGTCGGTTCCGGGATAGGAAAAGGTCACGCGGTCGAACTCGATCGAGTCGTCTGCAGGATCCGTGGCGCGCGCAGGATCCGCGTCCGCCATGACGGGCGCATCGAGGATGCGCTCGATGCGCATGACGGCGTCCTGCGCCTCGGTAAGCGCCTGCGAGGCGTACATCACCTTCGTCATCATCATAGTCGTGAGAGCGGAGAAGACGACGTAGAACAGGTAGTCGGAAAGAAACGCCGCGAAATCGCCCGCGTTCTGCGCGAGCAGGATGCCCGCCGGCACGAGCACGGCGAACGTGGAGTTGATCGCCACGAGCTGCGCCACCTGAGGCGGCGTGCAGAGGCGAACGTAGGCGCTCGCGAACTCCCGATACGCCCGGATCGACTCGCGGAAGGTGGAAAACGACCGCACCGTCTGCTGGAACACCTTCACGACGGGAATGCCGCGGACGTATTCGACCGCCGCTTTGTTCATGCGGTCGAGCGCGTCTTGGTAGTTCTTCATGAACGTCATCATGTTGGTGTTCTCGTCGCCGCCGCCTCCGGCCATCATCCAGAACATGCACGCGGCGGACACGGCAACGGGCACGAGGCAGAGCAGACCCAGCACCCAGTCGACGGCGACCATGACAACGAGGTACGCCACAGGTGTGACGAGCGCGCCCACGAAATCGGGGAAACGATGCGCGAGCACGCCCTCGGTAAGCCCGGTCGCTCCCTCGATGACGCGGCGCAGCTCGCCGGTCGCGTGCGCGTCGAAGTATCCGAGCGGCACACGGGAGAGGTGCTCGAGCGCGGCGGCGCGCATGTTCGTCGCCGTGCGGAACGCCGCAAGATGCGTGCACATGAGCGCCGCGAAGTAGATGACGAGCCCAGCAAGCGCGAACGCGAACGCCGCGATGCCGTAGCCTGTCGCATTCGGCGCCGCCGACCAGTCGGGCGCCACCGCGATGAGATCTCGCAGCACGAACCACACGCACACTAGCATCGCGATAGCGCACAGCGCGTTCACGCCCGACAGCACGCAGCCGAGGATCGTGAGCTTTTTATACCCGCCCGCGAAATCGAGCAGCCGCATAATGGGATTGCGCTGCCGATTCTTCGACGCGCGCCGATCTCGCCTTCCTTCCATTCCGCATCTCTCCGTTTCTCGACGAATGTTATATTTGGATAACAATGTAGCGATTCATCGAAAAAATCATCCTGCAACGATACATGTGAACGATTACGCAGAAAAAAGAAACCGCCGCCCCGAAAAAGATTTGGAACAGAGATCAGGCACTTTGTTCAAAAACGAACGCAAGAGACAGGCTTGCCACGCGATCGCACAGCAAGCCTGTCCCCTGTTCAAAATGGAACAAGATGCCTGACCCCTGTTCCACTGTTTGCTTATGCAGCAATGCGCGCGAAGTGCTTGTTGAAGATCTTCGACCCGAGAAGGCCGCCGACGATCGGGCCGACGACGCACAGCGCACCCGCCACGACGATGAGGGGGCTCTGCATGAACCCGACGAGCGTTTCGCCGTATTCGCGACTCATGCCCGACTGAACCACCATATCGACGTAGGAACCGCCCGCGAGAAACACCATCGACTCCTGGCCGATCCAGAAGGCGAGCGTCCACACGGCGAACGCCGCGATGACCGCCGCCTTCGACCGCTTACCTGCCGCCATGATGATCTCCGCCAGCACGCCGCCCACAACGATACCCACAGGCCCCGTCCATAGCATGCCGAGCAACAGGCCCACGACCGCCACGATAACCGACATGACGATCGTCGCGCCCGGCTTCGGCACGCGCGCGGCGAGGTACATCCACACGATGCCGCCCGGGATCGCGCCGATGGCATGCGTGAACCAGAACGTGTTCGCGTTCATGCCGAGAACCATCGCGAACGCGAAGAACACGATGAAGAGCAGAAGCCCAAAGATCGCGATGAAGATGAAGTCCTTGCCCTGGAGCTTCGCGCCCCCCTGGGCCGATACCGCCGTTACCATGTGAAACGTCTCCTTTCATGAGGCAGTTGATACCGATGAGGCAGAGGCCATGCGCCTTCCGCCGCGCGGCGAGGCGCGCCCGCGCTCGCGCCGCGCGATCAATCGAACCCGAACAGCATCCGCGCGCGGGGCGCGGTCGACGGCGTAAGGTCGAAGCGCTCCGCGATGCGGCCGTTTTCGAAATGGGCTACCTCGTCGCACGTGGCGCACGCGAACTCGAAGTCGTGCGTGATGATGACGATGCAGTGCCCCGCTGCCTTGAGCCGGTCGATCTCAGCGGCGATGCGCTCCATGTTCGTAAGATCGAGCCCGCTCGTCGGCTCGTCGAGCACGAGCACGCACGATCCCTGCAACGACCCGGCGGCGATGGCGAGGCGCTGTCGTTGGCCGCCCGAAAGGGAGAGCGGATGCCGATCGCGCAACTTCTCGAGGCCGAAGTTCGTAAGCGCGGCATCGATGAGGGCGCTCTCCGACTCCCGAACGGCGTCGAGTCCTTCACCTCCTGCCGCCGGCGCCTTGCGCGTTCGACGCGCATCGAGCGCGAGGCGCAGCTCGCCTTCGACCGTGTCGCTAAACAGCTGATAGCCGCTCTCCTGCATGCCGAGAAACACGCGACCCGCGCGTTTGCGCGGCCCGAGCGCCTCGCCTTCGATGCGGATCTCGCCCGCCGCCTCCGCATGAAGGCCCGCGAGGCAGCGTGCGAACGTCGTCTTTCCCGCTCCGTTTCGCCCGACAAGCGCCACCGCTCGCCCCGCGGCAGCATCGAAATCGCAGTCGTTCACGACGAAAGGGCCGCTTCTGCCGTAGCGAACCTTGAGCCCACGCACGATGAGCGCCGACGCGCCCTCAGCACGGCCTTGCGGTTTCTCGCGCGCCGCACCCGCCGCGCGCGGCTCCACCTGCTCGATATCCCACGCGCGCAGCCCGATCCGCCTGCGCGTCTCTGCGGGCATCTGCGCGAACTCCTCGGCAGACACCTCCGTCGCGACCGCTCCGTCGCGCATGAGCACGATGCGATCCGCCACTCCCCGAAGCCACCACAGACGATGCTCGGCGATAAGGATCGTCTTCCCCGCCGCCTTGAGCCGTGCGACCACGTCGCGCAGGCGCAGCATCGCGCGCACGTCGAGCGCGGCAGTGGGTTCGTCGAGCACGAACGCGGACGGCTCCATCGCGTGAACCGACGCGACCGCGACAAGCTGCTTTTCCCCGCCCGAAAGCGCTCGGATGTCGCGCTCGAGCAGGTGGTCGATGCCTAGCGCGCGTGTCGTCGCCGCAATGCGACGGGCTATCTCATCAGGAGGAACGCCCATGTTCTCGCAGCCGAAGGCGATCTCTGAGGTGGTGTCGAGGTTGAAGAACTGGCTGCGCGGGTTCTGGAACACGCTGCCCACCGCGCACGACAGATCGTCCATTTCCCAATCGGCGACCGCGCGACCGAACACGCGCACCTCGCCTTCCGCCTCGCCCGCGTACACAGCGGGAATAAGCCCGTTCGCCATGCGCGCAAGCGTCGTCTTGCCGCAGCCGGACGGACCCGTCACGACAACGCATTCGCCCTCGCGCTGCGCGAACGACACGCCGCGCACCGATGCGGCGCCCGCCGTGGACGCATAGGAGAACCCCGCCTCCCGCCACTCGATCGCGATGCCGGTCGCGCTCATGAGATCACTCCGAATTTCGAGAGGAGCAGCACCGTTGCCGTTGCCGCGAATAGCGCTAGGAAAACGATGTCGGCCGTCCGCAGGCGCAAGTCGTAATACGACGTGCGCGGGCGAGCCGAATCCATGCCGCGCACGACTGCGGCGTTCGACAGCTCGTCGGCGACGATCGACAGCCGGCTCATGACGGGCACGAGCAGGTTCTCCATGACGCGCACCGGCTGCGTGACGATCGATTTCGGCGTGATTGCCATGCCTCGCACACGCAGCGCCTCGATGACCGCGCGGAACTCGCCCGCCATCGTCGGAAAGAAGCGGAGCGCGACGCACACTGCGATGATCCCATGGCGCGGCAAGCGCATGCGTTGGAGCGCGCAGGCGAGCTCCCCCACGCGCGTCGTCGCGATCATCGTAGAGGCGAACATGCCGACGCAGAACACGCAGCGAACCATCACGATCATCGTCGCGAACGACGCGGCGGCGGCGTTCGGAACCAGGAGGAACGCATAGCCCGCAGCCATGACAACGGCGTAAGCGGCGCACCACTTCACCGCCGATGCGGCACGTCCGCACCATATCGCCACCGCAGCGCACAGCGCCACCATCGCGATCTGCCCGACGACGAGCCGCGGCGCGAACGCCGTGGCGTTGATGAGGACGAGGATGGCGATCGACACGCGCGGATCGAGCCGCCGTGACGGCAGCGCGCCCCTGGCGTCCGCTACCGTCACGCGTGTGGAGCAAGCCTTGCCGAGCGTTCGCCCTTCTGACGCCGCGGCGCGCAACGAGCTGCGGCAACCGTCCGGTTCTGTCAGCATGCCCTCCCCTTGTGCTCCGATAACCTGTCCATTAAAATTAACCATGGATAACATATTAGCGATCACAGGGGAACTTCGGCTTCTCAAGCGTTTTTCCAACGATCCAGCCGAAACCCACTCGATCGCGCCGAAAGAACGACCGGGCGGCGCTCGATGCGAAAGGAACCAGGAATGGGCAGCAAGACGGCATCTGACAACCGAGATCAAGCCGGATCGGAAATCCCAGCTGACTCCAATCAGAGAATCGACGCGATTTTCCTTCCCCAAATGGCCGATATGCACGGCGTAGAAGTCGAAGGCGGCGGCGATCGCGGATGCGGACGCGTATGGACGATCGACCCCGCGTACGGATACGGGTCGTACTGGTATCTCGCGATCGACGATGCTGCAGCGATCGCCGTGTTCGACCTCTTGTTCAACGAAACCGTATCATTCGGCGCCGTCGTGCCGAACTTCTTCTGCTTCGGTAGCTACGGGCGCAACATGATCCCCTACTTCACGCCGCTTCTCGGGATCGAGGACGGATGGGAGACGGGCACGCTGCTCGGCTATGCGTGGCGCGCGGGCATGTGCTGTGAGGTCGTGCCGCCCGGAGAGCGCCTCACCGTCGCAAGCATCTCCCTTCTTCCCGAAGGCGCCACCGGAATGGCAAGCGCTGTCGGCACCGATCCGGTTGCGCTCACCACGGCGATCGCGCGCCTCGACGGCACCCACCGCATACCTGCGCTTTCCCGCCTGTTCGACGAGATCAAAGCAGCGCGGCTCTCGCACACCGTTGCCGAAGCGTATTACCGCTGCAAGGCGGCGGAAGCCTGCGCGCTCGTCGTTGACTGGCACGAGAGGAACGCGCAGGGCGCCGCGCCGCGAATGCGCGCTGTCGACCGGACGTCGCTCAACCTCGCCTGCGCATTTGCGCGCGAGCACCTGGACGAGCCCATCGAGCTTGGCGACCTATGCCATGCCGCATGCACGAGCCCGAGCAAACTTGCGAGCCTGTTTCGCGACGCGGAAGGCACGACCCCCATGGGCTGGGTGCGCGATCGACGCATGGAGCGAGCCTGCGAGCTGCTAACCAGCACTGACGAGTCGATCGCCGCCGTGGCGGCACGCGTTGGGTTCTTGCGGCAAGGCAGCTTTTCGGAAGCGTTCAAGGAGCGCTTCGGCATGACCCCGCACCGCTACCGCGTGCTCAACCGAAGCGCATAAGGCAGCGCACGTGTCCAACGAAAGACACGCGAGCAAACGGTTTCATTCCTTTTTCCCGAACGCTTCCCAGAGCAGCGTCACGATGCCGCAGAGCAGCGCGCCTACCGGCCAGGCGACCCAGAACCACATGGCGGAGGTGCCCTCAGGTTCGAACGCGCTGGGGTCGGGCGCGGTGAGCGCCGGTGCGAACAGGAGCGCGAGGCCGACGATGGTCGCGACGATCATGATGGAGCCGCAAACCGCGCCGAGCTTCTTACCATGGTGCTTGCGGGACAGCAGCGCGTCTTTCACTTCGGCATCCACCCGGGCGTTCACGATGTCCTCGATCTCGAGCTCGTCGGCGGCGCCCTTGTTGTACTCCGCAATGTTCGTGCGGCCGAGGAGCATCCCGTAGTGCACGATGTTCCACACACCGAGCGCGATGAAGAAGAGCAGGAAGAACATGCCGTAGTTCTCCGCGCGCTGCTCGAGCACGAGCATGAAGCCGACGCCTACGAAGATGAACGCAAGACCTACGATGAGCCCGCGCGCGAACGACTTGCGCGCTCGTACCCGGTCCTCTTCGGTATAGAAGTCCTCAACGTACGGATGGGCCTTCACGAACGCGGAGTGCGCCATGCCGGCGGGAACGAGGAGCGCGAGGCCGGCAAGCACGCCCACCAGCACGATGATGACGAACAGCACGTCGCGACCGTTGTGGGATCCGAGGTCGATCGTCCCTTCGAAGAAAAACGCGATTGCGATGACGACGAGGATGGCAGCGATGCCCGTGGGCACCTTCCATGCCATCATGCGCTGGTGTTCATCGTAGCCGCACACGTCCGACGGCGGACCGGATGGCACCGTCGCCGCACCCTCGGCGGACGCGCGTCCGGTCAGGTCGCCCTTCACGAGATCGTCGAGCGAACACCCGAAGATGTCGCAGATCTTCAAAAGCTTGTCCATCTCGGGATAGGAGCGCTCCGCCTCCCACTTCGTCACCGACTGGCGGGACACCCCCAGCAGCATGGCGAGCTGCTCCTGGGTCATGTTGTGCTCGGCGCGCAGGGCTTGCAGGTTATCTCGGAAGCTCACGGCTTGTTCCCTTTCGTGGTTAGCGGCGGGTGCGGAGGCAAAAGGCTGGCGAGAGGCGATCCCTCACATCACAGCTTCACAAAACGTGAAAAAGCAACTATCCCTTTTTCACGCCCCCTTTCCGCGTCGCGTAGGTCGGTCGTCTTCATGCCGGCGGAGTCCATTGTGAGGTATCCGTGCGCTTCGATCCACCAACTGCAGGCTTCATTTTGCTCGGGTTTCGGGCACCCTGCGGTTGCAAATCCCTGATCAGGACGCGGTTTGCAAAACCATTCACTTTCGGGCGAAAGAGTGCATTTCCGAAAAGGAGCTCCTTTATCTTTGCGCTCATTCTTTGTTCTCGTTCACTCTCATTAGTCTGCATTCGCTCCCGCTTCATCGATCGGAACGCACCCGCTGATATACTCGGATCGAACGAAGCCCTCGACGAGAAAGAAGGCAGCCATGACGAATCCCGACGAGAAGACCAACGTGATCAACGACGCCGATCTCGATGCGGTAGCGGGCGGACTGACGATCGAAGAGATGTACGAGAAGATGAAAGAAGAGCTCGATTCCGGCGTCGAAGGCCGCTTCCTCGACGGCACAGGCGATGCGGAGCCCGAGGCGAACGGCTTCTGCCGGCTTTCCCCAAAGCAGATCCGCGATCAGATCATCTAGCACCCTCAAAGCCGAAACAGAATGAGAAAAGGGGCCAGGCCCCTTTTCTCATTTTAGGGCAACGTGCTTTGTCCCGTTACCCTTTGTGCTCCATTGCCCTCTGGCCTTGTCTAGCCCAAAAAGCTCCGGTGGCCTAGATTGTCATGAGGCCGACCCGCCCGCTTCTGCATTTCGGGCAGCCAACGACCGGCTTGCGGCCAAGAGGCACCAGCACGTAGAAAGAGTATCCACAATCCCCGCAGGTCGCGCGCATCCTTTGCGAGGGGTAGATCATCACTCCGCCCGTTGCGTCGGCCAGCTCCTCGTCGGAAAGGACCATCTCCTCATCGGAAAGGATCTTGTAATCGACAGGTTCAGCGTTTGGAATCTTCTCGTCAGCCATGATGGCTCCTTCCCTTGAAAGAAACTATTGCGCATACCCTTCGCTTATCTGAACTGAGACGACGGGTAATACCCTTCCTGAATCATCCTCATGAAATGCGTTTCGACGCTGGAACTCCCGCAGTAGTCGCAGGTTGCGCGAAGGCCGCTGACCATGTACTCGTAGCCGGAATTCCTCTTCACATAGCTCGAGCCGCAGTTGCTGCATCGCACGCGCCACTCCACGAGATCCTCCCAATGGATTTTCTCGGGATAGAGGCCACCCGTTGCACCACCGGAAACCTCGGCAATCTCCGCGTCTTTCAGCTCGACCTCGCCGGCCAGTTCCGGCATCTTGCCCGTGGCATCGTGTTCGGAATTGCTCATCGCGTTCTCCTTCGCATTGAAAACGGTGTCTAGGTGCCGTGAAGACGGCCTAGTAGAACTCGGCAAAGTCTTCCCATCCGCACTTCTTGCAGCGCGCCCAGAGCTTGTTATCGGCGCGCCAGCCGATGAGATCCCAATCTTCTCCGCCGCATTGCCAGCACCGCAGCTTGTCGACGTTGCTACCGTCGAAATGCTGGATCACCGTGATGCCGCCTGATGTCTGCTCGAGATCCTCATCGGAAAGTTCTTGGATGCCGCTCGGATCGAACGGCTCGCCGTCGATGAGCAGCCCGTTTTCTCCGCGAGTGATCTTCGCCATGAGGACCTCCTTCTTCGTCGGTCGAGGCCTTCGCGCCAGCGCATCGTCGGCTGGCGGGTGAAGGGCGATTCCTGATGGATTCACGATAACAGGCGCAGACGGCACCGAAGGCAAAGCGCGAGTGAATGTTATCCCGCCAAGAGCGAATGATCAGACCGAAAAACTCATGTGGAATCTTATCCTGAGAAATAGCCGTCTGGAAGCCGGCGGCGCTCAGCGTTGTTGACCAGCAACGCTGAGCGCACTGGTCAGATGTCGATATGTCACCACTCGTCCTTATCCCCCATTTGGGACAGTTGCACAAACGCGAGACAGACGACGCCTCTGCCGAACAGACCAAGCGTGTTGCAATGGGGAAAAGAGCTGTCCTTTATCTCATTCCGCAACAGGAAGATGCACGATGATGGAGAGGGTTTCGTGACTGACTTTTGCCTCGACGGAGCCGTCCATGCGCCTGCAGAGGTTCGCCACGATCGCGAGCCCGAGGCCCGACCCCTCGCCCGAGCGAGCTGCATCGGCGCGGTAGAAGCGCTCGAAGAGACGGTCGGCGTCGATGGCGGCAGGGTCGCCCACCTCGTTGGAGAAGGCGAACTCCATCATGTCGCGCCCCGTCCCGCCGTCGGGCGAAACGAGGCGCTGGGAGACGCGCGGCGCGGAGGTCCCGTGGCGCAGCGCGTTGGCGAGCAGGTTGGAGAACACGCGGGAGAGCGCCTCAGAGTCGGCAAGGACCGTCGCGCCGTCGTCCTCAAAGTCGATGGCAGGCTCCCAACCGCGCTCCTTCAGCTGCGGGTAGGCTCCCGCGAGCACCTCGGCGAGCACGGGCAGCACCTCGACCGGCCCGCACGCGAGGGGGCTGTCGGAGTCTGCCGCCTTCGAGTAGTCGAACAGCCGGTCGGTGAGCTCGCGCATGGCGGAAAGGCGCGACGACGCCTCGCGCAGGCAGCGCTCCCGCTCGGCGGGATCGGCGCTGCGCTCGTGAAGCTGCAGGTAGCCCTGCGCGCCGGCGAGCGGCGTGCGGATGTCGTGGGAGAGCGCGGCGAGGTCGCGTTGGAACGCCTCCTGCCGCTCGCCGAGGGCGGCGCGCTCGTCGCGCAGGGCGTCCATCTCGTCGTTGACGGCGGCGGCGACCGACGAGATGCCGGGCGTCGTAAACGACACCGTCGCCCGTTCGTTGGCGCTGCGGTCCTCCCGCTCGAGGAAGCGCGCAAGGCGGCCGAGCTCTCGCTCGTAGAGCACGACGGCGCAGACCAGCACGACCGCCAGCGCTATCGCCACGATCCATCCCAAATCCGTCACGCCTCCTTTCCGCTCACGACCCGATCCGCCCCGATTCAGCCTCGAGGGCAGATCACGCCAAACGCCTACGACGCATGATCATCATCCCTGCCGCGGCGACGACGGCGATCGTCGCCAACACGGGAAGCGTAGCATCCCACGGCAGCACGTTGCCGTAGCCGAGCTGCGACACCGTCACGGCAAGGTAGCCGTCGAACACCTGCCTCGCTTCATCGGGCCTGCCCGTCAGAAGCCCAAGCGCGGAATACAGCAGGTTCTCCACCGTCACGCCGCCGAGCAGCAGCCCGGCGATGGCGGAAACCGCGGAGCTCCCCGAAACGAGGGCCACCGCCACGGCGATGAGCGCGTACGCCGAGACCGATGCCCATACCTGCAAAAGCCATGCGGCGAATTGCAAAGGGTCGGACGCGGCAAGCGGAAACCCCAGCGCGAGAAGCGACGCCGCAGAAACGACGGTGCCCACGACCACCGCCGCGGCCGTCACGCAGAGCGTGACCGTGAACGCCGCCAACGCGTAGGAGAAGCGCGCCCCCGCGCCCTGGACCACGTTCTTCACCGCACCGTTGCGAATGTCCGCGGCGAAGAACACCCCGCAGAACACGGCGACGAGCATGGCGATGAAGCTTCCCCGGACGAAGAGGGCGCCGCATGCCGCGACCAAGCTCACCCCGCCCGAAGCGGAGTCGAGGACGGAAAGCCCCAAGGCGACGTCGGAGCTCGTCTCGGAAACGGCCGCCGCCATCGGCGCAAGCGCACCGATGGCCTTCAGCGCCGTCACGCCCGCGACGACGAGCGCCGCGAACGCCGCGAGGAAAGCCCATGTCATGCGGCTTTTCACGATCCGCCACGCCATCGCCTCGAACAGGTTCGCGAACCCCATGGCGCACCCCCTACCCTAGGCTCCGGCGGCGCATGACGAGCACGCACGCCGCGCCGACGACGAGGATGGTGGCGCCCGCCTGCACGTAGGCCATCGGATCGCAGACGACGCCCTGGGCAAGCGTCGCCAGGTCGGTGGCGAGGTAGCCGTCCAGGCAGTCCCGCAACGCGGCGGGGATGCCGGGGATGTTGGCGAGGACGAGCTTGCAGACGGACTCGACCGCGCCGCCCCCGAGGAAGATCGCCGCGAGAACCGCAACAGCCTCCGAACTGGTGGCGATGGCGATGAGCGCCGTCACCGTCGCGTACGCGGCGCAGCAGAGCGTCGCCTGGGCGAACCACTGCAGCGCCTCGGCCGCGGACGGCGCGACGGGGGCGTAGCCCTGCAGCCGCAGCGCGCCCTCGACGATGATCATTCCGAACAGCGTCGTCGCCGCGGCGATCGCCAGCGCGCACGCCGCAACGGCGACCGCGTACGACGTGCGCCCGCCCCGCGCCTGCACGAGGTTCTTCACGTAGCCGGACTTGAAGTCCCCCGCGACGAGCTCGCTCACCGCGACGCCCACGCCCATGGCGGCGAACGAGCCTCCCAAAAACGACACGCCGTAAAGCTGCAGCGAAGGCAGGGGGTCTGCCGGCACTTCCACGAACCCGGTCTCCGCGAAGGCGGGCCACACGTTATGGAGCCACAGCGCGAAGGGGGTCGCGGCGGCGATCACGAAGAGGACGATCGCGTAGAAGACGGAGAAGCGCGACTTCGCGATGCGGTACAGCTGCGCACGAACCATGCTAAGCATCGCGACCACCCCCTCTCGCGCCGTGCCCGCGCGGCGGCTCGGCGCCCGCGGCCTGCGACCACGCCGCCGCGTCCGGCGCGGGGATGGAGGGGTCGGTCCCCATCAGCTCCACGAACAGCTCCTCGATATCGCGCTCGTGGACGTAGAGCTCGGTCACCGCGATGCCCGCCTGGGAGAGCGCCGCTCCCGCCGCCTCGGCCGTCACGCCGCCCTCGGCGCGGATGGCGTCGTCGGGCATGAGGGAGAAGCGCGCCGCCGGGAAGGCGTCCGAAAGCCGCGCGAGCGCGAGCTGGGGCTCGGCGGCGCGGACGCTCAGGTAGTCGGCGCACTCGGCGTCCACCTCGGCGGCGGTCATCTCGCGCGCGAGGCGTCCGTCGCGGATGACGCCGTAGCAGGTGACCATGCGCTCCAGCTGGTCGAGCACGTGCGAGCTCACGAACACCGTGAGCGAGCGTATGCGCGCCAGGTTCATGATGGTCGTGCGCACCTCGCGCACCGCCTGCGGGTCGAGCCCGTTGAACGGCTCGTCGAGCAGCAGCAGGTCGGGCGAGCCCACAAGCGCGATCGCCAGGCCCAGGCGCTGCTTCATGCCGAGCGAGTAGGTCTTGGCGCGCCTCTTGGCGACCGAGGCCAGCCCCACGATCTCGAGCGCCTCCATGCTGGCCGCCTTCGCGCGGGGCACGCCGAGCGCGAGCGCGCGCACCATCACGTTGTCCAGGCCCGTGAGCCCCGGGTGGATCCCCGGGCTCTCGATGAGCGCGCCCAGTCGGCGGCTCGTGCAGCCCGGCGCCTGGCGCTCGCCCAGGATCTCGACCTCGCCCGCCGTGGGCAGCACCAGCCCCGCGAGCATCTTCATGAGCGTGGACTTGCCCGCGCCGTTGCGCCCGACGAAGCCGTAGATCTCGCCGGCGCCCACGGTCAGGCTCACGCCGTCGACGGCGCGCTTTGCGCCGTAGGCCTTGGTCAGGTTGGATGTCCTTATCGCATCCATTCGCCATCCTTTCTCGTCATCGCCTCATCCGATGATCCGAGTATGGAAGGCGAAGGTTCAGAAACCTCCAGCGAAGTTTTAAGAAAGTTATAAGATTCGACTTCGAGATTTCGCGCTAGGCGCCGTTTCCCTATGCCGGCAGATCCTCGACCGATATGCGGAATTGAACCGCCGGTTATTCCGCATATCGGTCGAGGATGGACGGCGGTAACGTGATAAGCCAGAATCCAGCACACCCCACCCCGCTTTTCCGCCTCGCAAGCCTGCGTTGAATGCACGGCACGCACCGCCTTCACACCGCCGGTTCGTCCGCGAGCTTGAACCCGATGCCCCACACCGTCTCGATGTAGCCCTCGGTGCCGGTGCCCTTGAGCTTCGAGCGGATGTTGGAGACATGCGTGCTGATGGCCTTCTCCTCGACGGCGGCGTCCTCGTTCCACACCGCGCGGTACAGCTCGCGCTTGGTGAACACCTTGCGGGGATGGCGCATGAGCGCGGCCACGATATCGAACTCGGTGCGCGTGAGCGCGACCTCCCTGCCCGCGGCCTCGAAGCGGCGCGCTTCCGGGAACAGCCGCCACGCCCCGTGCCCCAGGGGCTTCTCGGCGTCGGCGGCATCCGCGCCGCCCGCGCCGCCCGCCGCGCCCGGGATGGAGCCCGCCCGGCGCAGCAGCGCCTCCACGCGCGCGACCAGCTCGTCGAGGTCGAACGGCTTGACCAGGTAGTCGTCGGCGCCCATGCGCAGAAGCGCCACGCGGTCGACCACCTGTGCCTTGGCGGACGTCACGAGGATCGGCGCCGCGCCCCTCGAGCGGATGAGCGCCACCACGTCCTCGCCGGGCATCCCCGGCAGCATCAGATCGCAGATCGCCAGATCGAACGGCTCGCCCGACTCGATGAGGAGCTTCGCCTCCGTGCCTGAGTAGGCGGGCGTGCAGACAAACCCCGAACCGGACAGAATGGAGCAGACGACATCGCTGATGGAAGAATCGTCCTCAACAACGAGAATGCGAGCCTTGTCCTTCGCTTCTCCCTCCGGCATATTCCATCTCTCCGTTTCCCCAGCTTGAACAGATTGGGCACATTATGCACCCAGTCGCATCTGAGAAGTTCGAAATGTTGAGAACACGTATACGCTTTCCGATGCGTCTCCTGAATCAGCCTACCAGCAAGATGCGAAAGGGTGGTTGCGCTCCGATGGCGCTATCGTCAATTGCGTTCGCATAAATGTCTTTTACGTTCTTCTTGCTTTATGCGAACGAATGAAATATTCTTCTACTCGCTGCAATTATTGCGATCGCATAAAGGATTGAACATGTTTGTTGCAGATGTAGACGACATCGGCCGCTGCATCCGAGAAGAGCGCAAGCGGCAAGGGCTGACCCAAGGCGAACTCGCCGATTTGTGCGGCGTGGGCATAACCTTCGTCTCGCAGTTGGAAAACGGAAAACGATCTGCCGAGGTGGGAAAAGTTCTCGACATTCTCACGATGCTCGGCATTGACGTCTCTCTTGAACGGAGAGCCTCATGCTAGGTGATCTTCGCATCTCGCTCCTCTCCTACGACCGGCCCATCTTCGTAGGCGCAATACATGATGATGGAAGCCGGTTCGCCTATGATGCCTCTTACCTCACCCGCCCCGACGCGATTCCTCTTTCGTTTTCGCTACCGCTCCGAGCCGAACCATTCACGGCATCGGAGTATCTACCGTATTTCGAAGGCCTTCTTGCCGAGGGAATGGCGCGGCAGGCGCTTGCGGCAGAGCTTCAACTCGCCGAAAACGACACGCTTGCCTTTTTGGCAAGCTGCGGAAGAGACTGCATTGGCGATGTCGTTGTCGAGCAACAGGAAGACGAGCCTATTAGCGAAACACTCGCTTATGAACCTGTTTCCCCAGATGAACTCAACAGAATGTTCCGCAGCGTTTCGGAAACGGCTGGGGAAAACGCCGCCTCCCGGCTTTCGCTTGCCGGAACGCAAGGCAAAACGGGGCTCGCCCATGATCCTCGACCGCCCATCGAAAAAGGATGGTTGCGGCCGCGCGGACTGGCAGCAACAACGCATATTCTCAAGACCAGTTACTTGCACGACCTGCCCGAGATCGAATATCTCTGCATGCACGCCGCTGCGGCCTGCGGACTCGATGTGGCGAACACTCACCTTCTGGACTGCGGAGCACCCGTGCTTGCTGTCGAGCGATTCGATCGATCGGTGCGCATGGAAGGAGGGAAGCTTCGCGTCGAGCGGCTTCATCAAGAAGATCTCGCACAGGCATTCGGTATGATGCCCGGATCGAAATATGCCGATCTACCCGGAGGCAGCGTGAGGGCGATCGCCGGCTTCCTGAAAAAGCACAGCCTCAAGCCGGCTCGCGATCTTGCGGAATTCTGCCGCATCCTGCTGTTTTCCTACCTCATCGGAAACTGCGATGGGCACCTCAAAAACTATTCCATCAGGCTTTTCCCGAACCCGAACGGTGACAACCCCTTCGTTTCCCTCACCTGCGCTTACGACCTTGTATCGACGACGCGCTATCCGCGTTTCAGTCGAGACATGGCGATCGCGATCGGAGGCGTACGCGACATCGATGCAGTCGGCGTCGATACGCTTGAGGTGCTTGCGGCGGAACTGGGCATGAAACGGGGGGCGCTGCAACGGCTGGCGCGTCCGATGGTCGACAGCGTCGAGGATGCGATCAGCCGCGCAGGATCCGGAAAGGAGGGGGCGGTTCTCGCTTCCACCCCCTACGTTGCCGACGATCTTATGGAGGAGATGCAGCCGAGGCTCAAAGTGCTGAGAGAGTTTTGCCTGCGTTGAAGGATCGGGTAGAAGTCCTGCAGCTGCAGTTCTTCCCTGCCCCATCATGCATCGGCCGTGCAAGCCCGAGCTGCGTCATACCCTAGAAGGGCGCAGGCTAGGGTCGATGAACAAAGAAGATGAGAAAAGGGGGCTGTCCCCCTTTTCTCGTCTTCGGCTCGCTCGTTAATGCAAGGGCCTGTCAGGTTTATTCCGAGGGGACAGGCTAGGGTCGATGATCATGTTCGTGTAGGGGGCTCCGCACCAACGACAGGGATTCGTGACTATCTTCCGGAGCGCTTCGTCATCGTAGGCGTAAAAATGTTGCGGCATTTCTTGCAGTACACGCCATAGTAATCCCTGTAGGTGTTCCAGCCGCCTGCCGCTTCGCCAAGCTGCTCATCGGGAATTTCGGGGCTCTCGGGGATGGCGGGCTCGAGGTTGTTGTTATCCAGCTGCTTGTCGGCCATGATGCCCCCCTTATTTTGGAAACGGGAGCGCTTGCTTGCGCCTCGACTTGATTATATGGAACGGAAGCCCGAGCATTGCAAGGCATGGGAACCAATAGGCGCTTTGAGGAGTGAACGCGAGCTTGCGACCTGCACACCTCGAAAAACTGAGGGTGTGATAAGGGGACGGTCGCTATCCCGCATTGCGCCGATGCGGAAAAGAGACCGTTCCCCCTATCGCGTCGTCTATTCGGACGGTCGCGCCGAGCGCACCGCATGCTACCATGGTTGCACGTCCCCGTCGAAAGGACCCGCTATGGCCTCATCCTCCAAGCTGCGCACGCTCGTCGGCATCGTCGCCACTCTCTTTCTGGCTATCGCGCTGACGGGCTGCTCATCCGCAGGAAACGACACAGCGTCAACCGAGCAAGACGCCGCTTCGCAAACCGAAACGGCTTCGCAAGCCCAAACCGCCGAGCAAAGCTCCGCCAACGGATCTGACGAATCCATCGACACCGAAGGAACCGACATGCAGCCCTCCTCCGAATTCATGCAGATCGCGATCGACGAAGCCTACCAGGGCATCCAGGCGGGCGACGGCGGGCCGTTCGGATCGGTCATCGTGAAGGACGGCGAGATCGTCGGCAGAGGCCACAACCGCGTGCTGGCGAACAACGACCCCACCTGCCACGGCGAGATGGAGGCGATCCGCGACGCGTGCCGCAACCTGGGCACGCACGATCTGACGGGCTGCGAGCTCTACACCACCGCCGAGCCGTGCCCGATGTGTTTGGGTGCGGTCCTCTGGTCCAACATGGATGCCGTCTACTACGGCTGCACGCGCGAGGACAGTGCCGAGATCGGCTTCCGCGACGACGCGTTCTACCGCCAGCTCAACGGCGAGGAAGAGACAGTGAGCCTGCAGGAGTTCGACCGCGACAACTGCCGCCAGCTTTTCGACGACTACGCCGCCAGCGACGCCCAGCGCTACTGACGGACAACGGCCAACGCGCTGGCCAGATATCGAAACGCTACCGATCGTCCTCTCCCGAATGCATCAGCTGCACGAGCGCGAGGCAGGCGACGCCGACGCCGAGCAGGCCGAGCGCGTTGCGGGGCTCGACCTCGTCCATGATCGTGAGCGCCACGACCCCAACGCCCATCGCGAGGGCGACCGCCTTGAGCACCAACTCGACCAAAGCCGCCGCCTTCTTGCGCGTGGCGCCATCTTCGGCCGCAGCCTCCTGCGCCGCCGTTTTGGCCTGAAGCAGCTCATCGACGGAAGTGCCCAGCTCCTCGGCAAGCTTGGGGAGCGATGCCACATCGGGAATCGACAGATCCCGCTCCCACTTGGAAACCGCCTTGTCGGTGACGCCCATCTTCCGCGCAAGATCAAGCTGCGTCATGCCCTTCTCCGCGCGGAGCGCGCGAACCATCTCGCCGAAGCTAAGCTGTGCCTGCTGTGCCATGATCGTCCTTTCATCGTGGTGGAACGGCTCGCATCAATCGTTCCACGCACGGCATTCGCGCTCAACCGACCGTCGGTCGAATTGCCTCTACCGCCAGTTTATCTGAAGTTGAGCGCCATTGATCAGGACGTTTGCCTATCGAGTATGAAGAAGCGGATGTGCTTTTCCGCATTTACGCGCAGGCATGGATCGCGTCGCGGAGGAACTGGGTTGCGCCCGGCGCCACAGCGTCGTAGTAGGTGCGGAAGCGCTCGTCGGCGAGGTAGCCGTCGGCCAAGCCCTTGTGCGCCTCGGGCGTGTACAACCCGTCGGGCCAGTACATGCGCAGCCAGTGGCCGTGCATGGCGACCAGTTTGCGCGCTTCGGGACCCTCCACGTCGCCCGCCTCCATCGCGCGGCGCAGCTGCTCGTTGATGGCGAGCGCCAGCTCGTCGGCCTGCATGTGGGCCGCCTCGCCCATGGCGACGTACTTCTCGTTGGCGGCATCGACGACCTCGTCGCCGTACGCCGCGCGAATCTCCTCACCGTAGCGCTGCTCGTTCTCGCCCACCTCGCGCCAGCGCTTCAGATGAGGCAGCAACGTGGCCATAAGTGACACCGCCTCGTCGAGCGACACGCCCAGCGCTTTAGCCTCCATGGGCGCCGTCGCTTCGATGAACTCGTCCATCGTCATGCCCTTCGCGGTGAAATCACCGTGGTCGTAGCAGTACTTGCAGAAGTCCGCGCTCCTCGAGCCGTCAGCCTCGGTGCCGCGCATCTCCTCCTCTGGAATCGGCATGCTGCAGCATTGGCAGTAGTAGCTCATCGGCATGTCGAAGAAGCGCTCGAGCGGCACGCCGAAGGTGACGCAGATGAGCTTCACCATATCGATGCCGGGTGCGGTCTCGCCCGTCTCCCAGCGGCTGACCGCCTGGCGGGTGACGTAGAGCCTGCGCGCCATCTCCTCCTGCGTGATGCCCGCCTCCTTGCGGATTGCGGCGATGGTGTCTTTGATGGACATGGCCTCTTCCTTTCGTCGATCGTCCGTCATGGGCACATTGTCCCCGAGCGGATGGACGCTCCGCAAGAAACAGCCCGTTGCTTCTCGCCGAACCAGTAAAATGCGAAAAAGGGACAGTCGCTTTTTCACATTCCGAAGACACCGAACGCAAAGCCGGAGAAGGAGGATCCAGATGCGCGAAATCGCGCCCGAACAGAGAACCCCCGAGCTCATCGACCAGCTGCTCGACGTATGGGAAGGGTCGGTGCGCGCAACGCACTTGTTCCTGACGGAAAGCGAGATCCTCGGCATCCGCGAATACGTGCCCACCGCACTCGCCGGAGTCCCCCTGCTGATCGTCGAGGAGAACGCAGACGGCGCGCCCATAGCGTTCATGGGGATCGACGGGGACAAGCTCGAGATGCTGTTCGTCGCCGACGATCAGCGCGGGCGCGGCATCGGGAAGCGGCTCCTGGAGCACGGCATCGCCGCCTACGACGCGAAGAAGCTCGATGTGAACGAGCAGAACCCCGGGGCGCGGGGCTTCTACGAGCACCTGGGCTTCGCCGTCCGCGGACGGTCGGAGCTCGACGAACAGGGCAATCCCTACCCCATCTTGCATATGGAGCTTGCAGCCCCGCGCTGATTGACTTCCGGTTTCGAGGCGGCATCGTGCATTTCGGGACGAATTTGCCACCTTGGTGAAAAAAAGCGCCGATATGCACGATCGAAAAATCGCTGAAACGCACGACGTTGCTTTTCAACTGGGGTTTTCTGAAGCCAGCGCGAAGTGAACTCCCTATTCCGGCAAAGCACCGTGCATTTCGGAACTTTTTCGCCCGCCAATGGCGAATGCTTCCCGAAATGCACGGTTCTGCGAGCCTGTGGGATGCGAACATGCTCCGGCATCAGGAAATGCATCCGGAATCGGCTTGCGAACCGGGATCGGAGGGAAGCAAGCCGCGCGGCACCAGAAACGTGCGGCTTGCTCGGCGCGCGGCAAACCGCGCTTCGTTAAGCTGGCGTATCATACTGCAAAGCACCTTCAGCCCTTTCACTTGCTTCAGATAGGAGGCCCCGTGCGCACGCCGCGATCGCGCTTGCCGAAAGATTTCTCGCTCGAAGACCGTCTCGCCGGCTGCGCGCAGGCGGTGGAGCGCAGCCCTGAATCGTGGCGAGGCAAGTGGCACGAGTGGGTCCCCTCCACTGGTTCGATGGACGCGGACGTTGCCGCGAACCGCCGTCTCGCCGACATGGCAGCCGCCCCGACCGATCGCCCCGCCGCGACTGCCGCCCCATGCGTTCGACCCCTCGCCGATGCAGCTGCCGCTGGCGACTGCCCCGCTGACGCGATGACCGGCGCAAGCGACGGCGCTCGCAGCAGCAGCGCCCCCACTCCCCGCGCATCCTTCGACCGCGTCATCCTCGACCTGGGCTGCGGCAAAGGCGAGTACACCGTCGCCTGCGCGCGCATGCACCCCGACACGCTCTACATCGGGCTGGACGTGGAGGGCGTCTGCGTGATGCGCGGCGCCGAGCTGGCGCTGGCGGAAGGCGTTCCCAACGCCGTGTTCGTGTGGGCGGACGACCCCGACCTAGCCACGCTGTTCGCGCCGGGCGAGATCGACGGCATCCTCATGAACTTCCCCACGCCGTTTCCCAAGAAAAAGAAGGCGCACCTGCGTCTGACGCACCTCGATCGGCTGATGGCCTACCGCAAGATCCTCGCGCCCGGCGCATCCGTGCGCCTGCGCACCGACAGCCTGCCCTTCCGCGACTTCTCGCTCACGCAGATCGAGCTTGCGGGCTACGACCTGCTCTGGAACGCCGACGACGTGCGCGCGCTGTTCCCCAACGAGCCGCCGAGCGCCTACGAGGCCAAGCTCACCGGCCAAGGCGCCGTGGTGTGCGGGTTCGAAGCCGTGCCGGGAGCCATGCCCGAGCACGTGGAGCAAACGGCGCCGCTCAGCCTGGTGAGCTATCTGCCCGAGAACATCGAGGACATGGGCTACATCCCGCACGGCATGCAGGGCTGCGTCGCCAACATGCGCGGCCGCCGCGCCAACCGCCGGGCGAAGGGCCTATCCGAATGGACGCCGCCCATCGTGTAGGGCGAGCCAAGCACGCGAAAGACGCCCGCCTGCGGGCCGCTTCGCATAACGCAAGCGAGCGAACGGTCGCCCGCCACGCAAGACGCCGCGCGTTGCGCGAGCGCGCGCCTCCGTCTCCGGCTCGAAACGCCGACGCCCTCAACGCCCTCTCAGCGGAGAACCTCCGCGCGGCTTTCGAGGATCCGGTCAGCCTCGTCCCCGCTCAGATCGTCGTATTGCACGAAGCGCGCGACCCGCGCGACGTAGTTGTCCCACGGCGTCCGCCCTTCCGCATCCTCGATGGCAGGATCGGCGCCGTATGCGAGCAGCAGGTCCACCACCTCGTCGGTTTCGCCGAGGACCTGAAGGGCATCCTGCTCATCGTCGTCCACGTAGACCGAGGCGCCCGCCACCCCGCGGCATGCCAGATGCAACGGCGTCTCCCCTTCGAAAAGCTCGGATGCATGGATGCCGTCGGCAGCGGCAGCGGCGATGTTGGGATCCGCGCCTTCATCCAGCAGGACGCGGATCATGTCGGGCGAGCTGTAGCAGAATCCCAGCGCCAGCAGAAGCGGCGGCTCCGCATCGCCCGCAACGCCTTCGGAATCGTAGCTGGGAAGCGGCGCGTCCACGTCGAGGGGCGCACCCTGGGCATCCGCCTCGTCGAACACGATGCGCACGCACTCGTCATCCCCGTACTCGATGGACACCCGGAGCAGTTCCTCCCAAGAGCCCTCCCCCTCGACGGGCAGGGGATCGGTGAGGGTCTGGAGGCATTCCCGCAACTCGATGGGGTCGTGGGTGACGATCGCCTCGGAGTAATCGTCGTAGCGGATGGTCAGATCGGCATCGATGATGGGAAAGGCGATGACGACGGCGAACCATGCCAACACCGGCACGCTCACCGCATACAGGACGATGGGGATGGCGATCAGGCCCTTGAGCTTCTTCCCTTGGGCGCGGCGCTTCCCGGTGCGCGCGGCGAACACGATGCTCACGACCGTGGCGCCGATGAAGGCGACGGCGGCCAAAGCCACCACCACGAGCATCGCGATGGCCACCGCCCCGATGATGGGCACCGCGAGCATGAACGTTCCACCCATGTCATCCTCCCGTTCCGCGGCGCTACGCCGCTGCGGGCGGCATGATGGTCCGCTCGCCCCGCAGGCCGCATCCCACCCGTCCTGCGGGCCGCGTCGCACCCGCCCGATCGCCGCGCTCCGCATTCTAAAGAGCCGGCATGATCCCAGTATATATCCAAGCGGCCCCTTCACGCGAAGGCGCGGCGTTCGACTCCGAAGGGGTTGGTCCGATTTTGCGAGGTTTTGCGCGATTCAAAAGCCCCATCCGCATCGCAAAGCCGCTCAAGCGAAACAGATCGGCGGCATAACCCCAGATCGGAGTTCCAGCGCCAGATTATTCGCTGAATGAACCCTTTGGCGAATCGCGCAAAACGCGAAAAAACAGGAGTTGAAGCAAGACGAAGGCGCAGACCCGTCGCGAAACACGTGTGCAACGGAGCCGAAGATCACCCGCTTCCCCCAACCGCTAGCGGATGCAGGGTCGCCGGGCGGCGAGAGGTGCATCGGCTCCGGCTGCGCGAACCCTATGATTAGCGCATAAGGGAGAGCGAGGAAAGGGGATCCCATGGCCGAAGCCGGCTCCATCCGACATGGCGCGGCATGGCACGTCCAAGCGCTATACGTGCGCGTGCTATTGCGCCTGCTGCCCCTGCTCATCAGCATCTTCCGCCACTTCTCGAAGAAGATCCGCGCGGAGATCGACTACCTGCAGCCGGGCTACACCTTCCAGCTGAGCGTGCAGGGCACCGACCTTGCCGGCACCTGCCGCCGCACCGATGCCGGCTCGTTCAAGCGCGTACCGCCTACGCGCATCGCCCGCGACGTGGAACCGGGAAGCGGCCTCGCCTCCGCCGCCCCGCAGGCAGCCACCGTCGACTACGTCATCGACTTCCGCTCCGTGCCCTTCGCCTTCGCCTGCTTCTCCGGCGGCGAGACGCTGAAGGACGCCTTGGCCGAGCGCGCGTTCTCCACCCGCGGCCCCAACGACACGGGCGTCGCCCTCACCTACCTGTTCACAGCGCTGCTGAAGATGTTCTTCGGCTGGCGCGCCGCCTACCGCAACGCCCCCAAGGCGCAGCGCCGCACCGCGTAGCGCCCAGCGAGAAAGAAGACGCCATGACAACGGGTTTCGAATTCCACTGCCCCACCAAGATCATCTGCGGCCAGCACGCGCTCGACAAGCTGCCCAACGAGCTCGAATCGCAGGGCATGAGCCATCCGCTGGTGATGACCGACGCCGGCCTGGTGAAGCTGGGCGTCGCCGCCAAGCTCACCGGCGTGCTGGACGCTGCCGGCGTTTCCTACGACGTGTTCGACCAGGTGCCGCCCGACTCCTCGATGGACGTGGTCAACGAGGTGGCGCATCTCTACCAGCAGCGCGGCTGCGACGGATTCGTCGCCATCGGCGGCGGCTCGGTCATCGACACCGCCAAGGGCGCCGCCGCCTCGCTGTCCTGCGAGGGCGTCGACTTTGCCACGTTGCAAGGAGCCGAAATCCTCACGCGCGACATGCCGCCTTTCATCGCCGTGCCCACCACGGCCGGCACCGGCAGCGAGGTGACGCTGGTCGCCGTGGTAGCCGACACGCACAAGCGCGCGAAGCTCTCGTTCACATCCTACAAGCTGGTGCCGCATGCCGCCATCCTCGATCCGGCGCTCACCGCCACGCTGCCGCCCAAGCTCACCGCCACCACCGGCATGGACGCGCTGACGCACGCCGTGGAGGCTTACACCTCCATCCAGAAGAACCCCGTGTCCGACGCGTTCGCCGTCAAGGCGATCGAGCTTATCGCCGCCAACCTGCCGCGCGCCTGCGAGCAGGGCGACGACGTGGACGCCCGCACGAACCTGGCGCTGGCGTCGCTGATGGCAGGCGCAGCGTTCAGCAACGCGATGGTGGGCATCGTCCACGCCATCGGACACTCGCTCGGCGGCCTGTGCCATGTACCCCACGGCCAGGCGATGATGATGCTCCTGCCCCATTGCGTGCGCTGGAACCTCGACCACGGCGTGCACGCCGGCGTCTACGGCGAGCTGCTAGGATATCTGGACCCCGCACGCAACGCGCAGCTGGCGCATGCATCCGCCGCCGAACGCGACGAGGCAGTCTGCGAAGCGCTGTTCGCGTTGAACAAGGGCTTCCATGAAAAGCACGGCGTGCCGCTGACCCTGCGCGAGCTGGGCATCGAGCACGACCAGCTGCAAGCCGTGGCGAAGCAGGCGCGCTACGACGGCGCAGCGCTCTACAACGCCACGGAAGTGACGATCGAGGACGCGATGGAGATCCTGGAAGCGGTTTACTAGTCCGACCGCTCGGAAGGGCGGGGAGGGGCACGTGCTCAAACAAGTCCTCGCCCTTTGAATATCGCGTTCTACGAACGCGATGAGAGGGCTGCGGAAACTGCGCGCGAACCCCTCCCCGCCCTTCCGAGCTGCATAATCCGACTGACTCGAATCCTCTGAAAGGAAACCGATCATGAGCGATATCCCAACCTACAACAGCGTGGCGGACGTCGAAACCGCGGCGCAGAAGATGCGCGACTTCTTTCTGACGGGCACGTCGATGCACGTTCCCTATCGCCGCCAGGCGCTCGAGAAGCTGCGCGGCTGGCTGCGCGCCAACGAGCAGCGCGTGCTCGACGCCCTGAGGCAGGATCTGGGCAAGGCGCCGTTCGAAGGCTACGCCACCGAGCTGGGCATCGTCTACGACGAGATCACGATGATGCTCAAGCATCTGAACAAGTGGTCGCGCCCCAAGCGCGTTGCCTCGCCGCTCATGCACTTCCATTCCACGTCGAAGGTCTATCCCAGCCCGCTGGGCGTGGTGCTGGTGCTCTCGCCGTGGAACTACCCGCTGCAGCTGGCGCTCGTGCCGATGGTCGACGCCATCGCCGCCGGCAACTGCGTGGCGCTCAAGCCATCGCGCACGTCCAAGGCCACCAGCGCCCTGCTCATCGAGATGGTCGCCGAGATCTTCCCGCCCGAGTTCGTATGCGGCTTCCCCGGTTCCGGCGAGATGAACGACTGGCTTTTGGAGGTGCGCTGGGATCAGATCTTCTTCACCGGCAGCCCCAACGTCGGCCACACCATCATGCAGGCGGCGGCCAAGTTCCTCACGCCCGTCGTGCTGGAACTGGGCGGCAAAAGTCCCTGTATCGTGGATGAGACCGCCAACATCAAGCGCGCGGCGCAGCGCATCGCCTGGGGCAAGGGCATCAATTGCGGCCAGACCTGCGTGGCGCCCGACTACTTCCTGGTGCACGAGAACGTGGTCGACGAGTTCATCCCCCAGCTGGAGGCCTGCTTCCACCAGTACTACGGCGACGACATCCTGAAATGCGACGAGTGGCCGCACATGATCAGCCGCCGCCACTTCGACCGCGTGATGGGGCTCATTGAGAACCGCAACCCCGACGCGCGAGTGGCGTTCGGCGGGCATGGCGATCCCGAAACACTGCGCATCGAGCCCACTTGCCTCACCGGCGTGACGCTTGACGATCCCGTCATGGGCGAGGAGATCTTCGGGCCGGTGATCCCTGTCATCACGTACCGCACGCTTGACCAGGCATTCGAGATCGTACGGCACTTTGAGAAGCCGCTGGCCTGCTACATCTTCAGCGAGGACAAGCAGATCCAGCACCGCGTGCTCACCACCCTGCCCTTCGGCGGAGCCACGGTCAACGACGTGGTCATCCACCTGGCGAACAACCACATGGGATTCGGCGGCGTGGGCAACTCCGGCATGGGCGCCTACCACGGCAAGGTGGGCTTCGATTGTTTCACGCACTACAAGTCGACGCTGCGCAAAGGCACCTGGTTCGAGCTGCCCGTGCGCAACCCGCCCTTCGACGACATGAAGATGAAAATCGTCAAGATGATGATGAGGTAGAGGGTTCCGTCGGCCTGCCGGCCGACGGAACGAGCCGACGATGCACGGTTATTTACCGCGTTTGAACCCCGTCAGCATGCCGGTCCGTTTGGGCGGATCGGGGATGTGGATCAGGCGCGGCTCGAAGTCGAACAGCTCGTCAGCCGCCACCTGGGTGCTCACGGTGAGGCACTTTTTCATGCACACGTCGGCGCACATGCGGCAGTTCGCGCAGTCGAACGCTTGGAACTCCAGGTAGCTTCCCACGCCGTCCTTGGGACGCTCGTCGCTTTTCTTCAATGCGCCCGTGGGGCAGAACACCGCGCACATCCCGCACGCCGAGCATTTCTCCTCGTCGATGGACACGGTGCCGAACTGACGCGAATCGATCGTCTCGACCGTCGGCGCTCCCAGCTGGTCGAGCGAATCCATCAGGCGCTCGCGGCGCTGCGCCACCAGCCACGGCATCGCACCCGCCGCCGTCACGCCGAGCCGCTCCTTCAAGGACGGCATGCGCTGCTCGAACTCCTTGAACACCATGACCTCGGCGGTCTTCACGCTGGCCTCGCGTGCACGGCGCGACGAGCGCGAGAAGAAACCGCGGCGCTCCTGGCCGTACAGGCTCGCGCGATCCTCCAGCAGCGCCTCGGCGGGAAACTCGCTCGCACGCACCACCTCGGTAGCGCCTCCCATCGCGGCGATGAGGCCTCGCGCTTGCTCGACTGCCTCATCGACGCCGGGTTCGGTGTCGCGGTACTTGCAGGTGCGGCACGTGCCGTCCACCAGCATGATGCGGCTCACGCCTGCGGCGGCTAGCTCCACCAGCATGCCTTCGTCCACGCGCGCCATGCATGGAACGATGGTGTACTTGGTGGGATCTCCCAGATCTTTGGACGCGATCCGCGCGCACGCGATCACCGCGCACCCGTCGAGCGCGTCGGCGGAACGTGCCGCGCCCGTCGCCAACTCGGCATCGGTCGGATCCAAGGGGACCAGCGCCTCGACCGGGCACGCCACCGTGCAGGCGCCGCACGACACACAGGCATGATTTTCGAGCGTCAGCTCGTTATTGCGCACGGTGATGGCGTCCGCGGGGCACGCCTTGACGCACCGGCGGCAGGAGGCATGGCGGTTGCGCACGACCACGCAGCGGTCGGCGACCACGCGCACGGCCTTGCTCTCAAGAGCCTGCGCCACATCGACGATATCCTTCAGATTGGGCATCTTGATCGCGCGTCAGCGCTGCCTCCTCTCAAAACGATGAAGCCGCCGGATCCGTCGCACGGAAGGCAGGCGGCATCCGCGGCAAACGGGCCCATCGCCAACGTCCGCTAATTCTCGAGGAACGACTCCTCGAGCGCATGCAGTTCATCGGGCGTGTTGGCGTTGATGAAGCAGCCGCCCATCGGCTCGGCCTCGAGCACCTTCGCCTGCGGGAACTCCAGCACATTCACCTCGTCGAAGAACGCCTGCGCGCGCTTCTCGCCCCTCTTGAGCGCCTCGCGCACCGCGGGCAGGCACGCCATGCGGCGGTAAATCGCGTGGAACGGCTCGTATCCGTGTTTGTTGACCGGCACCACCGCATCGGCGCCGCTCTCCTTCATGGCAAGCGCCTCGGCGACCACCAGCGACGACGATGCGAACACCATATCACAGGCGACCACGGCGACATACGGGTTGCGCGCCGCCTGCAGCGCGGTGTACAAGCCGGGCAGGGCGCCGCGGTAGTCGAACTCGTCGCAGACCAGCTGGATGTTGTACTGGGGGAACGTCGAGTGCAAAAACACCAGGTTCTCGGGTTCGTTGGTCGTGATGACCAGATCGTCGGCCACCGGCGCCAGACGCTCCACCAAACGGCAGATGAGCGGGCGGCCCGCGAACGGCACGGTCGCCTTGCTGCGGCCCATGCGACGGCTCTCGCCGCCCGCCTGGATGACCACGGTCACGCGCGGGCGCACGTAATGCTCTTCCAGAAAATCGACCAGCCCCGCCGTATCCTCCAGATCGAACACGGGAATGCCGTAGGCCTGCGCAGCTTCGATCGCCAGGGGGATGTCGGAAATGACGGCGACGGTGCTGGCGGTGGGCATCTTTCCCCTCACGTCGGGGGCGTCGATGTCGGCAGCCGCCTCGTCTGCCTGACGCGCCGCCTCCTCAAAGCGCTCGTGCGCTTCCGCATCGTTTGCAGGAGGCTGCTCGCCCTTGCCAAACTGCACGAAGTCGGTGCCCAGCTTCCATCCGCGGCGCGCGCCCTCGGCGAACACCTCGGCGACGCGCTCGTCGGCGGCGTTGCCCGACCGCATGACCTCGATGGTCGGCAGCCCGCTTTTGCGATAGCCCTCCACAATCACGATGTCGTGGCCTTTCATATCGCGCACGATATCGGCGCATTCAAGTTCGCCTTCGATGGTCTTGATGCGCGCCATCTGGCCCGGGCAGGCGATGACGGTCTCGCTCGCCCCCGCCTCGCGATGGCGGTACGAATCCTTGCCGGGATAGTCGATCTCAAAGCCCACATGGCTGTGATGTTTGACGCTGCCCACATCCCATCCGCGCGCCACCAGCTCGCGGATGGCCTTGACGATGATGGTCGTCTTCCCCGAATTATGGCGTCCGACGAACGCGACCGCCGGGCTTGGAACGTTCAGCATGAAAACCTCCCCTAGTTTCTTGCAACGAGCAAGTATAAAGCATTGACGGGAGAACGAGACGCAAGCCATGCATTCGCAAGAGATTCGGACGGCTGCAGTTCGCCGAAAAAAATTGTTTTGATTCCGTGAATATGAATGGTATACTTTCCCAGGACATACACGAGAAGCTTCACTGCTTCGAACAAACAGAAGAGGGACGCCGTTTTTGGAGGGGACGGCGCCCCTCTTCTGCATTTCAGGGAATGCAGGGGGCGGCGTCCCGATCGACCGTCAAGCGATCTGCGTCCGATACATCCCGATCAAAAAACCCGCGCGCAAACGAGCGCACGGGCTGCTTCAGGGACGCCTCCGCCTCTACAGCGGCTGACGCGCCTCCAGGGCGCGGCCGAGCGTCACCTCGTCGGCGAACTCCAGATCGCCGCCGACGGGAAGTCCGCTTGCCAGACGCGTCACCGTGATGCCGAGCGGCTTGATGAGGCGCGCCAGATAGGCCGCCGTGGTCTCGCCCTCGATGTTGGGGTTGGTGGCAAGCACCACCTCGTGCACATCCTCCGACGCCAGACGCTTGAGCAGCTCGGAGATGTGCAGGTCGTCTGGCCCGATGCCCTCCATGGGCGACAGGGCGCCGCCCAGCACGTGGTAGACGCCCTGGAACACGCCGGTGCGCTCGATCGGCGGGATGTCGCGAGGCTCGCTCACCACGCACAGCACGCCTCCGTCGCGCTTGCCGGACGCGCAGATATCGCACAGATCGCCTTCCGCATAGTTGAAGCACCGCGAGCAGAACCGCACGGTGTCCTTTACCTCGACGATCGCCTCCGCAAGGCGCAATGCGGTCGCCTTATCAGCGTTGAGCAGCCAATACGCGATGCGTTGCGCCGATTTGGGGCCAACGCCGGGCAAACGCTCGAGTTCGTCGAGCAGCTTTTGGATGGAAGGCGCGGAATACATGGCCCGCTACATCAAGCCGGGGATGTTCATCCCGCCCGTGACGGAGCTCATGCGCTGGTTGCTCAGCTCCTGGATGCCGCGCAGCGCCTCGTTGACGGCAGCGCACACCATATCCTGCAGCATCTCCACGTCCTCGGGATCAACGGCGGCGGGATCGATCTCGATGCTGTCGATGGTCTGATCGCCAAGCGCCGTCACCTTGACCATGCCGCCGCCGGACGTGCCGGTAAACGACATCTCCTTGATCTCATCCTGGGCCTTCGCAAGCTCGGCCTGCATCTTCTGGGCCTGCTTGAGCATGGCGTTCATGTTGCCGCCGCCCATGCCGCCGGGGAATCCTCCACGTCTGGACATTGTCATCTCTCCTTTGCCGGGGCGCCCGCCGGCGCCGTGATCTCAACAGAGCGCCGCGCGCTCAAGGTTGCCTTTTCTTCATCGCGTTATGCGACGCGTTATTCTCTCACTTCTTGGAACGTAACGCCATCGCCGAATCCCGCAGCGAGGATCGCCTGCAGGTCATCGGGAGTTGCCTGAGCCGACGAATCCGGCTGCTCGGCGCGCGCAGGAGCCGCCGCCTGCTCGACTTGGGGACGCGGCACGTTCTGCTCATCCTGGCGGTGCGCCGCAGGCTGCTCTGCCTGAGGGCGAGCCTCGACTCGGCGCGCAGGAGCAGCCTCCTCCCACGGGGGGACGTCGTAGGACATCGCCGCAGCGTCATCATAGGGGACAGCGTCGTCATCGTAGGGAACCACATCGTCGTAGGACGGAGAGGACGGCTCCGCGTCGTAGCGCTGCTCTTGCGCGGCGAGCATCCCCGTCGCTACGCTCTGACCGTATGCAGCAGAGCGGGTCTGCTCGGGTTCGGCACGGCGCTCCCCATATGCCGGATGCGTCGCCGCTTCGGCGCGGCGATCTTCGCGGACGGGCCGATCCCCCGCCGAATCGAAGCCGCCTCGATCGCGAATCGGCTCCGCCGGCATCTCGGCACGCGGCTGCTCGCGCGAAGGCTGCGGCTGAGCCGCTTCACCGGCTGCCGCACCTCCCGCCGCGACGCGATTGCCCGCCTGGACGTACGAGAAGGCAAGCCGCTCGCCGCAGGCGCGCATGAGCGCCGACGCGACCGCAGCTTGCACATCAGGCTTTTGCGCCGCCTTGAACGCGAACGTGTTTTCGGCAGGGAACTCGATCGACAATGCGTTCGCCGACGGCTCGAACACCGCCTTGGTGTTGAGGAACAGCACGCCGTAGGCGGCTTTCTCCTTTTTCAGCGTCGTGAGCGCCGCCTGCCACAGGCGCTGCAACGCAGCAGGATTGGACAAGCTTGCTGCTAGCTGGGCCGACACGGACCCCGACCCCGCGCCCGCAGGGGCCGCGCCGCCGGCCTGCTGGACGGCGGATCCGGAGGATGGTTCGGCAGACGCCTGCACGGCAGCATGCTCGGCAGGCTGCGGTTGGAGCGGCTCGGCAAAGCCCCGCTCCACCGGCCGGACGCGCGCTTGCACAGGCTGCTCCGAGGAAACCGCCTCCATCGGCTGCTCGGCCGCGCGTACGGCCTGCGCCGGCTGGGGGCGATGCTCTTGGTGGACCGCGGGCTGCGCCGCGTAGCCGCCTCCCTCGCGCGCCATCGGTTGCGCTGCGTACCCGGCATCGCCCATCGACGGCTGCGTCGCCGCCTGCGCCATCGGCTGGGCAGCAGCTTGGGCAGCGCCTGCACCTGCAGCGCCGCCGATCGGCGAAGACGTCACATGGGCAACCGCCGAGTATCCCGATTCCAGCGCCTCCACGCGCTCGGCGAGCGACTCCATCGTCAGATCCGAATCGGGACGCACCATGCGCGTGAGCGCGATCTCAAAGGAAAGCCGCGGGTTGGTGGATGTCTTCAGCTCGTTGGTCAGATCGCCCAGGATGCCGAGGAGGCGTGCCAGACGATCCGGCGCGAACAGGGGCAGCTCCGCCTCCATCTCACGGCGTTCGCTCGCCCCCACCTCCAGCGCCACGTCGGCGCCCGCCAGCGTCATCACGTACAGATTGCGCACGTGCACAGCCAGATCGCGCGTGAACTGTGCCAGGTCGGCGCCGGTCTCCACGAATTCCGCCGTCCAGCGGAAACACGCCGCCACATCGCGGCGTCCGATCGCTCCCACGATCTCGCCCAGCTCGCTGGCATCCATAGAGCCCAAAAGCCGCTCGGTGCTCTCAAGCGTCACCGCGCCGTCAGAAAACGCGATGACCTGCTCGAGCGAGGTCAGCGCATTGCGCATTCCGCCGTCGGAGCGGTGCGCGATGAGATCGAGCGCCTCGCCCTCGAACTCCACGCCCTCGGCGACGCACACTGCACCCAGACGCGACACCAGCGCCTCGTTGGAGATGCGCCGGAAGTCGAACCGCTGGCAACGCGAGTGGATGGTCTCGGGGACCTTCTGCGGATCGGTGGTGCACAGGATGAAGACCACGTGGCTCGGAGGCTCCTCCAGCGTCTTGAGCAGCGCGTTGAACGCCGCCGTCGACAGCATGTGCACCTCGTCGATGATGTAGACCTTGTAGCGTCCGCGCGTGGGGGCAAACTGCACGCGGCCGATAATCTCCTCGCGCACGTTCTCGACGCCGGTGCGGCTTGCCGCGTCAAGCTCGTTGACGTCGGGGTGCTCGCCGTCGGCGATCATCCGGCAATCTTCGCACGTGCCGTCGGGGTCGGGCGTGGGGCCCTTCTCGCACAGCAGTGCCTTGGCAAGCAGGCGCGCGGTGGTGGTCTTGCCGGTGCCGCGCGGACCGCAGAACAGGTAGGCGTGGCTTACCTTGTCCTGCTCGATGGCGTTTTTCAGCGTGCGCTCGATATGCTCCTGGCCGACCACGTCCTCGAAGATCTGCGGTCGATACTTCCTGTACAGCGACTCCGCCATCCGCGCCACCTTTCCCTGATCGATTCCCGCCGCGAACACGCGCAAACGACGGGAGGCGCCCTCCGAAGAGGACGCCTCCCATGGTAACCCACTTGGTCTGCGGAGGGGCCGTGACCCGGACCCTCTCCGCGAATTCGCTATCGCGCACCCGACGGTGCGCTTTCGCTGCGCGCTAGTGCTGCATACGCTTGCGTGCGATGAAAGTGACGCTTGCCGCGCACAGGACCGCGCCGATCGCCGCGATGCCGGACACATCGCCGGTCTTGGCCAGGCCGTCGCCAGCCGCGTCGCCGGTGTTCAGGGGCTGGACCTGCTCGCCTTGGCCGCCGACGACATTCGCCAAAGCGAACGTCGAGAAGTGAGTAGTCGTGAAGCTCACAGTACGGGCCTCGGCATCAACAGTCGCGTTCATGTCGGTAACGGTGCCATCATCGGCGACATGGAAGACATGCAGATTCTCCAGTGACATCGACGTCGGAACGGGCAGCGTCACCGTTGCCTGTTCACCCTCAGGGAAGTCAATGGGATTGCCGAGGGGATCCAGCAGGTGGATATCGAGAACGTACACGTCGCCAATAACCTCGACTGCATCCTGCAGTGCAGCAGCAGCCTTATCGGCAGCTTCGCCGGCAACCTGATCGGTCACCAAGGTGAGCATGCTCCACCAGCCGTCATTTCCATTTTCGCCGCTATTCGGGGTGTGGGTAAGCGTTGCGCCCTGTTCATTGGTGATGACGGTCTCGGTGTTGTATCCCAGCGAGAGAACTGCAGAGCTCGACAGGTTGATGCTGAGCACATTCGGGTTGGATCGGACAAACTCGCCCGACCCGGAAGTCAACTTGCAGGTGAGTGCCTTAGAAGCATCGTATTCGATGTACAGGTTGGTGGACATGCCCTGCCCATCGCCGCGAACGAAATAGATGCCCGAATGAGGCTGAGGCGAATAGAGGGGATCATCCGAATTGAGATAGTTCGCATCGATGGTCATAGTCCATTCCGTGCCACCGGCAACATTGCTGAATGCAATACCGTCCTCGGCATCAACAGTAAGCTGGTACCACTCGCCCAATGCCGGACGGCCGGGGAAGGTCAGAACACCGTTGTCGATGCTGTAATCAAGAAGCTTGCCGTTGTCGTCGAAGGGCTCGGGAACGGGAGCCCAGGTCGCGTGGATCTCAAGGCCGGAAGTCCCTTGCCCAGAGGGCGTGAAGTCAGAAGCCTCGAGCGGCTTGCTCATATCAATGGAGCTTTCCCAACCACGGAAGCTGTAATTGCATCCGTCACCATGGAACACGAGGTCGCCCCACGACGGGATAATGTCATGGAAATCCGGATCTTCGCTAGCCAGCTTGAGATTCTCCTCGATGCTCTTGCCCAGTTGAGCCTCAATGGCGCTGTCCGTAGCGCCACCAGAAGTGTCAAGACGCAACCAGATGAGATAAATTTCGTCAGCCTCGGTATCGACCGCTCCCTCTGCAGGATCGGTTGTAGTCGACGTCATTCCGGTGACATCCGCCCCCTCTGCAGGCTCGACCATATCGGAAGGCGCGATGCTGTCGGAAACGACATCCTCCTCGCCGGAGAGAACCGCATTCTCCGCAGACTCGTTCTCGACGAACTCCGTTTCTTCATCAGCGACAACATCCTCGACAACCAGCTTGTCGGGATCCGCCTCGGTCGCAGCCGCACTCAGCGGGCTTGCGGTCGCGACGGCCGTCAGGCCCATCGTCGCCAGCGCGATCGCCGCGAAGATGGAGACGACGCGGCGCGCGCCTTCCTTATGCTTCATATCGATCCTCTCCCTTCGAGCGCCCTCCACCATGCAATCAGGGCGCACTTTTCCCATAGATGGCAGGTATTATCCCCTGCGACGGTCCGAGTTGAAAGGGATCGAGCAGAACAGGACGCCAAGCGCGCAGCATCGGTCAGATGTGACGGAGCGCGGCCCTCCTGCCATGTTTGCGCAATGCGAAAGAAGGGCCGTCCCCTGTCACATTTCCAATCGCCAGATCGCGCTCAGGCGGAACGTCCCACCTTCTTGCTGGCAGACGAGTTCGCCGTCGTGCCGCTCCACGATCTCGCGCATGATGGAGAGGCCGTGGCCATGCCGAGACAGAAGGCCGTCATGTGCACGGCGGGGCGCCTTCCCGCCCCGCACTGCAACGTCATCCCCCTCCGTCGCACAGCTGTTCTCCACTTCGAGCAGGAAGTGCCCATGCGCCGGATGCGCCTTCACGCGAATCCAGCGCTTGTCTTCCGGCACCTCGAAACAGGCATGTACGGCATTGTCGAGCGCGTTGGCGAACAGCGCGCACAGCTCCACGTCGGGCGTGGACAGGTCGTCGGGCACCGTCGCGTCCATCTTGATGCGGATGCGCTCCCTTGCGCACCAGGCGGCTTTGGCAGCGAGCAGCGCATCCACCACCGGGTGCTGGCAGCGGCGATCTTGCGGAGCGCGCATCATCCGTTCCGCATCGGCCACGCGCGCGCACGCCGCCGCGCTGTCGCCCGCAGCAAGCGCCTCCTCCACCCGCGCGAGCTGCGCATCCAGTCCGTTGCGCACGCGAGCGGCAGCGGCGCGCCTCCGTTTAGCAAGGGCGGCGTACTGCTCCTGCGTCGCCACCTGATCCTCCAGGAAGGCGACGCGCTCCGCCTCGGCTTCTGCCCGCTCGGCATCGAGCAGTCCCTTGAAGAACAACGGGTTGAGGATGGCGCCGACGATGCCGACAGGCACTACGACAGCCGCCATCACATCCCAATGGGAGAAAAACGGCCGCAAAGCAAACGCGCAGGCCACAAGCCCGATCTGGCTTGCGGGCATGAGCATGTTGACCAGACGGCGTGAAACCGGGATGTCGCCGAGCAGCCTCCACAGATACGCGGCGGATGCGAGAAGCGCCGCCACCGAGACCGCACCAAGAGCATAGAGGATATCCGCGTTCATCCGACACCCTCCTCTTTCGCGACCCCGCTACGCAACTCGCGGACGTAATCCGCCGCCCGCTCCGTCTGCCCGCGCTCGATGAGCCCCAACACGACCTGCAGGTGGTTGCGCTGGTCATGCCGGAAGCGCGCAGCATGTTCTGCCTCGACACCGGCCGCGCGGGCGCTCTCCGCATGCAAAGCGAGCTGACGCTCGAGGACCTCCGCGCGCGCGGCATCGCGCTTTGCCGCAATGGAGCGCCTGAATGAAAGCAACGCGATCATATCGACGGCGAGGCAGGCGACGATTGCCGCGAAGAACAGAACATACACTCTTGGCTCGGTGCTCCGATACGTCATGAGCACCATGGAGCCGATGATGAGAAAGGACAGCTGCGGCAAAAGGAAGACGACGTAGCGCCAGACCGCCGTCGCCGAGGATCCCTCTGCCGAGGCGCTCTTGGCCGCATCCCCGCCGATCGTGTTCCCGATGACGTTGGCCGCCGCGCGACCGACGATCAGGATGACGGCGATGTTGACCAGGCGCATGACAAGCCTCAGGATGCCGCCCGAATCCCTGTTGAGCTCCATTCCGGCAAAAGCAAACGCCGCGCTGATCAGGATTTTCGTGGCAAATTCGATGGAAATGAGCAGGAACCCGCAAACCAGCCGCCTAGATAGCGGCCCTTCCCAAAACAAACAGGGAATGACGATGTAGTTGATCAAAAACCCGGCGATGTTGCCCACCGTCATCGTGGTGGGACTTGCGACGAACGCCGCCACCACAGCGGCGGCGACCATGCAAAAGAAGAAGAGCCCACGACGCCGCACCGGCAAAAACCACGTCGCGATCAGAGCGACCGCGGCGTTGATGCCGAAGCCGACGATCCACCCGGCGATCAGGATTGCTTCGTCAAGCGCCACGTTCGCCCGCTAGCGGCGCTCAGTGCGGATATGCTCGAACAGCGCCTCGCGCACAGACGCCCGCATGCGGCGGCTCACCGGGACGCTCTCCCCCGAAGCGAGCACAACGGCCGCGGGTTCGAGCGAGCGCACGGCGTCGAGGTTGACCGCGAAGCTCTGATGCGTGCGCACGAAGCGGCGCGGCAGCTGCGACAGGACGTCGGCAAGTTTGCCGTACGTCTCGATCGCCTCGCGCGGCGTGTGGATGCGCAGGGAGTGCAGGCTGCTTTCGAGATAGAGGATGTCGGAGGGACGCACGACGCGCTCGACCCCCTTGGCACGCACGACGAGCGGCTGCTCGGAGACGTTCTCGCGCGCAGCTTGCGCCAGATCCAGCGCGAGCGCGACATCCTTGTCCGAAAACGGCTTGGCAAGATAGGCCGCATGGCGCGTGCGGTATACCTGCGTGTGGAACTCATCATATCCGCTCACGTAGACGACCTGCGTGGAAGACCCCGCGCCGAACAGCCTCTCGACCGCGTCGACGCCCGTGGGGGCAGGAGCGGCAGGCGATGCGCCAGGGTCCAGCACGATGTCGACGAACGCAAGGTCGGGTGCGTATCCTTCCTTCATGCGCGCCGACAGGGCATCTACCGACGAGAATGTGGAGATCTCCCATTCGGACGGACCGGAGCCGTTTGGCAGACAGGAGGCAGAGCTTGAACGCACCATGCGCGCCAATTGCGCGGCATCCTCGGCGCAATCGTCCACGATCGCCACAACGCGCATAGTACCCCCCTCCTTAAACGACAAGATCATTTAAGTATACAGAGTCAGTCGATCCGGAATGCATGCCGAAAATGGCAGCGTCCGGACCGAATCTGCAAAGAGAGGGATGCGTGCTACTGCGCGTCTTCCGCTTGAGCCGCCTTGCCCTTGCGCGCGCCCATCGCCGCCTTGATGGCGCCGATGACGGCGGGGGCCACCGACACGGCCACGATGCCCAAGACGATCACCTCGAAGTGCTCCTGGACAAACGGAACGCCGCCGAAAAAGTAGCCCACCAGCACGAACAGGCTGACCCACGCGATGCCGCCGATGCAGTTGAACAGCGTGAACTTGCCGAAGTTCATATGGCCCGTGCCTGCGATGAACGGGGCGAACGTGCGGAAAAACGGCATGAAGCGCGTGATGACGATGGTCAGGCCGCCATATTTGGCGAAGAAGTGGTCGAGTTTGGCCATGCGCTCGGGCGTGAGCGCCTTGACCTTGCCCGAATCGATGATGCGGCTGCCGAACAGGCGCGCGATCCAATAGTTGGACGTGTTGCCCAAGATCGCCGCCGTGTAGAACACGACCAGCGTGGCGATGACGTTGAGGCCGCCGCCGTCAGCCGAGAATACGCCTGCCGCGAACAGCAGCGAGTCGCCCGGCAAAAACGGAAAGAACACCAGACCGGTTTCCACGAACACGATAAGCCACAGAGGCGTGTACACCATGACCGGGCCCAGCGTGATGATCCAACCCGCGATCGCACCGCGCGGATCCGACAGCAGGTTGACGAAGAAGTCGATGATCTCCATGAAAGCCTTTCGCCTAGATGCGCGTGTCGCCGGTCAAACGGCCGGCGACACGCAAGTGCCTCGAATGGGCAAGGGCGCTCGTCAGCGGTCCCTTATGGCTGCTTCCTCCCGGACCTGACCAGGTTCGGAACTTGGCGCCGCCCAAGCCCATTCGAGGCACTCGAAAACTGCACGTGACAGTATAGCCAAGCCAAGACACCCAAAATGCGCCGACCTGGATTCAAACCAAAACCACACAGAGCGAAAACGCCCCGGCATGCAAAAAAGGGGCCGTTGCTTTTTCACATGCCGGTGAGCAATAGAAACGTTCGTCCCTATTTCTCATCGGCCGGCGTCCTGCGCCACGCCGTGCAAACCGTCGAAGACAAGGACTTCGGAAAGCTTTGCCACGCTCTCAAGGGACGCCTCTTCTGGCTCATCGAGCAGCCAGCGCCTGAACAGGGCGATCATGCCAGCCCCCACGAACGCCGCGCAGAGCCGCTCGTAGCACTTGGGCATTCCGACGGGGATCTCGCCGGCCAGACGCCCGTCTTCGATGAACGCCTCGGTGAGCATATCGGGCAGACGATCGAGCACCATCTCGATGGGCAGATGCCGCATCTGGCTGCGCATGCGGGGTCCGTCCTGCGAAAGCTCGCCCCACATCGCGGAGAAAAGTTCGGCGATCTTCAAAGGCTCGACTACGCTGCCGCGCTCGCGTGCATGGAGGCCATCGATGAGAGCCCTGGTGAGAAGTCGGGCTCGCTCGCGCAAAAGCTCATCGGCGAGCGCATCGATGGATTTGTAGTGCAAATAGAACGTCTTGCGGTCCACCCCCGCCTCGCGTGCGAGCGCCGATACGCTGATCTTCTCGTAATCAACGTCCTCGAGAAGTTTGAAGAAAGCCGCACGGATCGCCTTCTCGGTTCGGGCCACCCGCTTGTCCTTGCGATCCACTCCGTCGGCGCGGCGCGCCTCAAGCCCGCCCGGTGTCCCCATAGCGACCATCCTTTCCGTCAATTCTCCGATTCCTCCGAAACCGTGGAGCAGCGCGCCGAGATTGCGTGGAGCGTCTGTCCATCCGGCTCCTCCTCATTATAATCCACATTTGTGGATGTTCCACAGTTGATGCATAACACTCGAAAACATGCCGGGCTCGCACGGCCGCCGGCATGGAAGCCCTCCGTTGTCGACCCTCCGGACGGTGGAGGGCGATCTTCGAGCGCCGGAAAGGAGCCATCGATGAAAGCAACCGACCACGTGAAGCGCGCCGCCTACAACAAAGCGGTCGACTACCTGTTGGAAGATCCGGAAAACCACGTCCGCAAGATCATGGATCTGCTGGACAAAGCGGCGCCCGACGATCTGTTCCCCAGCCAGCGCAAGGCGTTTCGCACCGCCATCGACAACCAGAACAACTGGTACCAGCTCATCATGAAGGTGCTCGACCTCAACCCCGAAGTGCGGGATACGCTGTTGCGCACGTTCGTCGTCGACGCCAATCTGATGGCGTGGCCCGAGCAGGAGAAGAATCGCGCAAAGCACGGCTGCAACACCCCCTGGGCGGTGCTGATGGACCCCACGAGCGCCTGCAACCTGCACTGCACCGGCTGCTGGGCGGCTGAGTACGGGCACAACCTCAATCTCAGCTACGACGAGCTCGACTCGATCATCCGCCAGGGCAAGGAGCTGGGCACCCACGTCTACATCTACACCGGCGGCGAGCCGCTCGTGCGCAAGCGGGACCTCATCCGCCTGTGCGAGGCGCATCCGGACTGCGCGTTCCTTTCGTTCACCAACGGCACCCTCATCGACGAGGAGTTCTGTCAGGAGATGATCCGCGTCAAGAATTTCGTCCCCGCCATCAGCGTGGAGGGGTTCGAGGGCGCCACGGACAGGCGCCGCGGCGAGGGGACGTTCGGCAAGGTGACCCGTGCGTTCGAGCTGCTACGCGAGCACGGCCTGCCGTTCGGCGTGTCATGCTGCTACACGAGCGCAAATGCGGGCTCGATCGCGTCCGAGGATTTCTTCGACTGGATGATCGGACAGGGCGTGCTGTTCGCGTGGATCTTCACATACTTCCCCGTAGGCGTCGACGCGCCCACCGACCTGATGGTGACGCCCGGGCAGCGCGAGCATCTGTATCGCTTCGTGCGCAAGATGCGCCAAGAGAAGCCACTGTTCACGCTTGACTTCCAAAACGACGGCGAATTCGTGGGCGGCTGCATCGCCGGCGGGCGGCGCTATCTGCACATCAACGCCGCAGGCGATGTGGAGCCATGCGTGTTCGCCCACTACGCCAACGCCAACATCCGCAAAAGCTCGCTGATCGACGCGCTGAAGTCGCCCATCTTCATGGCCTACCACGATGGGCAGCCGTTCAACGACAATCTGCTGCGCCCCTGCCCCATCTTGGAGAACCAGAACGTGCTGGCCGAGATGGTCGAGCGCACCGGCGCGCGCTCGACCGACCTGCAGGCCAAGGAGAGCGCCCGCGACCTGTGCGCGAAGTGCGCCCGCTCGATCGAGGAGTGGGCTCCCGTCGCCGAGCGCCTATGGAACGATCCCGACGACCCCATGCACGCCAAACGTCAGGATCCTACCCAGGGCATGGCCGACTCCGACATGGACAAACTCCACGCCCAAGGCCGCCGTTAGCCGACCTGCGCCTCAAGCACGCCCGCCACATGAAAAAGAGACGGTCGCTTTTTCACATTCAGGCCTCAAGGAGCGCTAATCGCAGGAAAACCGCCACTCCGAGACGGATTATCCGCGATTAGCGCGATTCGTTCCGCCCTTTCGTTCCGCATTGACATGAATGTGGAACGTATCCCCAGGTCATCAACTCATCGATTTGCAATGCCTTTCGCTCTCCGAAATCCGATCGCGCTAATCGTGCTATTACCGCATCACGGCGGCTGTTTATGAACGATTAGCGCGATCGAGGGAATAGGCGTCTCCTCCATGCGTGCAGATATCGCAGCGCGTGCGGCAGCGGAGACGCCTGGCCATCAGCCCTTCCTCCATGCATGTGGATTTCGTCCGAATAGAGCGATCGAGACAAAAAGCGGCGCCCCGCGAGCCGAGATGGCTGCGGGGCGCCGCTTCGATTGCGGGGATGCGAGTTATAGCGTCGACGCCTACAGCAGGCGCAGGGACACGTCCTTGAGCTGGCGGCCGGTGACCTCGGACGGAGCGCCGGTCATCGGATCGCTAGCGGAGCTGGTCTTGGGGAACGCGATGACGTCTCGGATGGAGCCGGCACCGGCAAGCAGCATCACCAGACGATCGAGGCCCAGCGCGATGCCGCCGTGCGGGGGCGCGCCCAGCTCGAGCGCGTGGATCAGGTGGCCGAACTTCTCCTCGATCTGCTCGTCGTTCAGGCCGCAGCAGCGCAGCACGCGGCGCTGCAGATCGGCGTTGTGGATACGGATCGTGCCGCCGCCAACCTCAAAGCCGTCCATGACCAGGTCGTAGCTGTAGCTGCCCACAGTCAGCGGATCGCTTTCCAGCTTGTCCAGATCCTCCTTGGCCGGCATCGTGAACGGGTGATGCTCGGCGGAGAGCTTCTTCTCGTCCTCGTCGTAGTGGAACATCGGGAAGTCGACGACCCACAGAAGCGCATGGCCCTCGCGCGGGATGTCCATCACATCGGCCATATGCAGGCGCAGCGCGGCGAGCACGGTGTTGGCAACCTTGGCGGTGTCGGCGGCGAACAGAACCAGGTCGCCCGGTTCGACGTCCAGGGCCTCCTTCATCTTGGCGTAGGTCTCCTCATCGAAGAACTTGATGATGGGGCTCTTCTCCTTGCCGTCGGTGGTGTAGGCGATCCATGCCATGCCCTTGGCGCCGTTGGCGGAGGCGATGTTGCCCAGCTTGTCGATCTCGCCGCGGCTCCAGTCGCCGGCGCCCTTGACGTTGATGGCCTTGACCACGCCGCCCGCCTCGACAGCCTTGGCGAACACGCCGAAGCCGCATCCGCGCACGATCTCGGTCAGGTTGACCAGCTCCATGCCGAAGCGGATGTCGGGGCGATCGCAGCCGAAGCGCTCCATCGCCTCGGCGTAGGGCATGCGCTGCAGCGGGAACTGATGCTCCACGCCCACAGCTGCCAGCACCTCGGACATGACGCCTTCCATCATGTCCATGACATCCTCGCCCTCGACGAAGGACATCTCGATGTCCACCTGCGTGAACTCGGGCTGGCGGTCAGCGCGCAGGTCCTCGTCGCGGAAGCAGCGGGCGATCTGGTAGTAGCGCTCGACGCCGGCGCACATCAGCATCTGCTTGAACTGCTGGGGGCTCTGCGGAAGCGCGAAGAACTTGCCGGGGTTGGTGCGGCTGGGCACGATGTAGTCGCGCGCGCCCTCGGGCGTGGAGTTGGCCAGGATGGGCGTCTCCACCTCCATGAAGCCGCGCTCGTTGAGAGCGCCGCGCATGGCCTGGGCCACCTTGTGGCGCAGCATCAGGTTGGCCATCATCTCGGGACGGCGGATGTCCAGGTAGCGCCACTTCATGCGCATGGTCTCATCCGTGCCGATGCCGTCCTCGATGGAGAACGGCGGGGTGACCGACGTGTTCAGCACCTCGAGCGACGTGCACAGCACCTCGATCTCGCCGGTGGCCATGTTGGGGTTGACGCCCTCATCGCCACGGTAGCGCACGCGGCCGGCCGCCTTGATCACGTACTCGCGACCAAGATGCTCCGCCTCGGCGAACTCCTCGGGCGTGACGCAATCGGGGTCGACGACCACCTGGGTGTAGCCGTCGCGGTCGCGCAGGTCGATGAAGATCAGGCCGCCGTGGTCGCGCGTGTGCCACGCCCAACCGGCCAGCACCACCTCGCGGTCGATGTCCTCGCGGCGCAGCTCGCCGCACGTGGCGGTGTGCATGCAGTATTCGTTGATGAAATCGGTCATAGTTGCAAGTCCTCGCAGGTTTTCTTATTCCAAACTGGGTTATTGTACTCGACCGCCGCGCGCGCACACCGGAAATACGCCCATTTCATGCAAAATGCGCGAGAAAGCGCGCGTTCGGGCGCGAATCCGCCCGAATCCCTACATGACCTTGGTCGACTCCACCTTCTCGACGAAACGATCGACGAGCTTGATGAGCGGGTTGCGCAGCACGAACCCCAGCAAGACGAACGGCAGGGCGAACAGCACCAGCACGCCCATCTCCATCCAGAAATCCCCCTGGTACACGCCGAACATGGCGGCACGCATGGCGTTGACGGCGTGCGTGATCGGCAAAAACGGGCTCGCCGCCTGGAAAAAGTCGGGCAGCAACGCCAAAGGATAGCTGCCCCCGCCACCCGACACCTGGATGATCAGCAGCATCACCGAAAGCGCCTTGCCGAAATTGGCGAACGAGGCCACCAACGCGTAGATGATGAACGCGAACACCAGCCCCGACCCCCACAGACACAGCAGGTACAGGACGGGTTCGACCGCCTGGACGCCCAAGAACAGCAGGTTGCCCAATCCGATGCAGGTGCTTTGGAGCAACGACAACGCCGCCACCACGACGAAGCGCCCCGCGAACAGCTGCCACGGACGGGGCGCGTCCAGCTCCGCCAAGGCACGCTCGCACGGCGCGACCTTCAGCGCCACCATGATGAGCAGCGCGCCGATCCATAGCGCCAGCGTGGTGTAGAGCGGCGCCATCGCCGAGCCGAAGCTGTTGACCGGATACACCGCATGGCGGTCGAGCTGCACCGGCGCCGAAAGCGCCTGCGCGAGCGCCGAGGGATCCTGGCCGATCACCTGGCGCAACGCCTGGGAATCGCCCGTCGCCAGCGCCTCGTCGATGCGCCGCGACAGATCGTCCAACTCGGCACCGGAATCGGCCAGCTCGTCCGCCGCCGAAAGAAGAGCCTGCTCGGCATCGCCGAGGCGCTGGGCCATCGACCCCGCCGCGCTGGACAGATCATCCCCTGCCGACTGGAGGGCGGCCGACATCGCGGGCAGCGACGAGGCGACGGATCCCACATCGTCGGAAAGCTGCTCGAGCGTCGGCGCGATATCCGCGTCGTAGTCGACGCGGATGCTCTGCAGGCTGTCACGCGCCTGCTGGGCGAGGCTGGCCGCCTCGTCGCGCTTGGCCTGGGCATCGGCATCCCCTGCCTCGACGGCGTCGGCAGCGCCGGAAAGCGAGGACCCCAGCTGGTCGGCGAGATCGGCCGAGGCGTCCAGCTGGTCGGCCATGGCCTCGACGGCGATGCGCGATTCCTGCGGAAGCGAGGGGGCGATCTCCCTTAGCTGCGATGCGGCGGAACGGCACGCCGCGCCCTGGCCCTGCGCCGCCGACGCCGAATCGCGCAGCTGGGCCGCCGCATCCGACGCGGTGGCGGAGGCGGAGGCGAACGCGGCGTCGAGCGCATCGGGCACCGACCCGAACCCCGCCGAGCTTTGCTGCAACGCCGTCGACAGCGCATCGGCAGCACCGGCCATCGCGTCCGCCACCGACCCCGCCGCCGCGCGCGCCGTCTCCGAGGAGGACGCCGCCTCGTCGGCGAGCGCTCCCGCCTGCGCCAGAAGGCCGCCCGATCCCTCGATGAGCGTGCGCGCGGAGCCGAGAACCCGCGCATGGAGGCGCAACGCATCAGCGGCGGTCGCCATCTGGCCGCCGATGTCGTCGATCGCGCCAGACAGCTTGCCCACCGCTCCCCCGGCGTCGGCATCGTCCATATAGTCGAGCAGCGCCGAGGAGATCCCCAGGGCGGTCTCCGACAGCGTTTCGGCGAACACGCGGTTCACCTGCGCCGATATCTGATCCGCACCCTGCCCGGTCACCTTGGGCGCGATGGCGTTCTTCTTTTCGTTTGAGTAGTACACGATCCGCGCGTGCTCCACATCGCCCGAATAGAACGTCATCATGTCCCGGCTGAAGCTTTGCGGGATGACCACCGCCGCGTAGTAGCGACCCGCCTCCGCGCCGTCGACGGCGTCCTCCTCGTCGGTGAACACCCAATTCATCTGGTCGTTCGCGCGCAGCGCCGAAACCACTTGATCCCCGATGTTGACCTTGAGGGGCACCAGCTCGCTTTGATAGCCCTCGTCGGAGTTGGCCACCGCGACCTTGAGGTTGCCCGTGTTGCCGAACACGTCCCAGCAGGCGAGCACGTTGTACCACGTGAAGATCGACGGGAGCAGCACCAGGCCCAGCACAATGATGATGGACACGATGTTGGAGAACAGCCGCTTGAAGTCGCCTGCGGCAAGGCGCAGCACATTCCTCATCGCGCACCTCCCGCATCGGCCGGCCCGTCATCGCCAGCGGCGGCATCGGCGCCGCCATCGCTGCTAACGGCACGCCCAACGTCGCCGCCCTCGGCATCGGTCGACTCGTCGTCGTCCTCGGCATCGCGCCGCGGCGCGCCGTCGCCGCACTCGCGAACGCCTTCGCCTTGCACGTACAGCGCGCGGACCTCATCATCGCTGAGCGATCCGAGCATCACCTGGCGGCCCAGCCCATCGCGGATGTATTCGATCGCGATCAAGAACGCGAACACCATCACCAACCAGGCAAGCCACACGGTTAGAAGCACGACCTTCTCGGCCTGAGACACCGACAGCACCACCGTCGCGACGACGGGGACCGCGATGCCGACGGCAAGCGCCCCCGTCTTCATGCGCGGATACCAGCGCAGGAACCGCTCGGCGCGTTTGAGCATGGCGGTGCGGTACTCCGCGCGGTCGGCGAGCACACGCATCACCTGCGCCATGCGGAAGCGACGCTCGGGCAGCGTCACGCGCTCGCCGTTGATGATGCCGCCCTCTTCGATCTGGCGCGCGAACAGGCGGTTGAGGTTCACCAGATACGGTCGCAGCAGCACCCCTAGCAGCATCGACGCCGCGAAGAACGCCCCCAACGTCGCGACGTCGCCCGCCCACGCTCCGTCGTAGAACCCGCCGATGACCTCGCGCATCGCGTTGATGCCGTAGGTGAAGGGAAAGACCGGATACACCGCCTGGAAAAACGGCGTCGTCATCTCGATGGGATACAGGCCGGTCGCCGCCGGGATCTGCACGAACACCAGCACCACGCACAGGCCCTTGCCCACATGTTGAAACAGCGTGGAGAGCATGTACTGGATCGCAAGGTAGGCTTGCGAGGCGATGACGGCGGTCAGCAGGAACAGCGGCGCGCTGACGGTCTGCACCCCCATGGCAAGGCAGCCCGCGCAGCACACCGCCGCCTGCAGCGCCGCCATCGCCGCCAAAAGCAGCCATCGTCCGAAGTAGCGCTGCCCCGCCGTCAGGTTGCCGATCCCCTCGTCGTCCACCTCAAGGCGCATGATCACCATCAGCATGAACACGCCGATCCACAGCGTCAGGTTGATGAACAGGGGAGCCATCGCCGATCCGTAGGAGTTGAGCGGATAGAGCGTCTCGGTCTCCACCGTCGTGGGCGACATCATGAACTCGGCGACGGCATCCGGATCGAGCTTGCCGCCGAACAGATCGGCAAGGGCATCGGAGGAGCCCAGCGCCTCGATGTCGGTGCGCGTCGCGTCGAAATCCGCTTCGAGGCCCGCCAGCACCTCATCGGTTTTCGACAGCGCGTCGGTCGCCGCCGACAGCGTGCCTTTCAGCTGATCGAGCGCCAGCAGCGTCTGGTCGATAAGCGCCTGCTGGCCGGCGACGGCACCCGACAGCCCGCTTGCCGCCTGGGTGATCCCGCCCAATGCGTCGGCAAGCGATGGGATCGTGTCGGCTGCCAGGGATTGGCGGAACCCGTCCGTCGACGAGAGCGCATCCTGCACGGCCCCGTCGACCGTCGACGATGCCGCGCCCGCCGCGTCAGCAGACGCGGCGATATCGGACGACAACGTCTTGAGTCCCGCAACCGTGCCGGATGCCTGGTCGTTTTGCTGGGACAACGCGGCGATCACCTGCGCGAGGGAGTCTTTGGCCGAACCCGCCGGAAGCCCTTCCTGGATGCGGGAGAGCTCTTCGAGCACCTGCGCGTTGCCTGCGATCACCGCGTCCGCACGCCCCAACGCGGCGTCCACGTCACCTTGAGCCGAGGCGATTCCGGCAGCGGTCTGCGACAGGGCTCCAGACGCCTGCGAGGAGGATTGCGACAGCAGCCGCGACGCGTCGTCGAGCGCGCCGCCGAACGCAAGCGGCAGCCCCGCGATCCCCCGGCTCGCATCCCCCGCCAACGCGGACACGTCGTCGAGGGCGGCGGCAAGCGACGCCGCTTGGCCCTTGGCGTCCCCCAAGGTCCCGCGCGCGCCGTCCGCGCGTGCCAGCGCATCCTGGGCTGCCTGCTTCAGTTCGGCAAGCCCCTGCCGCGCCTCCCCCACGCGGGCGCCCGCCTCCGAAAGCCGCTCGACGGCGCCTCCTTGCGCCGCCTGAACCTGGGCATTCGCATTGTCGATCTCCTTGTCGAGCGCTGCGGCCACCGCTTCGCTCGCGCGCGAGACGAACGCGTCGTTGATTGTGGTGTCCAGTGTGCTCGCGCCCGTGTCGGTGATCTTGGGGGACACCGGTCCCATCTTCTCGTTCACATAGTATTCGAGCTGGGGCAGCGTGGGATCGTCCGTCAGCAGGGTCGCCACATCGGCGCTGAAGTCTTCGGGGATGACGAACGCGGCGTAGGCGCGCCCCGCCTCCACCGCCTCCATCGCCTGATCGCGGTCGGTGAAGTCCCATCCCAGCTGATCGTCGTCATGAAGCTGGGCGACCACCTGCGACCCCAGGTTAAGATCCCCCAGCGTCTCGTCATGCGCGCCGGCGTCCTCGTTGACCACGCAGATACGCAGGTTGACGGTGTTGCCGTAGGGATCCCAAAACCCCGCGACGTTGAACCAGGTGTACAGGGACGGCAGGACGATGAGGAACAGCGCCACCAGCCATGCGGCAGGGACCTTCGCCACGCGCTTGACATCACGCGCGAGCACACGCAAGACGTTGCCCATAGCTCAGCTCCCTCCCTTCGCCGATCGACGCGTTCCGCCAATGCATTCCGCCAATGATGGGATGGCCCGCCAAGAAAAACGGCGCGGTGGACGCGCCGTTACGTTTCCGTTACTTCGCGTCGAACAGCTGCCCTGTCGCCGCGGAATCCGAACGCGCGCCCAGAAAGCGTTCCATAAGCGATCGCAACGCTTTGAGCTCGACCGTGCGCTCGTGATGGGTCTGCATGTTGCGGATCGTGACGACGCCCTGCTCGACCTCCTCGGGGCCCAGCACCGCCACGAGCACGGCGCCGATCTTGTCGGCAAGCTTGAACTGGCTCTTCAGGCTGCGATGCTGATGGTCCAGCTCGGCGGTCAACCCCACGTCGCGCGCCGCTTGGACGATGCGGAAGCCCAGCTCGCGCACCGAGTCGTCCACACATGCCACAAAGACGTCGCACGGCGGTTTTCCGGGAAGCTCCACGCCCGCCGCCTGCAACGCCAGAAGGCAGCGCTCGTATCCCAGCGCGAACCCGAACCCGGGCGTCGGGCGGCCGCCCACCTCCTCGGCGAGCTTGTCATAGCGCCCGCCGCCTCCGATGGCGCTTTGGCTGCCCATCCCCTCAATCACCTGCACCTCGAACACGGTGCGGGTGTAATAGTCGAGCCCCCGCACCAAGCGCGGTTCCTCGACGAACGGGATGCGGGCGATCTCGACCAGCTTCTTGACCGTCTCATAATGCTCGCGGCAGTCATCGCACAGATAATCGGAGATCTTGGGAGCGCCGTCCATCACCGCGGCGCACTCGGGGTTCTTGCAATCGAAGGCGCGCAGCGGGTTCACCTCGGAACGGCGGTTGCACTCGTCGCACAGCTCGTCGGAATGCTCGTCCATGTAGGCCTTGACGGCAGCGCGGTACGCCGGACGGCATTTCTCGCATCCCATGGAGTTGACAAGCAGGCGCATGCTGGACTGAGGGATGCCCATCGCCTCGAAGAAGCGCATGAGCATGATGATGCCTTCGGCGTCGACCGTGGGCTCCTCGGCTCCCAAGCACTCGATGCCCACCTGGTTGAACTGGCGCTGGCGGCCCTTTTGCGGGCGCTCGGCGCGGAACATCGGGCCGGCGTACATCAGCTTGGCGGGCGCGGCGCCCTGAGGGACCAGATCGTGCTGCACCACGGCGCGCACGACGCCGGCGGTGCCCTCGGGACGCAGGCTCAGACGGCTTTTGGCCTTGATGCTGCCCCCGTCGAGCAGGGTTTTGAGGTTCTCGCCCGAGATGGCCGTGAACATCTCCTTGGAAACCACATCAGTGGCCTCGCCGATGCCGCGGACGAACAGATCGGTCTGCTCGAACAGCGGCGTCTCGATGGGCTGATATCCGTAGCGGCCGAAGATCGTCGCGGCGGTCCGCTTGAATTCGGTCCAAAAACGCTGTTCGTCGGGAAGGAAATCCCTTGTGCCCTCAGGTGCGCGCAATGCCATGGTCCATCCTTTCAAATGCCGCCCCGGATCCCGCGCCTGCCGGATGCCGCGCCGGGGTCGGCGCGCGATCAACCGTGCCATTGTAGCGCATGCGCGCTCGCCGGTCGCAGGAATGCCCTCGACGGCGCATCAGACCAGCAGATCGAGCAGCGAGCGATACGCCCCCATAAGGGCATCGTCGGGGCGGTAGGCCAGGTACGTCGCCAAAAGCGAGCGCCCCACCGCGAACACATCGGCGTCCACCGCACGTTCCGCCGCGTGGAGCAGCGCGTCCAGCACCACGTCGGAGGGCGCCAACGGGACGCCTCCCGCCATCAGGACCTCATCGAGGCTTTGACGCTCCGGCAGGGCGACGCCCTCTTGGTTGAGCAGGTCCTGCAGCTCCGCCGCCACTTGGGCGGCCATGATCGGCGAGGTGGCGATCGACTTCACGTAGCAGGCGGCGCCGGTGCGCGCATCGCCCGACTTCCAGAGGGTGTACGCCAGCTGATAGTAGGCGATCGCGATGTCGTTGGGCTGGGTCGCCAGCTTCAATGCCGCCTTGAGGGCCTCGGAGGCGCTTGCCGCATCCCCCATCAGCATGTACACGCGCGCAAGGACGCAACGCGGCGTGGTCGTCGTGGGCGACAGCTCGACCGCTCGCGTGGCGTGGGCCAGCGCGGCGTCGATGCCCGCGAAGGTGCGCTCCAACAGCTTGGCCGCCTCCAGATGGCAGCGCAAAAGCGTGTCGGGGACCAGCTCGACGCGGCGGTCGCGGTCCTTCTGGCCGACCCCATCGGCCATCGGATGGGCGCCGACGGACGAGAGGACCTGCGCCGCCATCACGAGCAGCGGATCCTCTTCGGCCGACGCGTGCGCGGCTCCATCGTCAGGATGGCCCTCCCGCCCGTCCGCGCCGAGCAGTTCGGCGAACGCCGGATTGCGGCCCTCGCGCACCAGGTTGTACACCACGCGGGAGGCATAGCCGTCAAAGCTGCGGTACACGACCTCGGAATCATCCAGATAGCGTCGCTCGGCCTCGGTCTTCCAAGCGGCCGCCGAAAGCACCCTGCCGGCGCCTTCCGCATCGCCGGCCGCCGCCAGCGAGCGGGCACGGACCAACGCATCGCGGCACGGATCCGGACCCAGGTAGCTGCGAATCACCGTGTTCTGGTCGTCCGGGTCCGCCTCGCCTTCGGCAAGTGCCGTCATGAGCCGCGTGCACGCTTGGACGGCGAACGGGTCGTCGGCGCGCTGCTGGCGGCGGCGCACAGCTCCGATCGCCTCGGTGACGCTTTCCGCGCGCGCCAGGCGCACGGCGATCCGCTCGGCCTGCCTGCGATGGAGGGCATCGGATTCTATGCGCAGGTCATGCAGCCACCGGGCCCCCAAAGCAGCCTGTGCCTCCTGCGGAAGCTCGGCATCGAAGCACTCGGGCATATCGCGCCGCCGCTTTGCCGAGGGCATGATCGAGAGGCTGCGGAACGGGTCCTCGTCCACGCGCTCGGGGGCGCGGGGATCCGGCGAAACCGCATCCGCCGCCGTGCCGTCGGGACCCTTCCGCAAAAACGCGTCTCGAGGCACCAGGGTGCCCCACGCCTCGAAGGCGGCAGAAGGATCCCCCGCCGTCTGCGGGCAACGGGCAAGGAAATCCTCCCTCTTGAAGGCGACGAACAGATCCGCGCCGGGAAGCATCCGGGCAAGGCGCGACGCGCCGCCCTCCCCGTCGTCGTCCAACTCGCCCTCGCCCGCCATCGCCAAAACATCGCCGAGCGAGAACGCGCCCTCCTCCCACAGCGCGTGGGCATCGAGCTCGACGCGCCTCACGCGCTCGCTGGCGCCGAATGCCTCCGCCGCCAAAAGCACCGCCAGATGCTGGGCATAGCGAAGCGCCTGCGCCGCCCGCTCCAGAACCGACGCATCCACAACCGCATGCACCTCGTCGTCCCAGCGCTCACGTGGCATCATGTCGGCGTCGGGCACCACCGTCTTGAAAGCGACGATGCCCGCTTTGAGATCCGCGCGGAATTCCACCTCGAAGCGCAGCGGCACGGCGAAGCGCTCCACCGCGTCGGCGATGCGGCGGCGCAACGCCCATTCCCCTGCGCCGGAGGACGGCTGCCGCGTCCCATCCGCCACGGAGGCGGCGACGGCGTCGATCAGACGGGCGTCCCAGCGCAGCACGTCGGCGATGGATGCGGCAGAAGCCTTGTCGCCGAGCGAGCGCTTGATCAGCAGATAGCGGTTGAGCGCGTTTTGCAGCTCCCAGACCACGCGCGCGGGAAGCCCCGCCCCCTCCTCGGTGGGCGCAAGGTAGAAGATATCCGCATAACGCACGGTTTTTACCAGACGCAGCGATCCGGAAGGCGCCAAGGCAAGCTGGTCGAGGCCTGCCTGCGTCAACCAACGGGCCAATGCTCGGACGAGCGCGGGAGGCTGCAGGGCGGGATCGAGCTGCGCGTGCGCGACGTCGCTTTGCACCTTGCGCAAGGCGGGAAGCGCCGGCATGGCGTCAAGCGGGGCCTCGACGCCCTCGAACCCGCGCGCCGGCACCTCCGGCGCCCCGAGCGAAGGCCGGTAGACGAACGCCAGATAGCTGCGCGTCAAGGCATCGGGATAGGCAAGATCGGCACCGTGGGATCCGAAATCGAACCAGGAATCGTAAAGCGTGTAGCGATCCTGCGAGCGCCGGAAGCGCGCCGCCTCGCGCCAGTTGCCCTCCGCATCACGCACCTCGACGCACCCCTCCAGAACGGCGGGATCGGATTGCTCGGCGTAACGGGCGAACTTGAGCTCGGGTTCGCGCGTCGGATGCGAATCCAAGGGCTTGTCGGTCGCGAACGCGCGGCCGTAGCGATCGACGTACGCCAGCACGCGCACGGCGCGCTTCTCGACGAACTCGACGATGTAGCGCCCTTCGGCATCGGGCGAAGGAAGGGATCCCGCCACCCAGCCGTAGTGCCTCTCGGGAGCCTCGGCGCCCTTCCATGGAAGCGGGGGTGCGGAGGGGGCAAGCGCAGGCACGGCATCCGCCAGCTCGCGCGCCGCTGCACGAAACAGGCCCTTCATGGCAGGGATGCGATAGATGCCCTCGGCGGCAGCATGTTCATCCATCGCGCATCCCTCCTCTCGTGTCGGCCTTTAGTCCGCGGAATCGGAAGCGGCACCCAAGCCTTTCTCCAACAGATCCACCAGCAGCTCGTCCAAGCGCTTGCGCGAACGCAGCGCCGCAAGCCACTGCTCGGCAAGAGCCACGCCGTCCGGCGTGAGCTCGTACTCGCGGCGACGCGGGCCCGAGCAATCCTCGACCCAGCGCGACACCACGGCGCCCTCGTCCTCGAGCCGGCGCAGGCTGCGGTACAGGCCGCCGGAGTCGACGTCGACCTCGCCGCCCGACATCTCAAGGATGGTGCGCCGCATGTCGTAGCCGTAACCGCCTGCGGCAAGAAGCGCAGCAAGCGCCGCCGGCTCGACCAGGGCGCCGCCACCGCCGCCGCGTCTGCGGCAGCACGGGCGTCGCGCCGGCTGGCCGGGGCAGTTCGCGCCGCCCATCGGCTGCGACTCGCCGGAAACAGGGACCTGCTCGGCCCCGTCAGATTGGTCCGACATGCGAGGCGCCTCCTTTCAATGGGCGGGGACGATGCGTTTCATGCGTCCCATTATAGAGCGCCCGCGGCATTTGGAACCAAGGGATCGCCGAGGTGCTTGACCTCTTCGTGCGCTTCTCATAGTATTAGTTGCGATATCGCAACTATTTAAGGAGTTTCCATGCTTTCGGTTTCGCAAAGCGCCGCGCTGCTAGGCATCTCACCTACCCGCGTTCGCAAGCTCATCGCCAATGGCGCGCTCCCAGCGCAGAAGATCGGAAGGAGCTGGGCGATCTCGGAAAAGGACGTGGCGGCGCGCTTCGAAAAGCACCCCAGAGCCGGCAGGCCGAAATCCTCCACCGCTGGCGGCTCCTCGCCCCTTCCCCCGTCGGAGCCGGCCGATCCCGCCGCCACGTCCGATCGCGCATCTTCTGTCGAACCCCCTGAACGGCTGCTCTACCGCGCTTGCAAGGAGGCGTTTCTCTTCCGCCCCGACCAACAGCTCATCGATCAGGCGGAATCGAGCGAGGAAGCGTCATTTTACTTTGCCGTCGCGGACTTTTTCCTCCAGCGAAAACAACAGGAGCTCATAAAGGCGGGGGTCTTCTGATGGAGACGAGCGCCGCACCTTACTACATCGTGTTCGCCGGCGTGAACGGCGCGGGGAAATCGACGCTCTTCAACTCGGGGCTATGGCGGCTGCGCGGAATGCCCGCCCGCCTTCCGCGCGTGAATCCCGACGAGATCGTACGCGAGATGGGCGGCGACTGGCGCTCCTCCGCCGATCAGATGAAAGCCGCCCGGGAAGCGGTGCTGCGCATCCGATGCCTCCTCGATGCCAAAGCGAGTTTCAATCAGGAAACGACGCTTTCCGGGCATGCCGCCATCGGCAACATCCGACGCGCCCATGAACAAGGGTACCGCATCCATCTGTATTATGTGGGCGTCAACGATGCCGACATTGCGCTCGCGCGCATCGCTCACCGCACGGAAGTCGGTGGCCACGACATCGACCGCGATGCGGTGATGCGCCGCTATCGCACCTCGCTTTCCGGCCTCGCCAAAGTCCTCGACTTATGCGAGGCGGCAACCGTGTTCGACAACACGCGCAGCCTCACGAGCGTCGCCGCATGGCATCGTGGCACGCTCTCTTGGTGGGGCAACCCGCAAACCGACGCCCCCTGGCTTTTGCGGGCGATGGCCGACAGCGAGCTGTGGCGACGGATGCAGTAGGCAGGGATCAGCGCCGGACGCTGCCTGCGGCATAGCTACAGGCGCTCGACCACCAGATCGCCCATCTGGACGGTGCCTACCACCTGGTCGGCGGGGGTTGCGGCGTCCTTGATGTCGCCGGTGCGCCAGCCCTCGTCGAGCACCGCGGTCACCGCGCGGCGGACGTCGTCGGCAGCGGCGGGAGCATCCAAGCTGTAGCGCAGCATCATCTCCACCGACAGGATCTGCGCGAGCGGATTGGCGATGCCGCGCCCCGCGATGTCGGGCGCGCTGCCGTGGCTCGGCTCGTAAAGCGCCGTGCCGTCGCCCAGGCTCGCGCTCGCCAGCATGCCCAGCGAGCCGGTGATCTGGGCCGCCTCGTCGGAGAGGATGTCGCCGAACATGTTCTCCGTCACCACGACGTCGAAATCGGCGGGACGGTTGATGAGCTGCATCGCGGCATTGTCCACAAGCAGATCCTCCAACTCGATCTGGGGGAACTCCTCCTCATGGACGCGGTGCACCACCTCGCGCCACAGGCGGCTCGTCTCCAGCACGTTGGCCTTGTCGACGCTGGTCACCTTGCCGCGGCGCTTGCCCGCCGCGACGAACGCCTGGCGCGCGATGCGTTCGATCTCGTATTCGCGATATTCCATGGTGTCGTAGGCGCGCTGGCCCGCGCCGCCGTCGGCGCCGGCGCCCGGCTCGTCGTAGAAACGCTCGCGCTTGCCAAAGTACAAGCCGCCCGTCAGCTCGCGCACGATCATCATGTCCACGCCGTCGACGATCTCGGGCTTGAGCGTGGAGGCGCCCGCCAATGCCGGGAAGATCTGCACGGGACGCAGGTTGGTGTAGAGTCCCAGCTCCTTGCGGATGCCCAAAAGCCCCTGTTCGGGACGCGGCTTGGACGGATCCGTCGTATCCCACTTGGGACCTCCCACCGCCGCGAGCAGCACCGCATCGGATGCCCGCGCCGCCTCGAGCGTCGCAGCGGGCAGCGCCGTGCCGCACGCGTCGATCGCCGCGCCGCCGAGAAGCGCCTCGGTGTAGAAGAAGCGCATGCCGTGCTTTTTGCCCACCGCATCGAGCACCTTGGTGCCCTCGGCGATGATCTCGGGCCCGATGCCGTCGCCCGGCAGCAGGCAGATGCTGTATTCAGCCATGACCACATGCCCCTTTCGATCGAATCGACCGGCTCCGCCTTGCGGCACTACCGTCCCTTTTCCGCCAGCATCGCGCGTGTGCGGTTGACCAAACCGCCCTGCTCGATGATCTCGCGGATGAACGGCGGGAACGGCTCCGCTTGAAACGCCTTGCCCGTCGTCTCATCGGTGATGGCGCCCGTATCGGCGTCGATGCTCACCACATCGCCGTCCTTGATGGCGTCCACCGCTTCGGGGCACTCGAGGATCGCCAGCCCGGTGTTGATGGAGTTGCGGTAGAAGATGCGCGCGAAACTCTTTGCGATGACCGCGTCGACGCCCGCCGCCTTGATGGCGATCGGCGCGTGCTCGCGCGACGAACCGCAGCCGAAGTTCTCCTCCGCCACGATGATGTCGCCGGGGGCCACCTTGTCCGTAAACGACGCATCCAGATCCTCCATGCAGTGCTTTGCCAGCTCGGCGGGGTCGGAGGTGTTCAGATAGCGCGCCGGGATGATGACGTCGGTGTCCACATCGCGTCCATAGCGATGCACGGTGCCCTTGAATTGCATGCGAATCCTTTCCGCCAAGCCGCGCGACCCGCCCGCCATGCGCAAGCAGACCGCAAGCGGCGCGTTGCTAGTCCAAATCCTCCGGCAGTCCGATATGCCCCAGCACCGCGCTTGCGGCGGCGACCGCCGGCGACGCCAGATACACCTCGCTGTCGGGGTGCCCCATGCGGCCCACGAAATTGCGGTTGGTGGTCGCGATGGCACGCTCCCCCGCCGCCAGAACCCCCATATAGCCGCCCAGGCACGGACCGCACGTGGGGGTGGAAACCGCGCAGTTGGCATCCAGGAAGATGTCCGTCAGGCCCTCCTCGATGCATTGGCGGTACACCTGCTGCGTGGCGGGGATGATGACGCAGCGCACGCCCGGTGCCACCTTGCGGCCTTTGAGGACCGCCGCCGCCTGCCGCATGTCGGCCAAGCGCCCGTTGGTGCAGCTGCCGATGACCGCCTGGTCGATGCGCACATCGCGCGCCTCGCTTGCCGGACGGGTGTTGGAAGGCAGGTGCGGAAACGCCACCGTCGGCACGATGTCGGCCGCATCGATTTCGATGACCTGAGCGTATTCCGCATCGGGATCCGAGACGTACACCGTGTAGGGACGCTCGACGCGGCCGTCCAGGTATGCGCGCGCGACGTCGTCCACCGGGATCAGACCCGCCTTGCCGCCGGCTTCGATCGCCATGTTGCAGATGGTCAGGCGCTCGTCCATCGACAGGCTCTCGATGGCGCTGCCCGTGAACTCCATCGCCTTGTACAGGGCCCCGTCGACGCCGATCGCGCCGATGATGTGCAGGATGACGTCCTTGCCGGTGACGCCCGGGGCGAGCGCACCCTCCACCTTGAACAAGATGGTCTCGGGCACTTTGAACCACGCCCTGCCCACGGCCATGCCCACACCCGCGTCGGTGGAGCCCACGCCCGTGGAGAACGCGCCCAGCGCGCCGTAGGTGCAGGTATGGCTGTCGGCGCCGATGATCAGATCGCCCGGCCCGACGACGCCCTGCTCGGGCAGAAGCGCATGCTCCACACCCATGCAGCCCACCTCGTAATAGTGGGATATCCCCTGTTCATGAGCGAAATCGCGCACGATCTTCGCCTGCTCGGCGCTCTTGATGTCCTTGTTGGGGACGTAATGGTCGGGGACCAGCGCGATCTTGTCGGCGTCGAACACCTCGTCGGCGATCTGGCGCACCGTCTTGATGGCGAGCGGAGCGGTGACGTCGTTGGCCAGCACCAGGTCAAGATCGCATTCGATCAGCTGGCCGGGTCTGACCTCATCCAATCCCGCATGGGCGGCGAGGATCTTCTCCGCCATAGTCATGGGACGCGCCATGTCGAACTCCTCATCCCATCCAGCGCGATGCCGGATTCGTCTTCGATGGAAACGGCTTCATTCTAGCATCGCTTTGTTTCCAGAATAAGAAAAGCCCCCTTGGGGGCTTTTCGTCACGGCATGTCACCAAAGATCGCCATGTGCACATAAATGCATCATGATCAGGTGTTATTAAGACAACGCAGAGCAGATGGCATCGAGCAGCGTGATGGCGAAATGCTGAGCCGAGCGTCCCTCGCCCGCGTCCTCCCACATCGTGCCGGGAAGCTCGACCGCGATGCGCGCCGGCTTGGCCGCACGCGCGGCGGAAAGCGCCGATTTCAAACGCAGCGCCAGCGAATCGTCGTCGGTGTAGGTGACCCGGGGACCGCCCGCGTTGGTCGCCTCGCCCGGCAGGACGATATGCACGAGCAGCATGCTCTCATCGGGCGCGACCAAAAGGCTGTCGGCAGAGAGGATCTTGGACGTGGGGCTGGTCGCAAGCGCTAGATTCGACATGCGCGAAGCAACGCTGCGCGTGAACTGGTCTGTGCCGAACAGGCACAGCGCGTTGCTCTCGAGCACCTCCGCGGCGCGGGCGAACCCCAGATGGGCGCCTTCGCGCATGGCCTCCTTGCCCTCCCAGGAGTGATGGAGGTTGCGGATGGCGGCGTAGGTGTAGGCGCCGGCGATGCCGTCGGTGGGCAGTCCCATATTGGTTTGGAACGTGCGCAGGGCATCCTCCGTGTAGGCGCCGAAGATTCCGTCGGCGCCGCCGCAAGCGAACCCCAACGCGCCCAGCGCGCTTTGGAGCTCCTTGACGTCGTTGCCGTGGAAGTACGGCATGCGCAGGTACAGCGTGCGATCGCCCAGATGGTAGGACGCGTCGACCAGCGCCGCCCACGTCTTGCCGTCGACCTCGTCGGCGTCGGGCAGGCCCTCCTGCTTGCGAAACTCTCGCACCGCTGCGACCGTCGCGTCATCGAACACGCCGGTCACACCCCCCTCGGCAAGGTGCCCGGTGGTGATGAGCCTTTGCTGGACGTCCTCGACGGCCGCCCCGGTGTCGTTTCGTTTGATCGTATCCATGCGCACCATACTAGCGCACGCCCCGCGCTCGGCTTGCGCCCGGGGCGCAGTTCCACCAAAAAGGGATATAAGCCGAGAGGAGCGGAAAAGACGCGGGCGGGGATAGGATCGGGGCTCACCGGTCGAGCCTGGGTCAGCGCGCGTCGGCATGTTCCGCGGTTCGGCAGAACCGCGGAACCCTAGCGCAGTCGCTTGACGAACCAATCCGCCATGCTGATCAGCAGGTCGCGCGCCGTGGAGGGCTCGACCATGTCGACCAGGCGGTTTTTGGCGATGCTGGTCAGGTTCTCGGCGTAGTTGCGCGCATAGTCGATGCTGCCCGCCTCCTCCATGATGGCGACCGCCTCCGCCAGCACAGCGGGATCCTTCTCCTTGGAGGACAGGATCTCGATGAGGCGCTCCCTCTGGGGGCTGTTCTGCAGGGCGTGCACGACGACGAGGGTGCGTTTGCCCTCGGTGATGTCGTTGCGGAAATCCTTCTTGGTGCTCTCCTCGGTGCCCACGAGGTTGAGCAGGTCGTCCTGGATCTGGAACGCGAGCCCGGTGTCCAAGCCGTAGTTGCGCAGCGCCTCGATCTCGGTCTCGGAGCCGCCGCCGATGATGGCGCCCACCGCCAGCGGCACGGCGCCGGAATAATGCGCGGTCTTGTGCGTGGCCATGACCAGATAGTCCTCGGGCGTGATGTCGTAGCGGCCGTCGCGCGCCCAGCCGATGTCGAGCGCCTGGCCCTCGATGGTGCGGCGCGTCATCTCGGTGAGCTCGGTGAGCACGCGCACCTTGGTCTGGGCATCCAGGTTGTCGTCGTGCACGACCGTGCCGTTGACCAGCGACAGCGCCAGGTCGCCCATGTTGATGGCCAAGCCGATGCCCTCGGTGAGGTGCAGGCACGGCTCGCCGCGGCGCAGCTCGGCCTCGTCGGCGATGTCGTCGTGGATGAGAGCGGCGGTGTGGAAGTGCTCGATGGCGGCCGCCGCGCTCGTCGCGCGCTCCATGTCGCCGCCCACCGCAAGGCAGGCAGCGAAGCAGATCAGCGGACGGTGGCGCTTTCCGCCGTTTTTGCTGTACGCCTTCAGGGGATCGTAGAGATAGCGGTCCATATCGGGATGCGTGCCTGTGGGAAGATAGGCGTTCACCAGCTCCCCTACGCGCTCCGCGTAGTAGTTGAGGTACTCCTCGAACGAAGTGGGCGGATTCTCCACCGCCGCGATGATCTCGTTGATGTTCACGCTAACGTCTCCCCCGTGCTTAAAGCGTAGGTTGAATGGATGATCGGATGCCGGTCCGAGTCCTGACCCCCAACTGAGAATCGGCACCGGCCGCCGCCTCGTCGCCAGGCAGGAATACCTGGTAGGAGCGGTGGGACTCGAACCCACAAGCCCGAGGGCGGAGGATTTTAAGTCCCCTGCGTCTGCCAATTCCGCCACGCTCCCGATTCGGCCAACAGCAGCTGTATATACTACCAAAACGCAGCACTTCCGATTTCCGCGAAAGGCGCAACGGGGCCTTTTCCACGGCGGCAGCAAATTTCACCGGGTTCAACTGGGCTTGCAGGCTGCTATGAGGGCGCCTATCACCACTCGCCACGCGCAAGCGATGCAAGCGCTCCCTGCAAGATGTCGGTCTCGCTTGCCGTGTAACCGTCGACGCCGGCAAGCTCGAGCACCTGCGACAGGATGACGAACCCGGCTACGATGACGGGCGCGCGACCGGGATCGAGGCCCACCACGTCGCGACGGCGCGCAAGGGGCATCGCGGCAAGACGCGCCAGCTCCTCGTCCAGAACCTCCTTGCCGACGCGGTATCCGTGCACTTTGCCGGCATCGTAGGCCTCCATGCGCTCGCGCACCGACACCGCCGTCGTCGCCGTGCCCGCAACCGCCACCAGGCGCTGCCACGAAAGCCCATCCGCTTTCAGCTGCTCGAAGTACGGAGCCATCTCGTCGACGACCCACGCAGCCGCGCATTCGAGCTCGCCGGGATCCGGCGGATCGCCCGCGAGAAAGCGCTCGGTCATGCGACGGCACCCCACGTTGAACGAATGGGAGCGCGAAGGAGCGCCTCCCCCGCATCCGGCGACGATCTCGGTGGAGCCGCCGCCCACGTCGACGACCAGCAGATCCTCACCGGGATAGTCGAGCGATGCCCCCGCAAAGGAGAATCGCGCCTCCATATCACCGGGGATGACGCGCAGATCGACGCCTTCTTGCGCAATACGCGCGATCAGAGCGTCTTTGTTGGCGGCATCACGCGCGGCGGATGTGGCGAGCGCCGCGACCTCGACGGGCGTATCAGGCGATCCCAACTCATCGAGCAAAGCGCGATAACGCCCTATCGTTGCGGCGGCGCGCTCGATCGCATCGGAGGAGAGCGCCCCGGAGGCGTCCACGCCCTCGCCGAGGTTGACGATGGCGTACTCGCGCCGCAGCTCATGCAGCTTGCCGGAGGCATCGACGTCGGCGACCAGCATGCGGCACGTGACGGTGCCCAGGTCGATGACGGCGTAGCGCCCCGCGCGGCAGATGCCGTCGGCGCCCATCACTCCACCCCGAACAGCGGGTCGAGGATGCCCGAATACCACGTGTCGGGGGGATCTATGCTGTCGGCGGAAACGTTGGGCGGAATCGTCGAATCCTCGTCGGAGGAATCGCTCACACCCGACACGTTCACCGAGACTTCGCCCTTTTTGACCAGGCCGTACTGCTCGTGCGCAAGATCCTCGATGCCCGCCTCGCTCGAAAGCGCGTCCACGTTGTTCTGCAGTGCGTCGCCGCGTTCCTGAAGCGCGTTGTATTCCACGGCCAACGCGTCACGCTCCCGCATGCTCTGGTAGCACTGCTGGGCCGGCTGGTACAGGAACACGCACACCAGCGCAAGGCAGCCGAGGACGGCTGCGGCGATGCGCATCTTGGGGCCGAACGCAAAGCCCTTCTTGGAGCGGCGCGGCGAACCGTCGGCATCGGAGTCGGATCCGCCCTGCATGCGCGAGGCGCGGCGCTGGGACGAGCCCATCTCGCCCTTGTACAAAGCGGCGCGGGGACCGCCTTCGCCCGACGGCGCGGCGCCCTCGGCGCCGAACACCTTGTCAGCCTTGCGCTTGGCGACGCTCCGACGAAGCTTTTGGAGCGGAGAGGCCTTTTTGCCCTGTTCCTCTTCTTCGATCTCGCGCGCTTCCTGGCGCACCTGGGCACGACGCGCCGTCTCCTCGCGCAAGGCGCGCTCGTCGGGGCCGTCGTACCACGAGGGGGACCTGCGACCAGCGGCAGGCGATGCGGCACGCGACGCCATGCGCGCGTCAGCCGTTCCGCGGCGCGATGCCGCGATGCCGCGCGAAGCAGAAGGCGTTGCGAGAGGAGCCGCATCCTGGCGCGCATGGCGCGGCCGGCGGGAAGAGGGCCGCCGGGACACGCTCGCGGAAGCCGCGGGTCGGCTGGTACGGTTCGAAGGGATGTTGAATCGCGCATCCGCACCGGGATCGAAGTAGACGAGCGGACGCTCGGATGCCGAAAGGGCATCGGCCTGCTCGCGGCGGGCGCGCGCACGCGCGGCGCGGGAGCGCTTGGCGTCGTCGAAAGATACGATGGAAGCTGTGCGGGTCAACAGGAAACGCCCCTATCTGCATCGTGGTTCGGTTCTGGTTCGCGTAATGCCGGGTTTGCGTTTTATCCAACCTGTTTAGGATAGCACACAGACACTCCGCTCCGAATCGTGCGCTAAAGACTGAACGTATTGTTCACACCTGAAGGCTACTCCAGATCCAGCGACTTGATGTAGGCGCTCCACTTCTCAAAGGATTCGTCGCTGATGGCATGCTCCATGATGCACGCCTCCTCGTCGGCGCGTTCCTCGGGAATGCCCAGGACCTTGTGGAGGAACGTGAACAGCAGATGGTGGCGGTCCAGAATGGCCTGACCGTATTCGTACCCGTCGTCGGTGAGGGTGATGTCGCCGTAATACGGCTGATCGACCAGGCCCTTTTCCTTAAGGACGTTGACCGCCTTGTTGACCGACGCCTTGGAAACGCCCATCTTCGTCGCAACGTCGACGGAGCGGATGGGCGCATCCGTCGTGCCGCCCAGCATGACGATAGCCTCCAGATAGTCTTCGTGGGACTTGGACATCTTCTCCAAGGAGATCACCCTCTCTCGCCCACTCACGCAATGCCCCTCGTTTATTCGTGCCTTTCATCCTATCACACCAGATGAAAAGGAAAACTAGCAGCCGGATGAGAAAAACGGCCGTCCGCCGCTGCACAAGGGAGGAATCCCGCAGGACAGGAGCATCGACGGTTCCGATACGGAGATGGTCCGGATCGCTATGGGCAAAGGAGAGGGCCGGCGAGGGAGAGGGGGAGACCCTCGCCGGCATCAGTTGCGCGGTGACGAGGTCAGACGAGAGAGGAACCTTCACCGCCGGGTCAGCAAGAAAGAGGAGATTGCATCGGGTCCATCCGCTCTGCCAGTTTTGAGCTTCTGTCCCGCTGACAGTTGTTATATTAGGTTAACTCACCTGATGGGTCAAGTAGTTTCCCAAGGTTTACAATTCCTCCACAATCGATCTTCCCAACCGCCGGACGGGGAAAGCGGGTACGCAACAAAAAAAATCGCCCTGAATCGAGCGCCCCTGCCGCATCCGGCAGAAAACGGACGATTCAAAGCGATTGAAAAAGCCAAGCCGAGCAGTTTAGAACGATCAGCAAGGCGGACCCGAACGGCAGGCGACCCTGCAAAAAGGAAGGGTCGATGGGCTGCTCGCCACCGAAGGAAAGCAACTTGCCACCGCTTTCCCTTTGCGGGCCGTCACTTCCCTTTTGCGGCGCGCTCCATGTCGGCGACCATCTTGTCGACGGCCGAGCACGTCGGGCACCCGCCGTCATGGGAGCCGTCGTGGCAGCCGCCTCCGGAGGATCCGCCGTGGCAACCATCGCACGATCCTCCCGAATCGCACAACCCGCGCCCGATCATCCGCCGGACGGCGAGCACCACCAGCACTGCCAGGATCAGCAGCACGACCGCAGTGGAGAAGTTCATATCGAGCGGGGCCATCGAATCACCTTTCATCTATTCGCCGGGATACTACCACCCGGACCCGGCGTCCGCAAACGGGCGGCGCCGGATCCGGATCGCACGCCGGACGGCTCGAGCTAGGCGGCGTTCGCCTCGGCGGAGAGTTTCTTCGCCTTGGCGCCGTCGTCGTATTTGGGCATGGGGCGGAACAGCTGGAACAGCATCGCGACCAGCACGGCAATGGCGACCACCGTCCAGACATTGAACTGCACATCGCCCGTGATAAGCCCGCCGAACTGGAAGAACATGAGTCCCACGCACCAGCCGAACACGGTCATGTAGCCGATGGCGAACCAGGTCCACTTGGCGGATTCCATCTGGCGGCGGATCGTGCCGATGGCGGCGAAGCACGGCGCGCACAGCAGGTTGAACGCGCAGAACGCCATGATCGCAGGAGTCATGCCTCCCATCATCGCGGCGAACGTCGCCCAGGTGGTGGGGTCGGTTTCGCTGGCGTCGAGGCTGGTGAGAATGCCCACCGTCGCCACGACGTTCTCCTTGGCCACCAGACCGGTGATGGAGGTGACCGTCGCCTGCCAATCGCCGAAGCCCAGCGGCGCGAAGATCCAGCTGATCGCGTTGCCAACGCCCGCCATCAGGCTGTACTGGATATAATCGGGCACCTCGGTGTCAAGCAGGCCGAACTGTCCCTCGTACATGCCGAAGTTCATGAGGAACCAGATGACGATCGTGGACAAGAAGATGATCGTTCCGGCCTTGATCACATAGCTCTTGATACGCTCCCACGTGGACATGAGCACCGTGCGGACGGTGGGCAGATGGTATGCCGGCAGCTCCATCACGAACGGCGACGCTTCGCCGGCGAACATGCGCGTCTTCTTGAGCATGATGCCGGAGACGATGATGGCAGCGACGCCCAGGAAGTAGAACAGCGGGGTGATCCACCAGGTTCCCTCCGCGTCGGCGCCGGCGATCGCGCCGAACACCAGCGCGATGATCGGCATCTTGGCGCCGCAGGGGATCATCGTGGTGGTCATGATGGTCATGCGACGATCCTTCTCGTTCTCGATCGTCTTGGTGGCCATGACGGCGGGCACGCCGCAGCCCGATGCGATGAGCATGGGGATGAAGCTTTTGCCCGACAGGCCGAACCGGCGGAAGATGCGGTCCATGATGAAGGCGACGCGCGCCAAGTAGCCGCAGCTCTCCAAAAACGCCAGCAGCAAGAACAAGATGATCATCTGCGGGATGAAGCCGATGACCGCGCCCACGCCGGCGATGACGCCGTCGACGACGAGGCTTTGCAGCCACGGCGCGCAGTTGACGGCGGAGAGGGCATCCGACACGATCGGGGTCAAGCCGGGGATGAACAGGCCGAACTCGGAAGGAGCGGGCTCCTGCTCGGCAAGCTGCGCTGCCAGCGCCTCATCCCCCGCTTCTTCGGCAGCGGCGACCTGCTCCTCCCAAGCGCCCACGGCCTCCTCGTAGGCGGCGCCGCCGGTGTAGAGCCAGCCGTCGCCCGAGATGCCGTCGTTTGCCCAGTCGGTCACCGGGCCCGTGCCGATCGTGATGGCCAGCCAGTACACGAACGCCATCACCACGACGAAGATCGGGATGCCCAGCCAGCGGTTGGTCACCACGCGGTCGATCTTCTGGGTGGTGGTGAGGCCCTTCGCGGACCTCTTCATGCACGCGTCGGCGACATGCGCGATGGAGCCGTAGCGCTCCGAGGTGATGATGCTCTCGATATCGTCGTCCATCGCCTCTTCCAGCCCGTCGCGCACGGCGGCGATGGTCGCCAGATCCGATTCGGGCAGCTTGAGCTCGTTAAGGGTCTTTTGCTCGTTCTCGAGCAGTTTGATCGCATACCAGCGGCGCACGGGAGCGGGAACCGCATCGCCCAGCACGTCGATGGCCTTGCCGATCGCCTCCTCGACGGCGGCGTCGAAGCGCATCTTGGGCGCCGCCAGCGCGCCTGCGCGGGCGACCTCCACGGCTTTGCCGATCAACTCGTCCAGCCCACGGCCTTTAAGCGCCGAAGTGGGCACCACCGGGCAGCCCAGCTGCTCGGACAGCGCCGCGACGTCGATCTTGTCGCCGTTCTTCTCGACGAGGTCCATCATATTGAGCGCAACCACCACCGGAACGCCCAGATCGACGATCTGGGTGGTCAGGTACAGGTTGCGCTCAAGATTGGTGGCGTCCACCAAGTTGATGACCGCGTCCGGCTGCCCGTCCAGCAGATAGTCGCGCGTGACGACCTCTTCGGGGGAGTACGGGGAAAGCGAGTACACGCCCGGCAGGTCCGTGATGGTCACGCTTTTGTCGCGGGTGTAACGTCCCTCCTTCTTTTCTACGGTCACACCCGGCCAGTTGCCGACGTATTGGTTCGCGCCGGTCATGCTGTTGAACATCGTTGTCTTGCCGCAATTCGGATTGCCGGCAAGGGCAATGCGCACTCCCATATCCCTTCCTTTCATAAGTTAACTTGTTCTAACCACTGTTCGAAAAAATGAGCGCCTTCGCGCTCGTTCGCCGGGGCGGACGCCCCGTCAGTCAACCAGAACGCATTCCGCTTCGCTTTTGCGCAGCGAAAGCTCATAGCCGCGCACCGTCACCTCGAGAGGATCCCCCAGCGGGGCGACCTTGCGCACGAACACCTCGACGCCTTTGGTGATGCCCATGTCCATGATGTGGCGCTTGAGCGCGCCCTCGCCGGCAAGGCGGCGGACCGTCGCCGTCTGCCCGATGGGCACGTCGCGCAGCGTCTTCACAGAGGCTTCTGCCATTTCCACGTTTCCTTTCCCGTTCGTTTTCCTGCATCCATCGCATCGCCCGCCGACCTCGCGCATTCCGGTTGCCGCGAAGCCGCAGGCGCAAGTGCCTTGATGCCCGCCCGCGAAGCTCGACGCCTCGCAGCCGAGACGCCTACGCCGAGGCGGAGGTGATGATCTTCATCGCAACCTGCTGGCTAAGGGCCACCTGGGTCCCCTTCACCTCGACAATCATATTGCCGGAGGCCTGGGACACCGCTTTGATCTGCGCGCCGGGAACGAATCCGAGCGTTTCCAGATGACGCTGCAGCTCCTCTTTGCCGCGAACCTTGATCACCTGCGCCTCCTCGCCGCTTTTCAAAAACGACAGCGGCACCTGATGGCATGATGCGTTCGACATCTGAGGGTCAACGCCCATCGCCCGTCCTTTCGCTTTCACGGCAGCCGCGTTTTCCATGCTCGCGCTCCTTGGGTTAGACCTATGTAACAAACGTATGATAACCCAGGTTAACTTAAAATGAAAGCCTTGTTTAACTTTTTTTCCGGCGCGTCAGGTCTGCTATCATTGCCGACGAACGTTATGCCGCCTGACGCGGCGCGACATCGCCGTCCGGCACGCCGGCGGCCCGGGAGAATCGAGCACAGCCATGATCAAGGAGATCGTGAAGGACGCGGAGTTCCTTAGCCAACCGGCGGAGCCCGCAACCGCCGAAGACGCCCAGGTGGGCGAAGACCTGGTCGACACCATGCGCACGGCCGAAGCCGCTTGCCTTGCCGCCAATCAGATCGGTTCCCGCAAAGCGGTGATCGCCTACAACGACAACGGCCGCACGTTCGTGATGTACAACCCGCATCTCGATTCGGGCCTGCAGCGCTTCAACACGGTCGAGGAATGCCTGAGCCTGGATGAGCCCAGCGTCGTCGAGCGCTTCAAGATGATCCGCGTCTCCTACGAGATCCTTGCCGGCGGCAAGCTGGAGAAGCGCACCCGCAAGTTCACCGGCTGGGCAGCCCAGGCCGTCCAGCACGCCATCGACCATTGCGAAGGCAAGCTGGTGTAGCAGCCCGAACAAAAGATCTCCGGGTCGTTCGCAGAGTCAGCGAGAAGCCCTCTTGTGCTGGAGATTCGCGGGATCGCGTGGGCGAAGCGTGCTTCGGTACGTGAGCCCATGGGATCGTGCGAAGATCCGATGCGAGAGGGGCTCCGCAGCGTCGGCCCGTTCCGCCGACCGGCAGGCCGGCGGAACATAGAAATATCTTGTTTGCGAGAATATTCTCGCTTATCGCACATCCTCTCCCTTGTATACTGCTGATGGATAATGGAACATCGGCGACGGGAGCAGGGATGATTCCCAACCTATACATCGATACGCGGGGCAAGGCGCCCCATGCCGTAACGTTCACCGAAGCGGTGATCGACGGCCTTGCACCGGGCGGCGGGCTGTACGTCCCCGAGAGCATCCCCCAGATGACGATGGACGAGATCCTGTCGCTGGCGCAGATGCCCTACGCCCAGCGCGCGGCCCACGTGTACCGCGCGTTCAACGTCGACCTTCCCGACGACGAGGTGGACCGGCTTATGGAGCTGGTCTACGGCGACAACTTCGACACGCCTGAGATCTGCCCGATCACCTCGCTCGACGCCGACACGCACGTGCTCGAGCTGTGGCACGGCCCCACCAGCGCGTTCAAGGACATGGCGCTGCAGTGCCTGCCGCGCTTCTTCTCCGCCAGCGTCAAAAAGCAGCACGACGAAGGCCGGATCGACCATGATTTCATGATCCTCGTGGCGACGTCCGGCGACACGGGCAAGGCGGCGCTCGAGGGCTTCAAGGACGTCGACCACGTGAGCGTGGGCGTGCTGTATCCCGACGGCGGCGTGAGCGACATCCAGCGCAAGCAGATGGTCACCACCACCGGCGGCAACGTGTCCGTCTGGGGCGTGCGCGGCAACTTCGACGACTGCCAAACCGGCGTCAAGAAGGTGTTCGGCGACGAAGCGTTTGCCGTCGAGCTGATGGAGCAGCGCAAGATCGCGCTTTCCAGCGCCAACTCCATCAACTGGGGCCGCCTGATGCCCCAGATCGTGTACTACCTGTCCGCGTATGCGATGCTTGTCGCCCAAGGCAAGATCTCCGCAGGCAAGCCCATCGACGTGTGTGTGCCCACCGGCAACTTCGGCAACATCCTTGCTGCTTACTACGCCAAGCGGATGGGCTGCCCCATCGAGATGCTGCTGTGCGCCAGCAACGAGAACCGGGTGCTGACCGACTTCATCAACACCGGCACCTACGACATCTCGCAGCGAGAGTTCGTCCTGACGCCTTCCCCGTCGATGGACATCTTGGTGTCCTCCAACCTGGAGCGCCAGCTGTTCGAGCTCACCGACCGCGATCCAGTGGCGATCAGCGGATGGATGGAAGATCTCAACTGCCAACGCCGTTTCCGCGTGGATGAGCGCACGTTCGGACGCTTGCGCGACGCGTATCGCGCCGATTCGATCGACAACGCCACCTGCCTCGAGTCCATCAAGGAGGTCTTCGAGCGCCACGACTACCTCATCGACCCGCACACCGCCGTCGCTTGGAAGACGGCGCAGAACCTGCGCGGCTCCAATCCGCTCCTCATCGCCAGCACCGCCCACTGGGCCAAGTTCGGCGATAACGTGTACCGCGCGCTGAACGGAATCGCCGCGGGCGAGCCTTTGCCCGACGAGGTCGCCGGACTCACCGGCTGCCAGCTAAATCGGATCATCGCGGAGCGGACCGGCTCGACCATCCCGCGCGGGCTGGCGGCGCTCGACGAGATGCCGGCGCGCTTCACCGAGGTGATCGACGGCACGACCGACGCGATCAAACAGGCGGCGCTGGATTTCTCCGCCGCCCGAAACGACTAGCACCCCAGGCAGCCATCTGCGAAGATGTCACCGCGAAACGCCGCGGAGAAAGGAACGACCATGAAGGACCTCGGAGCATTGAAACCCACCATCAGGCTTTCCATCACCAACCCCGCCTCCGAAAGCGGGTCGGTGTTCGGCCGCGGCATCGCCAACCTGTGCCTGGGCGTGCGTGAAGCGGGATCGCTCAACGCCGCAGCCAAGGGCATGGGCATGGCCTACAGCAAAGCCTGGCGCATCATCAAGGAAACCGAGGCGGCGCTCGGCATCCAGCTGCTCAACCGCGACGGCGCGCACGGCAGCACGCTGACCGAAGAGGGAGACGCCCTGCTGGACGCCTACATCGCCATCGACGCCCAGCTCCAGAAAGACGCCGAGAAGGCGTTCAAGACCATCCTGTCCTAGCACGCCACGCGTTCGGAGCGGGCTACGGAAGAATCCCGCCCGCTCCGAACGCCGCCCATAGACAGAAAAACGGCGCGAGGGGAAGCGCCGTCTTCCCGCTCATCCTGCGCGCGGCGACGCCGACGAGCGCGACCGCCGCCGCAACGCCGAAGCATACGGCGAATCCGACGAACGCATGGGAGCCCGACGCCAAGGACAACGCCGCCATGCAGCGGATGTCCCCGCCTCCCACCATCCTATCGCCGCCGTGCCCTTCTGCGATCCGATTGGCAAGCGCGCACAACGCCGCACATGCCGCTCCGAACGCCGCACCCGAAGCAACCTCCCCGACGCCTCCGACTGCCAGCTGCAACACCGTCCCGGCTCCGCCTACGATCCAACAGGTCTCGCGGGGTATCACGCGGGCCGCAAGATCGCATGCCACCGCCAGCAGCAGCGCCGCCCAAAGCGCCAGGCGGCACGCCGCACCCACTGCGACGAGCATGCTCTGCCCGGGTTCCGCCGCGCACCACGCGCCCGCCGTCCATCCGCACACAGCCCCGAACGCAAGGGAGCATGCCATGCGCGAGGAACGGGAGACCCCTCCTTCGCAAGAACCGCCGCGCGATGCTACGCGCGCGAGCAAAACGTCCACGCAGACAGGAAGCGATCGGAACGCAAGCACGGCTCCCGCCGGTGCGACTGCCAGAGCTGCGATCGAAGCGGATGAAAGCATCGCAAGGGCCGAACCCGCCATGCCGTCACCCAGCCGAATCGACCGATCCGTCCAAGCCCGCCGCCGACGCGGACGCCTTGGACAACCGTCGGCGCAGAACGGACCGCGATGAACGTGCGGATCTGCGGCGGGTCTGACGCGTCGGCGGCGAAACGGCGGACGCCGCCTCATCCTGGGGGATCCCCACCGACATCACGAAGCCGTCGTCCGTCGCGGCGAAGCGCGGCACGACGCCGTCCTCGTCGAAAAAGCGTCCCAACGTCATGCCCATTCCGTCGAAACGGGAGGGGAACCCGCTGAACTCGATGCGCATCGCCCACGTCCCCCGATCGCACGCATGGCTCGATCCATCCGCAGGGCAGGCGTCCAGCGGATCCGCCGCGAAGATTGCCGAAGTCGATCCCCTTTGCTGCCCTACCGCCGATTCCGGCACCGGCGATGATGCGGGCGACGGGGCCACCCCTTTCTCCAGCGATCCCGTGAGCGAACCCGCGCCCGTCGACGGCGTCTCAGCTGCGCCGTGCTCCTCGAACCGATGCAGGCATCCGTAGCATATCTCGGCATCATCGAAGGCGATTGCCTTGCAAACCGGACATTCCCTCATCGTCTGCCTCCCTTCCCGCCGTCATCCCTCACGCTTGCCAAGCCCACATGCTCCCCTTTCCTGAACCAGGGGCTTTCGCAGCGCGACACGCGCTCGATGACGCAGGCGGCATGCCGGTTCCTCAACCGCCGGAACGGCCCCACCCGGCGATGCGCCTCAAGGATCATGCCGTTGGCATCGACGAACGCCACATCGATCGGAACGTGCATTCCCGCTGTATGGATGTCGCGGCACGGCGCCATCATCAGCACTCCTTCGAAATCGCCGCTGACCAGCAGCCCGCGGGCACGCGCGAACGGCCTCAGCGCGAATCTCACCCGCGACTCCCTCGTCATCAGATCGGCGTTCTTTGATGGCTTCGGTTTCCTTTTGTCCATATCGGCTCCTATCTCGTTGCGACCCGCAGCTCCCGACCCTTGTCGGAACCCGCAGATCCCCATCGCCCTCTCACGCGGCGAATCCGGCGATGCTGATCACCACCGACGTCACCGAACCTGTCGGAACGCATCTTGCAAACAACCAGGTGAAACGGCCCTCGTCTTTGACGAAAGAGCCGCAATCGTCCCTGCCGCTGCCGATTGCCGTCCATCCCGCATCCTCGAGCTCGCCTCTGAGGGAGGCGAACGCCTCCTGCGTGTCTGCCCGGTCGACGAACCCCACGACCGTCCCATCGGCGCCCACGCGGACATCCTCGCGGCCCTCCAAAGACAGCACCTCGTCTTGAAATCCCTCAGGTACCGGCACCGACGCATCGGATGACCCCGTATCGAAGCCGGCGTCATCAGACGCCATCGTCATGTCGATCTTCTCCAAGACGCCGTTTTGCGACCCGTCGATCGCAGCCTGGACGAGCATGCCGGCAACGACGAGACCGGCGATGATCGCGCAGGCCTTGAGCAAGCGGTGCAGCGCCGGAGGCTTCCGCGGCGCCGTGCACCTGCCGTTCATACGACCACCCCCGGCTCGTACTGGTCGACGACGTACGAAACGGTATGGGAGAGCCCCGGAAGCCGGACTCCGAACACTTCGGTGCGCAGGCCCATGCCGAAAAGCGTCGGCGAATACTCCAGCGTGGCGTCAAAGGCGAGCCTGCCGCCCGACACCGACTCGACCGCCACTGACACCTCCAAGTTGTCCCGGGCAAACGATCGCTCGAGCTCGCTTTGCACCAGATCCCTGCTGCGCTGCGCATCCTGCCCGTAGGCGGGGGATGCCGCATGGACGCGCACCGCCTGATGCGCAATCCGATCGAAGGCGGCGCAGTCCGAGAAGAACAGCAACGCGTTCACCACGATGACCGCGACGGCGATCATGACCGGCAGGGCCATCATCAGCTCGACGCTTGCCTGGCCGCGCTCCGAAAGACGCCTCGCGCGCTTCGATCCCGCTACTCCCATGCCCGCACCCCCGTCACCGATGCCACCAGCCTGCGCAGCGCCGAAGCGGCATCCTCGACGAACCGCTCCGCCCCCTCGGCAATCGCCGCTGGCAGGGCGATGCGGATGGTGAACGAGGGGCCGTCGGAGAACAGCTCGATCTCGGCGATCTCGATCCCATCGGACATCGCCGATATCCTGTCGGTCAGCGCGGTCTCCGCGGATCCCACTACCGACGAGATCGCATCCGTCGATGCGGAGGGATGGGCGATGGCCTGGCGCTTGAGCGAAACGAGCTCCGCCGAAAACGACGACGATCCCTTCTGCGCCACATGGGCGGAGTTGACGAGCGCCGGTTTGAGCGCGTCGAGCTCGACCGGTTGAAGCCCCAAAGCCGAGATCGCATCCTCGAGAAATTCCGAGGCCCATCTGCCCAAACCGCTAGCCCCGGAAAACGGCAACAGGTCAAGCGCACCCGAAACGGCATCGTCGAGCGCCCGCTGTCCCTCCGCGTAAACCGACAGGAGCCCCGACCACACATCCAGGACGATGCCCGCGAAGCCGGAAACCGCCCCCTCGTCCACCCCGTCCAAAATCGAGAAGATGACGTTGCCCTGGTCATCCGCTTCATCCGCAACCAACGTCGCCGCCGACAAGGCCGCCCGCGCCCCCAGTGCTCCCGACTCCGACACGAACGAGTTCGAAAACCCCGACGATGACGGCATCTCCGAAAGGTTGACCACGAAGACGACCGTCCCCATGCTTCCCGGAGGGGCGGCGTCGATGCGGAAATCCGCCGCCTCGCCGATGAGGTTGGCGCACTGCTCCATCAAGCCTCCCGCCTTGTCTTTGACCTCCCGCATCGCAGGGGCAAGCTCGTCGCGCATCGCCTCGTATTCCTGCGCCGCATCGGCGACGATGGCGTAGTGGTATTCGAAACCGTTGTCTATGGAGGTGGAGGCGGCGGCGACCTTCCCTAGGCTTGCCGCGGTGAACCCGCAGCTCGGGCATGTGGCATATCCTTCTTGCTCCATCTGGGCGATCGATCCCAACGAAAGCGGCCCCGTCGCTTCGGGGCATCCTGCCCAGGCATGCATGATCGGGCCCGACTCCCCGTCGGTCGAAACCGGATAGACGGAATCGGTGTAGAGCGTCGTCGCGCACATCTCGTCGGTGTTGCGCGGCAGCTGGGGGAAGAACGCATCAAAGGAATCCCCATCGTCATGCACGTAACCCTGAGCGAGCTCGCTTGCCGCGTACCGGTAGAACCTCTCCCTCAAGGCGGAACGCGCCTGCTCCTCGATGGAGGATCCCTCGGGCTGCTCGACGGCGATTCGCTGGGCGTAGTACGCCTGGGCACGGCGCAGCGCGACGGAGAACGACCAGCTGTCGATGCTTCGATACAGCGGGTTCCTGTCAGGCGACAGGCCCGCCAATGTGTCGGCGCGCTCGTACATGCAGTACCCAGGCGCGTTTCCGCAATCGTGCGCGAACGCCCGCTGCTTGACCTCGTCCGCCCGTTGAGCCAGCTCCTCGGCGCGCTCCGCCGCCTCGCGGATCTCGTCGGCCTGGCTGCTCGCCGCATCCGCCACGTCGCGGGCGCCGTCGGACGATCGAACCTCGATGGCATCCGCTTCGGCGGGGCATGGCAGCGCGAGCGCCAGATAGGACGAACCCGCATCCCCGTTGTTGGCTTGCGCGACCGCCGCCGCGTTGGCCGCGGATAGGAACGGAAGCGCCGACTGCAGCTTCGTGAGCCCTTGCGACGCCTTGTCCGAGAACGAGTCGCGGGCGTCGAGGATATGCCGACCCGCTTGCAAAAGGGTCGCCGACGCCCCGGCGGTGAACGGCGTGCACGCGGCGGCGATACCCAAACCCGTCGCGACGAGGCCGGTCAGGGTCATGGAAAGCGCCACCGCGTCGCACACGCGCACCACCACCATGAACTCCGCCACCTCGTTCTGGGCGGCAAGAGCGGCGGCGTCGGCGACGTCCTGCACCTCGGCGGCCACCGAGTTGATGCGCTGCACCTGAGCCGCCGAGAACAGAAGCGACAGGGAGATGAGCAGCGCGAGCACCACTCCCAACGTCGTGAAGCCCTCTTCATCGCGGAACCCGTCCGCCGCCCGCGACGCAAGCCGCGCGGCGCCGCGCTTCATTTCAACCACGATCCCACCAGATCCTCCGGCGCCTTGGAGGAGAACGCCTCCTGCGCCCATCCGGGTTGGGCGGGCGCCGATGCGCTCACCTCCACCACCAGGTTTCCATCTTCGTTCACAAGGCCGAGCAGCGCCGCGGCCGCATCCAGCAGGGGCAGGGGCTTGAGCTCGTTGGAGATGCCCACCTCCACGGTTTGGGACGACTCGTCGCCTGACAAGGAGATCCCCCAACTGCAGCCGTTCGTGCCCTCGTGCACATGGAAGCAATCCTGCTGCGGAATCGATCCGAGCCGGTGGCGGATGAACGCCTCGCACGCCTCGTCCATGGATCCCAGCGAATCGGTGCTGGTGGCAAGCAGGCGGCATCCTTCCGCTGCCGCCGCCTGCATCACCATGCGGTCATACAGCACGATCCCCGGCTGGATCAGCATCAGCACGAGCATCATCAGCACCGGCAGGGCGAACGCCGCCTCCACCGTGCCCTGACCCGATTCGGCGCGTTCAGTACAGGAGGATGTCCGACAGCGCGCCGGCCGCCGCCAGCTGCACGTGATGCGAAGCCGAGATGAGCGCATGCTGGACCACCTTTCCCTCCCCCAACAGCTTCCACAATGCCCCGAATGCCAGCGCAACCGCCAAAAATCCTACGGTGACAAGGGCGAATTCAACCGTTCCCTGGCCGCATTCGTCCAGGGCGACGGCCTTGTCAAAGGCTGTTGATGCCATCGGTTATCGCCGTCCAAAGCGATTGGAGGTTGTCGCGAAACATCGTGATCGCCAGTATCGCAATGACCACGAGGACCCCCACTAGGATTGCATACTCCGTCGTGCCCTGGCCGCGTTCGCATCGCGGCTTGCTCCCTTTGGCCCTCAACTTCTCCAGCATCGTCGCCATGATCGATCAGCTCCTTTCCCTTCCGTCTTCATCCCTGCATCAGCTCCAGCAAGATGGGCCCCAAGATCAGGATCAGCATCGCGGGAAGGATGAGCGCACCCGTGGGGACCATCATCTTGACGGGCGCTTTGGCTATGCGTTCCTCGACGAGCGACCGCCGTCGCGCCCGCGCCTCGGCGGCGGCTGCTTCAAGATCCGGCGCGAGCGCCGAGCCGAAGCGAAGCGACCTGACGATGCGCTCCACCGCATGCGCGAGTTGATCCGATCGGTACGATCGAGCCAGCTCGCGCAGCGCCTCGTCACGCGAGCGAAGCCCCAGCGTCCAGCTTTTCTGGGCAAGCGCGCATGCATGGGCGAATGACGAGGGAAAGTGGGCGCTGTACAGCTGAAAGCTGCGATCGAACGACAAGCCGCTCCTCAAGCCCAATGCCAAAACCTCCAGCATCTCCGGCAGACCGCGCTCCAACTCGCGGGCCCGCTCGCCCTCGAGCCGGCGCAGAACCAGCCGCGGCAACGCGAATCCCAGCGCAGCCGCCGTCAATCCCAATAGAACACCCAGTTCAAACGATATCGCCGACCCGAACAGAAGGGCCGCCGCCCCTCCGATGCCCGCCAGCCTGAAGCGTGCCGCATGCAAACCGGCTTCCGAGACGCGCCCTTCCAAACCTGCGCGCTTGATAAGCTCCTCCGCATCGCGGGCGCTTTTCGCCGACGAGCGCCCACCGAACCCGCCGCGCGGCGCCGGACCCGTCGAAGAATCGCCCAGCTTCATCGCGTAGCGAACCACCGCGCGCTCGATCGCACTGCGGCCGTCCAGTGGCAAGAAGCCGTCCAAGGAACTCTCCCTTGCCCTGCGGCGCCGGGCGGCGCGACGCCACGCCCCCATGTCGCGCACAGCCAGCGCCCCGCCCGCAAACGCCGCCAGGCAGGCGGCGCCCATCAGCGCGCCTTCTACCGCGAAATTCATAGCGCCACCTCCAACGACAGCATGCGCCTTACCGCCACCACACCCGCAACCTGCATGGCAACCGCCACCAGCAAAAGAGCAACGCCCGCCGCGCTGGAAAAGAACGGCTCCAGGAAACCCTCGCTGATCACCGAGAAAAGCGCGATCAGGACGATCGGCATTACGCTGACGATGCGCGCGGAAAGCTTCGCCTGGGCGGTCTGCACGCGCAAGGACCGCTTGAGCTCGATCTCCCCCTCGACGGCGTCGCGCGCGGCATCCAGCACCTTGCGCATGCTGCCGCCTGCCTCGTGCTGCACCTGAAGCGCCACCGCCACAAAGGTGAGTTCGGGTATCGAGGCGGCCTCGCGCAGCTTCGACAGCGCCTCGGGGACAGGGCGCCCCGCCTCAAGGAGGCGTACGGCCTGCGAAAACGCCGTCTTGAGAGGCCCATCGACCTCGCGCGACACCTGATCGAACGTCTGCATCAGGGTATAACCTGTCTGCAGGCAGGCTCCTATGGACCTGAGCACCTCGGGGACTGACTCGCGCACCTCCTCCTGCCGCGCGTCGCACGCACCATGCACGACCGCCGCCAAAAGGACGACGGAGCATGCGGGCACCGCCAACGCAGCCACCGGCGACCGCGTCAGGGCCAAGGATGCCGCAGCCAACACGAGAAGCGCCGCGACGACGACCGTCGCCAGTCGGTCCGCCGTCGTCGGATAGCCGCGCCTCACGCACATCAAAGCGCCCTCGCCAAGAAGCGACGACGCCGCCTTGTTCCCCAGCACCGCACGCGCGACGGGCTCTGCGAACCCCACGCCGTTTCGCAAAAGGGAGGCGATCCTGCCCGTCCTCACACCGGCGTCCCCCAAAAAGGCATCCGAGGATCCCCTCGCGCTTCGCGACAGCAGGTGCGAAACCGCCGACGCTCCCATGCCGAACGCGGCAAGAACCGCTACGCAGCCCATCGCAAAGACGCCGCCCATGACGACACCTCCCCTCCGGCGCCGATTCCAGCCTCCTTCGACAGCGCTTCGATCCATTCGGGCACGCGCCACCAGACAACATCCCCCGTCGCTTCGTCGCGGGAGAAAACCGGCAGCGCGATGCAGCGCCGCGCCTCCTCGTCGAACATCAGCTGGGCGGCGGACGCGACGCGACGCGATCCGTCGGCGCAACGCTCCACCTGAACCACCAGGTCAAGGGCATGCGCGATGTTCTCCTCGATAACATCGATCGGAAGATCGGCCCCAAAGCGAACGAGCATCGCCAGACGCGACACGGCCTCCTCCGGCGAGTTCGCATGCAGCGTCGTCAACGATCCGTCGTGGCCGGTGTTCATCGCCTGCAGCATGTCGAGCGCCTCGGCGCCGCGGCATTCGCCCACGATGATGCGGTCGGGCCTCATGCGCAGCGCGTTGGCCACCAGATCCCGGATCGTCACCTCGCCGACTCCCTCGGCGTTGCGCGGACGCGCCTCCAAGCGCACGACATGGGGATGCTCCAAGAAGCGCAGCTCGGCGGAGTCCTCGATGGTGATGATCCGCTCGCTTTGGGATATCTCGCACGAAAGCGCGTTGAGCAGCGTCGTCTTGCCGCTGCCGGTGCCACCGGATACGGCGATGCTGCGCCGCGTGCGCACCGTCCACGACAAAAAGCTCCTCACCGAGGCGGGAATCGAACCCATCGACTCCATCTCTTCCAACGTGATCACCTTCTCGGTGAATTTGCGGATGGTGAGCAGCGGGCCGTCAAGCGCCAAAGGAGGGATGACGGCGTGCACGCGATGCCCCTCGGGAAGACGCGCGTCGACCATCGGCGATGCCTCATCGATGCGCCTCCCAAGAGGCCCGAGGATCCGGTCGATGAGCGCGCGCAGCTGCGCCGCATCCGAAAACGCCTGGGAGCTGCGATGCAGGACGCCCTCGCTCTCATAGAAAACGGATCCTGGGCCGTTCACCATGATCTCGGTGATCCGCTCGTCGTTGAGCATTCCCTCCAAGGGGCCGAATCCGAACACCTCGTCGACAAGGCGCTCGACAAGATCGTTGCGCGAAACGGACGGGATGCCAACCCAAACGGGATCCTCGAACACCTGTCGGCAAGCGCTGCGCAGCTCGTTTTTGGCACGCTGGGGATTCGAAGAAGCGATGGCGGCGATCTCCTCGACCGAGACGATCCGCCGCACCTGGTCGCGCAGCATGTCCAGATCGTCCCCATCGCGCACGCCCCCGGATAGGGCCTTGTCGTTTCCGGCACGTTGAACACGTTCGAGAAGACTCATGAGAAGACCTTCTTCCTTCTGCAGCGGCGTTTACGGCGGGATTTCCCGGCTAAGAGGGCATCGGCCGATCCGGCATCCTCGCCCGAGGAGGGCAAGACGCCCGCCAAGAAGCCGTCCAGGCTCCTTGCCAGGGGATTGCCCGCCTCGATCAGATCCATCGGACGGCCTTCCGACATAACCTCCTCGACCTCCGCCCCGCCATCGGCAAGCTCGATCGTCTGCGCTCCGCGAAGCGCGCACGAAACGTCTATGGAGGTGAGAGGGGTTCCTTTGGCGCAGAAGTTGAGCGCAAAGAGGAACGGCCCGACGGCGATGCCGCATCGTGCGCACAGATCGAGCGCGCGACGGCAGGCCGCGATGGAGGATCCCCGTTGATCGATGAGGAACAGCGCTTTGGAGCAGCGCTCCAGCAGCACCGCGTGCTGCTCGGCCCAGGCCGCCCCGGTGTTGACCACCACGATGTCGAACATGCCCCTCAAAGCATCCAGCAAGGAGGAGGCGCGCTGGGCGATGGACTCCGCTTCCTCGAGATGACGCGGGGATCCCAGCACGGCGGGCATGCCAGCAGCCGGCGCGAGCTGCGCCAAGCGCGCCGGATCGGCCAAGACGTCGTCGATCCCCAGCGCATCCGGCATGCCGACCAGCTCGCGGACGTCGCCGAACTGCAGATCAAAATCCACAAGCAGCGTTTTGAAGCCGCGCCTTTGCGCCAGCAGCGCCAAAAGGACCGCGACGGTGCTCTTTCCCGCTCCGCCGCTGCCGCTCACTATGGGAAGCAACAGCGCATCCGCCGAGGCATTCGGCGCCGCCGGGAACTCGATCATCTGGTTGTCGACGACGACCGTGGGCACTTCGGAAGGCTTGGGGCGCGACGCCTTGGGGCGGGGATCGGGAGGGATCACCGCTACCGGCTCCTCGGGCTGAAAAAGCGGACCCGATTCATGGATACCGGACAAAGCCGACCCATCTTGGGGCGGAGGCGGCGTCGATCGGACGCGTTTGAACGCGGCGTAGCGCGTGACGAACGCCTGCTGCGTGAGGGTGGCGTCGATGCCCGCCGCCGAAGCGCGGCTGAGCAGCGAGCCGGTCCCTTGGAACGACACGAGGCAGACGCGCAGGTCGCCCCGGTCTCCCTTGATCGTCGCGGCCAGGTTGATAGGCTCGATGTCGTCGCAGGACACCACCCACACCTCATCGACCATGCGGTCGTTGCGCAGGAACGCACGCGCCTCCGATCCCGAGGAGAACAGGCGCATCCACTGCTGCGCGAACAGCTTCTCCTCGTCAAGCCCGATAAGCTCGGGGTGGGCCATGCTCGTCTCATCGACGCAAAGCGCCACCAAGGGGATCATCGTCCATCCTCCTTTCCGTCGGAAGTCTCGTCGCGCGCATCCGTCTCGTCGGCGCTATGCGCCGTTGACGACGGAAGGGCGAAATACAGCTCAGACTTCTGGGAGGCGTCGATGACCTCCTGGACGGATTCGGGGGCAACCGCCACCGTCACCCAGGACAGTTCCGCCGCCCCCTCGGATCCGGTCGAACTCGTCGCAAGCACCAGGACGTCGCTGGCAAGCAGAGCGGTCGATGTGCCGCCCGACGCGTACAGGTCGGCCGTCGATCCGGCGGCAAGCGATCCGCCCACCGCCTGGACATCCGCCGCCGGCACGCTGACTGCGGCGAGGCCGTCCGGCACATCCAGCGACGTCCCCTGCCCCTCGAAGCGCTTGAGCACAACGACCTCGCCTTCCATGATCGGGGTCGAAGGGGCCTTCCCCTCAACCTCCTCGATCGAACGCGCCGCGTCGGCGGGAAGCAGGTCGGCGATCCACATTTTGGTTTCAAGATCGCCGGCTTCGACGGCACGGCCTGCGGGGAGGTCGCGCGCCGCAACGCATACCTCGATCTGCTCTCCGCCGTAGCGCTCCAACGCTTCGGCGCGGGCAGCATCCGCCTCGCTGCGCACGCCATGCATGTACAAGGCGACGCATACCGCGCACAGCACGCCGCAAGCGGCCGACGCCGCCATCGTCGTTTTCCTACGCCCCATGAGCGTTCCTTCCGCCCGATCTTGCAGCGCGCCGAGCGCGACTGCTTCCTGCAGGCAAGAAGTGTCCCGCCGCCGCAATCCGCAGCGGTCTCACGCAAGCCGCGCTATTCAGATGCAAAGGAGGAGCGAAAACCTGATGGCTCAAACGAAAATCCGCCGCGGATCCCACGCCGATCCGCGGCGGATCCAACGCCGATCTAGCGCGGATATCCCATGACGGACCGCCGTAGCGGCGCGGTCGATCACCGCGCAACAGCCCCGCAAACGGGCTTCCGCTAGCCGAAAAAACAAAAAAGCCATCGGGCAAACAGCCCGATGGCCTGCGGTTTCAATGGTGGGCGATGAGGGATTTGAACCCCCGACCTTGACCTTGTAAGGGTCCTGCGCTCCCGCTGCGCCAATCGCCCGGATGCCGCCGCCCGCCGAAGATGCCGGCGCGGCGAAGCGGGGACCATTTTCGCACACCGCCCGCGCGGTGGCAACCGAAGCGGCGGTGCGTTATAGTTGATCGGCTCGGCACCGAGCCGCCATCGGGCATCTTCCATCGAACGAGTCCGATTCCGATCGGTCCGATGCCGCAACCGATTTTCCCGAACGCGCTCACAAAGGAGCCGCCCGCATGGCACTGCGTCGCTTCGCACGTATCATCAGGCAAAACGCCACCGCTTCCATCGCGGCGCTGGCGGCGCTCGTCACGATGCTGTTCGTGCCGCCCGACGCTGCCTATCTGGGTTATTTCGATCTGAACACGCTGGCGTGCCTGTTCGCGCTGCTCGCCGTCATACGCGCGCTGCGCAACGCAGGTTTCTTCGAAACCGTGGCGCAAGCCGTCATCCGCCGCTTCAAGACGCTGCGCGGACTCGGATGCGCCCTGGTGGGCGTGACGCTCATCTGCTCGATGTTCGCGACCAACGATATGGCGCTTCTGATGCTTCTGCCGCTTTCAACCGTCACGCTCGCGAGCACCGGCAACGAGCGCGCGCTCCCTTTCACCTTCGTCATGCAGGCGATCGCAGCCAACCTCGGCGGCATGATCCTGCCGTTCGGCAATCCCCAGAATATCTTTTTGAACTCCCGCTTCGGTATCGCGTTCCCCGATTTTCTGGCGACGATGGCGCTGCCGTTCGGGGTTTCGGTGGCGCTGATCGCACTGTGCTGCCTGGTGGGGTTCAAGGCGACGACCCTGTCATCGAGCAGCGCTCCCGGCATTGACGCAGCTGACCGCACGCCGCTCCCGCGCGCCAAGACGGCGCTTTACCTCGCGCTGTTCGCACTCTCGCTCGGCATGGTGTTCCGCGTGGTGCCCTTCGCCGTCGGCGTCGTTATCGTGGCCATCGCGCTGCTTTTCGCCGATCGCCGCGCGCTCGCGCATGTCGACTGGGGATTGCTGGCGACGTTCGCGCTGTTCTTCGTGTTCTCGGGCAATATGGCGCGCATTCCCGAAGTGCAGGTGTTCTTCTCGATGCTGCTCGGCCAGAGCACGCTTATCACCAGCACGCTGGCAAGCCAGGTGATCAGCAACGTGCCCGCCGCCATCCTTCTGGCTCCGTTCGTCAACGGCTATCAATCGCTGCTTATCGGCGTGAATATCGGAGGCGCCGGCACGCTCATCGCGTCGCTCGCCAGTCTGATAGCGTTCAACCACTTCCGCGCGATCAAACGCGGCATGAAGCGCCCTGGCATCAAGGCGCTGTCGACCAAGCGTTACCTCGCGCTGTTCAGCGCTCTCAACTTCGCGTTTTTGGCGGTGCTGCTCGCGATCTGCTTGGCAGCGGGGTACTGAGCGCGATCCGGCGCGCATCGTCGACCGAAATGCGGAATTGAACCCGCCGTTATTCCGCGAATCGGTCGATAACCGGCGGATTTACCGGCGGATGCGCATTGAACGCTCCGCCTGCTGCTGTCGCCGCCTTGCCTCCTAAGCCCCCAGCATGATGCGGATGATCTCGTCGTTGGTGGCGCGCATGCCCTCGCGGCCGACGCGGCACACGCTCTCGATCGTGTTCTCGACGCCCTTCTTCACAATGCCGTCCCCGTCATAGAACTGCTGGCCGGCGCGGTACATCTCGTATCCCAGGATGCCGGCGTTCACCGACATGGCGATCTTGGCGGCGCAGGAGGGCTTGGCGCCGTCGCATACGATGCCCGATACGATGGACAGCGCGTTGACGACCGCGTGCACCGCCTCCTTGTAGCCGCCTCCGTTCAGGTACGCGATGCCGGCGCCCGCCGCGGCGCCCGCGCACACCGCACCGCAGAATGCCGACAGACGCCCGATGCCGGTCTTCTGATGGATGGCGCACAGGTTGGACAGCACGAGCGCACGATAGAGCGTCTCTTCGTCCGCGCCCAGATGGCGCGCGTACTCGATGACAGGCATCGAAGCGGTGAGGCCTTGGTTGCCGCTTCCCGAGTTGATGACCACAGGCAGCTCGCAGCCGCTCATGCGCGCATCCGACCCCGCCGCCGCCAACGCGCAGGCGCGCACCTTGACGTCGTCGCCGTAGGCGGACAGCAGCACGCTGCCGATGTTGGCGCCCCAATCCCCGGAGAGGCCCTCTTGCGCGATGGCGGAGTTGCAGGCGATCTGGCGTCCGATGACGTCGCGGATGTCATCGATGTCCACCGTCATCGCGAAATCCCAGATGCCCTCCATGCTCAGCAGCGTCCGATCGGTGAGATCCCCCGCTGTTGCACCGCCCTCGGCCAGGGGAACCTCGCGCAGCACCACGCCGTCGCACTGCTCGCAGACGATGTTGGTGTGGTACTCGGCGATGCGGACGGTGCCGGAATGAGTGCGTCCGTCCGCATCGCGGTAAGCATGCACGACCAGATCGAAATCGAGATCGGTTTCCGCGCGGCGCACCTCTATGGGGACTTGGGCCAAATACTCGACGATGCGCGCGATCTTCTGCTCGTCGACGCTGGCGATAACCTCGAGCCATGCGTCGGCATCGCCCGCAACGACGCCCGCCGCCGCAGCGGCTTCGATGCCTTTGAGTCCGCCGGTGTGGGGCACGACCACGCTCTTGGCGTTTTTGACGATGCTGCCGCTCACCTCAAGCTCCAAACGGTCGGGGATGCCGCCCGCCAGATCGCGGGCGCGCGCGGCGGCGAGCGCGATCGCGATGGGTTCGGTGCATCCCATCGCGGGGATCAGCTCCTCCTCCAAAACCGCGATGTAGGCGCCGTAGCGGCTATCGGTCTTATCCATGCGAAAGCCAACCTTCTCGATCAAGTGCATCAAGGAGTGACAGGGGACGGTCTTTCTGTCGCTTTATCCAAACGTGGCAGAAGGACCGTCCCCTGTCACTCTCGTTCCATGATAGCAAACGGGACAGGTGGGCAAAGCGCGTCATAGCCCCACGGTCATGTGGGTCATGTAGAAGATGAACCTCATGAGGAATATGCCGGCGAACACCAGCGCGCTGGCGGCGCATGAGACGACGAGTCGGAGACGGTACGACTGCGCGACCGCGAAGCGGCGCGCGCCGATCATCGTGACGATGCCCGCTGCGCACAGCACTAAAAACGCCGCAAGCGCGGGCCAGAACCCCGGCGCCAGATCGATCGCCCTACCAAACGAGTTGCCCATCCCGGCAAGCGCGACGCCCTGCGTGACATAGACGACGACGTTGGCGACAAGCGCAGCCGCGGCAAGCGCCAGAAGCGCCTTCTCCCCGCCGTCGCCCAACGGCGTGCGCGCCGCGCGGAAGCCCGCAAGCGCCAGGATCGGACCGCCCACCAGCGCGTTCAAACACAGGGCTGCCGGCACCTGCCACAGATTCCAGGTGACGATCGTCTCGCGCCCGTATGCGAAGGCGACGGCACCCACAAACGCCAGCGCGGCGATCGCGGCGGCGACCAGCCACACGCGCTGGAGCGCGAGCGGGAAACGCCGGGCGAAGGTGAGCAGCCAGTACACGCCCGCCAGAGCAAGGAAGGCGACGGCGCTGGCGACCTCGGTGGACAGAGGGCTGCGGCCGATGCCCGCAATCACGTAGAGCGCATTGTCGGGGTTGCCCAGATGCGTCGCCGAGGCGACGAGGCCCACCATCGTCACCACCAAGGGGATGCACAGGAGCTTGGAGAGCCCGCCGCGCGCGTCGGCATCGAGTCCTCCCCTGAACAAAGGGGCCGCCATCAGCACGAACGCCAGCGCGCCCGAAGGCGCGAGCGTCGTGAACAACACAAGCGATATCTCGTTGACCGCAAAGGCGAACCCATACATCATGGCGCGTCCCTATTTGTAGAAGCGGGGCACGTCGACGTCGAGACCGCGCGCATCGCGGATCCCCTCCAAGCTCAAGCGCGTCAGGCGGGCGAGGCCCCGGTAGAACGGATGCGTTGAGGCGCCCTCCAGGTATTCGAGGAAATGCGGCGCCCAGGTGAGTAGATGCAGGCGCAGGTAATCGTCAAGATCGCTAGGACGATTGCCTGCGAGCCAGGCCATGAGCTCAAGCATCAGACCGATATGGTCCTCGGGATCATTCGCGTCGTCCAAGCGCTCGATGCCGTGCTCGCGCATCCATTGGCGCAGGTCGAGCGTTGACAAGCCGAACATCACGCACTCGCGGTCGGTGTAGACCGATCCCCATGGCGGCGCGGCTTTGTGGCCGGGCCCCACGAACAGGCGGCGGAACTCCCACATCAGGTCGTCGTCGACGCCGTCGGCGAGCCCCTCCTGGATCAGCTGGAGGCATTCAAGCGTCCCGTCCTCGTCGACGAACGGCCACTCCGCCGCAGCGGCATGCGCGTCGAGCGCCGCCATCGCGTCGAACGAGGGGCCGGCGGCACCCAGACGGGGATCCTCCAGGAAAAACGGCGCGAGCGACGTGCCGACGATCGCGACGGCGGCGCGCTCGTCTTGGGTCCAAGCGGTTGCGGTCATGGGGCTCTCCTCGCTCCTATCTCAAGAGATGTATCCCCGGCTATTATGCCGCGTATCGCGCAGGCTACACGTCCAGATCCATGTAGGAGTCGAACTCGTCGGTGACTTCCTTCTCGGGCTCCTTGGTCAGAAGCGACACCACGACGATGACCGCGAGCGCGATGACGAAGCCCGGCAGCAGCTCGTACACGCCGAACCAGCCGCCCAGCGGCTTCACGAACATGTTCCACACCACCACGGTGACCGCACCGGTGATCATGCCGGCCACGGCGCCGGGCAGCGTGGTGCGGCGCCAATACAGCGACAGCAGCATCAGCGGGCCGAACGAGGCGCCGAAGCCCGCCCATGCGTACGACACGATGTTGAAGATCGACGAGTTCTGGTCAAGCGAGATGAACACGCCGAAGAACAGCACCGCCACCAGCGTCAGGCGCGCCACGATCATGACCTGCTGGTCGGTGGCATCGCGCTTGATAAGGCCCTTGAAGATGTTGGTGGCCACCGCCGAACCCGAGATGAGCAGGTATGACGACGACGAGCTCATCGCCGCGGCGAAGATGCCCGACACCACCAGGCCGCACATGAATGAAGGCAGAAGCATCCTCGAGAGGATGATGAAGATGTTCTCGGCGTCGGATTGCGTGAGGAACGCGTCGGGCACCACCGCGCGGCCGATGAGGCCGATGCACACGGCGGAGGACAGCGAGATGACCAGCCAGATCATCGCGATGATGCGCGACTTCTTGATCTCGTCGGAATGGCGCACCGACATGAAGCGCACGAGCACCTGCGGCATGCCGAAATAGCCCAGGCCCCATGCCAGGCCGCTCACGATGGTGACGATGCCGTAGGAGGTGGGATCGCTGAACAGGGGCATGCCGTCTTGGACGACCTGCTGGCCGGACTCGTCGAGCACGGGCGTGGCCATCTCGGTGCCAGAGAGGAATCCGGGGATGCCCTGCAAAAACGCCACCGTGTTCTCGACGCCGCCCGCCGCGGTCACCGAGCCGATGAACACCGTCGCCAGCGCGAAGAACATCAGCGTGCCCTGGATGAGGTCGGTGGTGCACACGGACAGATAACCGCCCAGGAACGTGTACAGGAACACGATGATGGCGCCGATGACCATCATCACGGCGTAATCCCAGCCGAACAGCGTCGCGAACAGCTTGCCGCAGGTGACGAAGCAGCTGCCCGTGTAGATGCTGAAGAACAAAAGAATGATGATCGCGGCGATCGTCATCAGGATGTGCTTGGTGTCATGGAAGCGGTTGGAGAAGAAGTCGGGCACCGTGATGGCGTTGCCGGCCTTCTCGGAGTATTTGCGCAGACGTTTTGCCACGAACTTCCAGTTGAGGTACGTGCCGATGATCAGGCCGATCGCCGTCCACATGGCATCGGACGCGCCGGTGAAGTACGCGATGCCCGGCAGGCCCATGAGCAGCCAGCCCGACATGTCCGACGCCTCCGCCGAAAGCGCCGTGAGCCACGGCCCCAGCCCGCGCCCGCCCAGGAAGTACTCCTCGCTCGACGAGTTCGAACGCTTCGCATAGATGAAGCCGACGACCACCACCACGACGAAATACAGCAGCATCGCCAGCATGACCAATACGTCATTGCCGATCATGATTCCTCGATTCCCTTGTAGATAAAGCCCCCAAGCTTTAAATCAACCGAGGATTATACCGCGCGGCGCCGCGCCCGTGATGAGAAAAAGGGGGTGGTCGCCTTTTCGCATCCCAGATCGAGCATAGGACAGCGAGCGGGCGCGAGGTGCGCCCGGTAGATGCGAAAAGCCCCTTGGGCTGGACTTCGGGTCCGCCCAAGGGGCTTTGAACGTCTAGCAGGCGTGCATCGCGCACGCGCAGCATCGGCCCGTTCCGTCGGTCGGCAGGCCGACGGAACCAATTAGCAAGCCAGACCTACCGAGAGTTGGGTGGCGTAGAACGCCAGTCGCAGGCAGAAGATGCCCACGAGCGCCAGCACCACGGCCAGGCCCGCCATGGCAACCTTGCCCTTGCCCAGCACCGCGATGAACAGCGGCGCGGCGGTGGCAAGCAGGCAGACGATGCCGATGACCAGCACCGGAATCGCCTCGGCGACCAGATCGGCGCCGGAGACGACCGCGTTGGACAGGTTGGCGACGGAGCCGACCTGCACGCCGGCGGCGACGGCACCCAGCAGGATGCCCAGGCCGCCCACGATCAGGACGAGGTTCTTGCCCTGACGGCCAAGGCCGTCCATGGAGCCGGACAGCGCAAACACGAGCGCAGCGAACGCGGAGCCGCCGCCCAGGCAGAAGCCGATGATCGAAAGCGGCAGCAGCGGCGAGTTCCACGAGGCGATGGTGTCCATCATGTAGGCGAAGCCGGTGAAGCAGGCGAACACGACGGCGAAGACGGCCACGACGGCGGCAAAACCCTTGCGGGCAGCGCCCTTGAGCTTGCCGGTGAGGGCGACGATCAGGTACGCCAGCGCGACGACCACGAACACGCTGCCCATGACGATCTCGTTGGTGAGCGGCGAGGAACCAAAGCCGTTGAGCGCGTTGACGGCGTTGAGCGGCGAGGCGAGGTGCGCGAACGAGCAGACAAAGCCCACCAGCACCACGACGAACGGGATAAGCGTCATGCGGTCGATCTTCTTGAGCTGCTCGTCGGTGAACGAAGCGGCGAAGAAGGCGCATGCCAACGCGACGAAGGCGCCGGCGCCCGCAGGAGCCAGGGTAGTGAACAGAGCCAAAGGCAGCTCGGCGAAGGCGGCCTCCATGCTACATCACCTCCACGGGGTTCGCGACGATGCCTTCACGGGCGTCGGCCGGCTGGGCATCGGGGGTTGCCTTGATATGCAGGTTGGGACCGGTGTAATGAGCCGGCGGAAGCGGGGCGATGTCGGCGATCTCGCCCATGCCGGAGATCTCCTCCAGCGGGCCGAATTCCAGCGCACGCAGCGGGCAGGCGTCCACGCACATCGGGTTCTTGCCCTCAGCGACGCGCTCGGCGCATCCGTCGCACTTGACGGAATGGCCCAGCGTGCGGTCGACCGTCGGCACGTTGTAGGGGCAGGCCATCGCGCAGTAGCCGCAGCCGATGCACTTGCCCTCATCCACGCTCACCAGCCCGGTCTCGGCATCTTTGTGCATGGCGCCGGTCGGGCACACCTGCACGCAAGCCGGATCGTTGCAGTGCTGGCAGCCCAGCGACACGTGGTAGACGAACGCGCTGGACGTGCAGATGCCGTCAGCGTCGAGCTCGCAGGTGCCGCCCTCGTAGTCGTACACCTTGCGGAAGTGGATCCCCTCGGAGGAATCCTTGTAGTCCTTGCACGCCATCTCGCAGGTCCGACAGCCGGTGCAGCGAGTGGAGTCAAAATAGAATGCGTATTGCGTCATGTTTTCCTCCTCTCACCTTATGCCTTGGCAACCTGGACGATCATCGAATGGGCGTTGCCGTTGCCCTTTGACAGCGGCGTGGGATGGTAGGTGGACAGCGTGTTCACGCAGCCGCCCTCGTCGATGCGGTCGCCGTTCATGTCGGCCTTGTGCCACGCGCCCTGCGGGATGCCCACGACGCCGGGGATGATGCGGGGCGTCACCTTGGCATCGATGCGGATTTCGCCGGCGGGGCTTTTCACCGAGCAGCGATCGCCGTTCTTGATGCCGCGCTCCTCCGCGTCGACGGGGTTGATCCACACCTCCTGGCGCGCGACCTCCTCCAGCTCCTCGATGAAGCCGAACGACGAGTGCGTGCGGCTCTTGTGATGGAAGCCGGCACCGTACAGCGGATACTCCTCGGTCACCTTGCCGTAACCCTGGAAGCCCGGTTCGAACATCGGGATGGGGTTGATGTGCTCGTCCTCGGCCAGCTCGTAGGTCTCGGCCAGCTCGGCAAGCGTCTCGGAGTAGATCTCGATCTTGCCGGACGGGGTGGCCAGCGGATGGCCTGCCGGATCGTTGCGGAAGTCCTCCAGGCCGATCTTGCACGGCAGCTCGCGCTTGAACGGACCATCCTTCTGGATCTCCTCGAACGTGGGCATGTTGCCGTCCTTCGCAGCGCCCTGCTCGTAGAGGTACTGGATCCACTCCTCCTGGGTGCGGCCCTCGGTGAACTCCTCGCGCTTGCCGAACTTATCGGCGATGTCGGCGCACACGTCGTAGCTGGTGCGGCACTCGCCCGGGGCGCTCTGCGCCGGGCCGCCCACGGTCACGCCGGTGTACCACTCGGTGTAGCCCTGGGTGTACATGTTCAGCTGCTCGCCGCGCATGGCGTCGGGAAGCAGGATGTCGGCGTACTTGGCCGAGTCGGTCATGACGGTGTCCCACACCAGGATGAACTCGCACTTGCTCTCATCCTGCAGGATGTCGTGGGTCAGGTTGATGTCGCCGTGTTGGTTGGTGATGCAGTTGCCGGCGTACTCCCAGAGGAACTTGATGCCGCAGGGCAGTTTGTCCACGCCCTTGATGCCGGCGTTGGTCGCGGTCATCTCCTCACCGTGGTCGACGGCGTTGAGCCACTGGTACACCGGAATGGACGCCTTCACATGGCTCTTCTCCGCAGCAGCGGGCAAGCCGCCCACCAGCGACACATACGGCTCGGCCTCACGCTGGCCCGTGTTGGTGCCGGGCAGGCCGAACTTGCCGATCAAGATCGGCAGCATGCAGATCGCGCGGGTGGCGTCCTCGCCGTTGGTGTGGCGCTGCGGGCCCCAGCCCTGCACGATGAACGGCGCTTCGGCAGCAGCGATCTCGCGTGCCAGCGAGCGGATGGTCTCGGCGGAGATACCGGTGATGGGGGCCGCCCACTCCGGCGTCTTCTCGACCATGTCGTAACCGGTGCCCATGATGTAGTCCTTGTAGGACCTGTTCTGGCCCTTGGCCGATTCGGGCAGGGTCTCCTCGTCGTAGCCCACGCAGTAGGTGTGCAGGAAGTCCAGGTCGACCTCGTCGTTCTCGATCCACTCATGCGCGATGGCGTTGACCAGCGCGGCGTCGGTGCCGGGACGGATGGGCAGCCACTCGTCGGAATGGCCCGAGGACGTCTCGTTCAGGCGGTAGTCGATGTTGATGATGCGGCCGCCGCGGCCCTGCACCGCCTCGCGGACGCGGGCGAAGTCCCACACGATGTTGGCGCCGCCCATGCGGGTCTCGGCCGGGCTGTTGCCGAACATGACCACCAGGTCGCTCGCGCGCTCGGCCTCGGTCATGGAGCTGGCATTGGTGGCGTCGTACGGGCTGAACGCGGTGGCGGGAACGCCGAGCGTTTTATGATTGCCGTCCTCGTCCAGGTTGTCGGAGCTGCCGTACATGTACGTCATAACGCACTGCAGCATATGCGTGGAGTAGTCGTACAGCGGATTCAAACGGCCGCCCAGGATGTTGAGCAGGCGGTCGGACGGGTTGCCCGTCACCGAGTACATGCCGGAGCCATAGGTGCGATAGATTGCCTCGTTGCCGTACGTGTCGATGGTGTACTTGAGCTGATCGGCGATGATCTGGATAGCCTCATCCCAGCTGATGGGCTCGAACTTGCCCTCGCCGCGCTTGCCGACGCGCTTCATGGGCTGCGTCAGGCGATCGGGATGGTTCAGCCAACGACGCATCGAGCGACCGCGCAGGCAGGCACGCGCCTGAAAGTCGGCGTCACCGGTGTCGTCGGTCTCCATGTACACGACCTTGCCGTCGCGCACATGCCACTTGAACACGCAGCATCCGCCGCAGTTCACGTTGCATTGGCTCCAGACGATCTGCTCTTCCCCTTCGGCATGGGCGGTCTCCACGCCCTGGCCGAACAGGGAATCGGCCGCCACCGCCGTGCCGCCGGCCGCCGCCAGCGCGCCGAGCGCGCCGGTCGTCTTCACGAACGTGCGTCGGCTGAGGCTGGGCATGATGTCAGTCATATGCTCTCCCCTTTCCTTGTTGCCTTCTCGTCTTTTCCCGTATCCCCGCGTGCCGTCCGAGTTGGCGAAGCAGCGGCGCACCCCCATGCGTCTCTTTCGCTGCAAAACACCCCGCACACGCGCGGAAACCTTGGAGGCAGTGTAGCCTCCTTCGGGTGATGCCGTGTCACATAAAACGGGGGAACTTTGCGTTTTCCCAGGTGAGGAAGATACCCACCCTCCCCCTTTTCCGCAGCGGCAAATCGCGGCTGACCTTTTCCCACCCGCACGCTTTCCGAAGGTTTGAGGCGCGGACAGATGCCGACGCCGGCACAGCGGATACCGATCGCGTATACTGATCGGGCATATGGGAAACAGCGCACAGGGCATATCTCGGCGTCTGGCAGACGCGGCATCCGTCTTCAAGCCCAACGTGGCATCGCTGGGCTACGCTCTTTTCTTGGCCGTAAACGCCACCGGAGTGTGGGGCGGCGTGTTCCCGTTCCTCCCACTGCATTTCCAAACGCCGCAAATCCTTTTCTGGTTCTTTTTGGCCCAGTCGGTCACGTTTTTCGCAAGCTTTGTTGCCAGCGGGCTTGGCGCCTACTTCCTGCCCGGGCCGACCAAACGGCTTTCAGTCGTTTTGGCCGGCGCTCCTTATCTTGTGGGATGGTGCTGCCTTATCGCAGCAATCTACCTTGACGCGGCGGCGCTGCCGTTGGTGGTAGCAGGTGGCGCGTTTCTGGGGTTGGGCTCTGCGGGCTTTTACATGCTGTGGCAGCGTTTGTTCGCCAGCCGCGACGCCGACCGCGGCAACCGCGACCTCATCGCCGGCACCGCCTACGCCGCGCTGCTTTATTTCGCTTTGTACCTCATCCCCCAAGCCATTGCGGCGTTTTTGATTCCGCTGGTGTTCATGCCGTTGTTCGGCTTGGCCATCGTCGTGGAAAGCCGCACGGTCGACCGCAACCAGCCCATGTTCAAAGACGTGCCGCACGAGCACCCGCAGGTGTACCGCCGCGTGCTGAAGGATTACTGGCGCAGCGCGCTGTGCGTGGGAGCGCTGGGGTTTTCCGCCGGCATCATGCGCTCGCTCGCGCTGGGTGAGGTAAGCATGGGGACGTTCGTCAACGTGCTCTCGATGGCCGGTGCGCTCGCGATGGCCGTGACCATGCTGGCGCTGTGGCGGTTCAAAAGCCTGCGCGTGAACGTGGTCATGGCGTACCGGTTCTTCTTCCCCTTCGCCATCACGGCCATCCTGCTGCTTCCGTTCCTTCCGCGCGATTACGGAAACTGGGTTGCCGCCATCATGTACGCGCTTTACAGCGCCGCCATCATGCTGATGATGATCCAATGCGCGCAGGCCTCGCGCGACCGCGGCATCAACCCCGTGTTCATCTACGGTTTCTTCGGAAGCATCGTCTATGCACTCCACGACCTGGGATTTTTCGGTGGAACATTCGTCGAGCGCCTCGATGTGTTCGGCGCGTCGGGAATCACGCTGCTCGCATTGACGGCGGTGTACCTTTTGGGTCTGATGTACTTCGTTGGCCAAGGCGGGCTGCGTCGCGTGTTGGGCTTCGACGAGCACGACACCAGCATCGAGCTCGTGGCGCTTCGTCCTGCCGGTGAACCGCTGCCCGCACCGAAAGATGCCCGAAAGCCGCATGCCGACGAAGCGCCCGCGCCGGCCTCCCCCGAGGCGGCTCCCATCGACGAACCCTCCTATCAGGACCGCTTGTCGAAGCAGATCGCCCTCGTGCAGCGCTACTATCGTCTGTCGGCGCGCGAGACCGAAGTCATGGAGCTGATCGCGCGCGGCAACACCGTCGCGCGCATCGCTGAAATGCTGGTGGTATCGGAAAACACCATCCGCACGCACTCCAAGCGCATTTACGCCAAGCTCGACGTTCACAAGCGCCAGGAGCTGCGCGACCTGATCGACTCGCTCGACCCTCGCGAGCTGGACTAGGTCAAAACGTGCGCTGTTGCGGCAAAGCTGACGACGCCGCTTCCGATCCGCTTCATCCGACATTCACACAGCTCTCCCAAACCGGCGATGCTGCAGCGCTCTTTGCGGCGGTCGCCATAGCCGCTGCAGCTGCTGCCGGAACGGGCGCTGCGTATGCCTGGCGCAAAGGACGCAACAACCGCTAACCACGCGCGACGGGCGAATCTGTTCGCCAAAACGAATAGATTCGCCCGCGGGCGGCGAAAAACGGACGTTCAGAGAGATCGAATCAACGTTCACGCCACCTTTTTATGCGTCAAACAGCAGGTACGTCCCAAGTCGGTTTCCTTTACAATGATCTATAAGCACGGAAGGGGGCCGACTATGACCAATTACGAACCCAATCGTCCGAGCACATCCGAACCAGAGCCCGTCCACGTGGATCCCGGCGATTGCCCGAATACCTCCCCCGCCCTCACGCGGCGCTCCTTCCTGATGGGAGGAGGCGCCACCGTTGCTGCGCTTATGCTGCCCTGCCTGGGCGTCTTCGACGGCAAGCGCGCCTATGCGCTCGACCCGACCGCCGGAAACGATGCCAGCGACCCCACCACCCAGTTCATCGTGCTTTCCGCCAACGAAATCGGCCTGTCCGTATACGACGTGGACACTCAAGGAAAAAACGCCCCGGTGCCGGGGGCGAAGGTGTCCATCGCCGCCGCAAGCGACTCGTCCAAGCGGCTCGAGGCCGTAGCCGATGACCTGGGTGCCGTGGTGTTCGACGTCCGCGACGTGGGGGCAACCGTCGACCTGGGGCCCGACGGCGTGCGCTACCGCTTCGAGGGGTCGGTCACCGTGTCCAACGGCGATGGCTACCGCATCTGCACGCTCACCAAGATCCGCGTGGACTCCGGCACGGCGATGGCGCTGCCCTGCTGCAAGATCGACGACCCCTCCATCCCCTATTTCGAGTACCTGTCGTTCAACGGCTGGGACATGCAGTACTGCGACTGCGAGGTGCTGCGCACCGGAGCCGCCTACAACCCCGTCCCCATCACGGGCAAGCTGCATCTGGCGGGCACGCAAACCGCAGAGGTATCGCTTTGGACGCGCACGACCGACGGAACCCAAACGCTCGACGGCAAAGCGCTCTTCACCGTGAATGTCGACGTGAAAGGCGGCGTGGGAACGTTCAGGCGCAGCGATCTGTTCCTGAAGCTCGAACCACCCTCCGACGCGCTTCTGCCCAAGGACCGCAGTTTCGAAGTGCACGTAAAGGCGGGCGGCACCACGTACGTGTTCCCGACGAAGCTGACCGCGCAAGACTCGCCGATACCGTTCAAGACGGGCAACGCCAACGTGGTTCCGGAGGTCTCGTTCGGGCAAGCGGGCTCGTCGATGAACATCTTCACGCTGCCGTCGTCGTTCCCGGCGGTGCTAAGGGGCTCGAGCCTCACCTGCTGGGTGCCCACCTTCCCCCTCCAGTTCTACCTAAACCCGCTTGGATACTTCTTTCTGGGGGGCGGAATCTGCATCTCCAAGGAAGGCCAAGGCATCGAGGGCTTCAAGCAGGAGGGCTTTGCGAACGAAACCCGCAAGAGCTTCGACCAGCAATTCGGCGAGCTTGCGGAGCGCTGGAACAGCAAGTGCGACGCATACCGCAATATGAAAAGGGGGACCAACCCCGGCACCACGAACAAATTCGGCCATCAGTTCTCCAGCAAAATCGGCATATCGTTCGCGGCCCAAGCCTACATCTCGGCGCAGTGCAACATCCTCGAGAATCCCAACGACATGAAGTTCACTGGCGTCATGGCGGCCATCGTCGACGTCTACGCGTTCGCCCACCTGTGCCAGCAGTTCACCATCGGGCCGGTCCCCTTCTTCATCGCGCTCAACATCTCACTCGATACGCGGCTGTTGTCCCTCTACGCCTCCTGCGAGTCCCCGGCGGGAGACCCCCTCAAGATCAGCCTCGTCCCCTCGGCAACCGGCGCGGGGTGCGTAGCCACCTTCGCCATATCGCCAAGCATAGGCCTCGGACTGGACGGCATGCTGGCGGTGTCGCTGTGCGGAACCGGCCAGATATCCACCTACATCGGCCTGATCTCATGCGAAACGACGCTATCGAGCCCGCGACGACACTTCGTGGTGAGCGCATCGCTTTCCCTCGACCTGGTGCTTCAGGCGCTTATATTCAAATGGAGCGGCAACATCTGGTCGGAGGACTGGCCCCGACTTTACGACAACTGGAAGGCCGACGGCAACGATGCGATCGAAGGCACCTCGATAGCGTCCTGCCCGACCCATCTGGCGCTCGGAGTCGATACCGACGGCAAGGGCATCTACTCCAACGAAGAGCCCGCAGCCCTTGCCGCAGCAGCCGCCGACGGCGACGGGATTGTCTCCCTTGCGGAGTTCGGAAAGCTCGCCGCCATCGTCACTTCCGACGAGCTGCTGAGGACGAAGGAGGCGACCGCGGCGGCGGTCGTCGGGTTCCAGGCAGCGCCCGCCTCCCAACCCGTGCAGATCGCGGGCAGCCTGCACGCCATCCCGATGGATGTGGCCGACTTGGGAGCGGAGGACGCCGAAGGCGCCGACGGCTACCTGTACGCGGACGCCGGCGAGGATCCCGCAGGCGCCTGCAACGGAGTCGCCGGCGTGGGCGGCATCGCCGATGCCGGCGGCATCATGCCGGACAAAGACGTCAAGATCGTCAGCAAGTCGTTCAGCAACCCGCGCGAGAAGGTCATCGTCTACGACGGCGTGACCATCCTGTTCAGGCTTGCGAACGTCGAATACGAAGTGAACGGCGTGCACGTGGGTCGCCCGCGTCTGGTCGCCCAGGTCTACAACGATGCAACGGGGCACTGGGGCCGCCCGAAAGTACTCGACATTCCCGTCACGGTTCCGAATATCGATCGCGCCGATATGTTCGACTGCGATTTCGACGTGAGCATGCAGACTAATTCGAATCCCTCTTCGCATCTGTACCAAGGAATCTACGTGAGCCTGGTAAGCACCCTGCGCCAGAACGGGGATGGCACCTCGTTCTTCAGCGCCGCCTGCGCCCCGGTGCTCACGGTTGCCGTGTTCAACCGCGACCTGCGCCGCCTGTCCTCGGTCATGTGGCGCGACGCCCCGGATGCCACGAAGGCAGGCGCCTATGCGATCACCTGCCCGCGCGTGACGACGGTCGAGCGCAACGGCAACCCCTTCTACATTGCGATGGCGTACCTGCGCCACGCCGCCGACAGCGAGCAGGGCGTGTTCGGCTCAAGCGCGAGCACCACCTGCTGCATCGCCGTGCCCATGGCTGCCAACCTCGTCCATGCCGCCGGCGTCGAGGTCGCGCCCACGACGAGCAATCTGACCATCTCAAGCATCGAATCGGCTCCCGCACAAACCGATGGCGATGAGGAATCCGCCACCTTCAGCCTGTACTTCACCGCGGGAGGAACGCTGAGCATCACCTCGGTCACCCTAACCATAGATCCTCAGATTGCAGCCGCTGGGCCCGAAGACGAGCTGGATGCGCTGAAACAAATCGCCATCGAGTTTTCGTTCACCAACAACATCAGCGGCGTGGAAGGCGTCACCGGCATGCAGCCTTGGCCCGGGCGCTCGTCGTTCCTCATGCTTTCAAACGGGGACTTGACGGAATGCTCGTTCGATCCCTCAGTCACGGACGGGACGCTCTCCAGGCGCACCGTGGGCCCCTCGCGCGCCAAGCTAAGCGCGTTTCGGATCAGCGACAACGGCAACGTGCTGTTCTTCACCGAGAACAAGGAGGGTAAAAGCGGGCAGAACTTCGACGATGCGGGCGAACCCACCGACGCTCAAACCGAAACGCGCCACCGCATCATGGCGAGCATCTACGTTGACGGACTGTTCTCCGAACCGTTCGTTCTGGGGCAGACCGCGCACGCGCTCGACTCCATCGCCGGAGTGTCGGGGCACAGCAGTTACACGTTCATCACCTCCAGCATCATAGACATGGCCAGCAGCATGGCGGACATGTACTACGTGGACATCCCCATCGTCGCCACAGCGACGACGCTGGGCTTCGCGGCGGAAAGCGTCTTCACCCTGCAAGGCGAGAAAGCATCGTTCACCTTGGTGCTGCGCAACGACGGCAACGTCATCCTCAAAGGCTGCCAAGCGACGCTGGTCGATGCAGACACCGGCGAAAAAGCGGACAACGTCACGTTGAGCTTTGCAGCCGAGAACCTGTGCGCCTCGGCATGGAACCCCGAGTTGTTCGATGACGCCACCGAAGAGGATATCGCCGCAGCCCAAGCGTATACCGATAACGCTGTGGCGGCGGCGTTGGAGGCGAGCGGCGCCGAAGGCGTCCACCTGCTTGCGGACCCCGCTGCGGCCGGCGTGCTCATCCCAGGCAAAACCGCGCAGTACCGGGTGACGTTCACGATACCGAGCAACTGGCATGGGACGAAAAACGTCTACGCCGCCCTAAGCGAGTTCAGCTACGAGACAATCACGTCGGCTGCACCCGACGGCGCAGAGGTAAGCCCGCTTGATTACCAGGCGCACCACGACGACCTTCCGCGCGCCGAGCTCACCGTGCATGCGAGCGACGAGTCCTTCGACCCCGGGCTGAGCGCACCTGCGGTCGGAATCGTCAATGACGACGGAAGCGTGACGCCATCCGGCAACGGCGAAAACGGCACGGGGTCTTCGACGGGGCTCACCAGCACCGGCGATGAGGCAGGGCTCGGCATGCTCGGGCTTGCGGCGGGCGCGGCTGCGGCGGCGTTCACCGCGTACAGCGCCCGCCGGACGGCGCTGGCACGCGAGCGAAAGGATACGCCGGACGACAGGCAATAACCAGCGCAGGCACGTCGCCCGCGCATCAAGACGAGGAGCGCATATGAAGACTCGGGGATCGACGGCAAAAGAACCGAATGCCCTACCGGCGCGCCTATTCGCGAAGGCTGCCGTTCTGACACGAAGCGCAGCCCTGCTTGTTGCAGCGGTGCTGTTGGCGGCGACTCCCTCGCTCTTCCCGATAGAATATGCGGACGCCGACCAAAACGACACCGTTGAAACGACGGCAGCGAACCCCACCGTGCTCGAACCGGGACAGCCCTTCGATCTAAGCAACGCCCCCGCCGGATCAACCATAATTATCAGCAAATCAGGAACATACGAGCTTAGCGGAAGCACCCTGGCGCACATCGAAATCTATGCGCAAGGCGACTCTGAAATCACCGTGCGCCTGGCCAACGGAACAAGCGTGACCCCCGACAACAGCAACGTCCCCAGCAATACGGCAGCGCTGATCATCAACGCCTACGCAGACTCTAGCGGCACCCCTCGCGTCTCCATCGTTACCGAGGAAAACGCCCAAGCGAGCCTGAAGGGGGCAAACGGGGGAAGCGGGGTCGCGGTAACGTCCGCCAACCTGAACCAGTCCGCACTGCCCGTCACCGAGCCGGTAGTCTCCTTCGACGGAGAAAGCGGCAGCACGCTGCGGGTCTCAAGCGACATGACCACGGGCATGGCGCTGAGCTCAGCGCTCGGTCCCAACGCCAGCACCGCCGCCGTTGCCATCACCGGGGGAACCCTGGTCGCCACCGGAGACTCTCGCCCGGCGATTATCTGCGAAATCCCGCTGAAGATCATGGGCTCCGCCCGGGTGGAGGCGACCAGCGACGGATACGTCCCCACCCCCGCCATCGGGAGCATAGCCAACAATGTCTCCTTATCGATCGAAGGCGGCTCCGTGCAGGCCATCACGCGCAGCGATGCCCCCGGCATCGGCAGCATCGACGGAAACGCCAACATCTCCATCTCGGGAGGCTTCGTCGACTTGCGGGCCAACGGAAGCAGCTTCCGCCAAGCGGACATGCCCGCCATTGGCAGCGTAAAGGGCAATGCGTCCATAAGCGTGTCAGGAGGGTTCGTCTGCGCCGACGACTTGCCTTACGGCGAGCTGGCCCTGGGAAGCCACAGCGGCAACGCCGACGTGCGCATCTCGGGCGGCACGGTGGATGTCGGGTTCGGCGGGGCTGGCGTTCCCAACGAAAGCGACGGCAAGGGGTCTCTCGCGGTTACGGGCGGGTCCTTCACCGGGTTCGCGATGGCCAGCAAAAGCAACCCGTCCGCACACGCCACGAACGGATACGGAACCGCGGTCTACCGCACATTCGCCGCCCTTGAAAATGCCTCACCCCAAACAGCAGTCACCTCGCTCGATGTCGGCGGAGTGAGCTATAGAACCAAAGACCTGCAAACCTCGCTCATCAAATTCAAGGACGACGTGTACCTGTCGGGCGTGATGCTGTGGCTGCCGGCAAACGGCGAGGTGACAGGCGCCATCGATGAGGACGGGAACCGCTATGCCGGCGAGATCCATCCCACCGACATGTCCTCGCCGCTCGATTACGGCTGGCTTTACTTGACGAGCAACCTGACGCTCGACGTCAACACCGGTGCGGGCTACGACGGAAGCGCGCGGGTGCGCAGCGGATCGGACGAGGTCGTCGTGGAGGAGACGGTCAATCCCAACGAGGACGGGTATGCGCTGCGGGGGTTCTACGATGCACCCGAGGGCGGCACCTTGATAATGAACGCGCAGTACCGACTTGTAGCGAACGTCAAGGACTGGACCGATGGCGCAGGGCGCTGGGCACGGACGGACGGCCCGTTCATCCTGTACGCGCAATGGGAGCGCACATACACGGTAGCGTTCGACGCGAACGCGCCTCGGACGGCTAGCACGACGGTTTCAGGCTCGATGGCGAACATCGAACCGGCTGTGGGAACGATGCAAAAACTAACCGCATGCGGCTTTACCCTGCCGGGATATGCGTTCGCGGGCTGGAACACCGCACCCGACGGCACGGGAACGGCGTACGAGGACGGCGCCGAGGTGCTTGACCTCGCCGAAGGCGGCGAGACCGTGACCCTCTATGCCCAATGGAAGCCGCTTTCCTACACGGTGTCGTTCGAAGGCGGACAAGGCGCCAGCGGCCAGATGGCAGCGCAAACGCTCGTATTCGACCGCTCCGCCCCGCTCGAAGCCAACGCGTTCTCCGCCCCCGCAGGCGCCGTCTTCCTCGGCTGGCGCGACAAGGAGACGGGGAAGCTGTACTCCGACCAAGCGCAGGCGGTTAACCTTTGCGAGGTGAACGAAGACGGAAGCCTCGACGGCCACACGCTGACCGCGCAGTGGGCGCGCAACGCCGTCACGCTGACCGTCACACGCGATGGCGTGCCCGTGACGCTCGACAGCCCGGAAAGTTCGATCAAACTCATCCCCGAAGCCGGCGGAAACCCAGTCGAGGGATTTTCCGCGGATGACGGCAATCCGGGAACATACCTCTTGGAAGACATCGAACCCGGCACCTATGGCGTGGACATCAACACCGGAAGCGACGACGGCGACGCACTGCCAACTGGCGGCGCGACGATAACCGTGGAAGCCGGCGCCCCTGCCACGCTGCCCCTCGAATACGCAACCGTCGAAGTCAGAACGCAAGGTGACGGAATCGCCGCATGGGTCAGCAGCCCCGGCGTTACCAAACGCGTTGTGCGCGTAGGGGACACGGTGAGTGCCAGCTGCGGCGCCGACGCCGCCAACGGCTACGTGTTCGACGGCTGGAGCTGCCAAGGAGTCGCGCCTTCGGGATTCGACGCAGGCTCCCAGGACCTGGCGGGCATGACGATCAACGGGCCGGTCACGCTTACCGCCCATTCCCGCCCCGCCGCCTACACCGTCGCCTTCGACGCCAACGGCGGCGAAGGCCAGATGGCGGATCAGGAGATGACCTGCCACGAGACGTGCGCGCTCGACCCTTGCGCGTTTCGGCGGGACGGCTACGCCTTCGCGGGCTGGAACACCGCCGCCGACGGAAGCGGAACCGCCTACGCCGACGGCGCCCAGGTAGCCAACCTCGCCCTGGCCGACGGCGCGACCGTGACGCTGTACGCGCAGTGGGCGGCACGCTATACCGTGGCCTTCGAGGCCAATGCACCGGCAACCGCAAGCACGACCGTTACGGGTTCGACCCCCTCGCTTTCAATGATCGCCGGACGGTCGGACAACCTGCCTGCATGCGGCTTCGCCCTGCCGGGATATGCGTTCGCGGGCTGGAACACCGCACCCGACGGCACGGGAACGGCGTACGAGGACGGCGCTGTGGTGACCGACCTCTCCGCCGAAGCCAAGGCGACGGTGACGCTTTACGCCCAATGGAAACCGCTCGCCTACAAGGTCGAGCTGCTCTTGGCGGAAGACGGCGGGCCGGCGACCCCCCTGGGCAGCATCGACGCGACGTTCGACGAGCCGCTCACCCTGCCGGACGAGGCGGAGGGGATCCCCGACGGCAGGGTGCTGCTGGGATGGGAGACGCTGGGGCTCGGGTCGTTCTACCGCGCGGGATCGCAGGCGGCCAACCTCTGCACGCTTGGCGCCGACGGCACGCCCGTCGGCACCAAGCTCTACGCGCGCCTTGGCAGCGCGGAAGCGTTCTACCTGGTCATGGAGAACGACGGCTCCCCTGTCGTGCTCGAGGATCCCGCAAGCGAAATCGAACTGGTTTCCGGATCGGGCACCTCGTTCATCGGGGGTTTCACGATGGTCGAGCCCGGCATCTACAGCATAAGCAGCATCCCGCCGGGCGCTTATTCCCTGGCGATCGAAGGATGGAGCACCGAAGGCGAAGCCGCCATCGTCGGGGAAGACGGCGGCGGCAGGATCGCGCTTGCGTACTGCACCGTCGAGGCGGAAGCCGAGGCGCACGCCGAAGCATGGATCGTCGATCCTGACACCGACGATCCCGTCGCACGGGCCGAGCGGGTGCCGGTGGGCTCTGCCGTGGAAATCGGTTCGTCGGTGGAGACGGGCTACGCGTTCGAAAGCTGGACGGCCTTGGGGGCCGCCCCCGCATGGGAGAACGGCGATCCCTCTCAGGCGAGCCAGACGATCACAGTGAACGGGCGCGTGCTCTTGGAAGCGCACCCCGTGGCGAACCGCTACCGGGTGCTTTTCGATGCGAACGGCGGCGTGGGGACGATGGAGCCGCAGGACATGGTGTACGGCGAGCCGCAGAGCCTTTTCGCCAGCGCGTTCGCGCGCGAGGGTTACTCGTTCGCAGGGTGGAACACCGCGGCGGACGGCACGGGCGAGTCCTACGCCGACGGGGCCGAGGTGCTCAACCTGGCGAGCGAGGACGGGGCGACCGTGACACTGTACGCGCAGTGGGAGCCCAACGCCTACTCCGTGCGCTTCGACGCCAACGCCCCGAGCGGCGCGAGCACGCAGGTTGCGGGATCGATGGGCAACCAGGAACTCCTCTACGGGCAAGCGGCAGCGCTCACCGGCTGCGGGTACTCCCTGCCCGGCTACGCGTTCGCGGGATGGAACGCCGCCGCCGACGGCAGCGGCACCGCCTACGCCGACGGGGCCCAAGTCGCCAGCCTGACCAGCAAGGCGGGCGCGGTCGTGACGCTCTACGCGCAGTGGAAGCCGCTGACCTACACGGTGACGTTCGAGGGCGGCGACGGGGCGACCGGGAGCATGGAGCCGCAGGAGCTCGCCTTCGACGAGCCGGCGACGCTCTCCCCCAACGCCTTCGAGAACGGCGGCGCAGCGTTCGCCGGTTGGTCCGTCGTCGGCGAGACGGGGTCGTCCCAGCTCATCGCCGATGGCGCCGAGGTGGTCAATCTCTGCAGCCTCGATGACGAAGGGGTTCCCCAGGGGCTGACGCTGCGCGCCCAGTGGGCCGCAGAGCCGGCGCCTGGCCCCGGTCCCGACCCGGACCCCGATCCTGATCCTAACCCGGATCCCGACCCCGACCCCGATCCCGCGCCGGGCGGCCCGGACGATGCCGACGGGGGCTCGGACGACGGCGAGGCGGCGGGCGGGCGGCTCTCCCGCACCGGCGACGCCGCGGCGCCCTTGGCGGCGGCGGCCTCCGCCATGATCATCGCCGCTGGGGCGGGCGCCGCGTGCGCCTGGCGCAAGAGAAGATCGAACCGCTAAGCCGCTCACGCCGCCCTGGCGGGCACCCCGCCGGGGCGGCTCTCTCTTTTCCCGCCTTTTGCCAGCACGGCGCTCGTCAGACGACGTCGCCCGCGCCGAAGCCCTCCTGTACGGAAACGCAGACCGAACACGTCCTGCAAAACGTCAAGTTTGGCCCGCTTGCTTTGTTTCATTCAGGCAATTTTTATCTCTTCTGTTCGCCAGAGCGAATACAATTGACCCGTAAGGCTTGGCGAACGGAAGGGTACGCAATGGAGTACGCGAGCGCACGGGAGACCGCTGCGGAATGGGGCGTCTCGGAAAGACGCGTCCAGCGCCTGTGCGCTGAAGGACGCATCCCCGGTGCGCGCAAGGTGAGCGGCTCGTGGATCGTACCCGCAGATGCAGAAAAGCCGGCAGACCCGCGCAAACGCGCCGACGCACGATCCCGCGCAGACGCCTCCGAGCCCCAAGGGACTGGCTCCGACGTCGACGTGTTTAGGAATGCGAGCACCGACGTCCCGAATGAGCCGCTTCCGCCCGACGCGCTCGCCGCCAAGCCCTCGCATCCTCCCACCGCATCCCTTTCGTCCGAAGGTGTCGCATGCGGCACGACCGACGGGCAGAGCGTCTTCAGCCGGCTGATGCCCCTTATGAACACCGCCTTCGCCCCCGGCTCTTGCCAGGCAGCCATCGAGGGTTTCGCCGATGAAGGCATGCGCGCGGTCGCCCAAGCCGAATACTATTATTTCAGCGGACAGGCGGAAGAGGCGGTTCGCGTCGCAAGCGGATTGCTCGCTCACAAAGATCTGGCGGTGAGGCTGTCCTCCTGCCTGATCTACGCCTACGCCAACCTTCCTTTGGGCAATATCAGCAGCGCGCGGTTCGCGCTGGCAGAGCTGCGCTTGGCGCTGGAATCCAACACCGCTTCGCAATCGTCCGAAAACCGCGCAGCCGAAGCGTTCGCCGGATTTGCCGCCGCCGTGCTGCTGCACCTGCCGCTGCCCGACAACGCGCCTCCTGCCGAGAGCTTCCTCACGTTGCTCCATCCCGGCCTGCGCTCGTTCGCCCTGTACGTACGTGCGCATCAGATGTACCTGCTTGGCGACTACGCGCGCAGCTTGGGGCTGGTGGAAGCAACGCTGGCGATGGGGTCGGCAACCTACCCTATCCCCGAGATCTATCTGCGCATGGTCGCGGTGATGGACTGCATGAGCCTCAAGCGCACCGACGAAGCGCGGGAGCACCTGCTTGCCGCATGGAGCCTCGCCCGGCCCGATGGCTTGATCGAGGCGTTCGGCGAGCATCACGGGCTTTTGGGCGGGATGCTGGAGTCGGTCATAAAAACGGGATGGCCCGAGGACTTCAAGCGGATCATCTCGATCACCTACCGGTTCTCGGCAGGATGGCGGCGCGTCCACAATCCCGCCACCGAGGAGACGGTCGCCGACAACCTGAGTACCACGGAGTTTGCGGTGTCGATGCTTGCTGCGCGCGGGTGGACCAACCGCGAGATAGCCACGCATCTTGCGGTTTCGGAGAGCACCGTAAAAGGGTATTTGGCATCGGCGTTCCGCAAGCTAGGCATCAGAAAACGGCAGGAGCTGGGAAAGCACATGCTGCGCTGACGGCGAACCGGCGGAGACGGAGGGCGCACGCATCCCGTGCAGCGCAGAAGCCCCTTTGGCTGCGCAAAGCGCGGCGCGCGCTGTCTAGTCGGTCACGTCGCCGGACTGGTCAAGGCTGATGGGATCGCCGACGAACGTCGAGGGCACGCTGAACAGCACCTGGAAGAAATCCTTGGTGCGCGCGAACACCTCGCGGATGTCGTACCACGACTGATTGGCGTACTCGCCGTAATCGCTCGGCACGCCGATCGCCTCCATCCCAACGCCCTGGGCGTCGTAGAGGGCGCGATAGAGATGATACGTCTGAGTGGCGACGACGATGCGCTCGGCGCCGAACACATGACGGGCGCGGTACATCGTCTCGTAGGTGGAGAATCCCGCGTGGTCGCAGAACACATCTTCGCTGGGAACGCCCTGGGAGACGGCGTAGCGCTTCATCGCCCAGCACTCGTTGTACGACTCGGTGCCGTTGTCGCCGCTCATGATGATTTTGGGAGCCGCGCCGGCGAAGTACAGCGCGATGCCATCGTCCAAGCGATCCTGCAGAATGCCGGAGGGCGTGCCGTCAGGCCGGACGGAAGCGCCCAGCACCACGATGGCATCCGCGTCGAAGGCGGCAGCGGTCTGCTGATCGACGATGTCGTCGCGCGTCGTCAGAACGGCGGCCGCATTGGTTCCGACGAACACGAGCACGGCAACGACGACGACCGCCAGTACCAACGCCAGCACCCCGCCCACCGCCTTACGCATGTTGTCCGCCTTGAATCGCCATGATTCCCGATGATAGCAAAGCCCGTCGGCAGCGCGCGAACGTCCATCGAGCGCCCGTCGAAAATAAAGCGCACCTCCATAAGGCCGGGTCGGCAGCGAGCATGACCCCAGCGGCCCGGCGCAACCCGCAGGCGGGCAGGAACGCCGCCTAGTCGAACTGCTGGACGAAATGCTTGATGACGGCGGCGCTGGTGGGAGTGCACAGCTCCCCTTCGCCAAGCTCGGCGCAGGTGGGGATGCCCTGGTCGAGGATGGCCTTGGTCGCCGGCGCGGGGATGGGCAGCTCGCCATGCGCACATACGACGGTGCCGCTACCGGTTTGGACGGGCGTGGAGGTTATGCGCTCCGGGTCGATCATCTCGATCGCCAGGCAGATCTCGCACACGCAGCGGATCGCCTCGCCGTTGCCCACCTCGTGAAAATGAGTGTGCTCCACCGGGCAGCCGTGCACCGTCGCCTCGGCGTTGGCCAGGATGACGTAGATGGCGCGCAGATCCTCCTTGACGCGATCGCTCACGTTTAGGAAGTCGATCGTGGCGTTCACCTCGCCGATATCGTGATGATGGTGATCCGGCACCCCCGCCGCCGCGGTAGCCGCATCGAGCTCCTCCCGCTGCCCGGCGGACAAGCGTCCGCGCAAGTCGGCAAGGATGGTGCGGCGTCGAGCGTCGCGGGAAAGATCAAGATGAAGCGTGGACATGAAGAGTTCCTTTCTCTATGCGATCTGCGAGCGTATCCGACGTGCTGGCGGCCCTGAAGGCGAGGCTCGCGCGCAGGATCCGCACGGGCCGAAACGTCCAGCGGGCGTTTCGTGCGAGCCCAGGGCTTGCTTGAGCACGCGCCTCGCCTTCAGGGCCGCCCGGCAGACTCCCAGCCGAACGGCGGAACGCTAGCAACCCAAATGATTGATCAAGCTGGCCTGGTACCCCGCGCCGAACCCGTTGTCGATGTTGACAACCGACACGCCCGACGCGCAAGAGTTGAGCATGGCGAGCAGCGCCGCAACCCCGCCGAACGAAGCGCCATAGCCGACGCTAGTCGGCACCGCGATCACCGGGCAGGAGGCCAAGCCGCCGACAACGGACGCAAGCGCGCCCTCCATACCGGCAACCGCGATGATCACGTGCGCTGCGGCGATATCGTCCGCATGGGCAAGCAGGCGATGGATGCCCGCAACGCCCACGTCATAGAGGCGCTGCACGTCGTTGCCCAGCACCTCGGCGGTAAGCGCCGCCTCTTCGGCAACGGGCAGGTCGCTCGTGCCGGCGCAGGCAACGACGATGCGCCCGTTGCCGTCGGCGTCCGGAAGGCCGCCCACCAATCCGATGCGCGGGGTTTCGTGGTAGACGAAGTCGCGCGCATCGTCGGCGCCGAGCAAACCCTGCACGTCAGCCGCCTTGTCGGCGTCCAGGCGCGTGACCAGCACGCGATCCTGGCCGGCAGCGCGCAGGCTGCCGACGATGCCGGCGATCTGGCGCGCTGTCTTGCCCGCGCCGTAGACGACCTCGGACACGCCTTGGCGCACGCCGCGCTGCAGATCGACCTTCGCGTACCCCAGATCCTCGAACGGCGCCGTCTTCAGCTTGACCAGCGCCTCGTCGGGTGCGATCGCACCCGAAGCCACCTGCTGCAGCAGCTCGCGCGCCTCACGCTCTTCCATCGGTTTGCTCCTTTCCCGCCGTCCCATCGGCATCCTGCGCGCCTGCGCCGGCATCCCACGGGCGCTTTCCCGCATCGACCCCGCGCTCTCGCGCCGCGCGGATCAGCGATGCGGCGGTAAGCGGCTCGCCGTGCGCCACCGCCGTAGCTAAACACGAGAAGCTGGGCTTGTCGGCAGTCAAAACGCCCAGCGCGCGCGAAGCAGCGCGAACGTCGTCTTTGGTCATCCCCGCGCGACGAAGCGGCGAGATCACGCCGAGTTCGGCAAGCGCGCGAAACCCGGGGCGGCGCGCCGGGTCGTCAGAGGCGTTGGTGCCGTCGACCAGCACGTCGAACCCGTCGCGCCGCGCCGCATCGCTCACCGCGCCCAAGATGAAGCGCTTGCACCGGTAGCACCGGTCGAGCGGATTGGCGCAAACGTCGTCTTGCGAGAGGATGTCCAGGTCGAGCACGCGAAACAAAACCTTTGCGTCCGGGTGCTTCGCCCGCGCGTCGTCCAGAACCAAATGGGCGTCGTCAAACTCGAAATCGGCCTGGAACGCGGTCTTGACGCAGTAGGCGCCCACCTCGCACCCAGCGTCAAGCGCCGCCTCCAGCAGGTACGAGGAGTCGCAGCCGCCCGAAAACGCCAGCGCCAGCCGCGGCGAACGCGCAAAGAAGCCCGCCAAGGATTCTGCGTGCAAGCGCTGGCCCTCGCCGACCTCGCGTTCCGTCATGGTCATCAGGCACCTCCGATCGTTTTCCGGGATCACTATAGACTTTGGAGTTAGGTCAAAGGCAAACCCAGTCTCGGCTCTGCAAAGATACTTCACGTTTTTCGAATCCGGACAGCAACGAGCGCGGGCGCCGCTCCCAAAGGAGGCGACGCCCGCAGCACGCAGAGATACCAACAGGGGCTCTGACCTACACGTTGAACTTGAAGTGCATGACGTCGCCGTCGGCAACCACGTAGTCCTTGCCCTCCTGGCGCAGCTTGCCCGCGTCGCGGCAGCCCTTCTCGCCGCCGAGCGCCACGTAGTCCTCGAAGCTCGCGGTCTCAGCCTTGATGAAGCCGCGTTCGAAGTCGGTATGGATGACGCCGGCGGCCTGCGGCGCCTTCGCGCCGATGGGGATCGTCCAGGCACGCGTCTCGGTTTCGCCGCTGGTGAAGTAGCTCTGCAGCCCCAGCAGACGGTACGCCTCGCGCACCAGGCGCGCCAGGCCGCTCTCCTCAAGGCCCATCGCCTCCAAGTACTCCTTTGCCTCATCGGGATCGAGCTCGGCCAGATCGGCCTCGACCTTCGCGGAAATCGGCACCGGCGTGCAGCCGTCGATCTCGGGCAGATCGGCATCGAGTTGATCCTCGTCGACGTTGGCGATGTAGAGCATGGGCTTCATCGTCAGCAGGTGCAGCTCGTAGATGGCGTCGATCTCGTCTTCGGAAAGATCGAGCGTGCGCGCGCGATGGCCTTCGTTCAGTCCCTCGAGCACCTTCTTGGCGGCGGCGAGCTTGGCGGCGCCCGCCTTGTCGCGCTTGGCCTCCTTCTCAAGGCGCGGGATGGCCTTCTCGATGGTGGCCATGTCCGCCAGGATCAGCTCGGTCTTGATGGTTTCCACATCGCTTTGAGGATCGACCTTGCCGGCCACGTGCACCACGTCAGGATCGCTGAAGAAGCGCACGACCTCGCAGATCGCATCGGTCTCGCGGATGTTCGCCAGGAACTGGTTGCCCAGGCCCTCGCCCTGCGACGCGCCCGCCACCAGACCGGCGATGTCGACGAACTCCACCGTCGCCGGCACGATGCGCGCCGGATGATCGATCGCCGCCAGCGCGTCCAAGCGCGCGTCGGGCACCGGCACCACGCCCACGTTGGGTTCGATGGTGGCAAACGGATAGTTGGCGGCCAAGCCGCCCTTGTTGGTCAAAGCGGTGAACAGCGTGGACTTGCCCACGTTGGGCATGCCCACGATACCGATGGAAAGCGACATGAAATCTTCCTTCTAGTGCAGGGTCTTCTGCACGCGCCGACGCCGCGGCGCGATGCCTCCGTAACCGCCCTATGATACCGCGTCTGGCATTTCATTGTGGGACAACCAGGCTTTTTCGCTTCGATGCCATTATTCGCGAAGAATGCGACGTCCGAGCTCTTCGCGATTGCCAAAATCGTCACATTCTTCGTAATACTATGCAGCGCGACTCCGTTTGTTGCTGATTCGGCCCGCTTCAAGGTGGCATGATGTCGCATTCTTCGCGATAGTTGGCACTTCGTCCGAAAAGCCTGGTTTGAAAACCGGGTTCCTCCCCAATCCCCATCCCGGAAACGGCGAAGGCCGGCGCGCGGGGGCACGCCGGCCTTCTTAGGAGGGAAGGAGATCGGACGGGTATCGCGGCCCGACCGCCTTTCGGCAGCCGGGGGGTCGCCGTTTACGCCAGCGGAACCACGATCGTCAGGGGCACCGCCGCCGCCACGATCAGGAAGCGGAGCAGGAAGCCGCCCACGAGCACGCCCGCGTCCGAGAAGAAGCTGATCCAGTGGGCCTTGCGGCTCTCCTCGAACTCCTTGGGGCTGAAGAACAGCAGCCACGTCTCCAGCACGGTGGGAAGCACCAGGCCGATCGCGACCAGACCGATCCAGAACCACAGCGCCCATTCGCCGGACACCAGGCTCATGACGGACTCCCAGCCCGCGGTGTTGGTCTGCGCGGTGATGAAGCACAGCGAGGCGACCAGGACCAGCTCGATGATGGGCAGGCAGAAGTGAAACTTCTTGAGCACGCCCACGCGGATGAACTCGTCAGCATGGCGAACCACAGCCACCATCAGCACCGATGCGGCACCGGAGGACAGCGCGGACACCAGAAACAGAATGGGCAGCAGCGCGTTATTCCACAGCGGGTAGGTCTTGCACACGCCCAGCAGCGCACCGGTGTAGATGGCCACGCACACCGCCAGCACCACGCCGGCGATCTCGAGCCAGTTGGGGATGCGGCGGTTCAGGCGATCGAGGACGAACGCCGCGATGGCCACCACCATGAACAGGCTCAGGAACACCACGCCCCACATCATCACGGAGCCGGGGTTCATCAACAGGTAGAAGAAGCGGATCGGATTATGCAGGCCGGCCTCGGCGTCCACCATCAAAAGGACCAGGCCCACCGCCACCGCCAGCGGAGCGATGATGCGGCCCATCTTCTGCATGGACGTGGCCTCGGGATGGCGCCAGCCCAGAAACGCGGAGGTGATGAACGCGCCCGCGCCCAGGCCCGCAAGGAACAGGTACCACGAGATAATGGGACCCCAGATGGGTTCGTACGTCATGGTTATCACCTCACGTAGAAGATCTTGGCCTTCGTCAGATCGCCTGCGATGGGCAGGGCGTTCTTCTCGACGATGGCACGGGACAGTTCGCTGTTGGGATCATCGAGATCGCCGAAGATGCGGCAGCCGGTGACGCATGCCGTGACGCACGTGTTGGACGGCGTCTCGGGATGCTCGTACACCCAGGAGTGGCAGAACTTGCACTTCTCCACGGCGCCCGACACCTTGTTGTGCACGCGCACCTGATAGGGGCAGGCGGCCATGCAGTAGCGGCAGCCGATGCACTTGGACTCGTCCACGCGCACCACGCCGCCCTCGCCGATGTAGCTGGCGCCAGTCGGGCACACATGCACGCATGGGGCGTCCTCGCAGTGCATACACTGCAGCGGCACGGTCTCGTGATGCACGAACGGCAGGGTGCCCGTCTCGCGCTCCTCGTAGCGGATGTAATCCACCTCGGGGTCCTGGCCGTTTTGACGCTGGCACGCGGTGCGGCAGGCAAAGCAGCCGATGCAGTTGGTGGTATCGATAAGCATTCCGTAGCGGGTCATTATGCACCTACCTTCTTCACGGTGACGAGCGTCTCCTGCGACATGGTGCCGCCGTAGCCGGGCTCGATGTGGAAGGGCACGAAGTCCATCTGGCGCAGGCCCACGTTATAGGCGGTGCGCTGCTCGGGAACCGAGCACCCATAGTGGCTGGGCAGGTAGATGGACGTGGGCTCGATGCGCTGGGTCACCTTGACGCGCGTGCGGCCGGTGTGCGTCTCGCTGGAGAGCTCGACCTCGTCGCCGTCTTCGATGCCCATGCTGGCCGCCACATCGGCGTTCATCCAGATGCGCTCCAAGCCGTACATCTTGGTGATGGCCATGAGCGGCTCGATGTTGGCGGTCTGGGTGTGGGTGTGGATGGCCTGCTTGCCGCCGACCAGGCGGAACTGGCCCTCGCCAGGCATGACCTTGGGCTCCAGCCAACCGGGCGATGCCGGGAACCCGGCCGCCACGCAGGCATCGCTGGTGAAGTGGACCTTCTTGTCCGCCGTGCCCCACGTGGTCTTGAGGGCGTACTTGAGCTCCTTTTCGGGGAAGGTGATCGTGCCCTTCTCGCGCAGCTCGTCAAGCGAGATGCCCAGCGTCTGCAGCTGAGCGTCGGCCAGCTCGTCGATGGTGAACTCGAAGTACTCGCCCACGCCGCACGCCTTGGCAAGCTCGGTGAAGATCTCGTCGACCGGCTTGGTGTTGGGGTGGATCTTGTCCAGCACGCGGTCGCGCAGGCTGACGACGGGGATCTTGCCGCCCACGAACTCGGGCACCTCGAGGCGCTCCAGATAGCTCGTGTCGGGAAGCACGTACTGGCATGCCTGGCAGGTCTCGGTCATCTGCACGTCGATGGCGACGGACAGCTCGGCGGCCTGCACGAACTCGGACAGCTGGGCGGGGTTGGAGTAGCCCGCGACGCAGTTGGACTGATAGAAGAACACGCCCTTGACGCGGCCCTCGGGGATGACCGAGAGCGCGAACGTCGACACGCCCATGCCGCCGGAGGACACCGGGTACTCGGCCTGGCCGATGATCTTCTCGGACGGCGTCGGCGGCGCGGCGAACTTGGGATCCTCCAACTTGCCGGCGCTCTGGCTGGCCGGGAAGTAGGCGCCGCCTTCGATGCCCCAGCAGCCCAGCAGCGTGTTGAACAGACACAGCGCACGCGCGGTCTCGCCGGAGTTTTGGTGCGCGCAACCGAACGCGGCGCGCCAGCCCTGCTCGATGCAGGCCTTGGGAGCGGCCTCCCACATCTCGTTGGCCAAGCGCTCGATCGTCTCGGCGGGGATGCCGGTGATCTCGGAGGCCCACTCGGGGGTGTACTCCTGAACGCGCTCGGCCCAATCCTCGAACCCGACCGTGTAGTTGTCGATGTAGTCGGCGTCGTACTTGCCGTCCTTGATGAGGACGTGCGCCATGGCCAGGATCAGCGCCAGGTCGGTGCCGGGCTTGATGGGCACCCACTCGTCGGCGTACAGGCAGCTGTTGTTGTAGCGCGGGTCGACCATCACGATATGGACGCCCTTGGCATGCGCGTCGCGCAGCTGGTGCAGCGAGGCCGGACGGATGCCGTCGGCGTAGCTGCGGCCCAGGAACATGATCATGTTGGCATTGACGACGTCCGCCGTGAAGTCAGCCGCGCCGATGGCCTGGGTCATGCCGGAGTTCTTGGACATGTTGCACGACACGCCGTGGGTGTACACGTTCGCGGAGCCGAGCGCGTTCATGAAGCGCTTGGTGTAGTAGCTGCCCGAAGGACGCGGGTCCTGGATCATGATGAGCGACTGCGGGCCGTCGGCGTCGATGATGCCCTGCACCTTCTCGGCGATCTCGCTGAGCGCCTGATCCCAGCTGATGGCCTCGAACTTGCCTTGGTCGTTCTTCTTCAGCGGATCGGTGAGGCGGTCCTCAGACCATGCGATCGACGCGTAGCCGTAGCCGCGCGCGCACAGCGTGCCGTCGCAGTACGGATGGTCGGCGTCGCCCACCATCTCGGTGAAGCGGCCGTCCTCGCCCACGTACGCGGTGAATCCGCACTTGGACGAGCAGGAGTTGCACAGCGAGTGCACGGCCTTCTTCTCGCCGGCGGCGTGGGCCTGCTCGGCCTCCCAGGCGGAAAAGCCCAGAAATCCGCTGCCGGCAGCCACCGCGGCGACTCCCGCGCTTGCCGCAAGGAAGCTTCGCCTGGTGATCGAATAATCCGTCATCGTCTCCCCCTTCTCTTTTCCCTCTTACTTACGCTTTCTTTCCTTTATCGTGAGCGCCCTCGGCGCAAAACGAACGGTTGACGGTTGCCCGAAGTGAAAAAGCGATTGCCCCTTTTTCACGTTTTCTGAGGCTACGCGGATTCGAGCTCCCGGCTCTCCGCAGCTTCGAGCTGGGCTCGGATGCCCAGAAGCGCGTCGACGATCGCCAGGTAGAACAGCGCCTCGTCGCCGAGCGCCACCAGCTTCAGACGGTAGGCGGTCAGCCACGCGCTGCGCTCAAGGAACAGCTGGCGCGCATCGTCGGCGCGGCCCGCTTCGAGCAGCAGCGACACCATGTCCAGCTCGAGCGACAGGTGGTCGGGGTAGGCCGCGAGGCTTTCCGGAAGCGCCAGGCCCAGATCGGCGATGAGGTCGCGCATGTACAGCGCGGTATCGGCGGAGTAGAGGCCCTTCTTGTGCTCGAACGGGCTGCGTTTGGGATCGCTGGTCCATTCGACGTAGAGCGACTCGATGGGCTGCGCGCTCTCGGGCAGGCCGCCGGTGAAGTGACGCGCGGCGAACGAGCTTTTCTCGTCGAAGGAGGGCGGCGCGAACAGCGCGTCAACCTCGCGCTCGGAAAGGAACTCCTGCAGCGGGGAGGCGCGATGCACCCGCACGGCGGAGGCCGCGGCACCCCAGGCGCCGGGCTGCTGGATCAGAACGCGCAGACGCGCGATCAGCGCCTGCCACTCATCGTCGCCCGTCGCGTAATCCCACTCGTCGCGCGCGGCGGGACCGAAGCACTGGGCCAGCATGGCGAACAGCCTCGCATCGTCGATCGTCATGGCGCGCCTCCCCTCTTCTTGCGTCCATCCGACGCGCCCCTCGACGCGCCGCGATAGCTGAGAGTATGGGGGCACCGGACGGAACCCTGTCGTCTATTGCAGGCGATTTTTGCGAAACAAGGGGATAAGACGACAAGACCCCGTGTCATCCATAACAGACGACACGGGGTCGGAGGAGAGGTATATCCGCAGGTCAGATGCTACACCCAGGGCACTACCATCGTGATGGGCAGCGCGGCGAGCAAGATCAGCAGGCGCAGGACGAAACCGCCGACGAGCACGCCGACGTCGGATGCGAAGCTGATCCAATGAGCCTTGCGGCTGGTCTCGAACTCACGCGAGGTGAAGAAAAGCATGCGCGTCTCGAGCACGGTGGGCAACACCAAGCCGACGATCACCAACAGGACCCAGAACGCCGGGGCGTAGGTTCCCGCGATCAGCTTGGCAACCGACGCGGCGCCGGCACCCGAGGCGTCGTTCGCCGTGATGAAACACAGCGAAGCGATCAGCACCAGCTCGATGATCGGCAGGCAGAAATGGAACTTCTTAAGCACGCCCACGCGGTTGAACTCCTCGGGATGCCTGATGATCGCGGCGACGAGCACCGACGCCATGCCGGTGGACACGGCGGACACCAAAAACAGGATGGGCAGCAGCGCGTTGTTCCACAAAGGGAACGTCTTGCAGACGCCCAGCAGGCAGCCGGTGTACACCGCCACGCACAGGCCCAGCACCGACCCGACGATGTCCAGCGCGACCGGAATGTCCCGGTGCAGCAGATCGAGAACGGCGACGATCAGCGACACGATGACGAACAAGCCGAGGAACACCACGCCCCACGTCATCACGGAGTTGAAGTTGCTCAGAAGCAGCGCGAAGCGCAGGGGGTTTTGGAGGCCCGCCGTGGCATCGAACATCAGCAGCACCAAGCCGATGATAACGGCGACCGGGGCGATGATGTGGCCGTAGACCCTCATGCGGACCGCCTCGGGATGGCGCCAGCGGATGAACGCCGAGGTGATGAACGCGCCGCCGCCCAAACCGGCGAGGAACAGATAGCAGGCGATGATGCCGCTCCAGATAGGTTCGAATGACATCCTTCATCACCTCACGTAATAGACTTTGGATTCGGTCAGATCGCCCGCGATGGGCTCGGCGTGCGTGCGGTTGATCTCCTTGACCAGCTCGCAGTCGGGATCGTCGAGGTCGCCGAAGATGCGCACGCCCGTGGGGCAGGCGGTGACGCAGGTCGCCATCTTGGTGCCGTTCTCGTAGTTGGATACGTTGCAGAAACGGCACTTATCGACGCCGCCCGTCTTGGAGTTGCGTACGCGCACCTGATACGGGCAGGCTGCGACGCAGTACAGGCAGCCGATGCACTTGCCATGGTCGACCGTCACGATGCCGTCGGGGCCGATATGGGAAGCACCCGTGGGGCACACGCTCACGCACGGCGCATCCTCGCAGTGCATGCATTGCAGCGGCAGATGATCGACCGACACCGCCGGATACGTCCCCTGCTCACGCTCTTCGAAACGGATGAACGCCTCGTCGGGGAGCAAGCCGTTCTGGCGCTGGCAAGCGGTGCGGCAGGCATAGCAGCCGATGCATTTCTTGGTATTGATCAACATTCCGTAACGCGTCATCATGCACCCACTTTCCTAACGGTCACGAACGTCTCCTGCGTGCAGGCGCCGCCGTAGCCTTCCTCCAAGCGGTAGGGCACGAAGTCCATCTGGCGCAGGCCCACGTTGTAGGCGGTTTTCTGCTGCGGAGACGAGCAGCCGTAATGGCTGGGCAGGTACAGCGCCTCCGGGTTGATGCGCTCGGTGACCTTGACCTTGATCTGGCCGGAGAACAGGTCGTTCGACACGAGCACCGTATCGCCGTCCGCGATGCCCAGCTCGGCCGCGCGGCCCGCGTTCATCCACACGCGGTCGAGACCGTACTGCTTGGTGATGTCCATCAGCGCCTCGATGTTGGCCGTCTGGGTATGGGAGTGGATGGCCTGCTTGCCGCCGATCAGGCGGAAGCTCGCGCCGTCATCGGGCACCGAGACCGCCGGCTCGCGCCACTGCGGCACGCGCGGCAGCCCCGCCTCCTCGCAGGCGTCGCTGGCGAACTGGATCTTGCCGGTCGGGGTCTTCCATTCGGGTGTCTTGCCGTATTCGAACGTCTTCTCGGGAAACGCCGACGTCCCCTTCTGGCGCAGGGTGGCAAGCGAGAGCCCCACGGAAGCGAGCTGCGCGTCCGCGAGATCCTCGACGGAGAACCCGAAGTACTCGCCCACGCCGCACGCTTCGGCGAGCTCGCTGAAGATCTGGTCGACCGGACGCGTGTTGGGGTGCACCTTCTCGATGACCTTGTCGCGCAGAGTGACCACCGGCGTCTTGGCGGAGACGAACTCGGGCAACTCGAGACGCTCGAGGTAGCTGGTGTCGGGCAGCACGTACTGGCAGGCCATGCACGTCTCGCTCATCTGCACGTCGATGGCGACCGAAAGATCCAGCGCCTCGACGCATTCCTGCAGATGCTTGGGGTTGGAATAGCCCGCCACCATATTGGAGTTGTAGAAGAACATGCCGCGCACCATGCCCGTCGCCGCAAGATTGGCGGCAAAGGTGGACACGCCCATGCTCGACTGCGACAGCGGGTACTCCTTGGCGCCGACGATGGCGCCCTCGGGCTTGGGCACGCTGGGGAACTTGCCGGCATCCAGCTTGCCCGCAGACACGCTGGGCAAAAACAGGGCGCCGCCCTTTTGGTTCCAGCAGCCCAGAAGCGTGTTGAACGCGCACACCGCGCGCGCGGTCTCGCCGGAGTTGTCGTAGGAGCAGCCGAAGGCGCCGCGCCAGCTTGGCTCGATGGAGGCCGCAGGCGCCGCCTCGGCAAGCGAGGTCGCGAGGCGCTCGATGGTGTTGGCATCGATGCCGGTGATCTCCTGCGCCCACTCGGGCGTGCAGCTCCGAAGATAGGAGGCCCATTCGTCGAAGCCGACGGAATTTGCGGCGACGTAGTCCTTGTCGTAGAGACCCTGTTCGACCAGCACGTGCGCCATGCCGAGGATGAAAGCAAGGTCAGTGCCGGGGTTGATGGGCACCCATTCATCGGCGAACGCGATGGAGTTGTTCAGGCGCGGATCGACCAGCACGATGCGGGCACCGGCCTCGTGCGCCTTCTCCAGCGCATGCAGCGCGCTGGGGCGGATGGCGTCGGCGTAGCTGCGGCCGATGAACATGGTCATCTTCGAGTTCTCGACGTCGCTGGTGTAGTCGCTGGCGCCGATGACCTGGGCGAAGCCGGAGTTCTTCGACATATTGCAGGCGACGCCGTGCGTGTACACGTTGGGCGACCCGAGCGCGTTCATGAAGCGCTGGGAATAGTACTTGCCCGACGGACGCGGGTCTTGGACGATGGCCAGCGCCTCAGGGCCGCTCTCCTTGATGATGGACTGGACCTTCTCGCCAATCTCGGCGTAGGCCTGATCCCAACTGATGGCCTGGAACTGGCCGGATTCGTTCTTTTTAAGCGGGTCGGTCAAACGGTCGGCGGAATAGGCGATGTCGGCGTACCCGTAGCCGCGGGCGCACAGCGTGCCCTCGCAGTAGGGATGGCTGGCGTCGCCGATGATCTTGTCGAGCTTGCCGTCCACGACATAGGCGGTGAAGCCGCATTTCGTGGAGCAGGCGTTGCACAGCGAGTGCGCGGTGGTGGTGGATCCGACCGCCTCCTCGGCTTGCGCCTGCTGCCACGAGCCGAAGCTCAAGAATTCCGAACCGGCGATCGCAGCAGCAACGCCGGCGCTTCCGGCCAGAAAACTCCGCCTGGTTATAGCGTGTTCTGACATGATGGTTCCTCTCATATACATTGGTGCGCTTCGTCTAGATTGCGCTGGAAGGGCGCCCGGAGGCCGCGTTTGCCGTCTGCTGCAGCCACACGCCCAGGAGCACGTCGACGAGCCCCACGTAAAAGCGGGCGCGCGGATCGTCCTCAAGCCCCAAAAGCCTCAGGCGGTAGGCCGGCAGCCACGCGAAACGCTCCGACAGAAACTCGCGCGCCTGGTGCGTCATACCGCTTCGCAGCAGGACCGCCAGCAGATCGAGCTCGATCGAAAGGTGATCGGGGCAGTCGGCGAACTCGGGCGGCAAAGACAGGCCCATGCGCTTGACTAGGCCGCGCATGTAACGGGCAGGCTCGCCGCAGTACGAGCCGGGCAGCCCACTTGCCCCGCACGGGGCGCAAGGTTCCACGCTGCCGTCGGAAAGCCGATAGAGCGACTCGACGGGCGGTGCCGAGGCGGGAAGCCCGCCAGTGAAATGAAGCGTGGCGAACGACCGCGCGTCCTCCCAACTCGGCGGCGCGAACAGCGCGTTCACCTCGCCGACGGAAAGGAAGTCCTGCAACGGGCACGACGGATGCGCTCGGCTTGCCGGCGACTCGTCCTCGCCCAGCTTCTCCCCCTGCTGGAGCAGGCGCCGCGACGCATCGAGGAAATCGGCCCAGACGGCGCCCTGCGTCAGCGCGTTCCACGCATCGCGATCGATCGATGCGAAGCACTTGGACATCGTGGAGAACACGATCTCGTCGCCCATGGTCACGCCTCCCCTTTCTACGCCTTCCTTGCAGCGCCTCGGCTACACCAATGTGGTCGTACGTACCACGCCCTGGTCGATGACCTTCTGGGCGATATCTTGCCAATCGATGAACTGGATGGCGCCGTTGGGGCACTGCTCGGCGCAGCGGCCGCATGAGATGCACTTCGTCGAAACGCCGGTCTCGGTGTCGACGCGGGGCATGTTCCACGGGCAGGCCTGCGCGCACATGCCGCAGCCGATGCACACGTCGGGATCCACCACGCGCGCACCCGTGTCGGGATCGGAGCTGATGGCGTGCACCGGGCAGTATTTGGCGCATGCGGGATCGGCGCATTGCTTGCAATGCTCGACGGTGAACTGGCAGGCATCCTCGCCCAACCCCAGCGCGCCGCCGCCGCTGTCGACGCCGTAGCCCCAGAAGTAGTTGTCGCGCACGCGCACGCGCGCGATGTGCTGGCACACGCGGCCGTCGTTCTTCAGCGTGCACATCATCTCGCAGCGCTGGCAGCCCGAGCAGCGGGCGCGGTCGGTGACGATCATCTTGGTGGGCGTGGTGCGGATGTCGATGCGGCCCGAGGCGATGGAGCGCTCGGTGACGCCCCACGAAGCCAGCACGCCGCCCACGATCAATCCCGCCACGCCGCAGCCGGCCATGGCGAGCACCTGGCGGCGGGTTATCGTGCGATGCTTTCCGGGCGCCTGCCCGGCGGACTCGGCCCGAGCGGGCTCAGCGCCCTCCGAAGCCTCGACGGTCGGCGTCGATTGCGTTTGAGCGGTCGCGGCGGGCTCGCCGTTCGGCTCGCCGGATGCGGCTTCGAACGCCGGATCGGCGGAAGCGCCGTTTTTCGTAACGTCGGTCATGTTTCCCCCCCCTCGTTGCGGGTGTTTCTCCTCGCTCGTCTTCTCGCAGCTTCGCGCCTCTGAGCGCGCCTCACGCAACGGGACGACCCTAAACCACCGGCGTCGGGCGTTGTCCCCGATTGGAGGGTATCTCCGCCGTTTAACAGCCGTTTTTCCCTTTTACCCCCAAAGAGGGGACACCGCCTGACGCCGCTTCGCCTACGATACGCGCGGTTTGGCGTTCGCCCCGAACGACAGGCGACGGACCGCATGCGCGTCGCACGCGGCGCCCCGCCCCGCACGGGCGGGGCGAACGCCAAACGGAGCTCCGAATCGCAGCGCTACGATCACGCAACGTTCGTACAAAAAGAGATTTGGAGTAACCAAAATGGCTGACGCAACCAAAGATCCGAACAAGTCGTATGGCTGGACGGGCTCCATCCTGCGCGTCAACTTGACGACCGGGGAGATCACCACCCAAACGACCGATCCTTATAAGGATTACATCGGCGGCATGGGCCTCGCTAACAAGATCATCTACGACGAGGTTCCGGCGGGCACGGATCCGCTGGCGCCCGAATCCAAGATCGTGTTCGCCGTGGGACCGTTGACCGCATCGGGCGTGCCCCTGGCGGGACGCACCACCATCACGTTCCTGTCGACCTTCACCAAGGACCATCTTCCCGTCGACGCGCATACCGGCGGCATGCTGGGTGCCCACATCAAGCAAGCGGGCTACGATGCCATCGTCATCGAGGGCGCATCGGATCGTCCGGTGTATCTCAACATCAAGGACGACGACGTGCAGATCAAGGACGCGGGCTTCGTCTGGGGCATGGGCACCCGCGCAACCGCCGAGGCGCTCAACCGCGTCGAGGGCACCCGCGCCTGCGTGGCGTCCATCGGCCCGGCCGGCGAGAACCTGCTCCCCTACGCCTGCGTCATCAACTCGCGCAACCATTCCGCCGGCGCCGGCCTGGGCACGCTGTTCGGCTCGAAGAAGCTCAAGGCGCTGGTCGTCGAGGGCAACGGCAGTGTGAACGTCGCCGATCCGCAGGCCGTGGCCGATCTGTCCGACTACATGCTGCGCGACATCATCGGCGCGAACAACAACCACGTCGTGCCGTCGACCCAGCAGGAATGGGCCGAATACTACGACAAGGGATCCCGTTGGACCGCACGCAAGGGCCTGTACTGGGCCGACGCCGAAGGCGAGCCCATCGAGACCGGCGAACCCAAACCGGGCGAGCTGAACACCGTCGGCTACCGCACGATGAAGACGACCAAGGACGAGGGCCCCGAGGCGGAGAAGTACACGATCAAGCTCGACGGCTGCCACAGCTGCCCGATCCACTGCTATTCGGACATGCGCGTGCCCAACAGCAAGAAAAACGGCGGCTACGAGATCACCGGCAACACCTGCGTGCCCAACTTCCCGTTCAGCAACTACATGATCAAGATCCTGGGCGAGAACACCACCGTGAAAGCGAGCACCGAGGACGCGCTGATCTGGGATCAGGTTATCGGCAGCACGGTGGATGACCTGGGCCTGTGGTGCAACTACGCCCAGCTGTACCGCGACATCGCGCACTGCGTGCACGACGGCATCTTCAAGCGCGTGCTGCCTCCCGAGGAATACGCGCAGTTCGATTGGGACGCGTTCAAGAACAACGATCCCGCGATCATGCCGAAGCTCCTGCGCCACATCGCGCAGAACGACAACGAGATGGCGTACCTCGGCCACGGCCCGCTGGTGTGGTGCGAGCGCTGGGACGACATGAAGTGGTTCGACACCACGGCATCGTGCCTGATCAACTACCGCGGCTGGCCGGTGCACCATGCACTCGAGAGCCAGGCGCAGGTTGGCGCCCTGCTCAACATGATCTTCAACCGCGACCCGATGATCCACTCGCATGAGAACCTGCACAACTGCGGCCTGCCCGTCGAGTTGAAAAAGCAGATCGCAGCTGAGCTCTGGGGCGGCGAGGACGCCCTGGATCCGGACAAGAACTACACGCCCATGAACGAGCACAAGGCGAACTACTGCTGGTGGTCCATCGTCACCGACGTGCTCCACGATTCGTTGACGCTGTGCAACTGGGTGTGGCCGATGACCATGAGCCCGACCAAGACGCGCGACTACCGCGGCGACCTCGACTTGGAGGCCAAGTTCTACACCGCCGTCACCGGCGTACAGGTGACCACGGACGACCTGTACAAGGCGGGCGCCAAGATCATGACCCTCCAGCGCGCCGCGACCGCACGCGGCATGGTGGGCGAAAACGGGGAGATGGGCTGCAACGACTTCCGCAACGTCCACGACGTCATGACCGCATGGCCCTACGACAAGGATCCCGACAAGCAGCCCTTCACCGAGGGCACCGACAAGATGGAGCGCGAGGATTTCCAGACCGGTCTGACGATGCTGTACCGCACGTTCGGCTGGGATGAGAACCTCGGCTGCCCCACCGCGGACTGCCTGGATTACTACGACATGCCCGACGTCAAGGAAGAGCTGGCGAGCCTGAACCTGCTGCCCTAGCACGACGACCGCCCTCCGATGCGGCGGTGCCTGCCGTCCTTCCTCCGGCAAGCGCCGCCGCAAGCAAAGCGAACGCCCATCGCGCCTCTTTCGGCGCGATGGGCGTTCGCTTTGCAGGGGCACCCCCCTCGGGAGACACCGTGCCCAGGGCCCCGTGCGAGAAGCCCGGCGGCGGACGGGGAAGCGAGAGCCTACACGTTGCGCAGGCGCTCGACCGCCGCCCATTCCGCCAAGGAGGCGGCGTATTCGGGGGTCAGATAGCGGGTGGAGTAGAAGAAGATGTCGCCGTTGGAGGCGACGACCTGCTCGATGTCGGGATACTCGCCCGAGGCGCGCACCTGGTCCCAGATGCGCAAGATGCGCTCCTCCGAAAAACGGAACGGATCGTTTTCCAATGACTCGATGGGCATCGGCCGCGGATAGGTGCGCGACTCCTCGCGCACGCAGTCGGCGAATGTCAGCGCGTCATCGCCCTCGGCGGCAAGGAACGACCAGTGCGCGAACGAGTCGGTCATGAGCGTACGATCGTACAGGTAGTAGCTGTAGCGGCCGACCAGGGCGACGATATTGCTGGAGTCGATCTCGAGCTGCACGGGCTCGGCATCATCGTCCGGCACGAGCGCCCACTCGCCTTCCAACCGAACGAGCTTGTAGCCTTCGGGCAGCCTGAGCGAGCCGTAGGGGTTGCCGTCATCGTCGATGACGTCCACGGCGGAGCCTCCTTCGCACCGCGGTGCCGAGGGGCGATCCCCTTCGCCGGCACGGAAGGATGCAGCCGGCGCATCACGCCGCGCCTCCGCCGGTTTGCCGGATGCGGACGCTTCGCCCGCATCGGCACGCTCGTCAGCCGGGGCGCTTTCGGCGGCAGCCTTCCTCAAAAACGGGGGCACGCCCACCGAGCCGATGGTGCTGCTGCGCGCCGTCGAGACGCGCTTGACGCGGGACGAGCCGCCCGCCTGAGCCTGAGCAGCAGGCTCCCCGCAAACGTCCGCACCGGACCCATCCCGGGCCTCGTGCTCCTCCCAGTAGCCGTAGACGAACATCTCGAATTCCTCGGGGTCCATATGATCGGGTACCAAGCCGATCTCGGGCCACCGGGTCGGCTGCACCAGCAGCCCTTCGCGCGACTGGGCGCGCACGTCCTCGAACACCCGCGCAAGGGCATTGCCCTCGGCAAGCTCCCGCGCGGCGCGCTGCCCCTCCTCGCCCGCGACGATGGAGGTCTCCTCGTTTTCGCTCATGCGCCCTCGCCTTCCCTCGCCTGGGCGATCGCCTGGTCGATGAGCAGGTCGGTGCGGCAGTCGCGCAGCGAGCAATGCTCGCACATCAGGCAAGCGGTCGAGTCCGGCTCGCAGGGGATGAGGCGGTCGAGATCCGCCAAGCTCGTCCCTTGGCGGACGAGCCAATCGCCCACCAGCGCGTGCACAGCCTCCACTGCGAACACGGTCGTGTTGCCCTTGCCCGTCGGCACCCCGCCCAGAGCGTCCGCCAGCTGCGCCGGCGTGACGGCGAGCGCCTCCTCGAACGTCTTTCCCTCGATCATCTGGCAGATCATGCTGGCGCACCCGGTCATGGCAAGGCAGCCGCGTGCTTTGAACCCCACGCGCTCGATCACGTGGCGCTGTGGGTCGACGACTGCGAACAAACGCACGGCGACCTCACCCTTCTTGGACTTGCCCGCCATGCTTTGCGCGTTGAACCCTTCGGGCGCGCCGCCGTTCCTGAAATTGGCGACGACCGCCAGAAGCGTGTCGGAATAGCCCGCCACGCCGTCGTCAACGTTGGTCTGATAGACGTCCTTCGTTCGGATCAGCGGCCTCCGCCGCGCTTCGAGCAGAGTTTCCGAACCCTCCATAGCATCTCCCTTTTCCCGAGGCAGGCGCCCGCGCCCGTCCGCTGCGGCTTCGAGCGGACGGGGATTCGCATTGACGCTCCAAAGGCGTTTGTTACAGTTTCCCTTGTCTTCCAGCATCTCGCTTATACTTTCCCCGGTGTAACCTCTTTAAGGGTAAAGAGAGGTTTTTCGATACAGGGGACTCGCGAAGGGCAGGTCATCATCGCAACGACGGACAAACAGCGAACGCACGGATCGGAATCCGCCTCGCAGGCGCTTGGCGGGAAGGCGGGATCCCCGCTCGACGTTGGCAAGGCCCTCGTCGAGCTGCTTCCGCTCCTCGTTGGGCTCGCGTTCGCGCGCGCGGGGCTCATCGTCGCAAGCTACGGCAGCTACCGCCAAAGCGACGAGGGCATCTTCACCGACGGCGCGATGATCGTCACCCTGCTGATCTTCCTGATCCCCTTTACCGTCATCACCGTCAAGAAGAAGACCGTCCCCGGCAAATGGATCGATCGCATTGCGCGCGCCTGCATCGCCGCCGAGGTGCTTGCGATGCTGGGACTGGGCGTGCTGAACGCAACGGAAACGGCAAGCTTTCCTCTACGGTTCGGATTGAGCGTCGTCTGCACGGTAACGGCATCGGGTGCTATGTTCTACTGGCTGCGCTGCATGAAGGGCACCGGGACCGTCGTTTCGGTCCTGTTCGTGTTCTCGGCGCTCGTCCTCAGTGAAATCGAGCTGCTGATCTGCGCCGCCGTCCCCTCCGTCATCGGCATCTTCCTGGCAGGCGTCCTTGCGGCGCTGCAGTTCCCCTGCATGCGCTGGGCGCGGGGACGGACGGTCGCCTACAGCCGCGAGAGGCTCGCCGCGGAGAACGCGTTTCCCGGATTCGACGGGCTCACGCTCAAGAACCGTCAACTGCTCATCGTCATGGCGGTGAGCATCGGTTTGCTGGGCATCGTCGCGGGATTCCTGCGCGGCTACCCCGACGGGGAGGCGATCCCGTTCCATGTCGGCACGCGTTTCGCGTACTTTGCGCTGACCGTCGCGCTGGCGATCATCGCCATCGCCTTGACCGTCGGCAAGCGCAGGCACCTGATGCCGGTGGGTCTGTTCCTCATCCTGGAGCTGCTCAGCTGCTTCGCGCTCATCTGCTATGCGGCGCTGCCCGGCATGCTCGACGTCGGCGCGGTGTTCACCACGACGCTTAACGCCTTGATGGTGGGGCTTGCCTGGTACATCATCATCGCATTCATGAGCTTCGGATGGCGCGAGCCGTACTACTACGCTTTTGCCGGTTGGTTCGTGTGGCTGGGCGCTCGCTCCGTCGTGCGCACCGCCTTCGTCCTCACCCCCGGCATCATCGACAACCCGGCGCTTGCCATCGCGCTAACGGCGACGCTTGTGGTGGTCTCCGCGCAAGCCACCCTCAGCATGTTCCTCTCCATCGAACGGAGGCACGCCGACGAGGCGGAGGAGGCGGCGAGAGTCGCCGAGAACCCCAGCACGCTGGTGCGCATCATGGGTTTGGACAAAAGCCGGACGCTCACCGATCTGCGGCAGGAGAGCATGCGGCACTCCGCCGAGATCATGGGGAAGCAGTTCCTGCTGTCAGACCGCGAAGTGGACGTGCTGGCGCTCTACGCCCTCGGATATACGCAGAAGAAGGTCGCTGAGAAGCTGGTGATCTCGCAAAGCACCGCCCATGAGCACGTCAAGCGCATCTACGCCAAGACCGGTTTGCATTCGCGCCAGGAGATCCTCGATTACATCGCCCAGTACGCTTCATAGCTGATTCGTCCGTCGAAACGAAACGGCGCACGGGAAACGCCGGGCAACCCCCTGCATCATCTGAAAGAGACGACACACCTTCCCTTGTTTGCGCTACACTTTTCTCACCTGCGGTTTTGCCTACAAGATGTATGAGGGGGTGCATGCGGCATGACCGATTCGTTCGTGGCGTCGCCATCGAAGGAAGGGTTTTTCAATCGCTACGCACCGCTGTGGCCGTCGCTGTTCGGCCTCGCCTGCGCCTACATGGGACTGCTCGTCGCCACACAGGGAAGCCTGCGCCTCACCGACCAAGGCGTGTTCACCGACGGCGCCGCGACCGTCGCGGTCATCCCCTGCCTCATCGCCGCTGCCGTCCTCTACAAGACCCGTTTCATCTGCACGCGCCGCCTGATGGCGGTTCTCGTACGGGTCGCAATCAGCCTGGAGTGCGTCATCTTGCTGGTGATGGGCATCCTGCGCTTCACGGGGCTGTGCACCTTTCCGGTGCGGTTCGCGCTGAGCGTGCTGGTCACCATCGCGGCGGCGCTGTGCATCGCCTGCTGGCTGCGGCGCGCGCACGACGACGAGGTGCCGCTGGGGATGGAACGCGGCGTGGTTTTGGTGTTCGGCGCGATGTTCGTGAGTCAGATCCCCGTGTTCGCCACCGTTCTTTTGCCCGACGGGCTGCGCTGCCTGGCGATCCTGCCGTTCGCCGCAGCTCAGTTCGCCTGCCTCGCGTGGGCGAACCGCAGCAGCTGCAAGGAGGGCGAAGCCGAAGGACGCGCCGACGACTACTTCAGCTTCGTCCGCTCGGGCGCGGCGAGCCGACGTTTCCTGGTAGCCTGCTCCATCGGGCTGGCAGCGCTATCGCTGGTCGCGGGCTTTCTGGCGGGATTCCCCCATGGCGAGCCCATCCCGTTCACGCTGGAAGCGCGCGCGGCATGCCTGGTGCTGACCGAGCTGATGTGCGTGCTGTTCATCGCATCGACGGTGCGGCGCCACGCGCGCACGATGACGGTGCGCGTGTGGATCGTGATGGAGCTGCTCGCCGCCGGAGCGCTCGTGCTGTACTGCGCGTTCCCGGCCCATCTCGAGATCGGCGCGATCGCCACCACCATGCTGGGCACGCTGATGACGGCGTTCGTCTGGCACCTCATCATCGCGTATCTGGCCTCGGGCTGGCGCGATCCGTTCTATTACGCCGCCGTCGTATGGGCGATCTGGACCGTCTCCCGCGCGTTCGGCCGCTTCGTGGTGCTGGGCGTGATGCCCACCGGCGGGGACAGCCATTTCACCGGCACGGTCATCAGCCTGCTGCTCCTGGTGTCGACGCAGCTCATCTTCGTGGGGCTCATCGACGTGTCGCAGTTCGCCGCGAAGCTGGCGCGCAAGGAGGCGCAGGGGGCGGATGGAGCCGACGAGGCCGAGACGGAGGGCGAGCCGCTCGACGTGCTCGGCGCCCCCGCGAAGGGCTCCAGCGGCACGGCGCGCCTGGAGCGCATCCTGGGCCTGGACGAGGACTCGACCCTGGCGGATGCGCGCCACGCGGTCGTGCGCCACAACGCCGAGCTGATGGGCGCGCAGTTCCTGCTGTCCGAGCGCGAGGTGGAGGTGCTTGCCCTGTACGCATCGGGCTTCACCCAGAAGCGCGTGGCCGAGCAGCTGCACATCTCGCAGACGACCGCGCACACCCACATCGGGCGCATCTACGGCAAGACGGGCCTGCACTCAAGGCAGGAGCTCATGGACTACATGCGCCAATACGGCGACATGTAGGATGAGAAAAATCCTCCGCCCCTTTTCTCAACGATGCTCGCCGGAAGGACGCTCCGGCTTTGCCTGATCGACGAAGTAGATCTTGTACCACAGCAAGAACATGAGCACGATCCAGATCTTGCGCGAGCGATCCGCGCCGGCGACATGCTCGTCGATCAGGCGTTTCAGCTCGTCGACGTCGAAGAATTTGCACGCGATGTCGCCGGAGAAACACTCCTCGACGCGGCGGCGATAGCGTTCCTCGCGCAGCCAGTCGACCACCGGCACGGGAAACCCCAGCTTCTCCTTTTGCGCCCAGTCGCGCGGGATGGCGCGCTCCGCCGCCTGACGCAGCGCGATCTTGGTCTGATGCGCGTCGACCTTGAACGAGAGCGGCACCGTCGCCGCCACGTCGAACACGCTCCGATCGAGGAACGGCACACGGCTTTCGAGCGAATGGGCCATCGACATCTTGTCGGTCTTGAGCAGGATATCGCCCACCAGCCAGAACCGCAGATCGACGTACTGCATCCGCGCCGTCTCGTCCGCATCCGCAACCTCGGCGTACACCGGAGCGGTAAGCGCCTGCGGCGCCGGGGGCCGCACGACACCCTCTCCGCGTCGGCCGCGACGCAGCCGCTCGCGCTCTTCGGGGCTGAAGGCGACGCCGTTGGCGTTGGTGTAGTACCAGTCCACAACGGTCTCGCTGGCCCGCTCCAGGTAGTTGGCACCGCGCACGTGCAGTGCGCGCGCCGCAGCCGACGCCCCGCGCAACAGGCCCGACGGCAGCCAGCCCAGCTTCTCGTTGGAGAACGGCGTTTGGTAGATGCGATACCCGCCGAACAGCTCGTCGGCGCCCTCGCCCGACAGCACCGCCTTCACCTTGCGCGCGGCAAGCTGATCGACGAAATAGAGCGCCACGGCGCTGGGATCGGCGCACGGCTCGTCCATATGCCATTGCACCAAGGGAAGGCTCGCCCAGTACTCCTCCTCCGAGATATGGTGGGAATCGTGGGACACGCCCAGGCGCTGGGCAAGCTCGCTTGCCCAGCTGATCTCGTCGCGCTCGCCCTCGTAGACCGAGAAGCCCACCGTGAACGTGTCGATGGCGGGGTTCTCCTTGGCAAGGCACGCCGCCAGATAGCTGGAGTCGATGCCGCTTGACAGGAACGATCCCACCTCGACGTCGGCGACGTTGTGGTAGCGCACGCTCTCGCGCATGGCGGCGTCTATGGCGTCCACCGTGCCCTCAAGTCCGCGCTGCTCGTCGTAGCGGAAGGCGGGGCGCCAATATCTCCGCATTTCGATCGAGCCGTCGGCGCGCACCCGCAGCCAATGGGCGGCAGGCAGCTTGAAGATCCCCTTGAAGAACGTCTCGTCCAACGGGTTGAACTGGAAGCACAGGTACTGCTCGAGCGCGTCCTCGTTGAGCTCGCGTCGATAGGCGGGGTGCTCCAGAATGCTTTTGATCTCGGAAGCGAAGACGAAGCGGGGCGCAGCGCCGTCGATCGCCGGAAGCACGGCATAGTAGAACGGCTTGATGCCGAAGAAGTCGCGCGCGCAGAACAGCTCGCGCTCCCGCGCATCCCAGATGGCGAACGCGAACATGCCGCGCAGGCGGTCGAGCACGCCCTCGCCCCAGGCAAGGTAGCCCACGAGCAGCACCTCGGTGTCGGAGTCGGTCGAGAACGTCCAGCCGTCCGCCTCCAATAGAGCTCGCAGATCGCGGTAGTTGTAGATCTCGCCGTTGAACACGATGGCGAAGCGTCCCGTGGCGGCTGCAGCCTGCGCGCTCTCGCGCAGCGAGCCGCCGGGATTGCGGGCGGGCGAGGTCACGCGCGTGCCGAGCCCATCGTCGGCGCGCACCATCGGCTGGTTGCCGCCTTCGAGGTCGATCAGCGACAGGCGGCGGTGCCCCAACGCCACGCCGCTTTCCGCATCGAGGTACTGCCCCTCGCCATCGGGGCCGCGATGCGCCATCACGTCGCACATCGCCTTGAGCGTAGGCAGGTCGCCGGGCCGAGCTCCCGTGAATCCGCAGATGCCGCACATCGTGTCATCGCCCCCATGTCCGCAGCCGAATGATTAGCGCCGCGATGGCGCCTTCCGTTGCGCATGTTCCCGCGAAACCCCTCCGCATCGACTTCCGGAGCACGTTGTTTTCCCTTTCGAAACGAAACCGACCCACAGCCGAAACAAAGGGGAAGCGAAAGCGAAACACGCGCTGCCTATGCTCGTAGGACCAAAACGCATTGCACGAGGCGATGGAGGCGAACCATGGCACATTTCCACACACCGCGCGAAGGCGACGTGCGCATCCCATCGGGGTGCGCCATCGCGGGCATCATGGACCGCAGCGGAGGGCTTCACGACGGCAGCGACATCCTGGCATCCATCGCGCTGATGCACGACCGATCCAACGGGCTGGGCGGCGGGTTCGCCGCATACGGCATCTATCCCGACTACGCCGACCTGAACGCCTTCCACATCATGTACGAGAGCACAGAGGCGCGTCACGAGACCGAAGCCTATCTGGATCAGCATTTCATCTGCGAAAAGCAGGAGCGCATCCCCACCGACCCCTCGGCCAACATCAAGGACGCGCCCGACATCTGGCGCTACTTCCTGGCGCCGAAGCCCCAGCACCCTCCGCTGAGCAGCATGGACGAGGACGAGTACACGATGCAGCGCGTGTTCCACATCAACGGGCGCATCAAAGGCGCGTTCGTGGCCTCGTCGGGCAAGAACATGGGCGCGTTCAAGGGCGTGGGCTATCCGGAGGACATCGGCGCGTTCTACCGCATCACCGATTACAAGGCGTGGCTTTGGACGGCGCATGGGCGCTTCCCCACCAACACGCCGGGCTGGTGGGGCGGAGCCCATCCGTTCACGCTGCTCAACTGGTCGGTGGTCCACAACGGCGAGATCTCCAGCTACGACGCCAACCGCCGCTACGTGGAGCAGTTCGGCTACGACTGCGAGCTGCAGACCGACACCGAGGTGATCGCCTACTTGTTCGACCTGCTGGCGCGCCGTCACGGGTTCTCTCAGCAGATGGCCGCCCACATCATGACCGCGCCCTCGTGGGACGAGATCGACCGCATGGATCCCGCTCGCCGCGCCTTTGAGACGGCGCTGCGTATCACCTACCCGAGCGCGCTGGTGAACGGACCGTTCTCGGTGCTCATCGGGTCGAACGAAGGGCTGCTGGCGCTCAACGACCGTCTGAAGCTGCGCGCGCTCATGACCGCCGAGAAGGGCAGCATGGTGTATCTGGCCAGCGAGCAGGCAGCCATCGAAGTGGTCTGCCCCGACGCGGAGAACGTGCGCTCGCTCGACGGCGGCGAGCCCTTCTTGGTGCTGCGCGACGATGTGGCGCGGCGCAAGCGGGCCGAGGCGCCCGAGAACCAGCCCGAACCGCCCCGCCCCCGGGCGTTGGAAGTGGGGCTGCAACCGTCCACGCGAAAGGGGGCCTAGCCGCCATGCTCGATTACCTGCTTCCACGTTACAAGGTCCTGCGCGATGCCGACCGCTGCACGCACTGCGGGGTGTGCGTGAGATCCTGTTCCAACGAGGTGCACTGCCTGGATGAAGAGGCGGGACGCGTCACCGCCGACGACATGAAATGCGTGAACTGCCAGCGCTGCGTGACCATGTGCCCCACCCGCGCGCTCGCCATCGGCAACTGGCCGCAAGTGGGCAACGGATCCTCCAACTGGACGCTGGGCTGCCTGCAGGACATCGCCAAGCAGGCGCAGACCGGAGGCGTGCTGCTCGCCTCCATGGGAAACCCCTGCGCCCAAACCATCTACTGGGACCATCTGCTGCTCAACGCCAGCCAGGTGACCAACCCGTCCATCGACCCCTTGCGCGAGCCCATGGAAACGCGCGTGTTTTTGGGGGCGCGCCCCGACGCGCTGAAGGTCAACGAACGCGACTTCACCGTCACGACCAAGCTGCCGCCGCAGCTCAAACTCGACGTGCCGGTGATGTTCTCGGCGATGAGCTTCGGCTCCATCTCGCTGAACGCCCAGACGGCGCTCGCCATGGCGGCGCGCGAACTGGGCACCTGCTTCAACACGGGCGAAGGCGGGTTCCACAAAAGCCTGCGACCTTACGCGGACAACGCCATCGTGCAGGTGGCGTCGGGCCGCTTCGGCGTGTCGCCCGACTATCTGAACGCCGGCGCCGCCATCGAGATCAAGATCGGCCAGGGCGCCAAACCCGGCATCGGCGGCCATCTGCCGGGCGAGAAGATCAACGCGGAGGTGTCGCGCACCCGCATGATCCCCCAGGGGACCGACGCCATCAGCCCCGCGCCGCACCACGACATCTACTCCATCGAGGATCTGCGCCAGCTGATCTTCTCGCTAAAGGAAGCCACGCGCTACGAGAAACCCGTCGCCGTGAAGATCGCGGCGGTCCACAACGTCGCGGCGATCGCGAGCGGCTGCGCGCGGGCCGGTGCCGACATCATCGCGGTCGACGGATTCCGCGGAGGCACGGGCGCGGCGCCCAAGCGCATCCGCGACAACGTGGGCATCCCCATCGAGCTGGCGCTGGCTGCCGTCGACGAGCGACTGCGCGAAGAGGGCATCCGCTCCACCGTCAGCTTGGTGGCCGGCGGCTCCATCAGAAGCTCGGCGGACGTGGTGCGCGCCATCGCGCTGGGGGCAGACGCCGTCTACATCGCGTCGGCGGCGCTCATCGCGCTTGGCTGCCACCAGTGCCAGGACTGCTCGAGCGGCAAGTGCAACTGGGGCATCGCCACTCAGCGACCGGAGCTCGCGAAGCGGCTGAACCCCGAGATAGCGGCCGAGCGCGTCGTGAACCTGGTGCGCGCATGGAACCATGAGATACAGGAGATGATGGGCGGCATGGGCATCAACGCCATCGAGAGCCTGCGGGGCAACCGCTTGATGCTGCGCGGCATCGGCCTCACCGACCGCGAGCTGTCCATCCTGGGCGTCAAGCATGCGGGAGAGTGATGGAGATGAAACGCATCTACGCGATCGAATCGTGGTGCCTCGACTGCAAACGCTGCGAGGTTGCCTGCAAAACGAGCCACTCCGCCACACGGGACACCGTGAAGGCGCTCACAAGCGAAACCCCCTCGCCCACCTCCCGCGTGCGGGTGGAGGGCGACCTGAAGCTGTCGCTGGCGGTGAACTGCCGCCATTGCGCGCACCCGAAGTGCGTGGAGGGCTGCATCTCGGGAGCCATGCGCAAGGATCCTCAGACTGGCCTGGTCACCTCGGATCCCACCCGCTGCGTCGGCTGCCGCACCTGCGTCTCGATGTGCCCCTACGGCTGCGTGCAGGTGGTTTCGCTGGATGGACGCGATGTCGCGCTGAAATGCGACCTGTGCACGGAGGACGGACGGACGCCCGGCACGCCCGCCTGCGTGGCGGCATGCCCCAACGGCGCATTGATCTACGTGGAAAGCGAGGGATGCTAGATGCATGCCGACTACCTCATCCTGGGCAACTCCGCCGCCGGCGTCAGCGCCGCCGAAGCCATCCGATCGCATTACCCGCAGGGCACGATCGCGATAGCCAGCCCCGAGCCGCACCCCGTGTACGGCCGTCCGCTCATCTCGTATCTTTTGGAGGGAAAGACCTCCCCCGATCGCCTGGACTACAAAGATCCGGGCTTCTACGATCGTGTGGGCGCAACCGCGCTTTTGGGCGAGGGTTACGACGCGGTGGAGCTCGATGCCTCCGCGCACCGCGTGACGTTCTCCAATGGGGAGGTCGTCGAATACGGACGCTGCCTCATCGCGACGGGAAGCATCCCGTTCACGCCTCCCATCGAAGGGCTCGACGATGCACGCAACGTGACCACGTTCCTCACGCTCGACGACGCGCTGAAGGCGCAGGACCTTGCCGATCAGGCGAACTCGCAGGCGCGCTCCCAGCAGCGCGAAAGCCGCGCCATCGTCATCGGGGCGGGCCTCATCGGGCTGAAGGCGGCCGAGGCGCTGTCGCACCTGGTCGATCGCGTGACCGTGCTCGAGCTGGCTCCGCGCATCCTGCCCGCCGTCCTCGACGAGCGGGGAGCGGGCATCCTGCAGGGCATCCTGTCGCGCCACGGCATCGAATGCCGGCCGTGCACTTCCGCGCAGCGCATCCTCGTGGATGACGGCCTGGCGCATGCCGCGGAGCTCACCGACGGCAGCGTGGAGCCGTGCGACTTCATCGTAGCCGCGGTGGGCGTGCGCCCCAACACCGCCTTCGCCGTGGCGGCGGGTGCGCAAAGCGGACGCGGCCTGGTGTGCGGTCCCGATCTGCAGACAAGCCTCGCCGACGTGTACGCGGCAGGCGACGTGGTCCAGGTGCGCGACGTCCTCGACGGCTCCGAGCGCCCCTTGGCGCTGTGGCCCAACGCCGTGCGCCAGGGACGGATCGCGGGCCTCCATATGGCAGGCGACCCGGACGCTCCGTCCTTCGACGGCTCCTTTGCGGTGAACGCCGTCGATTTCTTCGACGCATCGCTTCTGACGGCCGGCCTCATCAACCCGCCCGACGATCCCGGCATCGCATGTGACATCGAGGCCGACGAGCAGGCGGGGACATATGCGAAGTTCGTCAGGCGCGACGGAAAGCTGGCGGGCTACATCCTGCTCAACCGACCGGGCAACGCCGGCATCTACACCGCGCTCATCGAGGCAGGAGCCGCGTTGGACGGCATCGATCCCGCGATGTTTGCGGGAACCCCGCTCAACCGCGGATTCGACGACCGTCTGCGTTGGGAGCGGCTGCACGCTGGCTATCCCGCGGGGCTCGACGAGCGGGGCTTCAAGCGCCGCGCCGACGGAGGGGGCAGATAGCAGTCCGCTTCGAGCCCCAAGCTCCGAGCCCCGCACTCGAACCCGCCGATCCGTCCGCAAGACGATCCCGCCGAAAGGAGGCCATCATGGCCGAACAACCCTCAACCTCGCACGCGGCGCCTGACGAGCACGCCGCCGCCCTCACGCTGGGAACCGAGCATTTCCGCGAAGCGAACGAGCGCGTGCGTGCGGCGCTGGCCGAAGCCGATACCGTCCGCATCCTCGAAGCGCGCGCCCAGCGCTACCTCGGATGCGCCATGCCCGAAGGCAAGCGCCTCGAGATCCACGGCACCCCCGGAAACGACCTCGCCTGCTATATGGATGGCGGCTCCATCGAGGTGTTCGGCAATGCGCAGGACCAGGTGGGCAACACGATGAACAGAGGCGAGGTGGTCATCCACGGCCGATGCGGCGACGCGGCGGGCTACGGCATGCGCGGCGGACGCATCTTCGTCAGAGACGACTGCGGCTGGCGCGTGGGCGTGCACATGAAGGAATACGAGGAGCACCGCCCTGTCATCTTCATCGGAGGCGACGCGGGCAACTTCCTCGGCGAGTACCAGGCCGGCGGCATCATCGTGCTCATGGGGCATGCCGGATCCTACCTTGCCACGGGCATGCACGGCGGCGTGATCTACCTGGCGCACCCCCTCGCCGACGACGACGTACCCGCGGGACTGGCGCAGGAACAGGTGGATCAGGGCGATCTGGCGGTGCTCCAACCGCTGCTCGACGAGTATGCCCGGCTCTTCGACGGGGAGCGAGCCCTGCCCGATATCCCCGCGTCCTCCTTTAGCAGATTGAGACCCGAAAGCTCGCGCCCCTACAGCGCGATGTACGCCTGATAGGCGCTGAGAAGCCGCGATCAGCACCGACTTGCAATGGAAACAAACTGGACGCCAAAGCGAAACAGAGCCGACGCGCCGCCGAAACACTGGCGTCCTACCCTTAGCGCATGCAAGGTGCGGACGCCGCGCCACGAGCCGCGAGAAAGGATCGCCATGACGAACATCCCCGAAGTCTACGGATCGATGGTGTTCAACGAGCACACGATGCAGGAACGCCTGCCCTCCGTCACCTACAAGCAGCTGATGAAGACGGTGAAGGACGGCGCACCGCTCAACGAGGAGGTTGCCAACGTCGTCGCCCATGCTATGAAGGAATGGGCCATCGAGAAGGGCGCCACCCACTACACCCATTGGTTCCAGCCGCTGTCGGGAACCACGTCAGAAAAGCATGACAGCTTCCTCGACCCCACCGGCGACGGCCGCGCCATCATGAGCTTCTCGGGCAAGGAGCTCATCCAGGGCGAACCGGACGCCTCCAGCTTCCCCAACGGCGGCCTGCGCGCCACCTTCGAGGCGCGCGGCTACACCGCCTGGGATCCCACCAGCTACGCGTTCGTGAAAGACGAGGTGCTGTGCATCCCCACGGCGTTCTGCAGCTACACCGGCGAGGCGCTGGACAAGAAGACGCCGCTTCTGCGCTCGATGGCCGCCATCGAGGAGCAGGCCAACCGCGTGCTGGCGCTGTTCGGCGAGGATCCGCAGCGCATCATCACCACGGTCGGTGCCGAGCAGGAGTACTTCCTGATCTCCGAGAAGGATTACGAACGCCGCCGCGACCTCATCATGTGCGGTCGCACGCTGTTCGGCGCGATGCCGAGCAAGGGTCAGGAGCTCGACGAGCACTACTTCGGCGCCATCCGCCCGACGGTCAACGAGTTCATGAAGGAGCTCGACAAGGAGCTGTGGGCGCTCGGCGTGCCGGCCAAGACCAAGCACAACGAGGTGGCTCCCGCCCAGCACGAGCTTGCCCCGATCTTCACCAACGCCAACCGCGCCATCGACGAGAACCTGCTCACGATGGAGAAGATGCGCCTTCTGGCCAGCCATCACGGCCTGGCATGCCTGCTGCACGAGAAGCCCTTCGAGGGCATCAACGGCAGCGGCAAGCATGACAACTGGTCCATCAGCGCCGATGGGAAGAACCTGCTGGATCCCGGCGACAGCCCCATGGAAAACCTGCGTTTCCTGCTGTTCCTCACCGGCGTAATCCAGGCGGTCGACGATTACCAGGAGCTGCTGCGCGCCTCCGCTGCCAGCGCGGGCAACGACCATCGCCTGGGTGCCAACGAGGCGCCGCCGGCCATCGTGTCGATCTACCTTGGCGACGAGCTGGGCGCGGTGGTGAAGGCGCTGCAGGCGGACGACGAGGACGCCTACGCCAACGCCGATCGCGTCACCATGGACCTGGGCGTGCCGGTGCTGCCGCGCTTCATCAAGGACAGCACCGACCGCAACCGCACCAGCCCCTTCGCGTTCACGGGCAACAAGTTCGAGTTCCGCATGCCCGGCTCCAACATGAACCTGTCGGACGCGAACACCGTGCTTAACACCGCCATGGCCAAAAGCCTCAAGGATGCCGCCGACGCGCTGGAGGGCGTCCCCGCCGATGAGCTGAAGTCCGCCGCGCTCGCCTACATCAAGCGCACGCTCAAGGAGCATCAGCGCATCATCTTCAACGGCGACGGCTACAGCCCGGACTGGGAGCAGGAGGCCGCCCGCCGTGGCTTGGCGAACCACCGCACCACCGCCGACGCGCTGCCCTGCTTCGTCGACCAGAAATCGATCGACCTGTTCGGGGAGTTCGACGTCCTCACCGAAAGCGAGTTGCGCAGCCGCTACGAGGTCAAGCTGGAGAAGTACAACAAGCTCATCAACATCGAGGGCCGCGTGATGCGCCGCATGACGCGCCGCACCTACCTGCCGGCCATCATCCGGTTCGCCAAGGACATCTCCGACAGCATCTCCTCCTTTGCCGCCAGCGGCACCGCCGCGCCCACGCGCCAGCAAAAGGAGCTGCTCGACAAGCTGCTGAACGGCATCGACGACATCAACGAGGCGCTGCACGCCGTGGAGGAGGCCGACGCCCAGGCCAAGCGCATCGATGACGAGCAGAAGCGCGCCGACCACAACGCCCACGTGATGCTCCCGGCAATGGAGCGCCTGCGCAAGACGGTGGACGACATGGAGATCATCACCAGCCGCGACGTGTGGCCGGTGCCCAGCTACAACAACCTGCTGTTCTACGTGTAAAAGCCCGCCCCGGTTCCCACGACGAGAAGAAAGGTCGATATGGAGCTTCGATTCGACAAGATGCACGGCCTCGGCAACGACTTCGCGGTCTTCGAGGACTGGGACGCCCGCATCGACCTTTCGCCGGCGCAGGCGGCGCTTCTCTGCAACCGCCGCTTCGGCATCGGCGCGGACGGGCTCATCTTCGCTCGGGAATCCTCCCTCGAAGGATGCCGCGCGTTCATGCACTACATCAACTCCGACGGCACGCTCGCCCAGATGTGCGGCAACGGAATCCGCTGTTTGGCCAAGTTCCTGGTGGACCACGGCAAAGTGGCGCCCGAGGAGGACTCGATCGACATCGAGACGCGCGCCGGGGTGCGCACGGTGCGCATAGGGCGCGCGCCCGACGGCAGCTTCCAAACCGCGACGGTGGACATGGGCGTGCCGGAGCTGGATCCCGAGCGCATCCCCGCCAAGTGCGCCGCGAACGCCGTGACTGCCGCAGGCGCGCCCTACGTGCGGGAAGCGCCCCTCGGCACCCCATGGGGCGACTTCGCGTTCACGCTGGTGTCCATGGGCAACCCCCATGCGGTGTGCTTCATCGAGGATTGGGGCGCGCTGCCCGACCGCGCGTTCTCCGATCCGCGCCGGCGGGGGCTCGAAACGCTGGACGTGGCGCAGATCGGCGCCTACGTGGAACTGAGCCCGCTGTTCCCCGAGAAGATCAACGTGGAGTTCGTCGAAGTGCATGAGCTGGGCCTGGCGATGCGCGTGTGGGAGCGCGGCTGCGGCGAGACGCTCGCCTGCGGCACAGGGGCATGCGCCGTGAACGTGGCGGCGGTCCTCACCGGTCGGGCGGGCAGGGAAAACGACGTGATGCTGCCCGGAGGCACCCTGCGCATCGCCTGGCAGGACGACGGGCATGTTGTCATGACCGGACCGGCAGAGCGCTCCTTCAGCGGAGCGGTGGACGTGCGGCTATAGCGGATACATCGATCAGGAGGATCTTATGAGAACAGCGCAGCGACTGGACAACCTTCCCCCGTACCTGTTCGCCCGAATCGACCAGAAAAAGGCGGATCTTGAGGCGAGGGGCGCCGACGTCATCTCGCTGGGAATAGGCGATCCCGATATCTCCACGCCCGCCCATATCGTGCGGGCCATGGCCAACGCCATCCGCAAGCCGGAGAACCACCGCTACCCCGATTACGCGGGCTCGCCTGCGTTCCGCGCCGCTTGCGCACGCTACATGAAGACGCGGTTCGATGTGGAGGTGGACCCCGCCGACGAGGTGCTGGCGCTCATCGGCAGCAAGGAGGGCATCGCGCATCTGTGCAACGCGTTCGTCGATCCGGGCGAGTACGTGCTGGCGCCCTCCATCGGCTATCCGGTGTATTCCGGCGGCGCCACGTTGGTGAGCGGGAACACGTACGCGCTGCCCATGCGCGAAGAGGACGGCTTCCTGGCCGATTTCACCGCCGTTCCGGAGGACGTGCTGGCAAAGGCCAAGATCCTGTTCCTCAACTACCCCAACAACCCCACGGGCGCCATCGCGACGCCGGAGTACTTCGATGCGGCGATCGCCTTCTGCCGGGAGCACGATCTGCTGTTGGCGCACGACAACGCCTATTGCGACATCTGCTTCGACGGGTACCGCGCTCCCTCCATCTTGGAGCGCCCGCATGCCATGGAGTGCTGCATCGAGTTTTTCAGCCTCTCGAAAACCTACAACATGACCGGCTGGCGCATCGGCTTCGTTTGCGGCAACGCGCAGGCGGTGCAGGCGTTGGGCACGGTGAAGAACAACCTGGATTCGGGCCAGTTCACCGCCATCCAGGATGCCGCCATAGCGGCGCTCGACGGCCCGCAGGAGTGCGTCGAGGAGATGTGCGCCCTTTACGAGCGCAGACGCGATGCCGTGGTGACCGCACTGCAGGGCATCGGCATCGACTGCTCCGCGCCGAAGGCGACGATCTACGTATGGGCGAAAGTCCCCGACGGGCACACGTCGGAATCGTTCGCCACCGAGCTGCTCGAGCGCGCCCACGTCATCGTGACTCCCGGCTCCGGCTATGGAGAGGGCGGCGAGGGCTACATCCGCATCTCGCTGACAACCCCCGACCACGACCTGCAGGAAGCGATCCGCCGCATCGCGCGCCTGAAATGATGCGAAAAAGGGACGGGGGTTCTCATCTTCTACCGCAAATGCAGCGGGGGCGCATCCCGAAAGAGGATGCGCCCCCGCCTCAATGCAATCGGATGCCGCCCGCCGCTACAGCGTGATGATCCCCATCGTCTGCGCCACGTAGGCGATCAGGATGACGACGATGCACACCGGCGCGATGTACTTGATCATGACGGACCAAGCGCCCGCCAGGCGGAAGTCGGCGGACAGGCGCACCTCGTCGATGATGGTCTTGGGCTTGATGATCCAGCCGACGAAGATGCAGGTCAGGATCGCCGAGATCGGCATCATCACCGAGTTGGAGATGAAGTCGAGGAAGTCCAGGATCGACGTACCCTCGCCCAGCGGCTGGATGAACGACAGGTCGCTGTAACCCAGGTTGACGATGACGCCCACCACAGTGGTGAACACGACCACGATGGCAAGCGCCTTTTTGCGCGACATGCGCGCGCCGTCGGCGATGATGCTGGTGCACGTCTCAACCAGCGAGATCGAGCTGGTGAGCGCCGCGAAGATGACCAGGATGAAGAACACGCAGCCGATGACGCCGCCCGCATCGCCCATGCTGTTGAACACCTGCGGCAAGATGACGAACATCAGCGACGGACCGGCGTTCTGCGCCACGGCCTCGCCGGAGCCCAGCGCGGCGAACGTGGACGGGATGATCATCATGCCGGCGAGCAGCGAGATGGCGAACGTGGTGCCCGCGATCTGCATGACCGAGGAGGTGAGCTTCTCCTCTTTCTTGAGATACGAGCCGTAAGTGACCATGATGCCCATGGCAAGCGACAGCGTGAAGAACGTCTGGCCGAGCGCGGCAACGATGAGCTCGGGCGAGAACTTGCTCACGTCGGGCACCAGGTAGAACGCCAGGCCGTCCATGGCGCCGGGCAGCGTCAGCGCGTAGACCGCCAGCACCGCCGACACGATGATGAGCGCCGGCATCATGATGAGGTTGGCCTTTTCGATGCCCTTGTTGACGCCCAGCGCCACGACCAGGTAGGTCAGCGCCATGAAGACGAGCATGAACAGCATGCTCTCGGGCGTGTTGCCGATGAACGCCGAGAAGTAATCGCCGCCGTCTGCCAACGCCGCGGGGCCGTCGGTGAGATAGGCGGTCATGTACTTGGTGGTCCAGCCGCCGATCACGCAGTAGTACGGCACGATGATGAACGGGATCGCCGACATGAACACGCCGATGAACGCGTATTTTTTCGCCAGCACCTTGAACGAGCGGATGGAGCTCAGGCCCGTGTGGCGGCCGAGCGCCGTCTCGAGCAGCAGCAGCGAGATGCCGATCGTGAACACGAACACCAGATAAACGAACAAGAAGGTGCCGCCGCCGTATTTCGCCGCCAGATAGGGGAAGCGCCACATGCTGCCCAAACCCACCGCCGAAGCGGCTGCCGCCAGCACGAACGCGAGTTTGCCAGACCAGGTCGCGCGACCGTTACCAGTTGCCATCGATGCCTCCATGCATATTCGTCGAGCGCCCGGAAAGGCGCCATAGCAGTTGTTCTCAGAGGTAGATCGGGTTCCGAGCCGCCCCGCCCGGATCCGGTCAAAAGTTCAAGCAACGGATTATAGCCTGATTCAAGAGGGAAACCAGCCGCAACCGGGCAAATCTTGCCCAAGAGCACGTCACGTTCGCCTTTTGGCTGAACGTATTGCGCTGCGATTAAGGATTCCGGTAGCATAGATTAATAGTGCGCATGCGCGCAGGGGGCACGGAAAGGGACCATGCGATGGCAATCGAACGAGACGACAAAGACGATCAGACCCTCGATGCCGAGATCGAAGCAGATCGCAGCATCGACGCCGAAGCCGAAGCCGAAGAGGCGAACGACGGCGAAGGCGGCCTGTTCGACGTCGAGGCCGATCCCACCCGTCCCACCGTGCGACCCGCCTCCGCCAAAAGCTACGGGCCCCCGCAAAGACGCTCGGGCGCCCATGTCGCCGCGCCCAAGTTCTCCGAGCCGGAAGTGTTCGGCGTGAGCGTCCGCGCGATCGCCCTTATCGCAGCGATCGCCGCCATCGTGTCGGTTTTCGCCAGCCTGGCGGTCTCATGCGGCACGCAGAGCATGCTGCAACGCTCGATCGATTCGGCACGCTACGAGCTCGATGCGCATATCGACGACAACCTGGCGTCCGCCAACTCCCAGATCGAGAAGATCATCGACGACTACAACGCCGCCGAGGAGGCGGCCAGCTCCGCCGAAGAGGCCAACACCGATCTTTCCAAGGCCCGTGAGGACCTGCGCCAGACGATAGCCGACGCGCGCGCTTGGCTCCAGTCGGGCAACGGACAATGGGTCGGCAACCAGACCAAGACGATGATGTCCAACGCCATCGATTCGGCCCAGAATCTCGTCGATGAAAACGGCATCACCAACCCCCAGACCTATCGCGATGCTGACGCTGCCATCGACAGCATCATCGACGACGTCGCAAACGGCAGACTCTGGTAGACGGCGACTTCGACCGCATCTATCGTCCGCAAATCGCGAAAGCCCCGACATGATGCGGGGCTTTCGACATTTTGCGCCATGCGGCAGGGGCGGTGCTACGCCTGCGGGTACTGGTCATCCCCCACCGGCTCGAGCCATTCGTTGGAGCACCCCTCGCCGGGCGCCTCGAAGGCGATATGGCTGAACCAGCTGTCGGCCGCCGCGCCGTGCCAGTGTTTGACCCCGGCGGGGATCACCACCACGGTGCCAGGGGTGAGCTGTTGCGGCTCCTTGCCCCATTCCTGGTACCAGCCGCGCCCGTCGGTGCAGATGAGGATCTGCCCGCCGCCTTTGTCGGCATGATGGATATGCCAGTTGTTGCGGCACCCCGGCTCGAACGTCACGTTGCCCAGCCCCACGCCCGCCTCGGCAGGATTCGTAAGCGGGTTGAGGTACGAGTTGCCGATGAAATACTGCGCGTACGCCTCGTTGGGATTGCCCATCCCGAACATCGGGGAGAAATCGGTCTCAGCTGCCATACAATCTGCTCCTTTCATTCGGATGAGAAAAAGGGACGGTCGCTTTTTCTCGTTTTGCTAGCGTGAAAAGTGGCGGAAGATCCCTCGCTCGAAAAGCCTACACCTTGGAGCATGCTCCAAATCAAGTTCGGGTTGCCTCCCGGTCGGCTCCGCCTACTTCTTCGCGTTGGGGTCGGTGGTGCCCGCCAGTGGCCTCTCGCCGGGGCGGCCGATCGGTCCAACCAGCTCGTGGGCGGTGTAGGGCTCCTCCAGGTAATCGATCTCGTCCTGCTCGAGCTTCATGTCGAGCGCCGCCACCGCATCGTCCACGCGCGAGGGCTTCGAGCAGCCCACGATAGGCGCCTCGATGCCGCGCGCCCACTGCCACGCCAGCGCGACGTGCGCCATGGGCACCTCGCGGCGCTCCGCCACCTCGGCGACGCGCTCGATGATGGGCGCGTCCTGATCGCGCGCCAGGTCGTATTTGCTGCGCACCACAGCGTCGGTCTCGCTGCGCTTGGAGCCCCACGTCCACTCGCGACGGCACAGATGCCCCGAGGCAAGCGGGCTGTACGGCGTGATGGCCATGTCGAACTGGCGGCACACGGGGAACATCTCGCGCTCGTTCTCGCGGTAGAGCAGGTTGTGGTGCGGCTGCAGGCTCGTGAATTTCGTCCAGCCGTTGCGCTCGGCGACCACCTGCATGTTGTGCAGCTGGTAGGCGTACATCTCGCTCGCACCCAGCGCGCGCACCTTGCCTGCGCGCACGAGGCTGTCGAGCGCCTCCATCGTCTCTTCGATCGGCGTGCCGTAGTCGAAACGGTGGATGATGTAGAGATCCAGGTAGTCGGTGCCCAGGCGCTCGAGCGTGCCGTCGATCTCGCGCAGGATGGCCTCGCGCGACAGGCGGCCTTCGTTGAAGAACACCTTGCTGGCCAGCACCACCTTATCGCGCGGGATGCCGAGCTGCTTGAGCGCACGGCCGATATACTCCTCGCTCGTGCCGAACCCGTAGGTGTTTGCCGTGTCGATGAAGTTGATGCCCTGCTCAAAGGCGCGTTTGATGACGGCGCGCGTTTCGTCCTCGCCCAACGTCCACTGATGGAACTTAGGCGACGGCTCGCCGAAGCTCATCCCACCCAAGCAGATCCGCGACACCTCGATGCCGGAATGCCCTAGCTTTGCGTATTCCACGTTTTCACGCCTTCCTTCCTCTTTCAAAATGCGGAAAAGCAATAGTCCCCTTTCCGCATTGATGGCTGTCGCTGCAATGAGAAAATCCTCCGTCCCGGTTTCTCATTTTAGTGATTTGCCTAGTTCGTAGGCTTGCTGCGGGTAGCGGGTCGCGCGCGTCATGGCGGGAGTGCCGCAGCCGCGGCCCAGGACCATGCCGCAGTCCTGCATGTCGAGGTAGCGCACGAGCGTCCAGTAATGGGCCTCCAGCGCGTCGAACGTCCAATCGTCGGCGTTCCACGCGACGGCGAGCAGCGCGCATTTCAGATGGCGGCGCGTGATGCTGGCGTTGGCGGAGCAGAAGCGGTCGATGACGGTTTTGAGCTGCGCGCTCATGCCGTAGTAGTACAGCGGCGTGGCGAACGCCACCATATCGGCAGACAGGATTTCGCGGCGAATGCCGTCCATGCCGTCGTGTTGGATACACGGCCCTTCGTAACCGCAGCGGACGCAGCCCGTGCACGGAGCCACATCGACGCGATCGACGTCGATGCGCACCACCTCATGCCCCGCCTGGCGCGCGCCGCGCGCGAATTCCTCCACCAAGATCGCGGTGGATCCGTTGACGTTGGGGCTTCCCTGCAAAACGACTATCTTCATAGCGACATCTCCTCCGTTTCCGCCACTTCTTACAGCCCCAGGCCGTCGACCCAGGCGGTCACCTCGTTTGGCGAGGCGCTGCCGGAGAAACGCGCGCCGGGAAGCCAGTTGCCCGTGCCGGCGAGGGCGGCAAGGTTCTCGCCGCTTGCGCCCATCGACGAGGACGCCGAGGTGCAAAACGGGACGACCGTCTTGTCGGTGAAATCGTTGCCGGAAGCAAAACCGTTCACAACCCAAGCGGCATCGCCCCACCAGATGGGGTAGCCGATGAACACGGTGTCGTACGCATCGAACCCATCAGGTGTGACCTGTTCCAACGCGATAACGCGGTCGGCGTTCGCCCTCTCCTGGCTCGTGCGGCTGTTGGGGTCGTTGTAGTTGAGATCGGCGTCGGTGTAGGGCTACGCCGGCGTGATGGCGAACGTGTCAGCGTCTAGATGACTGGCGATAATATCGGCAACGCCCTCGGTGTTGCCCGTCGCCGAGTAATACGCCACTAGCACGCGACCAGCATCGCCGCCCTCCTCGTTTGCGGTTTCCACCCCAGCAGACGACTGTCCCTCAGGCTCCGCTGCCTGCTCGGGCTCGGGTTGATCTGCCAGCTCGGGCTCTCCGCCAGTGCAGGCAGACAAAAGCGCCCCCATCGGCACCAGCGCTGCCGCGGCGGCGCCTTTCAGGAACGTGCGTCGGCTCAGCATGCTTTCATCGATCATCGTCGATTCCTTTCCCTTGTTTCGCGCGCCCATTACGCGCCGGTCTCGATATGAAATAGCGATTGTCTTTTTTCACGCTTAACGTGCGTCGATATCGATCAGCTCGTAGGTCTGGCTTCCCAGTCCGATCGCTTCGGCATGATCGAGCATATGCGCGCCGTTGCGGCTTTCCATACGCTCGATCAACGCAGCACCGTCGGGTGCGGCGTACACCAGATCCACGCAGGCGCGATCGAGCGCCACAGGATCGGTCGACGCCAAAATACCGATATCGGCCATTTCGGGATCGGCGGGATGCGAGTCGCAATCGCAATCCACCGAAAGGTTGTTCATCACATTGAGGTAGCAGATGTTTCCGTCCACGCCGCCGAAGTGATCGGACACGGCTTTGGCCGCCTCCGCCATCGACTCTAAGAAATCGTCTTGGGCAGGGCTTCCCCAGCTCGTGGTAGAGGCGCCCGCGCTGTGGATGAGCATCTTGCCCTCGCGCGAGGCGATGCCGATGGAGCAGTTCTTCACAGCGCCACCGAAACCGCCCATCGCATGCCCTTTGAAATGGGCCAGCGAAACCACCCAGTCGTAGTTGTCCAGATGGGCGCCCACCAGATCCTCGGTCAGGTGCTTGCCGCCGGCGACCGGCAGGCTCATCGGCCCGTCGGCGTCCATGATGTCCACCTCTGCGATGGCGGCGAACCCGTGATCCGCCGCAGCCTGCAGATGGCTTTCGGTGGTTCCGCGGGCGCCGCCGTAAGCGGTGTTGCATTCGACGATCGCGGCGCCGAGCCCCTGGACCAAAGGCGCGATCAGATCGGGTGCGAGGAAGTTGCGCCCACCCGGCTCGCCGGTGGAGAGCTTCGCTGCGATGTTGCCCTGCGGCTCGACGCCGAGCGCGTCGAAGGCGCGCTGCAGCCCCTCGGGTGAGATGTCGCGTGTGAAGTAGACGGCGGGCGAAGCATCGCTTGATGGTGTGCTAACCGCCGCATCCGACTCAACAGCGGGCGCAGCAGGTTCCGTCGCACCCTCTCGAACGGAAGCGGCGTCATCCGGCTGCAGGGCGCACGATGTCATGGCTGCGACGACCACCGCCATGCTCACGCCCGCGGCTCCGGCGATAAACTTGCGCCGATCTATGCACTGAACCGGTGTTGAAGCGTTCTCCATCGCTCGTCCCTCCTTGAGGCGGACGAATCCGTCTCCATCATCTTGCCGTCAGTCCTCTGCTTCATCCTCAGTTGTCACTATACGTTACATTATGTTACTTGTAAATACTATTCGCTATTACTTTATTCCTGTATAACATCTAGTCTTATGGGGTATACTGAACGAAACTTCAAGGTAGGGACATGTCGCCTCCCGACTGCCTAAGGGGCGATGGGAAGAGGCCGTGCATCCCGAGCAAACGAGAAGGACGGATCGTGTCGGATTTCATCAGAGCGCGCAGCAGCGCACAAAAAGAGCAGCGCATGGGAGAGATCAAACGCGCTGCCGACGAGCTGTTCCACGAGAAGAGCTACCACGAGATCACGCTCAAAAGCATCTCGGAACGCCTGGGGTGGTCGCATGCCGCGCTTTACAAATACGTGAGCACCAAGGAGGAGATCTTCCTGGAGCTGTGCGCCGACGCGCGCTGCGAGTACACGGCTTCGCTGCTGTCCGCCTATCCCGAAGGATGCTCGTATTCCCCCGACGTCCTGGCGCAGGTGTGGGCCGAGCAACTGGGCAGCCACCGCGATTATCTGGCATACAGCGACCTGCTGTTCACCATCATCGAGACAAACGTCAGCGCTGAGCGGCTTGCCGAGTTCAAACGGGGCTATTATCAGGATCAGGACAAGCTTGCCAAGCGCTTCGGCATGAACCTGGGCATCGCCCCCGATCGCGCCAACCAGCTGTTCAATTCCGTGCTGTTCCACGCCGTCAGCATCAACGGCTGGTGCGCAGAGAATCCTTTGGTTGCCGAAGCGATGGAAATCGCCGGACTGGATCCCTACATCCCCGACTTCAAAGAGGAGATGCGCGATTTCATCACGATGTGCCTGGGATACTATCGCCGCTAAAGCCGCGTTTGCAATCCCCGCCTCTATCCGCAGCTTGATCGTTTGCCGCCCCGCCTTCGCCGAAACGCAAGGCGAATGAAGCTTTTCCACCGGCTTATCAGGTGGGATAATAAGAAGGTACGCGCTGCGCTCGGGCAGCCGCCCTTGCAGCGGAAGTCGTCTTCCAAGAGAAGGGATGCGCCATGCTTCACGAAGTCCAGTTCCCCTCGTCCAACGGCCGCGACCAGGTCACCGGCTGGATCTACGTTCCGGCGACCGAACCCGAGGGCATTATCCAGCTCGTGCACGGATTTGGCGAGCATTCGCGCCGCTACTTCCACATGATCGTGGCGTTTATGGACGCTGGCTACATCGTCGCCGCCGACGACCACGTTGGCCACGGCGCCACCGCCATCGCCAACGGCACCTGGGGCGACTGGGGCGACGCCGGTCCACACACCATGATGGAAGACGAGAAGCTGTTCAAGGACATCGTCTGCGAGAAGTACCCCGATCTGCCCTACTACATGTTCGGCCACTCGATGGGCTCGATGATCGCGCGCGACTTCTCCACCAAGTACGGCGAGGAGCTCGACGGCGCCATCTATTGCGGCACCACCGGCATCTTCAAGAACACCCACGAAGTCCGCGCCAAGTTGGACGCCGTCATCGAGGCCGGCGGGGCGCACGACTCCGACCCGGCGTTCGTCGGCGAGCTGATGGGCTGGATGTTCTCGCGCTGCGCCGAGGGCACCAATCTGGGCAACGAGTGGATCTGCCACGATCCGTACGTGCAGAAGGACCACGCCGAAGATCCGTTCGACGCGTTCACGCACCCCACTCACAACATCAGCCTGCGCGACTTCATCGACATGATGCTGTGCATCGAGGGCGAGGAGTGGGCCAAGAAGGTTCCCGAGGATCTGTCGATCCTGCTTGTCGCCGGCGATCAGGATCCCGTCGGCAACTTCGGCGAGGGCGTGTACCAGGTGGCCAACTGGCTCACCGACACCGGCCACGACGTCGTCACGAAGCTGTACACCGGCTACCGCCACGAGATCCACAACTACGACGACATCAAAGACGATGTCGAGCAAACCATCATCGAATGGATCGAGATGCAGTTCTAGCCGCATAGTGAAACCGCTTGATGAGGGCGTTCGCGAAATTGCCTGATAAGTCCGTTCGACGAGACCGCTCAGCAGCGTCCCTTTCTCAAGCCGTGCTAATCGGCTGGGATCAACCCTAAGCAGCGAAGCACGCCGCGCTAATCGTCCAAAACCCGTCCTTAGATGACGGAAACCGGCTGATTAGCGCGGCTTTTTTCTTCGCCCCCTCCATCATCGCAATGTTTTCGCAGATCAATGACCTATCCTAATCTGAAGCTTGTCACTATATCAAAGAAGATCTGCGCTAATCGTTAGTTTTCCGCACTGGGAAGACGAGGTTTCGAAAAGAGGATGCGAGTCGAGCATGGTAGGACCGCGAGTCGAGCATGGTAGGACCGCGAGTCGAGCATGGTAGGACCGCGAGTCGAGCATGGTAGGACCGCGTGTCAAACGCGTTGGAATCGCGTGCGTCTTGCAATAGATCGAGGAGGCAACTACGAGTCGCAAACAAACAGTCGTGGCGTTACCCTACTCGCATGGACGCACCCCTTTCGCACATATCGGCCGCACGGTATTGGATGGCATGCGGATCCCCGCGCATCGGCCTGCCGATCGACAATGTCGAGCCGACGGTGTTTGATGCCCCCTCTCCCCGCGTCACCGAGAACTGCAGAAAGCTAGGGTTTCTAGGAGACGAGCTCCACTTTACCGTCTCAAGCCAGCGGCAACGCCGCAAGCGAAAGGGTATTGTCGCGCACTCCTGCAGCAAACCGCTGCCAAAAGGCTCCGTCGTCACGTTGGACAACGGCATCGCCATCTGTTCGCCCGAACTTGTCTTCGTGCAAATGGGGACCGTCCTCTCCGTGCCGCAGCTCGCCTGCTTCGGGATGGCACTCTGCGGAATTTATGCCGTCGATCCCTTTCATCGCAGCCTGTCGTTTCCGGAGAGCTCGGGCAGCTGCCTCAGCGGACTTCCACGCCGCAATCAGCTGATCGCAAAAGATCGGCTCGCCTCGTTTGCAACAGAGAACGCGAGCATCGAAGGGAGCGTGCAGGCGCGGGCGGCATTGCGACTCATGCTGGAACGCAGCCGCTCTCCTATGGAAAGCGTGACCGCCATCATGTTGAGCGCCCCTGTCTCCAAAGGCGGTTTTGCCCTGCCCGCCCCTTTGCTCAATTGCCGCGTGAAGCTTCCCACCTGGCTTCATCGGGGAGTGCGCACGGCGGCGGCATTCAACGAGCCCGATCCCTATGCTGAATGCGATTTCGTCTTTTCCCGCGGCAAAAAGCTAGTCCTCGTCGACTACCATGGCGAATGGTCGCATTCCGGAGAAAAGAACATCCACCATGACTCGCTTCGCTCCAATGCGTTCGCGGACATCCGGCTTCCGTATTTCACCATCACCAAGCGGCAATTCTTCGATCTGGAGCTGTTGGAGAAGCTCGCAGCCCAGATCCAGTCACGGCTTGGAATCCGCAAGCGAATCTACGTCGACGATCCCGAAAGGCGCAGACGGCTCCTTCACGACGAGCTTTCCGCATTCGTCTCGGAGCATTCACGCAGCCCTTTGGAGTTTCTGCCGGATCGGCGCGCGTGATCGTGCAAAGTCATCCGCAAGCCGCAAGCGTCGACGGACGCGGCGAGTGGAACCGGTGCCCGCGAGAGCTGCCAGCACGACAGCGCGATCGACACCGAAGGGCACACGAATCTCGCACTCGCAGACCGCATGCAGCCGATGCTGACACGCATGATCATCGCAAGTCGATATCAGCAGGCATGCCAGCGAATGCGAAAATGCGCTAATCGTCGATTTCCCTACAGAGGGAGGCGAAGAAGCGATGATTAGCGCGCTGTTTTTCGGCGATGCCTGCAGCTTTCGATTTAGCAGAAAGCATTTTCGCAGGTCAATGCAATACAAAACGACAGCCTGCCGGAAAACCTCCTGGACGAGTTGCGCTAATCGTTCGAAAACCGCAACAGCATGGATAGAATCGCACGATCAGCGCAACTGCGTGGATGGAATTGAATGATTAGCACGCCAGCATGGGTGAAATCGCGTGATCAGCGCAACTGCGTGGATGCCATCGCGTGATCAGCGTAGCTACGTGGAGGGGATCGCGCGATTAGTGCACCGGCACCGCCCAGCAGTTGGGCAAACGCATCCGTTGCGGAGGATGCTCCAGCACCAGCGTCAACTAGCGAGCCTCATCCTTCGAGGAGTACGCGATGGTGAGCTCCGCCTCGTCGCGGACGTTGCGCTTGATGATGCGGAAGCACAGCAGCGCCGTCACGGGGATGGCGAGCGCGAGGATGCCACCGAAGTCGAAGCTGCATGCCGCGCCCATCGTGTCGATGATCGTGCCGGCGACGGTGGGACCGAACGCCATGCCGCAGGTCGCGCCGGCGTTGAGCCAGGTGATGGCCTCGGTCAGCCGATCGCCGGGCACCGCGCGCTCGCAGGTGGCGTTGGCGACGATGAGGAACGGCGCGTACGCGAACGCGGCGATCGTGCCTACAAGGAACAGCGACAGCGTCGAATCGATGAGGATCATCGTCCCGTAAGCGCAGCCGATGATCACCGCGAACAGGATCAGCTGGCGGTATTGGGGCATGCGCAGGCGGATCATGCCGAACACGAAACCCATCAGCATCGAGGCGACGCCCGAGGTCATGAGGACGACGCTGGCGAACGTGGTGTTGCCGATCTCCTCCGAGAACGACACCGTCGATGTGTCGAACACGCCGTAGAACGCGCCGACGAACAACATCAGCACGAACAGGACACGCACAATGGAGGACGTGCGGAACACGCTTTTGCGGTGCGCGAAATCCTCATCGGCGCGAGAAGTCCCGTCGCTTTGGGCGCTTCCTTCGTGGGAAGCGGCCTCATCCCAGCCGGGTTGCGGCTCGGTCGAGCGGGAAAACATCAGCAGCACGGTGCCCGCCGCAAAGGCGACGCCGCCGAACACCATGCCCGCCGTCGGAGCGATGGTCGAGGCCAAAGCGACGGAAAGCGACGGGCTGAACATGAACCCGATGTCGTCGAGCACGCCCTCGTACGAGAACATCGTACGCATGATGGGGGCGGCGTTTCCCAGCTTGCCCGAGCGGATGAGGTACGTCCAGCGCGCGCGGGCGAGCGCCGGCGGATTCGGCGAGAAGCCCATCAGAATCGCAGCTACGAACAGCAGCCACTCCGGACCGCCGAGCGCGACGATCGCGACCATCAGGACAAGTCCCGCAAGATTGATGAACGCTGCCCATGGGACGACGCGCGATTGGCCGTACGTGTCGACCAGCTTGGAGACACGCGGCGCGACGACGAACGTCGACAGCGCGATGACCGATGACACCAATCCCGCAACAAAGAACGAAAGTCCGGAGAGGCTGAGCATCGTCACCGTGCCGATGGTGTTCATATACGGGAGAAAGCGCATGAAGAAGCAGCCGATGTCGAAGGCGTACGCCTCACGCACTCTCAAGATGTCCCGGTACACGCCGGGGTTGATCGCGGACATCGCCGCCTCCTTCCGCATCTGATCATGATGTTGCGCCTCATGCTGCAAACCCGACTATTCTACCCGCCGACGCTGCGCAAAAGAAAAGCGCCTGCCGCGAATCGGCAGACGCTTCCCCGTCATTCGGTGAGATGCGGATGAGACCAGGCGCTACGGGATGAGAAAAAGTGACTGTCCCTTTTTCTCTATGCCGCTCCTGCCAGCAGGCCCACGCTGTGCACGGCGAACGCCACCACCCAGGCGACGGTAAGCTGCCAGAACGCCACGCCGAGCGCCCATTTGCCGCCCAGCTCGCGCTTGACCGAGGCGAGCGCCGCAATGCAGGGCGTGTACAGCAGACAGAACACCAGCAGGCTCACCGCGGCGAGCGGCGTCAGCGCGGCCGTGATGGCGCCCACACTGCCGAACAGGATCGACAGCGTCGACACCACGCTCTCCTTGGCCATGACGCCCGTGATGAGCGCGGTCGAGATGCGCCAATCGCCAAATCCGAGCGGCGCGAAGATCGGTGCGATCCACCCGGCGATCACCGCCAGGATGCTGTTCTGCGAGTCGGACACCACATTGAGCGTGAAGTCGAACGTCTGCAGGACCCAGATGACGATGGTCGCCACGAAGATGACGGTGAACGCGCGCTGCAAAAAGTCCTTCGCCTTGTCCCACAGAAGGCGGCCGACGTTTTTGGCGCCGGGCAGACGGTAGTTGGGCAGCTCCATCACAAACGGCACCGCCTCGCCCGAGAAGAGCGACTTGCGCAGCAGCAGCGCCACCAAGATGCCCACGACAATGCCGCCGAAATACAGACCGACCATCACAAGCGCCCCGTTGGCGGGGAAGAACGCCGCAGTGAGGAACGCGTAGATGGGCAGCTTGGCCGAGCAGCTCATATACGGCGTGAGCAGGATCGTCATCTTGCGGTCGCGCTCCGACGGCAGCGTGCGCGACGCCATGACGCTCGGCACCGTGCAGCCGAACCCGATGAGCATCGGCACGATGGAGCGCCCCGACAGACCGATCTTGCGCAGCAACTTGTCCATGACAAACGCCACGCGCGCCATGTAACCGGAATCCTCCAGGATCGACAGGAAGAAGAACAGCGTCACGATGATGGGCACGAACGACACCACGCTGCCCACGCCGTTGAACACGCCGTCGATCACCAGCGATTGCAGCACCTCGTTGACCTGCGCCGCTTGCATCGCGCCTGACACCAGATCGGTGAGCCATCCGATGCCCGCATCCAGCAGCTCCTGCAGCCATGCGCCGATCACGTTGAACGTGAGCCAGAACACCAGCGCCATGATCGCCACAAACGCGGGAATAGCGGTGAAACGTCCGGTCAGGATGCGGTCGATCTTCTGGCTGCGCACATGCTCGCGGCTCTTATGCGGCTTGACCACGGTGAGGGCGCACACGCGGTCGATAAAGCTGAAGCGCATCTCTGCGATGGCGGCGGCGCGGTCGAGCCCGCGCTCGGCCTCCATCTGACTGATGATGTGCTCGAGCGTCTCGCGCTCGTTCTGGTCGAGATCGAGCGCGTCGAGCACCAGCTGATCGCCCTCGGCAAGTTTGCTTGCGGCGAAGCGCAGCGGGATGCCGGCGCGCTCGGCATGGTCCTCGATGAGATGCATGATGCTGTGCAGGCAGCGATGCACCGCGCCGCCGTGGTCGTCCGGATCGCAGAAGTCCTGGCGCACGGGGCTTTCCTGGAACTTGGCCACATGGACGGCGTGGTCGATCAGCTCGGCGGTGCCTTCGTTGCGCGCCGCCACCAGCGGCACCACGGGGATGCCGAGCAGCTCCTCCATCTCGTTGACGCGGATGGAGCCGCCGTTGCCCGTGACCTCGTCCATCATGTTGAGCGCCAGCACCATCGGGATGCCCAGCTCCATCAGCTGCATCGTCAGATACAAGTTGCGCTCGATGTTGGTGGCGTCGACGATGTTGATGATGCCGCAAGGATGCTCGTCGAGCAGGAACGCGCGCGTGACCAGCTCCTCGCTGGTGTAGGGCGACATCGAGTAGATGCCCGGCAGATCGGTGACGAGCGTGTCGGAATGCCCCTTGATGGGGCCGTCCTTGCGGTCCACCGTGACGCCGGGAAAGTTGCCCACATGCTGGTTGGACCCGGTGAGCTGATTGAACAGCGTCGTCTTGCCGCAGTTCTGGTTGCCGGCGAGCGCGAACGTGATCGTCGTGCCGTCGGGCAGCGGCGTCTCGGTCGCCTTGTCGTGGAAGCGCGCGCCGCCCTCGCCCAAGCCGGGATGGCTGAGCGGAGCCGCGGCGCGCCGCTCCTTGCGCTCCACGCCGGCATCGCGCACGTCGGACACCTCTATCTGGGCAGCGTCGTCCAGCCTCAGCGTCAACTCGTAGCCGTGCACGCGCACTTCGACCGGATCCCCCATCGGAGCGTGCTTGACCATGGTCACATCCGCCTGGGGGATCAGCCCCATATCCAAAAAATGCTGGCGCAGCGCGCCGTCGCCGCCAACGCGCTCAACCGTGGCGGTCTTGCCGATGGGCAGCTCTTTCAACGTCGTCAAAGCAATGTCTCCTTGCAGAGATGGCGCAGCGGCGGACGATCCGCATCTTCAGACGCCCAGCTGGTCGCGCACCACCGCTTCCATTCTCGTCATTTGTCACCGCCCACTATAAAGGTTTTGGCGGAACAGCGCAGCAAGCGCGGCCCGCCCGCAACCAAAGCGGGATGGAAATCGGACAAAGGAGGTGGTTGGGAGACGAAAATCAGCCTCCTTGGCACTGTTTTTATCCAAACGGGCGGAGAGACCCCCTCCTTGCAGAGGTTTTCATCCCGAAAGGTTTTCGATGGATGAAAACCGCATCAAGGAGGCGAGGCGCCAATGCGAGAGGAAGGCCATCCTCCACCTCGTTCCATGGTGAAGCGCTCCACCGACGCTTCACCGCGCCGTCGTTGCGACGATGCGACGGGGGGGGGCGGCCCTTCGGTGACGGGGGACGGCCCTTCTGTCGCATATGAATAACGTGACAAAAGGACCGTCCCCCATCACACATCCGTCACACATCCGTGATCCCCCGTCGCATCCATGCTCCCTCATCACCGATGTTTTGTCACGAGCCGGTAAAAACCGTTTGACAAGCGTCAAAGCGCGTCTACAATATCCCCGTATCAAATCGCATAGCGCATCCCGCCGAAGCGCCCTGGATCGCAAAGAGACTGGGCGTGGATGGGACCTCTGGAGAATCCCGGCCGACCGGGTGCCGAAGGGGCAAGGCGAGCGGCAGTGACGAGTTGCCGCGCATCGCCGAAACTCTCAGGCAAAAGGACAGAGAGCTACACGGTTGAATCGCAGCGCCGCATGATTCGGCGGTTTTCGGGTTTCAGCCGCGCGCTTCTCGCTTCCTCCTTTTCCAGCTCCCCCGCGACGGAATGCGTTCGGAACGTCGTGAAAGAGGGGAACCGTGGAAGCCTTCGAGAACATCCTTTCGACCATCGACACCTTCGTGTGGGGTCCGCCGCTGATCGCGCTCATCCTGCTGGGCGGCATCTTTTTGACCATCCGCCTGCGCGCCCTGCAGTTCCCATGGCTGCCGCGCGCGCTGCGCTACACCTTCAGCAACGAGAAGGGCGCCGAGGGTGAGATCACCAGCTTCGCCGCCATGTGCACCGCGATGTCGGCCACCGTCGGCACGGGCAACATCGTGGGCATCGCCACCGCTGTTGTGACCGGCGGCCCGGGTGCGCTGTTCTGGATGTGGATGGCTGCGCTGTTCGGCATGGCGACTAAGTTCTCCGAAGGCCTGCTGGCCGTCAAGTACCGCACCACCGACAAGAACGGCCATGTGCTGGGCGGCCCGTTCTACTACATCGAGAACGGCATGGGCCCCAAGTGGCGCTGGCTCGCCAAGGTGTTCGCGTTCTTCGGCATGTGCGTCGGCTTGTTCGGCATCGGCACGTTCACGCAGGTCAACTCGATCTCCAGCGCCGTCGTGGGCTTCTTCGACCCCAGCAACGCCTACATGGTGACCGTTCCTTTGATCGGCGTCGAGATCTCCGTCGCCGCCATCGTCGGCGGCCTGATCACCGCGATCTTCGCCGCGCTGGTCATCATCGGCGGCGTAAAGCGCATCGCACACGTGTCCGAGCGCGTGGTGCCCGGCATGGTCGTGGTGTTCCTGCTGTTCTCGTTCACGCTGATCATCTTCAACATCGACAAGATCCCCGCGGCGTTCTATACCATCATCACGCACGCGTTCGGCCTGCAGGCGTTCGGCGGCGGCATGCTGGGCGCCATCCTCATCGCGATGCAGCTGGGTCTGGCGCGCGGCATCTTCGCCAACGAGGCCGGCCTGGGCTCCGCCCCCATCGCCGCGGCTGCCGCCCAGACGCGCGAGCCGGCGCGCCAGGGCCTCGTTTCCATGACCCAGACGTTCATCGACTCCATCATCATCTGCTCGATGACCGGCCTGGCGCTCGTGCTCACCGACACCTACGAGATCGGTCTCGAAGGCGCCGCCGTCACCACCGCAGCGTTCCAGGCGGGCCTGCCGTTCCTGCCGCCCGAGGTCGTGTCGTTCATCTTGATGGTGTGCCTGGCGCTGTTCGGCTTCACCACCATCCTGGGCTGGAACTATTACGGCGAGCGCTGCCTGGAGTACCTGAGCGGACGCAACCAGAAGGCGGTGCTGGTGTATCGCTGGCTCTACATCGCCTGCATCTTCATCGGCCCGTACATGACCGTCTCTGCTGTGTGGACCATCGCCGACATCTTCAACGCGTGCATGGCGGTGCCCAACATGATCGCCCTGTTTGCGCTATCGGGCGTGGTGGCCAAGGAGGCCCAGGACTACTTCCGCCGCCTGAAAGCCGCCAACGGCGACGAGAGCAAGATGGAGCCGCGCGCCGACGATGCCGCCGACTGGAAGACCCCCAAACCGGAGGGCGCAGGAGCGTAGGGGCGGGCCGCGATTCAAGAGGCGCACATCCCGCAAGGGATTAGCGACCGGATCACCGTGCGAAGCGCATCGCCTGTCGCTTGGATCGGCAGGCGATGCGCTTTTTTCACCTTTGGACGACATCGTCCATCTCGCGTCGACAGTAAACTTATCCGCCACCAGGTATTTTGACGAACGGAAAGCGCATTTCGATGCCGATTTGCATCTTTGCCGTTTCTTGATGCACGCTCCATGTCGTCCATCGGCAAATAATGCGCATCAAGCACCCAAAAGCGCGTCACTCCGTCCCTCATTTCAGCTTGTACGAAAAAGGGAGCAGACCTTTTCGAAGCAGCTCCTTTCAAATCGACCCTCAGCGACGCTCGAGGTGCAGCTTGTCGATGAGCTTGCGGTAGATGCGATCGCGGATCCACTGCTCGGTGGACAGGCGGATAGCGTCTTCCAGCGGCACCCAGCGCACGCCGCTGTTCTCGTCGGGCTTGATGCGGATCGGCTCGGCGGGATCGGCGATCGCCAAATACGTCACGTTGAGATGCAGATGCGAGCTCACGTACGCGCCGCGCTTCTCGTGCCCGTCGACGGTGAGCACCTCCAGGGAGTAGACGCCGCCCGGGCCGCAGAGCGGACGGAGGCCATCGACGGTCGGCGCCGAAGCCGCAGACGCATCACCCGCCCCGTGCGCCTCCCCCGTCATCAAGCGCGCATGCGCGACGCCGGTCTCCTCCTGCAGCTCGCGCAGCGCCACCGCCGCAAGGTCGCACTCGCCATCGGCATGACCGCCGATCCAACTCCACGAGTCGTAGATGTTGTGGTAGACGAGCAGCGTCTGAGTGAACGAGGGGTCGACGGCCCAGATCGAGCACGCCATATGCGCCTGGGCACTGCGGACGAAGCAATCCGGATCGGTGTCGAGCGCGCGCAGGATTACACGCTTGTCCGCCGCCTCCTGCTCGTTGAACGGATCGAACGCGACGATCGCATCACGCAGCGCCTGACGATCCGCATCGTTTCTCTCATCCATCCCCATCCCCCTCTTCCTCGGCAAAAAAGGGGCAGTCCTCCTGCCACGTTATCCAAAGGCGACAGGAGGACCGTTCCCCGTCGTGCTGATCACTTGCGTGCAACGCAGCGATTGTAGCATCATGGTCGCAACGCATCCGCCGCGCGGTGCGGCGGACCACGTCAAAAGGGGGTCACCATGAAGATCTCGGCCGCGACCGTCCTGTATTTCAGCGGCACGTCCACAACCGAGAAGTACGCGAAGAGATTCGCCGCCGCGCTCCCCTATCGCACATCCTTCAGCAATATCCCCGTGGGGAGGCGCTGCTACCTCAGGTTGGACACCGACAATCTGCTGGTCTTGGCGGCGCCGGTGTATGGCGGTTACATTCCTTCGTTCATCTGGGACACCCTCGCCAGCGTTTCCGGCAATTCCGCGCCGGCGGTCCTGCTCGCGGTGTACGGCGCGCGCGACTACGACAACGCGTTGCTCGAGATGAGCGGCAAGCTCGCGAGCAAGGGCTTCGTGACCGTGGGCGCTGCCGCGCTCGTCGCGCAGCACTCCATCGTGCCGTCGATCGCCGCCGGGCGCCCCAGCGACGCCGACCTGGACAGCGTGGCGGCTTTTGCCGCAACCATCGGCGAACGTCTCGACGGCATGGCATCGATCGCCGATGTGCCCGCGTTCTCGTTCAAAGGCGAGATGGGCACGGGCGCCGCACCCGGCATCGTGCCTGCGGTGGTGGAGGAATACTGCATCGACTGCAGCACATGCGCGTGGGGATGCCCGGCGTACGCCATCGAGGAGAGCAATCCGATCTGGACCGATCCCGAACGGTGCGTCTCGTGCATGCGCTGCATCGTCAACTGCCCGTCGTCCGCGCGCACGGTTCCCGAGCCGGTGCTCGCGGGCGCAAGCACCATGCTGGCCGAAGTCGCCGACCCGTTGAAAGCCAACGAGTTTTTCTAGAGGCGCGTCGGGCCCGTCGCAACCGTCGGGACCGCTGATAACTGCCCGCGCTGGCGGAACGTCGCCTCGGCTGCGTTCCGCCTTTTCATTTGCCGTGCGCGGTATCATGGAAGGGTTACCGACTATGAGGGGAGCAGATCATGAAGGTTCTTCTGATCAACGGCAGCCCGCACAAGGAGGGCTGCACCTACACCGCGCTGCGCGAGGTCGCCGACACGCTCGAGGCAGAGGGCGTCGAGACCGAGATCGTGTGGATCGGCACCAAGCCGGTTGCCGGCTGCATCGCATGCGGCACATGCCGCGAGACGGGAAAATGCGTGTTCGACGACGTCGTGAACGAGACCATCGCCAAGCTGCCCGAAGCCGACGGCATCGTGGTGGGCTCGCCGGTGTACTACGGCGGCCCCAGCGGCCAGATCCACGCGTTTTTGGACCGACTATTCTATGCGGGCAGCGGTTTTTCCGGCAAGGTGGGCGCTGCGGTGATGAGCTGCCGCCGCGGGGGCGCTTCAGCGACGTTCGACGTGCTCAACAAGTACTTCGGCATGAACAACATGCCCATCGCCACCTCGCAGTACTGGAACCAGGTCCACGGCAACACGCCCGATCAGGTGCGCCAGGACGAGGAGGGCCTGCAGACCATGCGCACGCTAGCGCGCAACATGGCCTGGATGCTCAAGTGCATCGAAGCGGGCCGCGCCGCCGGCATCGAATACCCGCAGCACGAAGCCCCCATCAAGACGAACTTCGTCCGTTAGACGCCTCAGCTGTGCGGCGTCGGGCCACGCCCTACCGCATCGCCCGTGCGTCGTCACACCAGGCGCGCAGTGGGGACGGCCACCATGTGGCCGGCGGCGTCCGCGAAGACGCTCATGGCGTCGTCGCGGCTGGAATACAGATGCACGAAGGTGCCGGGCGCCTGCTTGCTCGGCGCCATCTCGAGCGCGGCCGCCTGCGAGCGCATGCTTTCACGCACGGCGCGGGCTTGCTCGGCCACTTCGGCGCGTCGCGCCGCCCTCCCCTGCTTACGCTCAACGGTGGCTTGGCGTTTCTCCGAACGCCGTCCATCGCTCGCCCCGCAACGTCTCGTCAGCTTCTCGCGGAGGCTCATCGCCATCCCTCCGCCGGACCGCCTTCAGGTTCGGGGATCGATCCGCCCGGACCCGCATAGTTGACCTGCCAGAAATACAGCCCGGCAGCAGGGGCGTTCTCGCCGGCGGCGCGACGATCGCGCGCGGCAAGCACCTCTGCCACCCACTCGGGTGGGCGCTGACCGCGCCCCACCAGCGCAAGCGTGCCCACGATGGTGCGCACCATGGAGTGCAGGAACGCGTTTCCCACCACGCGGATCGCGATCATGTCATCCTCGCCCGCGGCGGTGACGCAGTCGATGTCGATCGCCGAGACGTTGCGGCACGTGGGCTTGCCCTCTGCCGATGCCGCCATGCAGAAGCTCTTGAAATCATGCTCGCCGATCAGATGGGCGGCACCGGCGCGCATCGCGTCCACGTCGAGGTGCTTGGGCAGATGCCACACGCGATCCGCCAAAAGGACCGGCCGGTAGTCGCCCGTGAAGATGAAGTAGCGGTACACCCGCTCGACCGCGTCGAAGCGCGCAGAGAAACCTGATGGCGCCTCCTGCACGGCGGAAATCGCGATACGGTCGTCCACCAGGGCGTTGAGCGAGCGCTTGAGGCTGCGCGCCGTGCGGGCGGCAAGCTCCTCGTCGGAAAGATCGAAGCTGACCACCTGCCCGCGCGCATGCACGCCCGCATCGGTGCGGCCGGCGCACACCGTCTCGACATCGCGCCGATACAGCGTGCGCAGCGCAGTCTCGATCGAACCCTGCACCGTCAACTGCCCCGGCTGACGCGCGAACCCGCAAAACGGCGTGCCGTCATAGGAGACGGTCAAGGCAACGGTGCGCACGTCGGCACCTATTTCGCGACCACATTGACGAGGCGGCCGGGGACGACGATGGCCTTCTTGACCTCCTTGCCCGCGATGGCGGACTCGACGGCGGCCAGACCAGCGGCGCGAACCTCGTCCTCGGGGGCATCGGCGGCCACCATGATGCGTGCCTTGACCTTGCCGTTCACCTGGACGGCGATCTCCACCTCGTCGGCCTTGGCCATCTCGGGGTCGAACGCGGGCCACGCCTCGGAGTGCACCGAGCCCTCGTGACCCAGCGCGGCATGCCACAGCTCCTCGGCCCAATGCGGGACGATGGGCGCCATTAACTTCACAAGCGTCTCGGCCAGATCGATGTCGAACGACTGGGCGTGATCGCACGAGCGGCGCTGCTCAAGCGACGTCTTGCGCAGGTAGTCGCCCACCGCGTTGGACAGCTCCATGATGGCGGCGATGGCGGTGTTGAAGTTGTTGCGGTCGAAGTCCTCGGCCACCTTGCCCACGACGCGATGGCGCTCGCGCAGCACGGTCTTGGCAACCTCGTGGATCTGCTCGGTGGCAACCTCCTCGCCCGCGAACAGCGTCTCGTCGTCAGCGGCGCCGACCAGGTCGAACACCTGGCGCCACACGCGGTTGAGGAACTTGTAGATGCCCGCCAGGCCGTCCTCGTTCCACAGCTTCTCCTTGTCCGGAGGGCCCATGAACAGCATGGTCGCGCGCACGGCATCGGCGCCGTAGCCGGCGATCATGTCCTCGGGCGACACGACGTTGCCCTTGGACTTGCTCATCACGTCGCCATGGGAGTCGAGCACCATGCCCTGGCACAGCAGGTTCTTGAACGGCTCGTCGAAATCGAGCAGCCCCGCGTCGCGCAGCACCTTAGTGAAGAAGCGGCTGTACAGCAGATGCAGGATGGCGTGCTCGATGCCGCCGATGTACTGGTCGACCGGCAGCCAGTGGTTGGCGTTGGCCGGATCGAACGGCGCCTGGTCGTTGTGCGGATCGGTGTAGCGCATGTAATACCAGCTGGAGCACGTGAACGTGTCCATGGTGTCGGTCTCGCGGCGGGCCGGAGCGCCGCACACGGGGCAGGTGCACTTGGCGAACTCCTCGTGCGTGGCCAGCGTCTCGCCGGCGGACAGGTCGATGTCCTCGGGCAGCATCACGGGCAGGTCCTCCTCGGGCACCGGCACCACGCCGCAGTGCTCGCAGTGGATGGCCGGGATGGGGTTGCCCCAGTAGCGCTGGCGGCTGATCAGCCAATCGCGAAGACGGAACTCCACCTTGCGGCGGCCGGTGCCGGCGGCCTCCAAATCGGCGACGATCGCCGCCTCGCCGTCGGAGTGCTTGCCGCCCACCATGCCGGTGTACTTGCCGGACTGCACCAGGATGCCCTCGGCGGCATAGGCCGCCTCCCAGTCCACAGAGGTCACCACACGACCCTGCTCGTCCTTGAGCTGGGGATACAGCGGATCGTCCTCGCCCAGGATGATGGGGATGATGGGCAGGTCGTACTTGCGGGCGAACTCGAAGTCGCGCTGGTCGCCGCAGGGCACGGCCATGACCGCGCCGGTGCCGTAGTCTGCCACCACGTAGTCGGCCACCCACACGGGCACCTGCTCGCCGTTGATGGGGTTGATCATGTAGCGGCCCGTGAACACGCCGTGCTTCTCTCGGTCGCCCTGGGCGCGCTCGACGGCGCTCACCTTTTTGGCGGCCTCGGCAAACTCCATGACCTCCTGCTCGCGCTCGGTGCCGGCAACCAGATCGTGCAGACCGGCGTACTCGGGCGCCAGCACGAAGAAGCTGCAGCCGAACAGCGTGTCGGCGCGGGTGGTGAACACGGTGATCTTGGTCTCGGCGTCTTCCTTGCCCTCAAGCGGAGCCAGCGTGAAGTCGACCTCGGCGCCCTCGGAGCGGCCGATCCAGTTGGCCTGCTGCTGCTTGACGCGCTCGGGCCAGCCGTCCAGCTGATCCAGGTCGTCCAGCAGCTCCTGGGCGTAGTCGGTGATCTTGAAGTACCACTGCGTCAGGTCGCGCTTCTCGACCTCGGAGTCGCAGCGCCAGCAGCGGCCCTCGGTGACCTGCTCGTTGGCCAGCACCGTCTTGCAGCCGGGGCACCAGTTGACCGGGCTGTTGCGGCGCTCAACCAATCCGCGCTTCCAGAACTGCAAAAAGATCCACTGGCCCCAACGATAGTACTCGGGGTCGCACGCCACCACGGTGCGGTCCCAGTCATAGCTGAAGCCCATGCGCTTGAAGCTGGCCTTCTGCGTCTCGATGTTGGCATAGGTCCACTTGGCGGGATGGCTGTGATGCTTGATGGCCGCATTCTCGGCCGGCAGGCCGAACGCGTCCCAGCCCATGGGGTGCAGCACGTTGAACCCGCGCATCTTGGAATAGCGGGCGATCACGTCTCCGTAGGTGTAGTTGCTCACGTGGCCCATGTGGATGTCGCCCGAGGGGTACGGGAACATCTCCAGCACGTACTTCTTGGGCTTGGAACCATCGGTCTCGACCTTGTTCTGGCCGGTCTCTTCCCACACCTTCTGCCAGCGGGGCTCCAACTCATGCGGGTTGTACTGTTTCATGGTGACAGCTTTCTTCGCGGTGCCTGACATCCTGCATCGCCGCGATCGGGACGGACGCACGCGGCAGGCGCGCGACGACGTCCAAAAGGCGGCATGTTTTCGCAACGCCCCATTATAAAGGCAGATGGACGGCATGCGGAGGCGGACATGCAGGTTCCGAGCGATTTCCAAGAGCGAGCGCACGCACGATCGGGATGCGGAGGCATCGGCGTACCGCATCGGCACGCGGACGGCGGTTTGCGGACCGGCAGGATGCAGGCTCTTCCCCACCGCCGCATCTACGCCGCTTCCCTCGCCAGCAGGGTGAGGGTGCGCAGGTTAGAGTCGGTCATGAAACGCACCTGATCCAGCGCGAAGGTGCGGCCGCATATCGCCGACACGCGGCGCAGCGCCTTCCGCCAGCCGCCGCTGTGGAGGATGCGGTCGACCATCTTGCGGTACGTGGCCTCGTTTGCCGCCTTCACCGAGGCGGTGGCGCCACCGGCCGCGAGCTGCCGGCACACCATGTCGGCGTAGCGCATCTCGTCCCAAGCATGCAGGCACAGTCCCTCGCGACGATAGTACTCCGCCATCGTGGAGTCGCAGGCGGGCGGCGTGAACGGGCACGACGTCGCCCGATGCGTCCGCGCGATCTCGCGATCCGTCAGCCCGAAGTAGTCGTAGCACACATCGGAGGTCAGGCCCGTATCGTCGCGGCCCATCGACGTCCATGTGGGATCCATGTGGTAGAAGCGCCCGTCGATGCGCACCGCCAGCCATGCATGGGGACCCCACGCCAGGTCCCGCCCGTTGGCCGCGCGCGCCTCGCCCGTCAGCAGCGCCGCCATGATGCCGCATCGCTGCAGCAGAAGCTGGGTCGCCTTCGCGAACCCCGAGCACACCGCCAGATGATCCACCAGCGCCCCGGTCGCCTCGTAGGGCCGCATGAACGCATCGCTTCGCGAGTCGTCCAGCCCGGCGGTCGGCCGGTCGTAGCGCGTGCCGCCCGCCACGTGGGTGAACGCCGCCTTTGCGATCAGGTACTCGTCGACGCTCGAAGGCAGCGAGCGCTTGAAAGTCGTCGCTGCCGCCAGAAGCGCCCCGTCGTCGCCCGAGCGCGCGTCGTCGCAGCGATCGAGAAGCACCTCCGCCCGCCCCGGCCAGGCGCTCAACCGCGCGCCCCTGCCAAGCCAATGGACCTCGGGGTGGTCGGCCCTCACCATCCGCACCACCCGGAACACCTCTTCGCTGGACGCCAGGCCGCGCACCGTCGTACGCGGGCGACCCTCGATCATCGCCTCGCAGATGTCTTCGTAGGCCCGGCGCTCCACGCCCGCCAGCGTGCTGTACACGTAGTGGATGCGCTCGTCGGGCGGGAGGATCAAGCCCTCCGCATCTGCCGCGCCCCGCACGGCGCGCGCGCCGGAGACGCCGCGCCCTCCGCCGGCGGCCACGCCGTCCGCAACCCGCCCTATCGCCGATAGCCAATCCATCATCTCCCCTTTCCCTTGCCGAACGGAAATCCGCCGCGCCCGCCGAACAGCGAGCGGCGCTGCGAGCCGCTCCGGGGCGGGCCGCCCGCAGGCATGCCGCCTCCGGCCAGGTCGCCTCCGTCCGCACCGGCTGCGCGACGACGCTTCCGCAGATGCTCCGCCCCGCGGCGCAGCACCCGTCCCGCAACCGGCTCGACGGCGCGCGGATCGTCGTCGGGGGCAGGCCCCAACGCGTCCATGGCAGCCGACAGCGCCGCGAAGCAGCGCGCCGCCGCGTCGAGGAACGCGCGCGAGCGCGCCGGAGCCTCCATCATCATCGACGTCAGCATCGTCAGAAGGTGCCCGCGGTACCGCTCGTCCGGCTGGCTCCAACGGCGCAGCACATAGGCGACCGCCGCCTCCGCCGACGCCTCGTCGAGGCCGGCGATCGAATCCAGCACGCGCCCCGCCATCACCTGCTTGAAGCGTTCCGTGCCCCGCTCCTCGACAAACGCGAGCGTCCCGACGGGATCCAGCAGCCGATGCAGCCCCATCCGCGTCGCGCGGTACACCTCGAACGCGCGGTCCAGCTCCTCCAAGTCGAGCCCCACCCGCAGCTCGCGGTCGCACAGATCCCGGAATGCCGCCAGCTCGTCGGGGCATTCGTGCCACCCGCGCTCCACCAGGGCCTCAAACGACGCGCCCACGACCGTGCGCGGATACGGCCCCTCATCGAACCCGCCCGACTCCAGAACGCCCGACGCGTCGCGCACCAGGCCGTCGCGCGGATCGAACACCAGGCAGGCGTCGCGCACGTAGGCGGGCGTGTTGCGCTCGAAATCCTCGCGGGAGATGCCGCAGAGGATGGCGCCGGCGGTCGCCAGGTTGTCGCAGCCCACCACGAAGCTCACCTGGCGCGCGAGCGTCAGCGGCAGCGAATAGGTCGCGAGCGCCACCCATCGAAGCGCTTCGGTCCCTCCTTCCAGGATTGCCACGGAACGGCCCTCGGAGGCGGCGAGCACCGTCGCGCGCGCCAGGCGCGCCGCGGCTTCCATCTCAGCCGTGCCCGAAAGGCTCCACCGCGTGCCGCGCTCATCGATCGCGCCCGCGGGAGAGGCGTCGACCGGCGGCAGGAATGCCGGCGGCTCCTCCGCGTTGACCTCGTCGAACGCCATCGAGCGCCGCCAAAACGCCGCGCACGCCAACTCGATCGGGTGGAAGTCGAGCTGATCGGCCGGCAGCACGACCGCATGGCGCAGCACGTTGCCCGCGCGGCCACCCGGACCCATGTAGTCATGCGGCAGCTTGGTGTTGCACGCCCACACCGCGCCGCACCCCTCGACCGGCGCATAACCGAACACCGTCGCACCCGCCGTCCGGGGCACGTCGAACGGCAGCAGGCGATGGAATCCCGTGCCGACGTCAAGCCCCGCGCCCGGCAAGCCCTCGTCGTAGGAGAACACCTGCAGCCCGTCGCCAGCGCCCTGGATGCCACGGCGGCACGACGTGTAGATGATCTGATGGGCCTCGCGCATCTGCTCCTCCTTTCCTTGCGCCTAGCGGGCGCACCTCATCAGGCCGTTTTCCGCCATGATCCACAGAAGCGGATCCTCCACCCGATGCGGCAGCGGACGGTGCACATGCCCCGCGCTGTCGGGGGCGTTGTGCAGCCCCAGGCTCGACACGGCGAAAAACGAGTAGTTGCGGTAGTTGGCCTGCGCCTGCATCAAAAACGACTGCATGCCCCACGAGGCCAGCAGGCTGCGCATCTCGGCGTCGACCGCCATGCGATCCGACATCGAAAACGCGCCCGCATCGCAGTGGGGGCTGGGCGCGCGCACCGTCATGCCGGCGGGCACGATGGGCTCCACCTCGTCGAACTTGGAGAACGCGACCGCGACGGGGATGTCGATGGGGCGCGTCGGCTTGAGCCCGCGGCTTTGGCGGATGAGCGCCGAGATGTTGGCCATCACGGCATCAGGTGACGAGCCCGCCACCGCGCCGATGCTGTGCGATACATGGCCCGACGCGCTCTCCACCTGCGAGAGCACCTCCGGCACCTGCAGCGGGTCGACAAGGAAGATGATGCCGGCGGAATGGCCCAGATAGCGGTTGACCGTCGCCATGAGGTGGGGATCCTGCAGATCCTCGCCCGCGGCGTCGAAGAAGGCCAGCGTGAACCGGTTGCTGCGCGCGACCTTGCGCCCGACGTAGTCGAACGTGTACACGAGCGGCTGCTTGTCCTCGCCGCGCACGCCGGTGAAGTTGCTCTGGGTCATCTCGAGCGTCTCCTGACGGCCGTAGAGGCGGTCGTATTTGGTGCGGCGGTAGATCGCGTCGGCGTTGTAGGCGCCGCTCATGTCGACGAACCCCTGCACCGAAGCCCCCAGCGCCGGCGCGATGCGGCGCTGCAGCTCGTTGACCAGCACGGCGATGTAGTGGCTTTTGCCCGAGGAGCGCGTCCCCACCACCGATATGATGTTGTCGCGACCCGAGATCGTGGTGTCGGGCAGCGTGTTGTGGCAATGCGGGCAGATGGGAAGCGTGGGATGGCCGCATTTGTCGCAGGCGACCGTGCGGAGGCGAAGCAAATCCCACGCCGTAGGCTTGACATCCACGATGTGCCCCAGGTTGACCGCGCTCGTTGCGCCCAGGTACTTCTGGTACTTCTTGTCGGGCTCTTTGCCCGCCGGGCACCAGCCGTTGTGGCAGCGATGCTCCACCCCGTCGAACACCACCTTCTCAAAGCAAAACGGGCAGGTGAACTGATACTTGTGCATGCTAACTCCTAACTGACCTTGCAGTACGACCCCGGCTCGAGCGCGAACGCCTCGGCGTCGCCGGATGCGGCGAACACGCGGACGTAGAGGTCGCGCTCGTTGGGCAGGCCGTCCAGATCCACCCGGAAAGGCCCCGTCACCTGCTGCGCGGGGATGCGCGCCGCCACCCGGGCCCCTTCCGCCGTCAGGGGAAGCGAGCCTTTGGCGTACACCACCAGCGACTCCGGCAGCGAGCACGCGCCTCCGCGCGGGGCGAACGTCACCTGCGCTTTCGGAGGGCAGAACGGCAGCTTGCGCGCGTCGACGCGGTAGCGGATGCCGCGCGCGCGGACGGGCGCGACCTGGCAGTCGGCCCCTTTCGAGTACTTGACCTTGCCGTTGGCCCGGTATTCCGCGAACACCGTCACATAGCAGCCCAGCCGCCGCGCATCCGGCAACACCAACGCGCCGTCGCGGTCGAGCAGGGCTCGCGGCACCTCGTGACGCGTCTGGAGTCCGGCGGGATTGGTGTCGGACATGCTGCGGACGAAGCGATCGGGGCGCGTCATGACCACGAACCCCGTCGCCGCCGCAGGCGGCGTCACGCGCACCACCAGATCGCCGTTGGCCACGGTGGCGCCCTCGATGACGACGGGGTCGCATTTCGCGGGAAGGCCGCTCGGCGCGCCCGCCGATGCGGGGCGGGGCGAGCGGGGAGCGCCCGCGGCAGCGTTCGACGCGGGGCGCGTTCCGGTTGCGGAAGCCCCAGAAGCCCCCGCCGCCCCGCCCGCCCCGGTCGGAGCCGCGCCGGAAGCCTTTGCCGTGCCTGCCGCGGCGGCGTTCGACGCGCCGGGTGCGCCCGCCGCCCCCGCGGCTGCCGCACCGTGCGTCCCGGCGGCGCCCGTCTCGCGCAAGATCGCCAACGGAGGGCGTTGCGCGCGGCAGAACCCCTCCAGCACGTACGGCGCCTCCGCCGCGTCCTTTCCCAGCACGCGCCGCAGCGCGTTTTCCGTCTGTGCGGCGAGCTGCTCATCCACCACGCCGCCGGAAAGCGTCGCGCAATCCTTGAGCTCGTCCAACGCCGCGGCGACCGCGTGGCGCCTCAGGTACGCGTCGTAGCGCTGGCGCTTCTCGCGGCTGCCGAACACCTCCTTAGCCTTCTGGGCGAGCGTGTCGATGGTCGATTTGCGCTCCTTGTCCTGTTTGAAGCTGCCCGCCAGCTCGTCGGCGCGTCGCACGAGGTCGTCCCCGACGGCGCTGCGCGGGTCGGCGCACCCGGGAGGGCAGGCGAACTCGTACAGGTCGGCGGCGCCGTACAGCGCCAGCTGCACGTCCACCTTGAAGGCAGCGTCCTGCGCGGGGTTCGGCTTGCCGAGCTCCTCGTACGCCCGCCGTGCGCGGTCCGCCGCGGCGCCCGCACCCACGGATATGCCGTTTTTCGCAGCGCGCCGCTTCAGCAGATCCTCGGAAAGCGACACGTCCTTGATGCCGGTCTGCCGCTCGATGCGCTTCGCGGCGATGCGGGCCACCGCCTCCAGCTTCTCGCGCGGCACCGAGCGCCCCTTGCCCGCCGCGATGAGCAGGGAGGCGTCGATGGGCGGAAACGCTATGGCGCGCGCCTCCTTCGCCAGCCGGCCGATCTCCGTTTCGTCGGAAAGCGCCGCCTCCATATCGTCCACCTGATCGAGAAGCGTGCGGTAGTACGGGCCTTTGCGCTGGTCGTTCGCACGACTCGCCCACTTGGCCCTGCACGCCCCCGCGGCCGCCCGCGCCGCGGGGATCGCGGGGGCGGGATCGATGGGCAGACCCGCGATCAGAAGCCAGTTGAAGATCATCGCGATGCGCCTCCTTCCTCGTCGCCTCCATGATGAAGCGGCGCCGAAAGAGCCGCAGAGGGAACCCCGCAGGGAGCAAAGGGGAGCCGGGGGTTGCAACACCCCGTTGCCGAAGATGCGGCCGTCTTGCCGATGCGATCTGTACGAACGCGCCGTTTTGCCGTATCGTTTCTAAGTTGACATGCACGCGCCCCTCGAGGCGCCAAGGAAGGATCCGCATCATGGAGCTTGGAGACACCCTGCCCATCTGGAGCATCGTGCCCTTCGCGGGCATGCTGCTCTCCATCGCACTCTTCCCGCTGTTCAAAGCCGAATGGTGGGAGCGGCACCAGCTGCACGTGGCGGGGTTCTGGTCGCTTCTGTTCCTCATCCCCTTCACGGCGGTCTACGGGTTCGGCGTCACCTACGAGCAGCTGCTCGAGTCGGTGGTCGTCGACTACATCCCCTTCATCGTGCTCCTGCTGGGCCTGTTCGTCGTCACCGGAGGCATCCACGTTGCTGGCACCATCAAGGGTTCCACGCGCAACAACGTGATCATGCTGGCGATCGGCACGTTCCTCGCCAGCTGGATCGGCACGACCGGCGCAGCCATGCTGCTCATCCGCCCCGTCCTGCGCGCCAACATCTGGCGTGCGCACAAGGCCCACATCGTGGTGTTCTTCATCTTCCTGGTGGCCAACATCGGCGGATGCCTGACGCCGCTGGGCGACCCGCCGCTGTTTTTGGGCTACCTGCGCGGCATCCCGTTCTTCTGGACGCTGGAGCACATCTGGCCGCTGCTGCTGCTCAACACCGCGCTGCTCCTCGTCGCCTACGCCCTCATCGACCGCCACTTCGTCAAGAAGGAGGGCAAGGAGGGCCGCGAGCGCTTCGAGTTGCTCGACGCCGCCGACGAGCGCACCCCCATCCGCGTGGAGGGCAAGCGCAACATCGCTTTTCTGGCGATCGTCATCTTCGCCGTCATCCTGAACGGCTCCATCCCCCAGATGGACATGTTCGTCGACCCCGCGACGGGCGCCACGTTCGGCATCGCTTTGTCGGACCACGTGCACCTGGGCATCGAGTACTTCGTCCAGATCGCCCTCATCCTGATCGCGACGGCGCTGTCGCTGCGCTTCACGCCCAAGGACGTGCGCGAGTCGAACCACTTCGAGTGGGGTCCGATCTCGGAGGTCGCGAAGCTGTTCATCGGCATCTTCATCACGATGATCCCCGCGCTGGCCATCCTGCGCGCCCATGGCGCTGACCTGGGCATCGACACGCCGCTGGAGTTCTTCTGGGCCACCGGTGCGCTGTCGAGCTTCTTGGACAACTCGCCCACCTACGTCGTGTTCCTGACGGCGGCAGGCTCGCTCGGCGTGGCCGACGGGGCGGCGGCGGTGGCCACGACGGTCGGCGCGGTTGCGCCCGAGATCCTGCTGGCGATCTCGGCTGGCGCAGTGTTCATGGGCGCCAACACCTACATCGGCAACGCCCCCAACTTCATGGTCAAGAACATCGCCGAGAGCGCCCGCATCAAGATGCCCAGCTTCTTCGGGTACATGGGCTGGTCGCTCGCCATCCTCATCCCGCTGTTCATCATCGACACGGTGGTGTTCTTCCTGTAGGCGGAATCGAGACGAAGCCGTCTGCCAGAGCAAGGTAAACCGCCTGCCGGATCGATCCGACAGGCGGTTTTCTCGTTTGCGCAAAAACCGCTCGCCCTACGCCACGCGCGGTTCCTCGCCCGTCGCCAGCGCGCGCCCGATCTTGGTGAACGTCTCCTGCAGGGCGTTCACGCCGACCAGCGCGGCGTAATCGTCCTTGGTCGCGACGTCGCGCAGAAACCTCTCATCGGCGGCGCCGAACCCGACCGCGACGATGTCGACGCCGTGGTCGGCGAGGTTGCGCGCGTTCGTGCGGGACCAATCCTGGTGGTACCACACGCCGTCCGTCAGCACCACCAGGCAGGTGTAGGGGTCATCGCCCCCGCCGAACGCCTGCTTGGCGCGCTTGGCGACCTTCTTGAGCAGGCCCGTCGTCGAGGACGCCCTCATCTTGAGCACATCGCCCGCAACCAGGACCTCGTCGTAGACGAATCCGAACGGTTCCGCCTCGTTGCCGTAGCCGAGGTCGAACACGTCCGCGCGCGCCCGCTCGATGGCATTGCGCACCGCATCGTAATCGCATGTCGGCTCCTGCACGACCAGATTCTTGTCCGAGAAGAAGATCACGCCGATACGCGCGCTGTTCGGGGGGAACTCGTCGACGAACGCCCGCATGGCGCTTTTGGCCTTGTCCAGCGGGGAGCCGGACATGCTGCCGCTCACGTCGAACACGAGGTAGATGTCGGGGACTGCGCCCTGCACCGCGCCCGTCAGCTCGGGAGGCACGCCATCGAACCGCGAGAGATCCGCCTCGACCGGAACGCGCTCGACCGTCAGGCGCGCGCCCGTGCTGGGCTGGCGCGCCTCGACCTCGATGATGGCGTTGGCGTTGTAGCGGTACTCCACCTCGACCAACGACTCCCCGCCCGGCTCGCGCTGGATGCCGCGCACGATGTACTTGCCGCACACGTCGTTGTCGAGCACGCGATCGTAGCTGCCCTGCAGCACGTACACCTCCAGCTCGCCGCCGGCGGGCGGCACGCGCAGCGCGTAGGTGCGCCCCTCCGCGGCGGGGATGACCGCGTTGCGGGGGATGATCTCGGAGTTGACGTAGCGTGCGCGATCGGGGCTCTCGGCGACCATGCCCATCGCGTGAGCCGTGACGTCCACCAGGCGCTTTGCCCCTGCGAGCGCAAGCTGCGGAGCTTCGGCCGCGCCGGCGATATGAAGCTTTGGCGTCTCGTCCGCACCGCCGAGCAGGCAGCGCGGAGGGAGGTTCGCCCTGATGGCGGCGCCAAGGGCGACCGCCTCGTCGGGATTTACCCCGCCGCAGGGCTTTTGGTGGAAGCGGGATTCGAGCGCCTCCAGGATCATGGGCATGCGCGTCATGCCGCCCACGGGCACCACCGCGTCGATATGGGCCCACAGCAGCCCGAGCTCGCGCATCAGGCGGTCGACGACGTCCATCGCCTTGCGGGCCAGATACATCGTCGCCAGCTCGAAATCGATGCGCCGCACCTCGATCGTGCCGTTCATCCTCGCGACGTTGAGGGGAACGCGCACGCTCTCGCGCGAGGATAGCTGCCGTTTCACCTGCTCGGCCTGGACGGCCAGCGCGGCTGATTCGCCCGCCGTCAGCTCGACTCCGCCGGGATCCGCTCCGCATCGTTCGCACAGCAGGTCGACCATCAGGTTGGCGAGCGCATCGTCGAAGTCCTTGCCGCCCAGGTGATGGTCGCCGTCGCAGCCCAGCACGCGGATCTCGTCGGCGCCCACGCGCGCCACCGTCACGTCGAACGTGCCGCCGCCGAAATCGTACACGAGCAGGGTCTTGCCCGGCGTCTCCTCGGACAGGCCGTACGCGTACGCCGCCGCCGAGGGTTCGGCGATGAGCCCCTGCAGCGTGATGCCCGCCGCGCGGCACGCTTGCAGCACCGCCTCGCGCTCGGTGGAACGGTAGTACGCCGGCACCGTCACCACCGCGCTGGCGATGCGCTTGCCCAGGCGCGCCTCGGCGTCGTCCACCAGCTGGCGCAGCAGCAGGGCCGACAGCCCGGCGGCATCGTAGGTCGTCCCGTCGAGCTCGACCCTGAAGTTCGGATCGCCCATATGGCGCTTGAAGAACGCCGCGGTGTCGACGCATCCGATGCTCTGGAGGTCCTTGGCGTTGTCTCCCACGACCACATCGCCGCGATCGGAGCCGACGACCGACGGTGTGATGCGGTTGCCGTCGCCGTTCGTCACGATGAACGGCCGTCCATCCTCCCCGATCGCCGCCACCGCGCTGTTGGTGGTTCCCAGATCGATGCCGACCTTGATCTCTTCCATGGAAAGCTCCTCTCGATGGTCGCCCCTCATTCGGAAAGCAGGTCCGAGTGGCGGGAGGCGTCTCGTGCTCAAATAGGTCCTGAGCTCGCACGGACCGTCCACTGGACGGTCCGGCTCGTGCGGATACTGCGCGCGAGACCCCTCCCGCCACTCGGACCGGACGGCGCCCGACCGCCCGGGGCAGCCGGGCGCCTTATCAGCTACTGGACATCGACGGTGAGGGCATCGTTTTTGATGCGCTCGACCTCCTCGGGCGACAATCCGCTGCTCACCTGCACGTCGAATTCCAGGTTGCGGCCGCTTTGCGGCTCCATTGCCGTCACCGAAAGCAGGCCCTCTTCGGACAGACAGAACGCCACCTCGATCGGGGAGTTCTTCGGCAGGCTCGAGCCGTTCAGGTCGAACGTCGCGGTCTTGATGGGATCGCGGTCGATCGGGATGAGGTCAAGCTCCTCGTCGTTCTCGAACACGCGCACCTCGACGGTCTGCTGGTTGTCGACGTTGGTGCCGAAGATGCGCTCCACGCGGTAGGTGTGGTCATCTGAGGTGATCTGCTGGTTCTTCTGGATCAGGTTGCACACCATGTCGCGGTTCGTTTTGACGTCGAGCACCTGGACGCCGTAGCTTTTGGTCGTGGCGTAGTGGATGGTGAGCGGCACCGCGTTGCCCGTCAGCTGCAGCTGGCTCACGACGCTCTCGTCGGACACCCCGCCCTCGCCCGGCGCGCCCTTGCCCGCCAGGATGTCGAGCGCGCACAGCGCCGCGCCCTTGGAGACGGCCTCGTCGGGATCGTTGATCTCAAGCGGGATGTCGGGGAAGTTTGCCTTCAGCGCCTCGACGACCTGGGGCATGCGGGTGGAGCCGCCGACCAGCAGGATCTTCTCGACGACGCAGCCCTTGGAGGCGGCGTTGTCGAGCGTCGAGCGCGTGATCTCGATGGTTTGCGAGAGCAGATGGCTAGTCATCTGGTCGAACGTCTCGCGCGTCAGCGAGATGCGCGCCGGCAGCCCGGCGATGTTCAACGCGACGGTGTCCTCGTCCTTGCTGGACAGGTGCTTCTTCGCTTTCTCGGCGGCATTGCGCAGTGCCTGCTGGGCGTAAGGGTCGAACTCGTCCTCGTAGCCGGTCTGGCTCACGAACGCGTCGGCGAGGTAGTTGACGATCTGATCGTCCCACAGACGCCCGCCCAGGTTGTGGTTGCCGTCGGCGCACACGACGCGGATGTCGGTGCCCTCGTCGTTGCGCGTGATCGCGATGACCGACGCGTCGAACGTGCCGCCGCCCAGGTCGTACACCATCACGACGCTGTCGGCGTCGCTTTTGGTGCAGCCGTAGTACACGGCGGCGGCCACCGGCTCCTGCACCAGGTTGATGAGGTTCAATCCGGCGATCTCCGCCGCGGCCTTGGTTGCCGCGCGCTCGACGTCGCCGAAGTGGGCGGGGACGGTCACGACGACCCCGTCGATGTCCATGCCGGAGCTTTGGACGGCGTCCTGGGCGACCTTGCGCAGGATATAGCTGGAGACCTCCTCGGGGGATTTGGCCACGCCGTCGACGACGATGGCGGGCTCGTCCTTGCCCATGAGCGGCTTCACGAGCTGCGCCGTGCGGTCGGGCTCGACCAGCGCGAGGTCCTTGGCCACCTCGCCCACAGTCGTGTCGCCGTTGTCGGTGAAGTACACGACCGACGGCGTGGTGTTGGCGCCTTCGGAGCTGCGGGCGGTGACGACATTGCCCGTCGCGTCGATGTAAGAGGCGTTGGAGCAGGCGGTACCCAGGTCGATGCCGAAAACGGTGGATTGCATGATCGGTTCCTTTCAGTAGGGGTGGAACTTGAAGTTAAAGCGGATGGAGGGTGTGGCCGCCGCCCGCATCGGACGGCGGCGGCGTCTCACTCGACCTTCAGGCGATCACCCGCCTTTGCCGCACGCGGCGCCGGGGGCGCCGGAGGGGCGGGGGGAACGCAGCGGGGCTGATCGGCGAAAGGCGCCTCGCCCTCCCCGCACGCCTCGTCCGTTCCCTGCAGCGCCTGGGCGACCGCCGCTGCCGCCTCGCTCGACGACAGCGGCGGTTCGCTGGCCGGATGCTCCTCCGCCCGCGAGCCCATCTCCGGCATCGTCGAGGACCCGGCATCCGCGGCTGCCGTCCCCGGCTCCGCGGGCGCAGCCGGCGCCTCCGCGGCCGCATCAGACGGCTGAGCGATCGCAGCCGGCGCCTCCGCCGCATCCGTCTCCACCGCCGCTGCCACATCAGAAGGCTGAGGCTCCTCGGGCTTGGGATCGGACTCGGCCTCGGGCTTGGGCTTGTACGTGAACGCCACCACCTGGGCGGGACGGAGGATCTTGCCTTCGAAGGCATATCCGCACGTCAGCGACTCGGCCACCGTGCGGTGGCAATCCCTGTCACCGGTCGGCACGGCGCGCACCGCACGGCAGCGCAACGGCTCCAGCGGCTCGCCGGGCTCCGGACGCCACACCTCGACGTTCCAGTTGCGCAGGATGTCCCCCAGCATCAACCGGAACTCGTCGAGGTCGCGGCGGATGCGCGCGGCGAGATCGTCCCGATCGCCCTCCTCCGCCTTGCGGCGGTAGGACGCGATGGTGGCGCTCATGTCCTGATGGACGTCGATGACTTCGTTGATCAGGGGCTCGACGATCTTGCGGTACAGACCGCTGCGTTGCTCGTCAAGCTCGTCGGAGATGCGCTTGAGCGTCGCCTCCTCGTAATCGGTCTTGGAGATGCGCGCCTTGAACTGCTCGGAGAGCGCGTCCACGCCCTCCTTCAGCTCGCCGAGCGCCATCGCGCGTTCCTTCTCGGCGCCCTCCAGCGCGGCGGCGCGCTCCTTCTCGACGGCGTCGTGCGCCGCCATGCCGTCGCCGAGCGCCCGTGCGGCGCACAGCAGCTGATCCAGCTTCTCCTCGGTCGCACGCAAGCGCTCCTCCAGCGCGGCGGGGAACGCCTCGCGCACCGGCTCGGGCTCGTCGCGCACCATTTGGCGTCGCACGGCATGGGGACGCATCCCGCCCCGCATCCCGGCGTCGACGGACGGCGGCGCTTCGACCGGGCGCGCGCATCCGCGGCCCAGCTCATCCAATCCGTACCATTCACCATGACTCATCGTGCGCATCCCTTTCTCCTCGCGTCCTTCGCCCGACGGAGCCTTCCACGGCGTCTTCCGGCGGATCCGCGACTGAAACGCGCGTTTCGATAGTGGATCCGCCCGCCTGCCGAGGCGATCCCGGCAACCTCACCGGCATCGTCGCGCCTCGGGCTGATTCAACTCTAGGGGGCACCGCCGCGCGCCGCAGGAGGTATGGCGCCGGGATGCGGGGGGAAACCGAGGCCGCAGGGGGGAACGGGAATTCGAAGGCTGCTCGGCAACGGCGCACGGTACAATGGAGCAAGCGGCCGACGGACGGCGCGGCGGCATGCCGCCCCGATCCGCGGCGTGCGGGAAGGAGCATCATGGACAGGCAGCCTGCTTCGGGCACCGCGGGACTCCGCATAGACGACCGGACGCACGTCGACGACGTCCCCCTCGAAAACGACGAGGTCGTCGACACAGGCGAATCGAAGGGCAACGTCGCCTTCTGCATCACGCTGTGGCTTGCCGGAGAGCGCTTCGGCGCCTCGTCGGCGGCCTGCGCCGCCGCCTCCTCCCAGGGTTGGAGCACGTCACCGGTGAAGTCCGGCTCCCTCGCCAACGACATCGACAAGGCGCTCGGCCCCGCATTCGACGACCAGGGCGCCGCGGTCGACCTCTACCCCTGCTTCGGAGACGACGACTCGGGGCTGCCCGCCGCCGTGCATCCGTGGAGCACCTACCGCCGCACCGCGTTCGACGACTACTTCGCCTCGCTCGTCTCCCGCTTGGACAAGCATGCCGCGGGCGCGCTCGTGACGAAGCTGGGCGGCGCCATTCCCAAAAACTCCGGCTTCAACGGGATGGAGGGGTTCCCGTTCCACGGCATCAAGCCGTCCTACGTGAGCGAGGGCGAAACCAAGACGAGGGCGCGGATCAGCGCCAACACGATGCTCAGCGGCATCGGGCCGTCGGGCGAGCTGATCCCCCAGTTCCGGCGCGTCGGCTCCATGAGGTTCACCGACATCGTCCATTACGGCGACTACTGGCCCTTCGCCGTCGGCGCGGGCGGCCATCCCACCGAGATGGGCCTGTGGGACAAGAAGCTCAAGGACTCCCTGCTCGATGCCGACGTGGACAACACCCACCGCGGCGAGAGAAAGCAGCTCGTGCACCGCACGCAACCCAGCCGCCTGATGGACTACCTGGTGTGCCTGCCCTACACCGCCGCCTGGAAACTCATGAACGACCGCACGCCGCTTTTGGACGGCGCGCAAGCCGCCGCCGAGCTGAAGCGGATGTTTCTGCACGCCTACCAGGACTCCGACTTCCCCGCGTTCACCGACGCGCAGCGTGCCGCCCTCGACCGCCAGCCGTGGCCCGAGAACGCCTACGAGGCCGCCGCGATCATCGCCGCGGCGCTGGTGGGCTTCGCACTCGAAGAGGGGTCGCTGTTCGACACCACGGGAAGGATGCTGCGCCGCGAGCTGGGCCGCCAGACCGCCTACCTCGAGCGGCTGCAGGATTGGGCATCCGAGATCACCGAGCGCGACGGAGCGTCCGCCAAGGCGGACCGCCTCCAGGACGTGTACGTGGCGCCGCCGTTCGCCGAGGAGAACCCCGTCAACTGGCTGCTCTCCCCCGACGCGGGACGGCGCCTGCTCCTGCAGGCGGGCTCGGGCATGGGCAAATCGACGTTTCTGCGCGCCGCCGCGGCCGCCTGCGCGAGCGCCCGCCTGGCGCGGATCTCGCTGACGCTGGACGGGATGGTCGCCAACGAGGAGGCAGCGCGGTTCGCCCTGGCGTTCGCACGCGGCGCCGACAACGACGCCGCCCGGTTCGAGCTGCGCGACGCCGCAGACGGCGGGGACGCGGCGCCCGAGCCCGTCGAGCGAACGGTCGCCGACATCCTCTCCGACGACGCCCTGGCCCGCCTGTCGGGCATGGCGCAGCTTTCCTCGTTCACGCCCATCGTGCTCTCGCAGACGCGCGACGAGGCGCTCTACCAGCGGCTCGCCGACGACGAGGAGGGGGCGCCGTCCTTCTCCGACCTGGCGTTCGAGGCGCTTCCGGAAACGATGCGCGACGCCCTGCGCAGCGCGACAGCCGCCCGGGAAGGATCCGCCGCCAACCCCATCGACGCGCTGGTCGAGCGCGGGAACGTGCTGCTGATGGTGGACTCCATCGACGAGATCCCCCGCCGCCACCGCGCGCTGTACCTGCGCCGGCTGAGAGAGTTCGCCGACCAGCCGGGCATCGCGCGCCTGCTGGTCGCAAGCCGCCCGCTGCCCCCCGTCGACGCCGCCGCCATGCGCGGCCTTCTGGGAAGGGACGCCCATCGGGCACGCCTGGAGGAGTTCGACCTGCCGCGCCAGGAGGAGCTGTTCGCGCGCGTGACCACGCGCGGCGGTGCCGACGCCTACGACGGGCCGGCGTTCCCGCTGGTGCGCGCCACGGCGGGCTTCCGCGGCGTCATGGGCAACCCGTTCATGCTCACCGCCATCGCGCTGGCGTTCAAGCGCGGCCGGGCGACGGACCGGCGCAGCGTATGGGGGACGTTCTCCGAGATCAACAAGAAGTTCCGCAAGCGCACCACGCTGAGCGGCTACGACAGCGGCGCGCTCGAGCATCTGGCATTCGACCTCACCGTCGGCAGCCCGACCCTGCCCGCCGCCGAGTTCGTCGAGCGCTTCCGCTCGTACCGCAACGCCGAGGCGTCCCTGCAGGCGCGCAGCGCCGTGTCCCTCGAGCTCGACGAGGACGAGCTGATGGACCTGATCATGTCGCGTCTGGGCATCATCGACGTCCGCGACGGCGAAGCGGGCTTCCCCTACGCCGCCGTGCGCGGGTTCTGGGCGAGCCTGTGGGTGCGCCACTGCGTTGAGCGCGCCCAGGAGCTGCCGCAGAGTATGATGGACATGAAGGGGATGGGCAAAGACGAGCGCGAGGACCGCTTCGAGAAGGCGGGCAACGCGGGCGTCGAACAGTTGAAGCTGCTGCTTTCCGCCACCGCGTCCGCCGATCCGGCGGGCGACGGGCGCTTCGACGACGCGGCGCTGCTCGCGCTGCTGTTCACGCTCGACTACGCCGGCACGCCCTCGCACCCCGACTACCCCGCATTCGACGTCCTGAGGAAGCAGACCTACCGCTTCCTGCTCGTCGAGTGCCTTATCGCCGAAGAGGAGCAGAGGTTCCGGGCGGAGCGGACTTTGCGCGAGGCGGCGACGTTCGCGTTCGGACGACCGCTCGCCGGATACGCCGAGGAGACCGATCCCCTCATCCACCGTCTGGCTGCGTTCGCGAAGGAGTAGGCGGCGCATCCCCCACGCTCCCCCGGGCATCCCCGCCGCGCCGGCGCGGACCGCGTGGTTCAATGGCACCGTAGTCGAAACAGCCCGGGAAACCCCGTTGGCGCCACCGATGAAGGAGGGCTCATGGAACGAGAGAAAGCGATCAGGCTGCTGCAGAAGGAGATCGACGCCCTGCGCAAGAACATCCAAGAGGATTCGGATCTCGACGAGGAGCAGCGCGCGTCGCTTCTGGAGTCGGCGAACGGCCTTCGCGATCAGCTGAATTCCAACAGCGACGGCGACGAGCACCTGCATCTCCTCCTGTCCCTGTTCGGATACGATGGCGCCACCATCGACGACGAGGACGGGGGACGGGACGACGGCGACGCACTCGCCACCCTGGCAGGATCCGCACCGGCGACGACGGGCGCGTGCAGCCTCCCGATCTTCGACGAGAGCGCCATGTGGGGCAAGATCCGCAGCATCCTCGTCGACACGATGGAGCTCAAGCACATCCTCTACAGCGACGGCGAGGATGACTACTACACCGCCCAGTTCGGCATGGGGGACGGCGAGGGCCGCCAGCTCGTCATGAAGGTGATCTACACGCCCGACGCCGACTGCATCCAGTTCCGCGCCGGCTACCCCTTCAACGTCGACCGGAGCGTCCTGCCCATCGCCCGCTCGTTCATCTGCAAGCGCAACTACGAGATGCGCTACACCCGCATCGAGCTCGACGCGCGCGACGGCGAGGTGTACATCTGCCTGGTGATGCGCGTCGAGGATCCCGCCGAGCCGCCCGCGAGCTTCGTCCGCATGCTGAACCTCACCATCTCGACCGGCTTCGACGAGTACGACACGCTGCGCCGCTACTCGCGCGCGCAGTTCACCGACGAGGAGCGCGCCGAGTTCCTGGCCGAGGTGGAGTTCATCTCCCCCTTGATGCTGGAGTAACGGCCCCCCGTGACGCGTTACGGCGACATCCTGAGAGACGCTTCGACGAGCGCGCCCTGGGAGGCGCGCTCGGTCAACGGCGCCCTTCATGACCGCGTCGATTGGTTCGCCGTCGAGGAGATCGGCTTTCCCTTCCCCATCGCACGCCTTTCCGATGACGATCCCGTCCGCAAGGAGGCGGACGCCAAGGGCTCGTGGGGGTATTTCGAGCTCGCCGGCCAATCAGCCTCGACGGCGGGGGCTGGCGAGGCCAACGTCTGGAAGAGCGCGACGACGCTTCCGCTCGAGGCGGGAAACCCCACCCTGTCCTCCTTCAGATCCCTCATGGAAGCCGCCCGGAAGAACCGCGTCCGCCGGATCGCCGAGGCGGAGCCCTCCCCGCGCAACGGCCGTGTCCCGACATCCGCGGACGCCGGCTCGAGCGGGCTGGCGGCGCTTGCCGCCCTGCGCGATCGCGCGCACGACGTCGGAGCGGCAACCGTCGATACCGCAGCGAGGGACACTGTGGAGGACGGCTCCGTCGTCGAGCTCGACGTTCCGGCGGGCCTGCTCTCCGCGTTGGCGGAGGGCGCATCGCCGGAAGAAGCCCTGGCGCGTGTCGGGGAGAGCCGCGGCGGCGCAGCCGGGACGGAGGTCGGCGATACCTCGTCCGACGATCGCGGGGGCGGGCTTGCCGCCCTCGCGCGCCTGCGCGAAACCGCGCGCGCTGCAGCCGCGTCCCCCGACACCCTGCCGATGCATCCGCCTGCATCAGCGGCCGCCGCGCTCGTCGAGGGCAAGTCCCTGCCGAGGATCGAGGCGGCAGACATCCTCCCCGCCCGGACCAACCTGACGCCCGGCAAGCGGATCTCCTCCGAGCAGCGCATCGTCGTGGTGGGCGTCGACGACCCGTTCGCCGCCCACCAGCTGCGCGGGTGCTTGCTCGCATCAGCCCAGGTCAAACGCGTCCTCCCCGGCCTGGACGGCATTCTTTCCGAGAAGGACCTCGAGGACTGCGCGGGCATCGCGTACCTCTCGCACGCCCTCTGCCCCGCGGAGGGATGGACCGCCGATCCCGATGCGACCCGGGAAGCGGAGGCGAAGGTCGTCGCTTCCGCGTCGCTGGGCGCCTTTGACGCGTCATTCATTCCCGAGAATCCCTCCAAGGCGCCGGATGCCCAGGTGACAGGTTCGTTCGCCGTGCTCGATTTCGTCGGATCCCCTTGGATCGGAGACCGCCTTCCGACGGCGTTCGCCTACGCGCTGAGCCAGGCGCGCTGTGCGGTCGTGCTGGCGGAACCGGCGCGGGAGGACATCTGGAGGCGCCTGGTCGAGCTGATCGACGACGCGGTGGGCGGATCCTCGACTCCCGGCACGACCCGCCGCACGCTCGGGTTCTTCTCGATGGACGACCGCATTCCGCCGAGCTCACGCCCTCAGCGCCGCTTCATGCGCGCCTGGTGGAGATGGTTCGGCAACGGATCCCGCTGGGGTTTCCACGAACTCGGCGCCCAACTCGACCGCGCAATGGGATTGCTCGGCTTTAACCTGCACCAACGCTCCTACGACCTGGGACTGGTGTCGATCGTCGCCGCGCAGATCCGCGATGGCGGGACGATCGCGTCCGCCGACGACATCGCCGACGCCCTGGCGGACCGCTTCCCCGATCGCGAGCTTCTCCAGACGATGGTCGACAGCGCCATGGAGCTGCTCGTGTCGTCGGATGCCGAGATCCTGAGCGAGCGCGTCTTCATCCCCTCCCAGGGATTCTTCGACCTCATCGACCGCAACGCCAAAGCGGGGGCGTCGATCCTCGCCATGACCGCCGTGCGCTCCTCCCCCTCCCTGCAAGCGGTGCTCCGCCTGCAGGGCGAGCGCCTCGAAGTGCGCTTCTCGACGCTGTTCGCCTGCCTTGCCGCGCGCTGGTTCCTCGAAGACCCCTCGCTTTCCCTGCTCCACGTCGCCGACAACCTGCACCGGCTGTCCCGCCGCGTGCCCACGGGCGGCTGGGGGCGCATCGTGCTGCAGACCGTCCTGCTCGCCGAGCAGCGCGGCCAGGCGTTCGCCGGCCGCGTCATCCTCGATCGGCTCTACGACCGCGCTTTCAACGGAGAGGAGCGCGGCATCCTGGCCGAGATATCGCTCGGCGTGTTCCTCGACGCCTCCGACGGACTACCCCTGGTATGGCGCAAGAGCCTCTTCAACGGATCGGTGAACGCCCGGCAGGCGCGCATGCTCAGGGAAACGCGCGATGCCGGCTGGCTGCGCAGCGAGAACCTGCTGGTGCTGCGCCATTCCGTCGACGACCTGCGCCGCCGCGCCCGGGCGCGGGAGGACGTCAGGCTGAAGCCCCGGGATATGCTGAAAAGCTGCCATTGGATGGACCTGCTGCTGTGCTGCCTGGAGGCGCGGGACGCCGCGCAACTGTTCCGCGAGATCGTCGCGGACCTCGACGGTCGGGACGAGGAGGCGCGCGTGCGCGCGCTGGGACGCTACGACTGCCTGGTCTGGGCATGCCTGTTCGACATCGCGCTCCCCTGCCCCTCCCTCCGCCGCGATGCGCTGGATCCCGCGCCGTTCGCCGCGGTGCGGGACGCCGCGCTGCGCGAGCTTTCCGAGGAGGGGCCCGCCTACGACGAGTGCGCGCGCTTCGCCTGGATCTACGGAATGGAGCCCGTCTCCTTCGAAGACGATGACTGGGAGCGCATCCGGGCGACCGCCGCGCGCATCATCGAGGATTCGTCGGAAGACGATGAGGGCGAGATGCTCGAACGCCGCATGTCCGCCTACCAGGTGCTGGCCGCCTTCGCCCTGCGGAAGAGCCGCGGTCGGACGGCGGAGGACGCCGACGGCGGCGGCGTCGGAAAGAGCGCGCCCGCGCCTCTCTCCGGACGGGTTTTGGTGCGGATGGCGCGCGACCTGGAGTTCTTCACCAACGCGGGGGACGGGGACGACGCGCTGGGCCTTTTGATGGCGGAGGCAGCGTTTTACCTGATCACGCCTTCGGAGGCGATGGACGCCTTCCTCCTCCATTTCAGCGGAGGCTCCCTTACCTCCCTGTCGCGGTTCATCGCGCTGCTGTTCGCCCCCAACCGAGCGCGGGGCGCCGCCGCATCGCACGGGCCGGTTCCCGCGCCGGGAAGCGAGGACGACCCGCTCGCGCAGCGCGATCCCGAGCGCGTCGCCGAGCTTCACTGCCGCTGGCGAAGCTGCGTCGACGCGCTGCCGATCGGAGCGCGGAACGCCTCGCAGGACGCCTCCGACAAGACGCCCTAGCATCCCGTCCTCCGCGGAGGGCCCCTCCCATCACCGTCGAACGTCGAACACCCCACGGTTCCGCTCCTCCGCAAAGGGGCTCGAACCGCGCGGTCGCCTCCGCGCCGCGTCGCGGACCGTCCCCTCTGCTCCCCTCGGGCTCACCCCTGCGCCCCGCCGCTGCGCCGCCCATACTTTCCCCAGGATGCGTTGGGGGAAAGGAGACCCGCATGGGAGGCTGCTTCAGATTCTTCGTCGGCCTGTTCTGCGCGATGCTCGCGCTGGAGGTGCTCGCCGAGCTGTTCTCGTGGACGGACGTTCCGTTCGACGCGCTGCTGCTTGCCGCCGCCGTCTACGGGGGATCCTTCGCCGTGCGCGCCTACCTGCGCGCCTTCAAGGGCGCGCGCACCGGCAAGAGAAGCTCCTAGCGGAAGGGGGTTGCCAGCATGGACAAGGCCACTGTCCAGGCGATGGAGCGGCTGCTCCCCGACGAGCCCGCGAAGGCGAACTACTTTCTCGACCGGGGGTTTCCCGATCTCGCCACGACGGCGCGCGCGGCGTTGCGTGCGGTCCGCTCCCGCATCGCATCCCACTTCTCGAACGCCGCAGACCGGCTGAAGTCGGATCCCGACGGCATCCTCATGCGCCTGCTGCTCTCAAGCCTCGACATCGTCGGAGGCGTCTCGATCGCCCTGTTCGGAACGGCGACCGTCGTGGTCATCGCGCTTCTGCACGCCGCCGTGCTCGCGATCGGCGCGGCACCCGCCGCCCTCGCCGTCGCGGCTGTGGGCGGCGCGGAGTCCCTCCGCATGAAGCGCGACGGCATCGCGGGGATGTGCCCCGTGTGCAAAACGCCGTTCACGCTGCCGGGCTACCGCTGCCCCTCCTGCAAAGCGATCCACTACCGCCTGAGGCCCGGACGCTACGGCATCCTGCATCACACCTGCTCATGCGGACAGAAACTGCCCAGCACCCGGTTCGGGTCCGCCTTGCCGACGGGCGGCGGGGCGCCTTTCAAGCGCGCCGACCTCAAAGCGGTGTGCACCAACCCCGCCCTGCCCCACGACATCGAGGGCGCGGAGGCGCGCACCGTGTGCATCCCCCTCGCGGGCGGGCGCTCGACGGGCAAAACCGCCTTCATGAACGCGATCGCCTACACGCTGACGGAGCGGATCGCCCCCGCCCGGGGGCTTTCGGCCGTCTGCCTGCCGGGTGCGGCGGCGGCCTTACACCGCGCCGCGCTCGACGATTACGCGACGGGCGAGGTGTCGATGACGCTCGAGTCGACCGATCTCACGGCGCCGACATCGACCCCCCTGAGCTTCCGGCTGCACGGCGACTCCCTGGAGCCGGACCGCATCGTGCACGTGATCGACACGCCTGGCGAGACGTTCGTCGCCAACACCGAGCACGAACGGCAGCTCCAGTACGGAGCCGCTGCCGGCGTGGCGCTGATGATCGACCCCATGAGCATCCCCGCGGTGGGGGACGTGCGGCGGCGGCTCCTCGGCATGGTCGACTCGGCCGGCGTCGGCAACGAGGACCCCAACCGCGTGCTCGCCGCCCTCATCGCCAAGATGCAGGATGCCGCAGGGATCCCGGCCGGGGAGAAGCTGCGCGTTCCGCTCGCCATCGTGCTGAGCAAGATCGACCAGGCGGGGCTGACGCCCTTCTTCGACGCGGACGCGGCGCGCGCGCTGTCGCTGCGCGACCCCTCCCTCGACCCCGCCGACATCCACGATGCGCTGTGCCGCGCGTTTCTCGCCGACAACGGCATGGGCAACTTCCTGAACACGGTCGCCGCGCGCTTCGAGACCGCACGCTACTTCGCCTGCAGCGCCATCGGCCACGCACGCGGGGCGGGCCGCTATGCGCCGCAAGGCGTGATGGAGCCCATCGCCTGGATCCTCGCGCAGGCGGACGCCCCGCTCTGCCGGGCGCTCGGCCTGGACGCCGCCCGCACCGCGGCGGCGGCATGATAAGGCGGCGCCGAACGTCGTCCGTCCCGCTGCGATCCGACCCGGGCGACCGCGCTCCGACAGCCGCCCGGCGCCCAACGCGGACGCGCCTGCCGCGACCGGAGGGCGACCCTGCGGCTCCCCCTCCCCTTCCTCCCGACGGCTGGCGGCGGCGCCCCTATCGTTATGGCCAGGTTGAAACGCAGGACAAACGATGAAAGGACCCTCCATGTTCAAGGATTTCTTCGAAAAGGCGTTTGTCGTCGAGGATGACGATCCCGGTTCCTTCGAATACCGCGAGATCGGCATGGCGTGGTTCGACGACACGAGGCTGGGCCTGCTCGAACGGCTCTCCCTGTCATGCGCGGGCCGGCGTGACGGGCGCCGCGGGCTGGTCGAGATCGTCGACGGCACCGCGCATTCGTCGCACCTGAACGCGCTGCGCGCCGAAAGCCTGGCAGAGATCGTCTCGCTTGCCCAGCTGAGGCATTCCCAGCTGAGCGAGGCCCAGGACGAGATCGGATGCCTGAACAGCTCGATTCCCCGCGACGCCGCGCGCCTCGAGGAGATGGAGGAGGCGATCCGCCTTGCCGACCAGAACGCCGCCCAGGCGGACGGCGACGGGGAGGGCGAGGATGGCGGCACACTCCCGACGTTCGAGGCGCGCCAGCGCGAGCGCGAGCTCTGCCAGCTGCGCCGCTCCCTCGACGCCGACCGCGCGCGCCTGTCCAGCCTGCGCACGCGCCAGGCCTTCCTGAGAAACGACGCCGCACTCAAGCTGACGCTGCTGATCGAGCGCTACCGCGAGCGTGCGGCACGCTACCTGCGCGCCGTTGACGGCTGCCGACGCCAGGCGCTCTGCGCGGGCGCCGAGCCTCCCCGCATCGAGGAGGCGGCAACGGACATCATGAGGCAGGCGCTCGACGGCAACCCCTCCGTCGGCGACGACGAGAAGGAGGTACGCTAATGACCGATTTGACGATCGATATGGTGGAGGATCCGCATCCCGCCAAGAAGCACGACCAAAAGCCCTCCCGCGACGGGTGCGATTCCGACCGCGCCCCCGATCCCGATGGCTCTCCCGATTCCGATCGCGCTCCCGATCCCGACGGCGCTCCGGTTCGCAACATGAGCTTCGAGGACGGCGACACGGCAACGGGCGGCGGCATGCTTGAACGGCTGCTCTTCCATGCCAGAAGCGCCCATTCCGGCAATTCCGAGGATCCGCCCTTCGAGCAGAAAGAGCGCGAAGACGCGGGAGAGCTCAAGGAACTCGCCCGCTGTCTGGAGGCGTGCCCTTCGTTCTCGTTCCTTTACCGCGAGGGCTTCGGCGGCTGGGTGGCCCCTTCCGCCTCCCCCGGCAGATCATGCCGGATCCTCTGCACGCCGCTTCGGATCGGGACCGCCCGCGTCGAGATCGACACGGGCTACCGCGTGCGCCGCGGCCGCATCCGCGATGCCAACCTGTTCGCGATGATGGCAAACGGGATCCTGCGCCTGCGCGGCTTCGAGCGCATCGGCCACGACGGCGCGGTACGGTTCGCCTACGCGTCGTCGTGCGATGACCCCGTGCGCTTCGAGCGCCGGCTCATCCTCGCGCTCGCCTGCTGCGAGGAGGCGATCCGCCTGTTCAGCCTTGTGTCGCTGGGGACCAGCCCCGCCAAGGCGCTTGCCATCTATACGGGCGATTACGACGAGATGGACGATCTCGAGTTCGAGACCGCCTACGGCGCCGACTTCGATCCCAAACCCCGCGACGAGGACGACGAGTAGAGAGGAGCGTCCGATGTTCTATCCCGAAAACAACCTGCCGTGCGCGCTCTGCAAGGAGATCGGCTTCCACGCCGTGGACGACAACCGCTCGGCGGGGTTCCTCGAGTGCGCCGCGGCGCGCATCGCCGTCCAGTTCGAGCTGGAACCCCAGCCGCATCTGACGTTCTACCCCCCGCTGCGGCTTCCCGCCGACGTCGATGCGGGGTGCTCGTTCCTCTCAGCCTGCTTGGACGAGGGCGACGAGCGTTGGTTCGATTTCGAGTTCAGCCCCGTCAGCGGCCAGGTGAGCTGGCGGCGCGACCTGCCCGACGCCGCGCCCGAAACCATCGACAAGGCGGTGCGCGACGCGCGCGGGTACTTCGACGAATGCTGGCCGTGGCTGGAAGAGACGGTGGCGCGCTGCGGGACGCCGCGCAAACGACGCAGCGTCTGGAAGCGCTTCATCCAAACGTTGGCGGAGGTGTAGCATGGAGCCCATCGGAACCTTTTACGCCGGCATCCTCGATTTCGGGGAGGCAGCGCCCGACTACGAGGGCATCGCCGAGGCGGTCAATTTCCTGCGCGCCTCCGACGTCAAGATGATGGTGGGCAAGGCCTCCTACGACAAGGGCAGCGCGCGCTTGCCCTTCCTGTTGAAGGAGCCCGAGAAGCCGATCATCGGAATCGGCTCCCCCAACGCCAAAAACGGCGTGATGGCCGTCAAGCGCATGTTCTCCCACTGCAACGTGTCGTTCCACGAGGTCGTCCCCTCTGCGGAAAACGCCTCCCAGCTGCATCTCATCGCCGAGGTGGCGGCGATGGACCCCGAGCACGAGGTGGCCCGCGCGCGCGACTTCCAACCGGCGACCGAGCTCGAGCGGAAGCTGGCGCGGGATCCCTTCGCCAACCTCATCGGGCTCGCCGAGCAGAAACGGCTCGTGTTCGAGATCGGCAACGCCGTCGCCAAGCACGGACGGGAGTCGCTCGAAAGCGCGCACATGCTGTTCACCGGCCCTCCGGGCACGGGCAAGACCGAGCTCGCACGCCGGCTTCTGGCGTTCTACGACGACAAGGGCATCACGTCGGGCAAGGGTGTGTTCGTCAAAGCCGACGCCGCCGACCTCATCGGGCGCTTCGTGGGCCAGACGCCGCGCCTCGTGCGTGCGATGGTGCGCAAGGCCTACGGCGGCATCCTCTTCATCGACGAGGCGTACCGTCTGGTCGGGACGCGGGGCAACGAGTACGCGCGCGAAGCGGTGGACACGCTCAACGAGATGCTGGAATCCGACCGCGACCGCGTGATCTGCATCGCGGCGGGCTACCCCGACCAGATGGACCACCTCATGGAGATGAACCCGGGACTGCGCGACCGTTTCGGATTCCGCGTGCCGTTCGCAAGCTACACCGACGACGAGCTCTGTCGGATCTTCGCGCTCTTCGCGCAGACGAAGGGGTTCCAACTCGCCGACGACGTCCGCGATGAGCTGCCCGGCGCCATGCGCACCCTGAGGCGCGGCGCGGGATTCTCCAACGCGCGCAGCGTGCGTCGGCTGTTCGACCGCGTGATCATCAAGCAGGCGCTGCGCGCCGACGACACCGAGGTGCGCGCCTGCGACATCGCCGCGGCGCTGGCCGACCCCGACATGGACGCCAAGCCCGCGAAGCCGCTGGGGTTCGCCTAGCCAACGCGTCCGACGCGGCGTTTGGGCATTTATATGACTTTGACATGGCGAGCGGGATGGACTCTTTTCATGACGGTATAATCGCGAAGTCACGAACGCCACGCACGCGGCAGACGCCGCGTTGGATGCTGAGGAGGTCGGCGGCTCGCGCCGCATCGACATGTCGGATTCGCCCAAACGGGAACAATTCAATGGGGAGCAAAGCCGCCGCGCGACGCCGGGGGCCTCCCGTCGTGCGCGCCATGAGCTGGGCAACCAGCCCGAACGCCGTCCCGAGCAAGGCCCGTCGTACCGCCATGCTCCCGCTGCCGGACAGCAGCGCCGTTCGCTCGGAGCCAAAACGGGTCGTCACGCCGGCCCCGTGCAGGCGGGAGCCCGTGCGAAGAAAGCCTCCCACGCCAAGCAGGTCCTGCCTGCCGAGTACCTGCCCCTAGGGACCCCCGGCCCCAACGTCGGCGCATCCCAGGAGGAGCCGCAAGGTCGTTTCCGTAAACGCGGCGGCAAGCGTGTGCGCACCCACAAGCCCAACTTCATCGCGCGCGTCATCGGCTCTTGGTGGGACCGCCTGCTCGACATCGTCATGGAGGGCAAGGTCGACGACCAGCGCGACATGTACGCGTCGCATCGCACCACGCGCGACTACGTGTGGAACTCCATCGGCACCGGCGCATGGGGCATGGTGTTCCCCCTGCTCACCATCGTCTGCACGCAGCTTGTGGGCGCCGAGCAGGCAGGTATGTTCTCGATGGCGTTCGTCACGGGCCTTCTGCTCATGTTTTTGGGCAACTACGGCGTGCGCACCTACCAGCTCTCCGACCTGAACGAAAGGCATTCGTTCTCGGATTACCAGGTCAACCGCATCCTCACCTGCATCCTGATGATGGTCGCAGGCTATGCGTACTGCGTGCTGCGCGGCTACGATGACACGATGTTCCTCATCTGTATGGGCGTGTACTCATACAAGATGATCGACGCCTTGGCCGACGTGTACGAAGGCCGCCTTCAGCAGATGGACAAGCTCTACCTTGCGGGCATCTCGCAGGCGTTCCGCTCAATCGTCGCCATCGTGGTGTTTTCGCTGTTCCTTTTCCTCACGCGCAACCTGGCGGTGGCGAGCATCGCCATGGCGATTGCCGCGGCGGCGTCGTTCGTGGTGCTGACGCTGCCCCTGGCGTTTTTGGAGACGCCCAAATCGCGCCGCGTGCGCCTGGGAAGCATCGGCGAGCTTTTCAAGGATTGCTTTCCCCTGTTCATCGCGCTGTTCATGTACAACCTCATCGACAACATGCCCAAGTTCGTGATGGAGGGCATGCTGTCCTACGACAACCAGCTGTACTTCAACGCGCTGTACTTCCCCGCCCATGCGCTGCTGCTGACCGTGCAGGTGGTGTACAAGCCGCAGCTCGTGCGCATCGCCAACGTGTGGGCGCAGGCCAAACGCAAGCGCTTCGACCTCATCATCATCGCGATGCTGCTGTTCGTGCTTGCCGTGACCGTCGGTTTGATGGCGATCATGAGCACCGTCGGCATCCCCATCTTGGGATTCCTCTACGGCCTCGATTTCACCGAGTACTGGGGGCTCAGCCTCATCATGGTTGCCGCCGGCGGTGTCACCGCGGCGATCGACTTCCTCTACCAGATCGTCACGGTGCTGCGCAAGCAGGGTTCCGTCATGAAGCTGTACCTGATCACGTTCGGCTTCTCGCTGTTCATCCCGCTTCTGCTCGTGGGCTTCACCGGCCTGCCCGGCGCCGTGATCGGCTACCTGATAGTCATGAGCATCCTGCTGGTGCTGCTTGTATGGGAGTACCTGCGCATCCGCATGCAGATGTCGCGCGACCGCAAGGAGGCGGCCAGCGCAGGAACGGGCAGTGGCTCCGACGCCTCTAGTCGCCGCGCCGCCAAATTCACTGCAGACGCCGAAGACGGGGCCGCCAATTCTTCGGATGCATCAGATGCATCGGAAGCCGCAAACGCAGCAGATGCCGCAAAGGCAGCCGAGTCCAAGCGCCCACGTCCCAGCGAGATCCGCGCCGAGCGCAACCGTCGCGCCGAAGTGATGCAACGCCGCACCGGCAAGCATTCGAAGTAGCGGATCGATCCCATCGTCGGCTCCTGATAAAATCGAAAAGCCGCGCCAACCCGGATTCAATCCCAGTTCGATTCTGAAATCCCCCTAGGTCGAGCATAAGACAGCGAGAAGCCGCGAGGTGCGCTCCGGAGACGAGAAAGCCCCGGTCGATTGGACTTCGGTCCATCGACCGGGGCTTGAACGGCTCCGGAGCGTGCATCGCGGCTTCGCAGCGTCGACCGGTTCCGGCGGTCGGCAGACCGCCGGAACTTAATGAAGCGACACGTTGCTCGCGTAGGTGTTCTTGTCCTTGAGCACGACGTCGTGCGCACCGCCCTCGACGATGGAGGTGGAGCTGACCAGCGTGAGCTTGGCCTTGTCCTGGAACTCCTCGATCGTGAGCGCGCCGCAGTTGCACATGGTCGCCTTGATCTTGTACAGCGTCAGCGCCACGTTGTCCTTGAGCGGGCCGGCGTAGGGCACGTACGAGTCGACGCCCTCTTCGAAAGCGAGCGTCTTCTTGCCGCCCAGGTCGTAGCGGCCCCAGTTGCGCGCGCGAGCGGAACCCTCGCCCCAGTATTCCTTCATGTAGGTGCCGTTGACCATCACCTTGTTCGAGGGGCTCTCGTCGAAGCGGGCGAAGTAGCGGCCCAGCATGACGAAGTCGGCGCCCATCGCCAGCGCCAGCGAGATGTGGTGGTCGTACACGATGCCGCCGTCGGAGCAGATCGGCACGTAGATGCCGGTCTCCTTGAAGTACTCGTCGCGTGCCTTGGCGACCTCGATGACAGCCGTGGCTTGGCCGCGGCCGATGCCCTTGGTCTCGCGCGTGATGCAGATCGAACCGCCGCCGATGCCGATCTTGATGAAGTCGGCGCCCGCCTCGGCGAGGAAGCGGAAGCCCTCGGCGTCAACGACGTTGCCCGCGCCGATCTTGACGTCGTCGCCGTAGTGCTCGCGCACCCACTCGATAGTCATCTTCTGCCAATCGGAGAAGCCCTCGGAGCTGTCGATGCACAGCACGTCGGCGCCAGCCTCCACCAGGGCGGGGATGCGCTCGGCGTAGTCGCGGGAATTGATGCCCGCGCCCACCATGTAGCGCTTGTGCGCGTCGAGCATCTCGTTGGGGTTGGACTTGTGGGAATCGTAGTCCTTGCGGAACACGAGGTACATCAGGCAGTCGTTCTCGTCCACCACAGGCAGCGAGTTGAGCTTGTGGTCCCAGATGATGTCGTTGGCGGCCTTCAGGGTGGTGTCGGCGGGAGCCACGATGAGCTTCTCGCGCGGCGTCATGAAGTCGGCCACCTTCTCGTCCAGCGACATGCGGGACAGGCGGTAGTCGCGCTCGGTCACGATGCCGAGCAGCTTGCCATGCGGGCCGCCGTCCTCGGTGACGGGCATGGTGGAATGGCCGTAGCGCTCCTTGAGCTCGATGACCTCGCCCAGGGTCATGTCGGGACGCAGGTTGGCGTCGCTCACGACGAAGCCCGCCTTGTAGTCCTTGACGCGCTTGACCATCGCAGCCTCGTCCTCGATGGTCTGGTTGCCGTAGATGAAGGAAAGGCCGCCCTCGGTCGCCAGCGCGACGGCCATGTTGTCGTCGGAGACGGCCGCCATGATGGCCGACACCATGGGGATGCTCAGCGACAGCGGGCACTCCTCCTCGCCCTTGCGGTACTTCACCAGCGGCGTCTTCAGGCTGACTGCCGTCGGGACGCACGTCGAAGGCGTGTGCCCAGGCACCAGAAGATACTCGTTGAACGTACGGGACGGCTCATCGTAATAGAATGCCATGGACGAACTCCTTCGCGAATCGGCGTGTGCGGGACATGCGGCGCTACCTAGCAACCTTATTCGATCCATTATGCCACGCTCAAGGCCGACCTGCGGGAAAACCGCCCCGAAACGGGATAAATCCACGCTGCGCGATGCAAAAGGAGCCGGAGCGGCAGGGGGCAGTCCCGACATCGCATTTGAATCAAACCGGATGCGACGTCGGAACCGCCCCTGCCGCCTCCGCCTATCCTTCGGCGTAGTTTGACAGGAAGGATTTGGTGCGCTGATGCTGCGGGTTGTCGATCACCTGAGCGGCAGGCCCCTCCTCCACGATGAAGCCGCCGTCCATGAACACGATGCGGTCCGCCACATCACGCGCGAAACGCATCTCGTGCGTGACGATGACCATCGTCATGTTCTCGTCTGCCAGGCTGCGGATGACCTTGAGCACCTCTTTGGTGAGCTCGGGATCCAGCGCGCTGGTCGGCTCGTCGAAGAACAGGATCTCGGGATCCATCGCGAGCGCGCGGGCGATCGCCACGCGCTGCTTCTGACCGCCGGACAGTTCGCAGGGCACCATGTCCTCCTTGCCCGACAGACCCATCTTGGCCAGCAGGGCGCGCGCGTGCTCCTCCGCTTGGGCGCGCGGACGCTTGAGCACGCTCACCGGCGCGTCCATGACGTTTTTGAGCACCGTGTAGTGCGGAAACAGGTTGAAATCCTGAAACACCAATCCGAACCGCTCCTTGGCGCGTTTGACGACGTCCTTGCCCGCATACACCGCGCGGCCCGCCTCGTCGCGCGCCACCTGCACGTCCCCGAACGCAAGCGAACCGCCGTCCAGCGTCTCAAGCAGGGTAGCGCACCGCAAAAGCGTCGACTTGCCGCCGCCCGACGGTCCGATGATGGCCACAACCTCGCCCGGCACCACCGACAGCGAGATATCCTTCAAAACCTCGGTCTCCCCAAAGCTCTTCTTAGCATGCTCGAGGGAAAGCAGAGGCAGTTGTTTTTCGTCCATTTCGGATCTCTCCATTTCGAATAGCATCACAAGCGCATCAACGTAGCCGCGTCGTGCGAGGGGAGGGCTCGCGCGCAGTATCCGCAGCGCCTTGATCGCGTTCCTTGGAACGCGATGGCAATTAAGCGAGGACTTGTTTGAGCACGTGCCCTCCCCTCGCACGACGCGGCGGACCGGCGATTACCGCTAGTCATGGTAATACGACATCTTCTTCTCGATCCTGGTCAGGATCATCTCGACGATGAAGTTGAACACCCAGTAGATCACGCCGGCGAGCAGGTACGGCACCATGCTCACCTGCGACGCGGCAAGCGCCTTGGCCTGGGTGAACATCTCCATGATGCCCACGACAAAGGCGAGCGAGGTGTCCTTGACCAGCGTGATGACCTCGTTGCTCATGGCGGGCAGGATGCGTTTGGCCACCTGGGGCAGGATGATCTTCATGAACGTCTGGGCGCGCGTGTAGCCCAAAACCTCGGCTGCTTCATACTGACCGCGCGGGATCGACTGCAGGCCGCTGCGATAGATCTCGCCGAAATAGGCCGCATAGTTGATGATGAAGCCGATCGAACATGCCCAGTATTTCCAATCCGCACCCATCTGAAGGCCGAACAGGTAGTACGGGCCGAACATCAGCGCCATCAGCTGCAGCATAAGCGGCGTGCCGCGCATCACCGAGATGTAGAAGCGCGTGATCAGCGCCAGCGGCTTGAATTTGCTCATGCGGCACAGCGCCACCACGACGCCGAGCGGCAGCGCGCCCACCAGCGTGGTGACGAACACCTGCAGCGTCAGCACCAGGCCCGAGCCCAGAAGCTCGAGCATCGTCGCCAATTCCATGAAGTGCCTCTTTCCTATCGGCGCGACCCGCCGAATCCCCTTCGCCCCGCATGCGAGGCGGGTCCCTCTTCTCAGCGCAGAAGCGCGCCCATCCGCAGACGGGCGCGCTTCCAATCCCTACGGCGAGCTACGCGGGATGCCGACGGGCGGGCTCGTCACGTCCGCCCGAACGATTACGATGGCCTACTTCAGCACCCAGTTGTCGAAGGACAGGCCGTACTCGGCGTACTTGTCGCACAGCTCCTGCACGGTGCCGTCCTCGTACATCGCCTTGAGCGTCTCGGTGACCGTGGCCGCCAGATCCTCGTCACCCTGCTTGAAGCCGACCGCGTAGTGCTCGGAGCTCAGCGTGTCGATGATGGTGTAGGTGTCAGGCTTGGCGGACATCTGGTAGTTGGCGATGGAAAGGTCGCACGCCACCGCGTCGACCATACCGGACTCAAGCTGCATGAACGCGTTGTTGTAGTCGCTGATGGTCTGCGGAGCGCCGCCGGCGAACGTCGCCGCTAGATCGGCCGCGTCGCCCTCGAGCACATCAAGCGCAGCGGAGTCGACCTGCGTCATGACCGTCTTGTCCGCAAGGGCTGCGGAATCGGCGATGCCGGAATCGCTCTTCACGACGATGACCTGCTCGTTGAGCATGTAGGGCTCGGAGAAGGTGTAGTCGTCCTCGCGGCCCTCCATGGTGAAGCCGTTCCAGATGCAGTTGATGGAACCGCTGCTGAGCAGCGCGTCCTTGGCATCCCAATCGATGGCCGAAAGCTCCAGGTTCCAGCCGTTGCGTTCGGCCACCTCGGCGGCAAGGTCAAGGTCGAAGCCGGTGTACTCGCCATCGTCGCCGACGAAGCCGTACGGCGGATAGCCCTGATCGAAGCCGACCGTCAACGTGAAGTCGCCGGACTCGGCGGACGAGGCCTCGTCGCCGCCCGTGCTCTGCGACTCGTTGGAGCCGCCGGAGCAGCCCGCCATCAGCGAGGCTGCCAGCGCCAGCATCGCCGCAGCGGCGGCCAGCGCCCAGATCTTCTTTTTCGCTAGAGATTTCATCGTTCCCTCCCCCGGCGCCGCAGCGCCTCTCCTGTTCCGGAGCGCGCCTCGGCGGTGCGCTTCTTTCACTCCATCACTCTACCGTACTAAAGTACTTGCAGCGCATACTATGGATGATCGGGGAAGCGGTGTCAACCCTCCTTGCCAGGTTTTCCGTAAAGGGACGGCATCCGGCCTACCATCCATGCGAAACGCGTGCCGCATCTTCGCGTTTCGCATTTTCCATGCAGCAGTCTGACGCGGCGCTCGCCCAGAGCGAGCATCTATCCCCTCGAGCGCTCCGAGAGCGCTAGAGCTTGGCCCAAAGAGGCTCAGTGCGGCTTACGCGTTGCGCAGGAAGGCCTCGTAGCCCTTGCGGGCCTCGTAGATATCGGCTTTGCTGGTGACCTCCCACGGAGCGTGCATCGACAGCACGGCGACGCCGGAGTCGATCACGTCCATGCCGTACTTGGCGGGGATGTAGGCGATGGTCCCGCCGCCGCCCGCATCGACCCGACCCAGCTCGGCGGTCTGGAACGCCACGCCAGCATCGTCCATCACGCGGCGCACGCGCGCCACGTACTCGGCGGAGGCGTCGTTGGAGCCGCTCTTGCCGCGCGCGCCCGTGTACTTGTTGAACACGAGACCGCGCCCCAGAAACGCGGAGTTCTTCGTCTCGAACACGCTCGCATACGCCGGATCGAAACCGGCGGACACATCGGAAGACAGCATCCGGCACGACTTGAGCGCGCGGCGCAGCGGCAGCTCGCCCGCTTCGCCCGCAAGCGCCATGACCTCGGACACCGTGTTCTCGAAGAACTGCGACGCCATGCCCGTGGCGCCCACCGAGCCGATCTCCTCCTTGTCCACCAGCACCGTCATCGCCGTGCGCTCCGGCACCTCGTCCGCCAGCGCCAGCTGCGCCACCAGCGACGTGTACGCGCACACGCGGTCGTCCTGGCCGTACCCGATCACCATCGACCGGTCGAATCCGCAATCGCGGGCACGTCCCGCGGGCACGACCTCGATCTCCGCCGACAGGAAGTCCTCCTCGTCCATCCCGTAGGCATCAGCGAGCAACGAAAGGATATGCGCCTTGACCGGCTCCTTCTCCTCCTGCTCGGAATCGCCCGCGCCATCGCCGCCCGCCGGCTGATTCCCAACGAGCACATCGAGCGCCTCGCCTTCAACGACCTCGCTCGCCTTCTTCCCCATCTGCTGATTCCCCAGATGCGGCAAAAGGTCGGTCACGCAGAACACCGGATCGCCCGGATCCTCGCCCAAGCGCACCTCGACGACCGTCCCGTCCTTCTTCGCGATGACGCCGTGCAGCGCCAAAGGCAGCGTCACCCACTGGTAGTGCTTGATGCCGCCGTAATAATGCGTATCCAAAAACGCGAACCCGTTGCTCTCGTAGAGCGGGTTCTGCTTCAGGTCCAGGCGCGGCGAGTCGATATGCGCGCCCAGGATGTTGGCGCCTTCGACAAGCGGTGCACGCCCCAGCTGCACGAGGATCACCGCCTTGCCGTGGTCGCACGCCCACACCTTGTCGCCGGGCACGAGCGTGCGGCCGTCGCGCACCGCCTCGTCGAGGCTGCGGTAGCCCACCTTCTCGGCCAGCTCGATCGCCGCCGCGGCGCACTCGCGCTCGGTCTTGTTCTCGGAGATGAAGTCGATGTAGTCGGCGGCAAGCGCGTTCAACCGGCCGAGCTCGGCCTCATCGTACTTCTTCCATGCCACGTCCCTCTCCACAGGATCGCTCCTTCCCCCGGGCCGCCCCGGATCCGTCTCGTTCTCAACGAGCCATTGTAGCGCGGACGCGCGAGACGGCTTCGGGATTCTTTTTTCGCACGCCGTCACGCAGCGCGCTTCCGCTTGACTTCGGAAATCGGGCACCGTATAGTCGCAACCGTTTAAAACCCGTGTGGATTTTTCTGGGCGCAAGCCACCTTTTCGCCACACAGCCGAGCTTCGGTTGTGCGGCTTTTCCATGCCGCCAACCGCATGCGGGGGAAAGGCACACGCTATGAAATCGAACCCCTTCGCCGGTTGCGAGGACGTCCTCGCCTGCCCGACCTGCCGGGAGCCGCTCGCTCTATCCGGAACGTCGCTGCGCTGCTCGCGCAACCACTGCTTCGACATCGCGCGCCAGGGATACGTCAACTTGCTCGCGCACCACAAGGCCGCCGGCCCCTACGACCGGGACTCGTTCCTCAACCGCCGCGCGGTCTTCTCGAGCGGGCTCTACGACGAGCTTGTCTTCGCGCTGCGCAACACGATAACGGCACTTGGTATCGAGGGCGCGATAGTCGACGCGGGATGTGGCGAGGGGTTCTTCTCCAACCGGCTGGCGGACGAGCTCGCGACGAATGCGCCCGCGGCGCCAATCCGCCTCTTCTCGTTCGACATCTGCAAAGACGCCGTCCGCCTCGCTGCCGGCGCGGATCGGAACGGCTCCATCGCGTGGTTCGTCGCCGACCTGGCATCGATCCCCCTGCGCGACCATTGCGCGCGCGGCGTGCTCAACGTCTTCTCTCCGGCGAACTACCCGGAGTTCCGCCGCGTGCTCGGACAGGGCGGCTTCCTGATCAAGGCCGTTCCCACCGCGAAACACTTCCATGAAATCCGAGAGCAGATCGGCGCCAGCGCACCGGAGCGCAAGGACTACTCGAACGAGCGCGTGCTGCGGCACTTCTCCGAATCCTGCACGATGAGAGAGCACCGCACGGTCACTTCCACGATCCACCCGACACCGGCGCAACTTTCCGCCGCGGTCGAGATGACGCCGATCATGTTCGGAATGGACCGCGCATCCGTCAACTGGGCATCGATCGACACGCTCACCATGGAAGCAGAGCTCCTGGTAGGGACGTTTGACTGAACGGAATATCCGAGCACGAAGGCCCCAACCCCGGCGCTCGCCCGCAAGGTGTTTCTTTTTAGTAACCGTTCCTTTACGGCTGACCCGTCGGAAGCGGTTTGGAGCACAATAGATGATGCGTCATTTCGCGCATGCGGCGATGGCGCCGCGATCCGCACAACCGCAACCCGAAAGGCACTCCATGCTGGAACTGCGCGATATCTGCAAGTCGTACACCACGGGCTCGTTCACCCAGACGGCCCTCGACCACGTTTCCATCGCGTTCCGCGACAGCGAGTTCGTCGCGATCTTAGGCCCTTCCGGCTCGGGCAAGACCACGCTCCTCAACATCGTCGGCGGCCTGGACCACTACGACACGGGCGACCTGGTCATCGACGGCGTCTCCACACGCGAGTACAAGGACCGCGATTGGGATGCCTACCGCAACAACCGCGTCGGCTTCGTGTTCCAAAGCTATAACCTCATCCCGCACCAGACGATCCTCGCCAACGTGGAGTTGGCGCTGACGCTTTCGGGCGTGTCGCGCGCCGAGCGCCATGAACGCGCGCTGACAGCGCTCGAGCAGGTGGGGCTGCGCGAGCACGCCGACAAGAAGCCCAGCCAGCTGTCAGGCGGTCAGATGCAGCGCGTCGCCATCGCGCGCGCCCTCATCAACGACCCCGAGATCCTGCTAGCCGACGAGCCCACCGGCGCGCTTGACTCCAAAACGAGCGTGCAGGTGATGGACCTGCTCACCGAGATCGCCAAGGATCGCCTGGTCGTGATGGTGACGCACAACCCCGAGCTCGCCGAGCAGTACGCCACGCGCATCGTCAACCTCTCCGACGGCGTCATCCGCAGCGACTCCGATCCGTTCGACCCCGCCGTCGAGGCGACGGCCCGCGCTGCGAAACCCGCCAACAAGACCCGGATGAGCTTTTTGACCGCGCTTTCGCTGTCGTTCAACAACCTCATGACCAAAAAGGGCCGCACCATCATGACGGCCTTCGCGGGCTCCATCGGCATCATCGGCATCGCCGCCATCCTGGCGCTTGCCAACGGCGTGAACAACTACATCGCCAGCGTCGAGGAGGAGACGCTGTCCGAGTACCCGCTGGAGATCCAAAGCACCGGGTTGGACATGACGTCGATGCTGGTGGGGGCAAGTTCCGAGCTGAGCGGCACCTCGGACGCCGAAGGAGAGGACGTCGACAGCGTCCATGTGGTCGACATGATCACCAACATGCTCTCCAGCGTCAGCAGCAACGATTTGGCCTCCCTCAAGGAGTATTTGGACTCCGACGAGTGCGACATCGACCAGTACACCAACTCCATCGAGTACTCCTACGACGTCACGCCGCAGATCTACGACTCCGACACCTCCACGATCCACCAGGTCAACCCCGACTCGTCGTTCGCATCGCTGGGCAACAGCTCGCAAGTCAGCTCCAACAGCATCATGAGCGCGTCGATGTCCACCGACGTCTTCTACGAGATGCCGAGCGACCCCGATCTGTACGAGGGCCAATACGACGTGAAGGCCGGACGCTGGCCTGAAAGCTACAACGAGTGCGTGCTGGTGCTCACCAGCTCGGGCGGCATGAGCGATTTCATGCTGTACACGCTGGGCCTGCGCGACGAAGCGGAGCTGCAGGCCATGGTCGACCAGTTTGCCGCCGAGGAGGACGTGACCGCTCCGACCGACATCGTCGATCCGCCCTACGACGAGATCCTGGGCGTCACGTTCAAGCTGGTCAACGCCTGCGATTACTACGAATACGACGCCGAATACGACGTCTGGCGCGACAAGACCGACAACACCGACTACATGCGCCAGCTGATCGACGACGGCGAAGAGATCCGCATCGTCGGCATCGTCCAGCCGAGCGAGGACGCCAACGCCTCGATGCTGAGCGCGGGCATCAACTACCCCGCCTCGCTCACCCAGCACGTGATCGACGAGGCCGCCTCCAGCAAGATCGTGCAGGACCAGCTTGCCGACACCGGGATCGACGTGTTCACCGGCAAGGAGTTCGGCGCCGAAGACGATGACGAGTCCGGCTTCAGCATGGATTCCCTGCTCACCATCGACAGCGCTGCGATCAGCTCGGCGTTCTCCGTCGACCAGAGCGCGCTGACCGCCGGGCTGGGCGATATGGACCTGGATCTGTCGAACGTGAGCGTGGACATGAGCTCGCTGCCTGCGTTCGACGCGTCGAGCATCCAGATCGATCCAAGCCAGATTGATCTGGGCAACCTGAGCTTCGATCTGAGCGGGCTCGACCTTTCGCTCGACGGTGCCGAGCCGGCTGTGGACTCCAGCAAAATCAGCGCGGCGATGAGTCAGGCCATGGAGGGATTCGCCCCCTGGTACGCCACATGGAGGGGGCAGCAGCTTGCGCAGAATCCCGACGCCGACACTTCCATCGAGGCGGGCCTTGCGGCCTATTTCGCCGATCCGACGGTGAGCGAGCAGCTCAACACCGCCATCGCGGGAGCCATCGACACGTCCGGCATGCAAGACCAGATCGCCTCCCAGGTGCAGCAGCAGGTCGGCTCCGCCGTTCAGCAGCAGCTTGTCCCGCAGATCGCCGCCGCGCTTTCCAGCGCCATCCAGTCGCAGCTTCAGACCGCGCTGCAATCCTACATGACCCAGACCATGACCGCCGTCATGACGCAGATGGGTACGGCGCTTCAAGAGCAGGTGGGCGCCGCCATGAACCAGTCCATGAGCCGCCTCGCCTCCAACATGGCCAGCGCCATGCGCATCGACGAGGCGGCGTTCGCCAATGCCTTCCAATTCAACATGGACGAAGAGGACCTCACCGAGCTGATGATCTCGATGATGGGCTCCGGCGAAGCCACCTACAAGGGCAACCTCGCCAAGCTCGGCTACGCTAGCATGGACGAGCCATCCGGCATCGCCTTCTATCCCATCGATTTCGACAGCAAGGAGCACGTGCTTCAGATCCTCGACGACTACAACGCCCGCATGGAGGCAGACGGCGCCGAGGACAAGGTGATCACCTACACCGACATCGTGGGCACCCTCATGAGCTCGGTCACCACGATCGTCGACATGATCAGCTACGTGCTGATCGCGTTCGTCGCCATCTCGTTGGTGGTGAGCTCGATCATGATCGGCGTCATCACCTACATCAGCGTGCTCGAACGTAAGAAGGAAATCGGCATCCTGCGCGCCATCGGAGCGAGCAAGGGTGACATCAGCCGCGTGTTCAACGCCGAAACCGTCATCGAAGGCCTGGTGGCGGGCTTGCTCGGCGTGGGCATCACCGCACTGTGCTGCATCCCGGCAAGCGCGATCGTCTACTCGCTGTTCGAGGTTCCCGACGTGGCGCAGCTGCCGTGGCAGGCTGCCGTGGTGCTGGTGCTCATCAGCGTGTTCCTGACGTTCATCGCCGGCATCATCCCCGCTTCCTCCGCCAGCCGCAAGGATCCGGTGGAAGCGCTGCGTTCAGAGTAAGGGAAGGCACGCGCCCGGATCGTCGCCGTCCCTGCCGAGGATTCCGCGGCGCGCCGCTCCGCTGCTCAGCCTTCGGCTTCGTGCGCTGCGCTGCTGCAATCAGATGACGATTTAGACAGTGTGCAGACGGCCGCTACATCCCCGACAGGGACGGCGACGAGATGGAATGTGTAGCTTTCGCGCTGACACGTGATTCGCTTGCGATGCGGGCCGCGAGCCGTTACTATGCTTATTGATACCGATTCTCAATAAAGGAATCGGGAGAGGGTAGACGAGATATCTTTTGAAGAAGGAGCATGACCCTATGAACCTGCGTTCCGAACTCCCCACCGCCGAGAACTCCACCAACTTCAACGTGGTCAGCGGCAGCACCACCGAGGTTGGCACCACGCTTGACAACCTGAAGGCCGCTGTCACCGGCGAGACCGGCGCCTCCGCCAAGTACGCCGCGTTCGCCGAGGCCGCCGACAAGGCGGGCTACACCCAGATCGCCCGCCTGTTCCGCGCCACCTCCGAGGCCGAGCAGGTGCACATCGCCATGGAGTACAAGCTGGTTCAGGCCGAGGATCCCGAGTGGGCCAAGCCCGTCGCCGACGCTCCGGTCGTCGAGGCTTGCGATCTGAACCTGATCGCCGCCGCCAACGGCGAGATCTACGAGACCTCCGACATGTACCCCGCCTTCATCAAGAAGGCCCAGGAGGAGGGCAACGACAAGGCCGTCCGCGTGTTCACCCGCGCCAAGCTGGCCGAGTCCGTGCATGCCGAGCGTTACATGGAGGCCTACAACAACATCGACGCCGCCGACGACGACGCGTACTTCCTGTGCCCCGTCTGCGGTTACATCGAGAAGGGCGACGACTTTGAGGTCTGCCCGATCTGCGGCGCCAAGAAGTCCGCGTTCAAGCAGTTCTAATCCGGTTCTCTTAAAGACCTCCTAACAAGACGGCCGCTCGATAGGGCGGCCGTCTTGTTGCACGGATGAGAAAAAGGGACGGAGGTCCTTTTCCTCATCGGGCGGTCGTCTTTGCGTTGCGGGTGCGTGCTTTGGATGAGAAAAAAGGGACGGGGGGTTTCTCATCTCTCATCTGAAGCAGTGTTCCAGCAGCACGGCGCCTTCCAGCGATTCCACACGCGCCGCCAGCAGCTTCCCCGCATCGATCTCCACGAACGCCACGCTTGCCGGCATGCCGCCCCGCGGGCGCATGGGCGAGCCGGGACACAGCACCAAGAACGCGGGGCGCGCCTCCTTGCCTACCGTGATATGCGCGATGTGCGTGTGACCGTGAACGCAGACTTCTGGGAGCGGATCGCCCGGTGCCACGCCTTTGCATCCGTGCGGGCCGATGCGCACATCGTTGGGATAATGCCCCACAAGAAAACGCACGCCATCGATTGCGGGAGTCGCGAAACGCCCGACCGCCTCTCCATACTCCGGATAATCGTTGTTGCCCAGCACCGCCGTCACCGGAGCGAGCGTCTCAAGCTCGCGCAGGATACCCGGATCGCAGATGTCGCCCGCATGGATGATATGATCGCTCACCGCAAGGGCCTCATACGCCAGCAGCGGAAGCCGTCCGTGCGTATCCGAAACGATCCCCACCGTCGTCATCCGGTCCTCCCTTCGAACCTCGCGGTCGCGCCGCTGCTGATCTACCCGCTTTGCGCGGACCTCGGCGCACCGCCCTCATTGTGGTGCAAACCTCTCCCTTTCGCAATCGCTTCCCTGCGCCGCCGAAGCCAGTTATCCGATACAACACATTCCGACCAGGCAATATGGCAGAAAAGTAACAGGACGGTGCAATTAGCACTCTCGCCTTGACAGTGCTAATTCCGCGCAGTAAAACATACTCGAACAAAGAAAGGGGCCACAAGGAACCCGCCGGATAGCCGCCGATCGCCATCGCGCGAAAGGAGCGGCCGTCCGGATCGAGCCGAACAGCCCCGCACGTCAGAGGAGATGATCAGTATGTCTATGTTGATGCCCACGAGAAGGAACCGCGGTCTGCTGAGCGATTTCATGTTCGATCCGTTCGACGCCTTCTTCAACACCCCGATGCCGTCCGCCTCGACCCCGACGCTGATGCGCACCGACATCAAGGAGACCGAGAGCGGCTTTGAGATGACGATCGACCTGCCCGGTTTCAAGAAGGAAGACGTCCAGGCCGAGCTGAAGGACGGCTACCTGCACATCGAGGCCCAGACCAAGTCTGAGACCGAGGACAAGGACGCCAACGGCACCTATGTCCGCAAGGAGCGTTTCAGTGGCAAGTGCAGCCGCACGTTCTACGTCGGCGAGGACGTCGAGGAGAAGGACATCCGCGCCAAGTTCGAGGATGGCACCCTGAAGATCGACATCCCCAAGAAGCAGGAGCAGCCCAAGCTCGAAGAGAAGAAGACCATCGCCATCGAAGGCTAGTCAATTCCGGCCGAAGGTGACCCCTCCCCCTTCGGCCATCCTTTTTCTGCAAGATTTCACTCACCATGCACACACGGTCGCGCGGCGCCTCCTCTCCTCCACGCGACAACAAACGGCGTTGTAAAACTCGGCAACGCGTCGGAAAAGCGGCCCATGGGCCGCTTTTCTGCGTTCGGGACGCGTGGATTCTCGCCACCTCATGCCACCAGCGGCACCGCCACGTCCTCGCACCGTTGTGCCGCACGCATCGCCTCGCCGCGCGCCGAACCGAGCATCGAAGCGTCCTTCGCAGCCGATTTCCTGCTAGCATGGAACAAGCCGATCGAAAGGAGTCGCCATGGACGAAAGCATGCGAACCGCACGCGATATCGAGATCCTGCGCGATTGGATCCGCTCCACCCGCCCGGGCGGCATGGTGTTCTTCGGCGGCGCCGGCGTCTCCACCGAAAGCGGTATCCCCGACTTCCGCAGCGCCGACGGCATCTATTCCCAAGGGGGCGCGATCCCGCCCGAGGTGATGGTCTCGCGCAGCTTCTTCGACGCTCATCCCCGCGAGTTCTTCGACTTCTACTTCAGCCGCATGCTGTTCCTCGACGCGCAGCCGAACCAAGCGCATCGCAAACTTGCCGAGCTCGAGCGCAACGGCATCCTGTCTGCGGTCATCACCCAAAACGTCGATGGGCTGCACCAGGTGGCGGGCAGCCGCAACGTGCTTGAGCTGCATGGAAGCTCGTTGCGCAACCATTGCGTCCGCTGCCGCGCCGCCTACACGCTCGGCGAGATGATCGCGGCGTACGAGAGCTCCGAAGACGGAATTCCCCGCTGCAGCTGCGGAGGCATCGTCCGACCGGATGTCGTGCTGTACGAGGAGGCGCTCGATCAGGACACGCTGCGCGGAGCCGTCGACGCGATCAAGCGCGCCGACCTGCTGCTCATCGCCGGCACATCGCTGGTGGTCTACCCCGCCGCGGGGCTGATCGACTACTTCAGCGGCTCCCACCTGGTCATCGTCAACCGCAGCACCACCCCGCGCGATCAGCAGGCCGACCTGTGCATTTCCGCCAGCATCGGCGACGTGATGGATTTCTAACTCCGAAAGAAGGCTCCCATGCGATCCGACAGCACGACCCCCCGCTTCATCGACCTTGAGCTGAAGGCGGACGGCTGGATCAAAAAGTACGTCCTGCACTACGAGCTGCCCGACGGCACGTGTTACGAATACGACAGCGCCTCGCGCAAAGGCCCCGACGAGTATCGTGCCGAGCTGGAAGCCAACGGTCGCGGTGAAGCGCCCCGCGCAGACGCCGTATGCGTCGTGCCGCAAACGCGCGACGGCAAGCTGGTGCTCATCAAGGAGTTTCGCTATCCGCTGAACAGCTGGTGTATCGCGTTTCCCGCCGGCCTCGTGGATGCGGGCGAAGGCCCCGCGGAGAGCATCGACCGCGAGCTGCGCGAAGAGACCGGATTCGCCCTGCGGCGGGACCTCGACGATCCGCTTGAGCTGCTCCCCCAGGTCGGTTATTCATCGGCGGGATTCACCGACGAGACGATTCAGGTGGCGTTCGCCCAGGTGGAACGCGTCGCCGATGCGACGCCGGAGGCGGCGGAGCTCATTGTTCCGTTCGAGCTGGCAATCGACGACATCCCGCGCTTCCTTGCCGAGAACACGATCCCCATCAGCACCCGTGCCCAGCTCATCCTCGACGGATTCGCTCGACACCAGCGGGGCGCCTAACGATTGATCACCTGGATCTGCAGGCCCTCCATGATGTCGAGCGCGGCCTCGTGCAGCTTCGCATCGCCCGAACCCGTGCAAGCCGCATCGACGACGACGGGGACTTCGGGGCAGGCGGTTTTGGCCAGGATGGCGTTCGAGATAACGCAGATGTTGGACACCAGGCCCACCAGCTCGATGCTTGTGAACGGCTGGCTGCCCACCGAATCCGCCGTGCGCTGGGAGGCGCGCAGGCGCTCGAACAGCTCCACCGATCCGAACGAAGGCTTTTTGAACACGGTGTCGGAGTCGCGCATCATCAAGGCGACCTCGCCGTAAAGATCGTGGCCCGGCGTGCCATCGATGCAATGCTCGATGGGAAGGTTGCGCCCTTCCTGCGTCTTAAGGTAATCGCGGTGATGCGTGTCGAACGTGAACGCGACCTCATCGCCCGTCGCGCGATACGATGCGATCTTCTCGGCGATGCGCGCGTCCAGCTCCTCGGCTCCGTCAAAGCCGAGCGACCCGTCTACAAAGTCCTTTTGGTAGTCAACGACGATCAACAGCCGTTTCATCGCTATCGCACCCGCGCCTTTCGAATCCCCCACGCCTGACATTATCCGCTTTCAAGCACTATCCGCCCTGCAAACAGGCTTTTCCTTGAAGCAAGGCGCAAGCATAGCACGTTGCGATACGTGTGGCGCGACAATTGTACGATGATGCGCGATTGGCCCGTCGACGCCCAACATAAGCGGACAGGGCGATCGCCGTCACTTCGCAGGCTGCCCCTCGCCCAGCACGCCGAGCGCGGCGGCATAGCCTCCCGAGCCGTACGTCAGGCATTTGGATACACGCGCGATGGTCGTGGCGGAGGCGCCCGTCTCGCGCTCGATGGCGGAGTAGGGTTTTCCCTGCGCCAGCAGGCGCGCCACGGCAAGGCGCTGAGAGGTCTCCTTGATCTCGCGCGGCGTGAACAAATCCTCCAGCAGAGCGAATATGGTGTCCTCGTCATCGAGGGCAGCCAAAACGCTCAGCAGGTTGTCAACGTCCGCCGTCCTCATCTCAGCCATATTCGCACCTTCCTTTGCTTGTAAATCTTCCTGCACACCGCTAGCGCAACGACAGCTCGCGACGCGCAAGGCCGTACTCGATCGAATCGACAAGGGCGTTCCACGACGCCTCGATGATGTTCTCCGACACGCCGACGGTGCCCCAGAGCGCGGCACCGTCGCTCGTGGTGATGAGCACGCGCGTGATCGCGCCCGTGCCCACGTTCTCGTCGAGGATGCGCACCTTGAAGTCGACAAGCTCCATCTGCTCCACCTCGGGGAAGAATTCGCCGATCGCCATGCGCAGCGCCACGTCGAGCGCCTCGACAGGGCCGGCGCCCTCGCCCGTGGCGACGAACCGCTTGTCGCCCACGTGGATCTTGATGGTCGCCTCGCTCATAGCGTCCTTGGCCAGCGCCCCAGTATCCTCGCGGTCGTCGACGATCACGCGGAAGCTCTCCAACGTGAAATGGGGCTTGTAGCGCCCCAGGTGACGCAGCAGCAAGATGGCGAGCGACCCGTCCGCCACCTCGTAGGAATAACCCTGCGCCTCGCGCTGCTTCACCTCATCGAGGATCTGCTGCGTGGTCTCGGGGTAGTTTGCCAGCTCGATCCCCAGGCTGCGCGCCTTGGCGACCAGCGACGCTTTGCCGGCAAGCTCGCTGACCAGCATGCGCGTCGAATTGCCCACGAACTCGGGGCGCGTGTGCTCGTATGCCTCGGGGAAACGGGCGATCGCGCTGGCATGCAGCCCGCCCTTATGAGCGAACGCCGACGACCCGGTGTAGGGATGATGAGCCGGCACCGAGATGTTGCATGTCTCCGCGACGAACTTGGCCACGTCGGTGAGCTGGCGGAGCCTGTCGCGCCCGACGCACGTGCAGTCCATCTTCAGCTCCAGGTTCGCGATGACCGTCAGCAGATCGACGTTGCCGACGCGCTCGCCGATGCCGTTGATCGTGCCCTGCACCTGCGTCGCGCCCGCATGTACCGCGGCGAGCGTGCTCGCCACCGCGCATCCCGAATCGTTGTGGCAGTGGATGCCGATCTGCTGCCCGGGAAGCGCCTCGACCACGGCGCGCACGGCATCGGTCACCTCGTGCGGCAGCGCGCCCCCGTTCGTCTCGCACAGATCGACGGAATCCGCACCGGCACGCGACGCGGCGGCCACGCATTCGAGGGCGTAGGAGACATTCGCCTTGTAGCCGTCGAAGAAATGCTCGGCATCGAACACGACGATGCGGCCCCGTTCCTTCAGATACGCCACCGAATCGGAGATCATGCGCAGGTTCTCTTCGAGCGAGGTCTGCAACGCGCGTGTGACCTGGGCGTCCCATGTCTTTCCGACAATGGTCACCACAGGCGCCCCGCTCGCGAGCAGATCAGCCAGACCCGCATCGTCGGCAGCGGCCACGTCCTTGCGGCACGTCGATCCGAACGCCGCGATGCGCGCATGCTCAAGCGGCAGTTCACGGACACGCTTGAAAAATTCGATGTCCTTGGGATTGGAGGCGGGAAACCCGCCCTCGATGAAATCGACGCCCAAGGCGTCAAGCCGCTGCACGATGCGCAGCTTGTCCTCGAGGGAAAGCGAGATCCCCTCGCCCTGCTCGCCATCACGCAGCGTGCAGTCGTACGTGTATACGCGCATGATGACCCCCTATTCCTCGAGCAAAGAAAAGCGTGCCGACGTCTCAGGGAAGTGAGAGCCGGACAAATGGTTCGGCCCGCCGGAACGACCGAGGGGGCTCGCGCGCAGTATCCGCAGCCTTTAAACGCGATCGAAGACCGCGTTGGTCAAAGCGAAGACTTGTTTGAGTACGTGCCCCCTCGGTCGTTCCGGCGGGCCGTGGGGGGGGGGCGACCCCCCCGCCCCCCCCCACCACACAACACACCACCCCACAGACACCGCACACCCGGCACGCCGCCCAC